>DATDOV010000015.1:0-55942 GCA_035293105.1 Blastocatellia bacterium
CGTGGTGGTTCGGATTTTGAAACGCCATTTTGTCTCCTCCCGCAAGGCTATCCAAGAAATATTGAACCGCAGCGATATCTGGCGAACCGGCATCTGCATGTCGCTTTGGGGCGCGGTGCTGCTGCTTGCGTGCCTGCTGGCAGCGTGCGGCGTGCCGGGGGAGCCGCTGCCTCCGCTGCTCGAAATCCCAGCGCCCGTCCAGGACTTGACCGCCGCGCAGGTGGGTGCGCAGATCCAACTAGAATGGTCGCGCCCGCGCCTGACGACCGAAGGCACGCGCGCGCAGCGTCTGGACCGCATCGAGGTCTACGCCTCCTTCTATCCCGAAAGCATGCCTGTGCCGAATGTTCCGGAGTCGTCCGATCTGTTGGCCGCGATTCCGGCGCAAAGCATCCCGGAAACGGAAGACCGCATGAGGCTCACGGTCCGGCTGGATGCCTCTCGGCCGGGAACGATGGCGGTGATTGCGGTGAAGGCATTCAATGACCGCGGGCGGGACGCCGGGTTCTCGAACGTCCTGACTTTGCCGGTCGCGAATCTGCCGCAGCCGCCCGCAACCATCGAGGCCGAGGTAACGGAGCGGGCAGTACGGCTTACCTGGACGCCGGCAACGCAATCCGTCTTCGGTACGGAGGGTGTGACCGTGGATGGATATCAGGTGTTCCGGCGCGATGCCGGAGTTGCGGAGCCCGGCGCGCCGGGCACGCCAGGCACGATGATCGGCGAGACCCAAAGCTCCCAGTACGAGGACACTTCGTTTGAGTTCGAGCACACCTACCTGTATTCCGTGCGGGCCTTCGTGCGGCGGAGAGAATCTGTGGCGGTAACTCCGTTCTCTCGCACAGCGGAAGTTGTGGCGACGGACCGCTTTCCACCGCGCGCGCCCGAAGGCGTGAGGGCGGTGGCCACGGCAAACAGCGTCGAGATCGCGTGGAGTCCGAATGAAGAAGAGGACTTGGCGGGATACTACGTCTATCGCGGCGACGGCGGAGAGTTCGCTCGAATGAACCCGGAACCGTTGCGGATCCCCGTGTTTCGGGACGCCACGGTCCGGCCTGGCGCGCGGTACCGCTACCATGTGCGTGCTGCGGACAGAAAGGGGAACGAGAGCGAGCCTTCCGGGGAAGTCGCCATGACGGCCGAATAGGCGGGAATGTATTTTTTGCGGGACGTACCGCAGGCGCTTCGAAGCGGACAAAACTTGTCATCGGACGCGGAAGCGATTCTAGAATGAAACCGAACTATGAAACTCTCACGATGGATGGCGATAGGCATGGCGGGCGTGCTGGCGCTGCTGGTAGGGCTTGCGCTGTGGTTGCGCAACCGGCGCAAGTCCGCAGCCGAGCGCGAGCGGGAACGCCGTCTGGCCATCAATGAGATGGGACGGATCACCGACGGAATCCTGGTGGAAGCCGATGCAGAGACAGGAGACGAGCAGACGACCTCGGGCCTGCTGTTCTACCGGTACAACGCGAAGGGGCTCGAATACTCGGCGGCACAGGACATTTCGGGGCTGGTTCATCTGACGCCCCCGGGGATCTGTTCGCCCGGCGTGCCGGTTCAGGTCAAATACCATCCGCAAAGACCTTCCGATTCGATTATCCTATGCGAGCAGTGGAGCGGCTTGCCCTCTGAGGCAAGACGGCCGGTGCGCGGCCGATAGGTCCGGTACAAACTGTACAAACTGGCTATCGGTCCGGATCGGACAACTCCACGGCGGCGTGTTTGCGATGACGAAACATTGAAAAGTATTTGTTCAGAGGCCGGGAATTATGGCACAAGGCATCCGGGAAAGGCTCGCGGAACTTCGTCGCCGAAATGAGTCGGCGGAATCGGGCGGGGGCGCGGCACGCGTTGAGCGCCAGCACAAGGAGGGGAAGCTTTCCGCG
This sequence comes from Blastocatellia bacterium, assembly GCA_035293105.1. GTDB lineage: Bacteria > Acidobacteriota > Blastocatellia > UBA7656 > UBA7656 > DATDOV01. The sequence goes on from DATDOV010000015.1 coordinate 1,890, forward strand.
CGCGAGCGCGTGGAACTGCTGCTCGACGAGGGAACGTTCGAGGAGCTCGACCGGCTCATCACGCACCGGGCGACCGATTTCGATCTGGCGGCGCAGCGCATTCCGGGCGACGGCGTGGTGGGCGGCTACGGAAAAGTCGACGGGCGACTTGTCTTCGTCTTCGCGCAGGACTTCACCGTCTTCGGCGGCTCGCTTTCGGAAACCAACGCCGAGAAGATCTGCAAGGTGATGGAGCTGGCGATGAAAGTCGGCGCGCCGGTCATCGGGTTGAACGATTCGGGCGGCGCGCGAATTCAGGAAGGCGTCGTCTCGCTTGGCGGCTACGCGGACATCTTCCTGCGCAACACGCTGGCTTCGGGGGTCGTGCCTCAGATATCGGCCATCATGGGTCCGTGCGCGGGAGGCGCCGTCTATTCGCCCGCGATCACCGACTTCAACGTCATGGTGAAGAAGACCTCCTACATGTTCATCACCGGTCCTGATGTCATCAAGACCGTCACTCACGAGGAGGTCACCAAAGAGACGCTGGGCGGCGCGATGACGCACAACTCGGTTTCGGGCGTCGCGCACTTTGCCGCTGAAGACGACGAAGATTGTCTCCGGTTGATCCGCGAGTTGCTCTCTTTCATCCCATCAAACAATCTCGACGATCCGCCTCGGCTGGCGACAAGCGATCTCAAGGACAGAGCGGACGAGCGATTGAACACTATCGTGCCCGAGCTGCCTAATGTGCCCTACGACATCCGCGACATAATCCATCGCGTCGTTGACGATGGGTATCTCTTCGAAGTCCACGAGCACTACGCCAAGAACATCGTTGTGGGATTCGCGCGGCTTGGCGGGCGCTCGGTCGGCATCGTAGCCAACCAGCCCGCGCACCTCGCAGGCGTGCTCGACATCGACGCGTCGGTCAAAGCGGCGCGGTTCGTGCGATTCTGCGACTGCTTCAACATTCCGCTGATCACGCTCGAAGACGTGCCCGGTTTTTTGCCCGGCGTTCAGCAAGAGCACGGCGGAATAATCCGGCACGGCGCGAAATTGCTGTTCGCGTTTGCCGAAGCGACGGTCCCGAAGATCACGCTGATCACGCGGAAAGCCTATGGCGGAGCGTACTGCGTTATGGCGTCCAAGCATATTCGCGCGGACGTGAACTTCGCATACCCGACGGCGGAGATCGCAGTGATGGGTGCTGAGGGCGCGGTTGGGATTCTCTACCGCAGGGAGATAGGCCAGTCCGATGATCCGGCGGCGGAAGCCCAGCGCCGCGCGAGCGAGTTCCGCGAGAAGTTCGCTTCGCCTTACGTGGCCGCCGAGCGCGGGTTCATCGATGAGGTGATCGAACCGCGTTTGACTCGGCCGAAGCTCATCCGGGCGCTGGAGCTTCTAGAGACGAAGCGGGATCAGAATCCTCCGAAGAAACACGGAAACATCCCGCTGTAGGTGGTTAAGGAGGCGATGAACCTGCCCAGCGAATCGCGGGCGGAGTTGGCCGATCTCCTTGTACAGGGCCTCGACGCCGGCGACCTCGGCCCAATCGATCGCTTGTGGACCGCAGAGGCAATACCCAGGCGGGACGAAGCGCGCGCGGGGCAGATGGAGACGATTGCCGGTGAGGATGCTCTTCGAAGAGTGCGTGACTCAGTCCAAATTGTCGCCGTTATGCACTGCAGTCGCGAACCCGGCTACTGGAAGGGCCGGGCGACGAGGCGTGAAGCTGATGCGGATCGGTGTGATCATCCCGGCGGGAATGACGTCTCGCGCGGAGCTTCGGCGGTGAGGCTCTCCGTTTCACCCTCGAGCAACGTCGCATCCGACCGGTCCAATCGCCGCTGAATCGCCCACCACGCGAGGCCCGGCGCCAAAAAGACCACCCCCAGCACCGTCGCCATCGAACGCGCGCCCACTCCCGCGTGGTCTACGCCCCAGCCCGTTAACCACGTCGACAGCGACATCGTCAGAGTCAGCAACGCAAGCTCGATAGCGAACACCCGGCCCAGGAACCGGTTCGGCACCGACAACTGCAACAAGGTCGTCGAGTAGACCCACTGAATGCTCCCGCCCGCGTGCGCTCCAAGCACCGTCAGCATCGCGACGCCAAAAACCGGCGCGTGAGCGAAAAGCAGATAGAAGACTCCCGAGATGAAAAACGCTACCGTGATCGTCCGCCGCATCGCTCGCGAAGAAGCTCCGCTGATAGCTTGAGCGATGATCGGTCCAACCATCGCGCCGGCCCCTCGCGCCGCGTACAACAGGCCAATCGAGATGCTCCCATCGCGGCCGATCGGGAATATCTCCTTGCCGAATATCGTGAGCAATAACAACACGCCGCCGCCTAACCCCCACCCGCTCTTCACCAGCATAAGCGCCATCACTCGCCGGTTCGCTCTCAGGTAGCGCGCGCCTTCGATGAGGTCCGCAATCCCGGTGGCATCCGAGAACGACAACTTTGCTTTCGGCGTGCGCGCTTCCCCTTTGGTCGGGTCTTCCGCCCATCTGAACCTCGTCAGCGAGATGAAAGCGGCCGAAACGAAATAGGAAAGCGAGTCGGCAGCGAACGCCGCATCGCGGCCGAAAGCGCCGGTGACTACGCCTCCGAGCGCGGCGCCGATTGCGAGCGTCACCGACCACGACGCGCTCGAAAGCCCGTTCGCCGCGATCAACTCCTCGCGCGAAACCAGGCTCGGCAGCGCCGCCGACTTCGCCGGGTCGAAGAACGTCGAGACGATCACCTGCAGCGCGGCAAGCGCGTAAGCAATCCACAACTGATCGGGCCGCCGCACGAGCAGGAACCCCACGACGATAATCCCGCGCGCGACGTCGGACACGATCATGATCGTCTTGCGATTGAAGCGATCAGCAACGACTCCGGCTAACGGACCGACGACGAAAGAAGGCAGCAGCTTGAGGATCAGCACGAACCCGATAGACGAGCCCGAACCGCCGAGGCTCAGCAGCAGCGTGAACAAGGCGACGCTGTTGAACCAATCGCCGGTCTGCGAGATCACCTGGCCGATGAACAGGCGGCGGAAGTCGCGATTGCGACGAATGAGTTCGATGTAGCCAACCGTGCGGGAAGTCGCGTGAGTCGTCACCGCGACATTGTAATGGGAGAACGTGAGGACAAAAAGCAGAAGGAACCTTCAGATCAGCCCCTCGCGGTTTGCTTGAGGCAGGAGGGAAGAACCGCAAACAGCCTAAGCCGTGGACTCGGTCGCTCCTCACTCGTCAACGCGTCGCGCCTGCTTGTCGACTGCTGCCGCAGCGCCCTTTCCGGCATCGGTCGCCGGCGGCGCCTGCCGGAGTGACGCTTCCATCTCCTCAACGACTCCTTCTGCGCAACGGACGTGCTCGACGCTTCCAGGATGATTCGCCTCCGCACTGTTCGAGTCTGAACGGGGCGGGCCTCCGGTCCTCCCCCGTTGCCGTACGGCCGTGGAATAGGCTTCGTTGGCCGCTTCCAGGTTGCCGGTCGAATAGAGCACCCTGCCAAGGTCCTGATGCGCCTCGGGGTAGTAGCCCTCGCGTTGCTCAATCGCGCTCCGATAACACCGAATCGCGTCTTCAGGCCCGCCGCTGCGCACATACGCGAGTCCCATTTGATAGTACGCTTCCGGGTACACGCCTCCCGACTGGTCGATCGCGGTCTGGTACGAATCGAGCGCCGCCATCGTGTCACCCTGCCTCGCCAGCAACAGCCCGATTTGAAGGTGTGCTTCGGGGAACACCCCGCCCTGTTGTTCAATGGCCGCCCGGAACTCATCCATCGCCTCAACGTACTCGCCCGATCGCGAAAGAGCGCGGCCAAGGTCGTAATGCGCTCGAGGGAATCGTCCTCCGCGCTGAGCGATGGACTCCCGATACTCCGCTATCGCTCGCTCGACCTGGCCAAGGTCATGAAAGACGCGGCCGAGATCATGATGCGCTTCGGGAAACGCGAACGCCGCGATTGTCTCAACGCTCGAATGCGATTCGTTCGTCTCGCGAGTCCCACGGGCGGTTGCGCTCTTCTCCCGGAGCGCAATCGCGGCCTCCAATTCCGCGCGGGCTTCTTCAAGAGCGCCGCTTTCATGCAACGTGCGGCCAAGATTGCGGTGCATATCAGGGTCTTCGCCGCCACCGAGGCTGAGTGCAAGCCGGAATCTCGCTATCGCTTCTTCGAGGCGGCCGCGGCCCAGGAGTACCAATCCCAGATCGTGATGCGCGTGGGGGGCGGCATCGCCCTCGGTTATCGCTTGTTCGAGCGCGAGGGCCGCCTCGTCCAGCCGCCCCAGCCGCGCAAGCGCATTGCCGAGATTACGGTGTGCGCCCGGAAAGCCGCCTCGCTGCTGTTCAATGGCGGTCTGGTATGCAGCGACGGCGTCCGCGATCTTGCCGCGCTCGTACATCGCGTTCCCAAGATTGTAGTAGGCCTCCGGGTACCGCCCGCCGCGCTGCTCGATCGCTTTGTGATAAGCCTGAATTGATTCGTCGATCTCGCCCAGGTCCTGAAGCGCGACGCCCAGATTGTGCCACGCCGCCGGAAAGCCCTCGCCCGGCCCGCACGCGCGGCGAAGGCTGGCGACGGCTTCTTCGAGAGCGCCGGCTTCGTACAGCGCGAGTCCAAGATCGTGGCTGGCAAGGGCGTAATCCGGGCGGCGCTCGATCGCTTTTCGATAACACGCAATCGCCGCGTCGAGGTCGCCCCGATCGTAACACGCGCGTCCGAGGTCGCGGTGAACCTCAGCCGCTTGAGGCTTGGCTTCGGACGCGATGCTGAGCGCTTTGACCGCCTCCTCAAGCTCGCACATTTCGTATAGCGCCCGCCCCAACAAGTGGTGGGCTTCGCCGCGATCGGCGACCTCCTTCTCGATCGACTTGCGGCAAGACTCAACCGCGCGCGCAAGATCTCCGGCATCGAACAGCGACCGTGCAAGGTCAAGATGAACGACCGCCAAATCGGGACACTGCTCGATGGCAAGCTCCAGCTCCTTCACCGACTCGCTAAGCTCGCCGGATCTGTAGAGCGCAACGCCTAGCAGATGGCGCGACTCTCCGGCGCCGCCGTCCAGTGCGATCGCGCGGCGGAGACTGATGATTGACTCTTCGAGGTCTCCGGCATCAAGCAACAGCGCGCCGAGCCTGCAATGTGCCTCCGCAAAGTCGTCTTTCTCCGCGAGCGCCGCCCGATAGGCCTGAATTGCGTTCTCGGTCTCGCCCAATCGCGCATACGCGAACCCAAGCCCGTAACGAGCTTCAGGAATCGGGCGGCGTGAGGCATCTATTGCTGCCGAATACGACTCGATGGCAAGCAGGTCGTCGCCCTTCGCCTCGTACGCCTTGCCCAGCCAGAACTGGGCGTCCGCGAATCCGTCGAGTTGCTCGATCGCTTTTCGCTGCGCGCCGATTGCTTCCTCAAGCTGGCCCTTTCCATAGTAGGCGACGCCCAGATCGTGATACGCCTCGGCAAACTCGCCGTCGCGTTGATCGATCGCAGTGCGGAGCGCCTGAATCGCGCTGTCGATATCGCCCGCGCGGTAGAGCGCGCGGCCAAGGTTGCGATAAGCCCGCGGGAAGACCGGCTGCTGCCTCACGGCTGCGAGGAACTCGGCGGTGGCGTCCTCGACGCGGCCGAGGTCCAACAGCGCGAGCCCCAGGTTCTGATGCGCGGTCGCGAAATCCCCTTCGCGCTGGTCGATCGCTTTTTGAAACATCGCGACCGCGTCTTCGATGTTGGCGGTCTGGTACAGTGCGGCGCCCAATTCGTGATGGGCCTCGGGGAAGTTTTCATTCTGAGCGATCGCGGCGCGGAAAGAACCGGCGGCGAGGTCGAAGCGCCGCTCAGCCGCGTATATCCGCCCAAGTTCGTAGTGGGCATCGGGATAATTGCCGCCGCGCAGCGCGATAGCGGCGCTGAACTCTTCAGCCGCGCCCTGCTCGTCGCCGAGGTCTCGCAGTGTAAGCCCGAGATCGAAATGGGCGCGCGGAAACCACGGGTTCTGCCGCGTTGCTTCGCGAAACGCCGCCACCGCCTGGGTCAGATTACCCAGCCGCGCTAGCGCGGCGCCGAGGTTGTGATAAGCCCACGGGAAATCGCTTCGCTGCTCCAACGCTGCGTGAAACGAGTCGACGGCTTCCTTGAGATTACCCTGGCGGGCGAGGGCGCGGCCCAGTTCGTGATGGGCTTCGGGATTGAGCGGTTGTCCTTCGAGCGCGGCGCGAAACTCGGCGACGGCTTCATCCAGGCGGCCTAGCCCGTAGAGCGCGCGCCCGAGCTCAAGACTGGCCTGAGGGAACCGAGTATGCCGCTGGTCTATGGCGGCACGAAACGCCGCGACCGCGCCGGCCAGATCGCCCTTCTCCAGAAGGACGCGGCCGAGCTCGAAATGGGTATCGGGATAGTTGCCGCGACGCTGCGCGATGGCGTTGGTGAACGCCGCCGCCGCTTTTTCGAGATCTCCCTTGCGAGCCAGAGCGATACCCAGATTGTGCCAGGCTTTCGGGAACTCACCGGCGCGCTGTTCTATCGCGCGCTCCAATGCGGCGGCAGCTTGCTCGAACTCGCCGCGTCGAAGCTGAGCGACGCCGACATTGTGGTAGGCCAGAGGGTGATTGCCGCCGCGTTGATCGATCGCTTTCTTGTAAGCATCAATGGCTCCGGCGTACTCGCCGCGGCGGGCGAGCGCGAGGCCGAGGTTGAGATACGCGTCGGGGTTGTCTGGTTGCTGCTCGATCGACGAGCGCAATGCATCAATGGCTCCGTCGATATCGCCCATGTCCACGAGCGCTCGAGCCAGGTGATAATACGCTCGCGGGAAAACGCTCCCGCGCATCTCGATGGCAAGCCGGTAACTTTTCACGGCTTCGTCGAGCCAGCCTCTGTTGTAGAAAGCGAGGCCTTTGTCGAGATACTGTTGGGCGGTGTTGCGGGAAGCTTCCATGAGACTACCCCCCTTGGCCGCTCGGCCACTCCGCTGACTAGCGTCTGCCGGAAGCAACATCTCCCGGCGGCAAGGTCCTGAGGTCTTTCAATATACCACGCAGGCCCGAGCCTCAACATATCGGACGCGCCCTCGGGCCCTCGGCGAGCGGCAACTTGTTATGCCTGTCGGCGGTGATTAGAATAGCCGCACTGAATGATACGAGCAGGATAATTTCTCGCGCTCCGGCCGGTCTTCGGCACAGTTCAACCGGGGAGCGGCGTTCAGCTTGGGGAAAACAAGGAGGCACAGCAATGTTTCACGTGTTAGAACGGGCCGCAACGTCGGAGATCACCGTCCACCGCAGAGGACGGGCTTCGTGCGAGCGTCTCACAAGATCGTTTTGCACGATCATATTGGCGGCGGTGCTCGCGAGCGGGTCCGCGCTGCCGGCCGCCGCCCAGACGTTTCGAGGCACAATCCTCGGCACTGTGGTCGATCAACAGGGCGGCGCCGTCGCCGAGGCGAAGGTTACCGCCAAGAACACCGGCACCGGGCTCGAGCGCTCGACCGTCACCGATGCGGCCGGGAACTTTTCCATCCCGGAGCTGCCGATCGGGACCTACGACGTCACCGTGCAGAAGTCCGGCTTCAAGCCTACGAGGTTCACCGGCGTCATCGTGGAAGTCGCGAGCGAACGCCGCCTGGACGTATTGCTTCAGGTGACCGGCGGCGCTGAAGCCATCGAGGTTCACGCCGACGCGTTACAGGTCGAATCGACTGCGAACACGCTCGGGGGAACGATTCAGTCGAAGGAAGTCGCCGACCTGCCCATCAACGGACGCGACTTCACGAAGTTCCTCGTGTTGGTTCCCGGAGCAACGGGCGACCCGTCGGGCGCGACCGATTCGCCCGGCTCGTTTGGACTCTTCAGCTCGAATGGCAGCCGGGGACGCTCGAACAACTACCTGCTTGACGGCACCGACATGAACGACGGCTATCGCAATCTTCCGGCGATCAACGAAGCCGGCGTGTTCGGGACGCCGGCGACAATCCTGCCCATCGAAGCCATCGCCGAAGCTGCGATACTCTCAAACTTCGAATCGGAATTCGGCCGCAACTCGGGCGCGATCGTCAATATCGTCACCAAGTCGGGCACCAATGACGTCCACGGCGCGGCGTTCGAGTTCTTCCGCGACAACGCGCTCGACGCCAGAAACTTCTTCAATCCCAAACCGGACCCGCAGACCGAGTTTCGCAACAATCAATTCGGCTTTGCGCTGGGCGGACCGTTCGTTCGCAACAAGACCTTCTGGTTCACCGCCTACGAAGGCCAGCGCGAAAACGTCGGATTGAACTCCGTGGCTCGCGTACCCGACCCGCGCGAGATCGCCGCGCTCGGCGGTCCTCAGAACCCGGTGATCGCGAGGCTGCTGGCCCGCAAGCCGTGGCCCACGCCGAACCGTCCGGTCGCGCTGTTTGACCCGAGCCCGAATCTTTTCGTCACCACGCCGGCCAAGAACGACGTCAACAGCCTGATCGCGAAGATCGACCATTCGTTCAACGAGCGAAATCAAATAACCGGGCGGTACTTCTTCGGCGACAGCGATCAGTCGTTCCCGCTTGCGATACTCGCGGGCAACGTGCTGCCCGGCTTCAACACCGTTACGCCGACTCGCGTGCAGTTGGTGTCGCTGTCGTGGGTCAAGGTCTTCTCGCCGACGCGCGTCAACGAAGCGCGATTCGGCTACAATCGCTTCGTCGAGGGATTCTTTCCCGAAGACGGCGACTTCGATCCCCGTTCGATAGGGTTGAACACGGGGGTGGGGGCACAGGACTTCGGCCTTCCGTTCATCCGCATCAGGAACGATCCGGATTTCGGATCATCTATCGCCTCGCTCGGATCGACGCTATCGGTGCCGCGAGGGCGCGTAGACACGAACTGGCATTTCATCGACAACGTTTCGTGGAAGCTCGCGCGCCACGACTTGAAATTCGGCTACGAGTTCCGCCGGACGTTCGTCAACGCGTTCTTCGACGCGGGCTATCGCGGCCGGCTGGACTTCGCGTCGCTCGAGGATTTCCTGTCGGGAACGCTGAGCGGCGGACGCTCGGCTAAAGGCGACTCGCGGCGCGGGACGTTTCAGAATTCGCACGCGGGCTATCTTCAAGACACGTTCCGGTGGACGCGCAAGCTGACGCTCAACCTCGGCGTGCGGTGGGACTACTTCGGTGTGATAGATGAAGAGCGCGGGAGGTTCAGCAACTTCGACCCGAAGGCGGGCCTCTCTCTCGTCGACCGCTTGTACGACCGCGACCTGAACAACTTCTCGCCGAGCGTCGGACTCGCGTGGGACGTTACAGGCAAGGGGAAGACGGTGATTCGCGCCGCCTGGGGCTTGTACTACGACGCGTTCTCGCAGGACTTCTTCGTCGGGCAGTTGCCGTTCAACACGTTCAATCCGGGTCCGGCATACAATCCGGTTGGGCCGGCGCCGATCCTGTTTTCGTTTTCGACCGTGGACCAGATCCGTTCGGGAGTTCCTGTGTTCACGGACTATCTCGATTCGGACGTGTTCGCGGTCGATCCCGACCTGCGTACGCCTTACGTTCAGAACTTCAACGTGAACGTCCAGCGCGAACTGGTTGGGAACGCCGTCCTTCAGGTCGGTTACGTTGGGTCGCGGGGAACGAAGCTGTTCCGCTACCGGGACATCAACCAGCCGGTGAATCCGGCGCGGTCGACCGCGCGTCCGTTCGACAACGGGCCGTTCGCTCCGTCGGGCGGGACTTTCTTCTACGTGAATCGACTGGAGACAACCGCCGAGTCGCGCTACAACGCGCTGCAGGTGAGTCTTCGGGTGCGCGATCATCACGGGCTGTCGTCGACGGTGAACTACACGTGGTCGCACTCGATCGACAATGCGTCCGACGGTCAGGACTACGTCGCGAATGCCACTCAGCCAGACAACAGCTTCAGGCCGGACCTCGAGCGCGCGAATTCGAACTTCGACGTGCGGCAGCGGTTCGTGTGGACCTTCAGCTACGACGTTCCGAACTGGTGGAAGAGTCATCCGCGGGTCGGCGGGGGCTGGCAGTTGAACGGCATCGTCACGTTGCGAAGCGGCAGCCCATTCCACGTGAACCTGTTCGACGATTACAACGGCACCGGCGAGTTCTTCCCCAGGCCTGATCTGGTCGGCGATCCGTATGCGGGCACGCACGGGCCGGACAACTTCCTGAACCTGTCGGCGTTCAAGGTGCCGTGCACGCTCGATCCGGACGGGGACGGCAGCGCGGGATCCTGTGTACCGGGCACGCAGCACTTCGGCAGTCTTGGGCGGAATGCGCTGATAGGACCCGATTATCGCAACTTCGACTTTTCGATCTTCAAGACGACGCCGATCACCGAACGGGTCAAAGTACAATTCAGGGCCGAGATGTTCAATATCTTCAACCATCCGAACTTCTCGTCGCCGCTGCTGCCGGGGTTTTCTTCCGACGCGAGCTTTAACGGGATCGATCCGGTGACCGGGCGAGGGATTGGGTTCCTGCCGATAACGGTGACGCCCGACGTCGGGATCGGCAATCCGTTCCTGGGCGGAGGCGGCTCGCGCAACATTCAGCTTGCGGTGAGGCTGACGTTCTAGCGGCCTTCGTGTTCGGCAACGACCGCCGGCGTCAGGGGTGTGACGCCGGCGGTCAAGCCGTTACGGTGAGTTCACATGCCGCCGCGCTTTAGGAATAGGCGGTTCGCGGTCGTGCGGATGACGTCGGGGATATTCTTGTTGGTGGCAAGTATTCGAAGGTCGCGCGTCTGAATGCGATTGAGGAAACCGAGACTTGTGGGTATAGGCGTTCGCGGATTGCGCACGAGGTTGTGAATGACGGCGTAAGAACGCATCCAGGCGCGATTCTGGCCGATCTGGCGCAGGACGTCTTCAGGCACGGTCCGTAGCGAAGAAATACTCTCGATTTCGGCGTCAGTCAGGCGGGGATTGCGCAAAACTGCGCCGGCGACCATGCGGTTTGAATCGCGTATCAAGATCACGCGAGCTTCCCGGGTCCCCTTGATCGCGAGCATCACCCGGTCCTTGATGCTCATCAGCGCGATCTGCTGAAAGACCGGCAGCCGCTCGACGGGAACTTTGAGCTCCTCCGGCTCGATCTGACTCACCGTTTCTTCAAACTCGATCTGCTGCTCGATTGGGGGTGGCGAAACGTCGAACGGTCCGAACTCTTGCTCGTACTCGACAAGTATCGAATCGTCAATCCCTTCTTCGATCAATCCGAGCCGCACGAGGTCTTCGATGCCTTCTACGGTAACGGCCGAACCCCGGGCTTCCCTGGCGGCGCGCTCCTGGGCTTCCGCCTGTTCGCGAAGACGCTGTTCTTCGGCGACCATCCGGATGCCGAATTCTTTCTGGAAGAATTCCTGCCGCACTTCGAGGGCACGACGTTCGGCCTCCGGAGACCGGGAGGAGTTTGAGAGGATTGCGTCGATTATGTCCGGGCACCGGATCAGCGCTTGCTGCTTTACCGATATCGCTTCGATGATGGACGCGTCGTGGCTCCTGGCGGCCAGTTGGGTGAGTGCGGCGTCGGGTGTCGAGCGGTTGAAGACCGCCAGCTCGACGATCTCGCGGGGCGTACGCGCCCAGACGCATAAGAAGCCGAGCACGTCGGGGGGCGCGGCCGCGTCGCCCGCGAGCGCGCCAAATGAAGCCGGGTCGAGCGTCTGCAGCGTCGCGGCCGCTGCAGCGCGCACGTCCTCGCCCGGATCAGCGGTCAGGGCCACGAGCGCTTCAAGCAGCTCTTCGTTCGCGAAGGGCACCATTCCCTTGGCGGCGGCCATCCTCGCCGCGCGCGGAGCCGTGCCTGCTCGTATTGCCTCTATGATCGGGTTCGCGATGGTTCTATCTCCGTCCTTCTTAATCTAAGCTCTAGCGGGGGGCACTCAGGTGTGTGCAGGGCTGGCGACGGCAGATTACTATAAGTCGAAGCCCGTATTCAATTCTTTTGCGAACATTCTTTGCGAGCTTCCACTGCGAACCGAAGGCGCGCTTTCGTTGACAAAGGCATCCGGGAAAAGTACGCTCATTGCTGAATCCTGGATTCAACCCGACACGTTCAACATGCTATGAAACAAGACCTCGGCTTGAAAGACTATCCCGGCATACTCCTCGAAGACGATCCCGACATTGAAGTTATCCATGAACGGCCTCCCTCGCCAGGGCTGTGGGCGGAGGCCAAGTCGATCGCCCGCGACATTGTCTTCGCCGCGGTCCTCGCGGTGTTGATCATCGTCTTTGTCGCCCAACCCGTTAAGGTGGAAGGCACGTCCATGCTGCCCCACTTGCACGACAAGGAGCGAATCTTCGTCGACAAGTTCAGCTACTATTTCAACGTCAGCGGAATCAAACACGGCGACATCGTCGTCTTCTGGTATCCAAGAGACCCAAACAAATCTTTCATCAAACGCGTCATCGGAGTCCCGGGCGACCGCATCGATATGGATCAGGACGGACGGCTCACGCTAAACGGTACGCCCATCGTCGAGCCTTACCTCTCGCCTGAACGCAATCAGGCCGCGCGCGCCATGTGGAATAACATGAGGCAGGAGGTCAAGAGCGAACTCGCGAACAACATCAAAGCACATTACTACTTCGTGATGGGCGATAACCGCGACGCGTCGAACGACAGCCGCGAGTGGGGGCTGGTGCCCGAGAAGTACATCTACGGCAAGGCGATGTTTCGATACTGGCCCCTCCAGCGCATCGGGCCTATCGAGTGATACCGCTTCATCATTCATCAATCATCGTTTATCATTTCCGCCGATGCCGCTGCTTCGCCTGTTCTACAACCCGATTCGTGCGATGACCGACCTGCAAGCGCGCGCGCCCTATCTCGTCGGCGCCGTGCTCGCCGTTGGATCGTCGTTCCTCTTCCACGCGATCGTCGATAGGAGCTTCTGGTCGCTCCTGGTCAGGGACCGGTCCGAGGCGCATCCGTCTATGATCGTCGTTCAACTTGTAGCGGCAGCCGCAGCCGTAATACCTCCCCTTATATTCCTTGCCGCCATATTCGTTCCGGCCTGTCTGCTCGCCGCGAACCTCATTGACCGGCGGTCGAGCTTCGGAGTGCTGCTGCGGCAGGAATACGCGCCGCTTGCGAGTTGCATTCTGTTTAGCTGGGCCGCCGCTCATTTGGCGATGCTCGTTCCGGCGATTCTGCTGACTATCGGAGGCGGCGTGGTTAGCTTCGGGATCGCGCAGGTTCTGCCGTTTCTGTATTTCATCGCGCTCTCGACGCTCGCGCTTCGCGTCGTGCTGAGATTGTCGGTGGGGCGCGCGATCGGGGCGATGGCCATCGCGGCATTCTCGCTGCTCGCGATTCCATTCGTTCCGGGAGTCGTCTCGCTGCTGACCTCGCCGTTGCTGTTGATCCTGGTGATCGTGTTCCTGCGGAGTTTTCTTGGCGAGATTCTGGGAGCGCAGCGGGCGCGCGAGAACCTCCAGCGGAATCTGCACGCGGCGACTTTGAACCCGGCCGACTCGTCGGCTCACTACAATCTGGGGTTGATATACCAGCAGCGCGGCCAGGTCGAAGAGGCAAAGACGAGTTTCCGCCGCGCGATCGAGATCGACCCCGACGAGATCGACGCGCACTATCAACTAGGCCGCATCGCGCGCGCCGAAGGCAGGGCCGCCGATGCGATAAGCCACTTCGACTCGGTCGTGAGCCGCGAACCTGAGCATGGTCAGGGCGAGGTCTGGCGAGAGATCGGCCGCACTTACCTGGACGCCGCGCAGTATGAAGACGCGCTCGCGGCGTTGGAGCGATTCGTGGACAAGCGGCCTTCGGATGCGGAAGCGAGGTATCACCTGGGGCTTGCGCTGCATCATCTCGGTCGGTCAGCGGAAGCGGCGGCCCAGATGCGTGCGGTCATCGAAGCCGTCAACACCGCGCCTGCCTACAAGTATCGCCTCGACAAACACTGGATGAGCCAGGCGGAATCGTTCTTGCGCTCGGCGAGTTCCGGCTAGTAACCTGATCGCTCCCCGCTATGGAAGCGCTTCTCGCACTCGAAGACGGAAAGGTGTGGCGTGGCCGCTGCTTCGGCGCGCGCGCGTCGGTGACCGGCGAAGTCGTCTTCAACACCGCAATGACCGGCTATCAGGAGATTCTCACCGATCCGTCCTACTGCGGGCAGATCGTGACGATGACCTATCCGCTGATCGGCAACTACGGAATCAATACCGAAGACATCGAATCGCGCCGACCGTTCGTCGAGGGCTTCATCGTCAGAGAGCTTTCGCGGACGGTGTCCAACTGGCGCGCTGGCGAATCGCTCGAGGATTACCTCGCCGCGAACGGGATTCCTGGAATATCGGACATCGACACGCGGTCGCTGGTGCGACACATCCGAGAGCGAGGCTCGATGCGCGGATGCTTGTCTACTGAGGAACTGGACGAGCATGAGGTGGTGGCACGGGCGTGCAAGTCGCCGGAGATGGTCGGGCTCGACCTCGCGTCGGTGGTGACGTGCCGCGAGCCTTACGTATGGACCGACGCTCAATCGGCGGCTTACGGCTCGGCGGCACTGCTGCATCCGAGTGCGGCGGACGAGTCACCCTCGTTTCACGTCGTCGCCTACGATTTCGGCTTGAAGTACAACAGCCTTCGGAGCATGGCCGCGTTAGGTTGCCGCGTGACGGTTGTGCCGTCTCACACGTCTGCTGAAGACGTGATGGCGCTCGAGCCGGACGGAGTATGGCTCTCTAACGGTCCCGGCGATCCGGAACCGCTGACGGGCGTGGTCGCCAATCTGAAAAAGTTGATAGGCCGCTATCCGATCTTTGGAATATGTCTCGGGCATCAGTTGCTCGGGCTGGCGTTTGGAGGGCGGACCTACAAGCTGCCGTTCGGGCATCATGGCGGCAACCAACCGGTGAAAGACCTGACCACCGGAAGGGTCGAGATCACGGCGCAAAACCACGGCTTTGCGGTTGACGCCGACTCGCTTCCCGCGGATGTTGAGGTCACGCACGTTAACCTGAACGACCGCACGGTCGAAGGGCTTCGGCACCGAACGCTGCCCGTCTACTCGGTGCAGTACCACCCCGAGGCGGGTCCCGGCCCGCACGATGCAGCGCATCTCTTCGATCGCTTCATTGAGATGATGACCCGGGAGCGCGGATCCTGACGACGGGGAGGGAGACTTACCGGATGCAGGCAGAGATTCGCGATTACCTGAGCCGCTTGCCGGAGGCCGTCTAAAGCTGCGTGAGGCTGCTGTTGTGAGGTCCGTCACGACGACTTGTGACCATCGTCATAGGCCCCCGCCTTCAAAAGCTCTATCCTTGGCGCAGGAGGTGGAGCCATGACATCGGTCCTGTACCTTGTCATCTTGATCGTCGCTTTTGTGGCGGTCTACTTTCTGGTCCCACCAGTCCTCGGCGCCTACGTGAAGTACCGCGGGAAACGAATCATCACATGCCCTGAGACCAAGAGGCCCGCCGCTATCGACGTCGATGCGACTCATGCTGCGCTGACTGCGGCGCTCGGCCGGCCGGATCTTAGACTGAAAGACTGCTCGCGATGGCCCGCGCGTAGCGACTGCGGAGAGGAATGCCTGCTCCAGGTCGAGGCATGGCCCAAGGAGTGTCTGGTCGGGACGATTGTGAAAGATTGGTACGCGGGGAAGAAGTGCGTCTTTTGCGGGTCGGAGTTCGGCGCGGAGCACTTTCTCGAGCACAAACCCGCGTTGCTAGGCGTGGACGGGAAAACGATCGAGTGGATCGATGTTCGGCCCGAGTTGCTCCCCGACGTCCTCGCCAATCATAAGCCCGTCTGTTGGAACTGCCATATAGCTGAAACTTTCAGACGTGAGCATCCCGAGATGGTACTGGACCGGAGTTATTCCGATGGAGCCGGTGTTGGAAAGCGATGAATGCCGTTGCGGGGGAACCGCCAAGAAGCCAAGATCGCCAAGAGCGACGCCAAGCGAGGAGTTCTTGCCGCATCGCTTGGCGTTCTTGGCGTCTCGGCGGTTCGATTCATTTCACTAGATGATATTCCGTTTGTCTCTTGAGCACCCACGACGCCCGGCCTGATTCATCCAACACGGCGTCTTCCTCCTGCCCGATCCAGAGCTCCTTGCCGCCCCACTCCGGAATCGCGGTCGTCGCCGAAAGCTCAATCGAGAACCACGTCCCGGGAATCAGCGGAACGTCCCCGCGGCCCGGCACTCCTTGCTGCCGGTCCCACAAGCCGATCAGCGGGCCCGCGCCGTGGCCGTGATCCCCTATCGGATGAGTGTAGATCGAACCCTTGATCCCTTCGGCCTTCATCGCCGCGAGCGCGTCGGTTAGAACCTCGTTGCCTGAGCGGCCCGGCTTCATGCGCTCCATCAGGATATCCTGAAGCCGATTCGCGTTCGCGAGCGCTTTCTTGATGCCCGCCGGCACATCGGTTTCTCCTTCGCGAAGGACGTAGCCCATGTGCTGCGTGTCGGTGTTCAATCGCATTGCGGTGACTCCGAAGTCGACGTGCAACACGTCGCCGCGTTCGATGACGACGGGCGCGTCCTCGGCGAGCAGGCTGACTCCCGCCTTGCCGGGTTTTTGAACGCGGACCGACGGTTGAAACCACGTGCCGAGCCCGAGGTCGTTCACTCGTTGCCGAAGCCACCACACGACGTCTTCGTTCGTGGTCTTGCCCGGCGTGATCACGTCGTTGGAGAAGGCGCGCGCGATCAGCGAGTGCACCGTCTCCATCATCTGGCGATAGACGGGCAGCATCTCGGGCAAGCGAATCGAGACGTATTCAAGCGGCAGGTTCTCGGCTCGCACGAGGCGCTTCAGGTATTCGGGACCGAGGGTGGCCTCCAGCTTCTCGCGCTCGGCGGATGACAGGCCGTCGGAGAATGCATGGGTGTGCGAAACGTCGATCGCAATCGTCGCAGGCTTTCGCTCTTCGATCAGTTTCTTGAGCAGCGCCCACTGGCCTTCGCCGTAGATTTCGCGGCCTTCGACTTCAGGGTCACGATAGACGGTATAGAGGCCGCCGTTTGAGCCGCCCCCGAGCGCCAGCCGCTCGACGCCTTTCTCTTCGCCTCGATCGAAGAAAACGTACATCGTCCGGCGCCGGGCCGCGAAGACCGTCGGCGACACCAGCGAGAAGAACACAGGGTCTTCGTTGTACTCCCGACAGATGACCAGCCACATCGCGACGCCGTGCTTGCGCATCAGTTTCGGAAGGACGCGGTCGAGTCTGAGCCTCAGCCATTCCTGCTGTATCGCCGCCTGCTCGCGCATGGACGGCATCGGGCGAGGCGCTTGCGCGAACGCCAGCGCAGTTATCACCAGCAATTCGAACACAACCGGCGCCAGAGTGCGGCCTGGACTTGAAAGACGTTTGGTCACGACGCGGTCCCCCTAATAGAATGCGATTTTGGGAAAGATCAGTGTGCTACTTGACAGTCCCGACTTCAAGCCATAACGTCGGTGCGCTGTCGTTCAGGAGCACGAATCATCTTCGGAGGTCCCTATGCGCCATCACGTATCACGCGCCGCGTTGTTGTTTGTGGCAGTTGTACTCGTCGCCGCACCGGTCAAGGCCCAGAGGCCGCCGGGTCTTCCGGCCGACAAACTGGAAAAGATCGAGAAGGCAATCACCGCTGAGATGTCCCGGCAGAACATACCGGGGCTGTCGGTGGCGGTCGTCGTTGATCACAAGCTCGTGTGGTCGAACGGCTACGGGCTGGCCGATTTGGAGAACTTCGTTCCCGCCAAATCGCTCACGGCGTATCGGCTCGGCTCGATTTCAAAGCCTATAACCGCTGCCACGGTGATGCAATTGGCAGAGCGCGGAAAGATCGACCTCGACGCGCCTATTCAAAAGTACTGTCCCGCGTTCCCCGAGAAGCAATGGCCCATCAGCGCCAGGCAACTGCTGGGACACCTAGCCGGCGTCCGCCACTACAATGGTGAACCGGAGTTCGGCAGCACGCGACACTACAACGGCGTCATTGAGGGGATCGATATGTTCAAATCCGACCCGCTACTGTTCGAGCCCGGAACGAAGTACAGCTACACGACACACGGTTACTCCGTTTTGGGCTGTGCCGTTGAAGGCGCGTCGGGAATGAAGTTCGATCAGTACGTGCGCGAGAACGTCTTCAAGGCGGCCGGCATGACTCGCATCCAGGTCGACGATGTGTTTGCGATCATCGCGAACCGGGCGCAGGGCTATCGGCGGTCTCCGGGCGGCGAGCTTAGGAATTCAGGGCTGGCCGACACCAGTTACAAGGTTCCCGGCGGCGGATTCATCTCAACCGTCGAGGACCTCGCTAAGTTTGCCATCGCGATGCAGACAGGCGCGCTGGTGAAGAAGGAGACGCTGGATCAGATGTGGACCCGGCAGAAGACTCGGGACGGCAAGGCGACGGGCTACGGCCTGGGGTGGGGCATCAGCGAACGCAACGGCATGAAAGAGGTGCATCACGGCGGCGCGCAGCAACGAGTGAGCACGTTTCTTTACACGATCCCGGAGAAAGGGCTCGCGGTCGCGGTGATGACGAACCTGGAAGGAGTCGGCAGTCTGGCGAATCTATCGAGGCAGATCGCCGACATATTGCTTCAGTGAACGGTGACGGATCGCCATTAATGCCTACGTGTCAAACCCGCACCGTTCGGAGAACCGGTTGTTGAACGTGCCTCTGGAATTCAGTATCCTCCGAACCCCAATCCACTTCTCGTACATCGGGTACAACTCTCTGATCAGCGCGTTTCCGCCGGCGAGGTAGTGAATCTGTCCCCAATGCGGCCGCGCACCCATCTCAATCAGCGCGTCTTCAATCTCTCTCAGAGTCTCCATTCCTCCTCGGGTGGGGTCCAGCATCGGCACTTCGATCATACAGGTCGTGCGCCCATACATCATCGAAAAGTAAAGCTCGTGCTGCGCGACGAAGCGCAATGAAAACGGGACGGTTTGATATCGGTTCTTTGTGAGTCGATTGCGCTCTGCGATCTCCAGGATCCGTTCGGCGGCGGCGATGTATGAGTTGTCATCCACCGCCAGGGCGAACTCGCTCGAATAGGCAGCCACGTAATTCGGCGCACCCAGGTCCAGCACGCGATAGCTCTCGGCGACGTACTCCTCGTCTTCCAGACCCTTGAGCGAATCTTCGATCGTGCGGGGAATCGAGCCCGGCATAAGGCGGTTCCTCAGGCTTATCAACCAGCCGATTAACCTGATCACAGGCCGGGGCAGGAAGGATATCCCGACAGAAAGAGGGCTCCGATTCGTTTTCGCTTTGCAGGGACGCTTCGGGTCGGGGATTTCATTGCGGGTCGTGACCAGACAGGTGTGGTCGCCGTCGAGCTTGTACGGATTCACCAGGACTTCATAATGCCGGTTATCGCGCAGCACGTCGCCCTTCAGAAGGTTCGCCTTCACCTGCGTCCAATTGCTGATCGCGCGCCGCTCTCTGAGCCAATACTTCTCCCTCACTTCTACCGTGACCGAATAGACAACACCCATGCAACCCAGGCCGATTACCACCGAGTTGAACCAATCGTCGTCTTGAACCAGTTCTATGTCAGCGTGCTTGCTCCTGAACTTCGAGGGATCCGTTATGCCATTGGCAGGTTCTATACGATAGACCTTCCCCCCGCTTGCCACCACGACGATCGATTTCACAAAGGCGGCGGCCGAACCCAGGGTGATTCCCGAACCGTGTGTTGAAGTCGACAACGCGCCGACGACCGTTTGAGCCGTGTGAGCTCCCATGTTTATGAGCGCAAGGCCGAGCTTGTCGAGCGCAGTGTTGACGTCCGCAATCGTGATCCCGCACTCCACGTCGACCAACGTGGAGTCTCTGGCGCTCTCTCTCAGCGTTTGAGTGTCTAACTCCAGAACGCGATTCAGGCCATGGGTGTCGAGCAGGTAATCGTCGGTCAGCGCGATATCCGAAAAGGAATGACCCGAACCAACGGCCCGGACTTTGCGGCCTTCGCCCTCCGCGCGTCTTATGATCTCTACGATTTCCGCAAGCGTGGTCGGGCGCAGAAGACGGTACGGGGTGACTTGCTGATTGCCGATACAGTTGCGCCACTTTTCACTCAATTGGTTTCACCTGGACCGCTTCCCGCGTTGCGTCGGCGTCGCGCAGAGCTCCTTTGGGCTGCGATATCGAGTAATCGCGGTTATGATCGCGGCCTCTAACACGGCATGACCCCCTAAGGCTTTAGGAGCGCGCGCCGCCCGCTGACTCGAGGCTTTGTAGCCATATGTAGAGCCGTACCATACGGCTATTGAAGCGGTACTCCCCTAGAACGTCTCCGGCACTGATGACTTTCAGTTTCTTCATCTTCTGAAGAAAGTTGTTGAACTTCTTCTTTTCACTTCGGTCAACCCAACGACATGGCCCTTTGAGAAACTCATTGAGTCGGGCCCCATCTTCGCGATCTTCGAGAGAATCGAGCGATAATCGGAACTGCGTAGCGCTTTGTAGACTTGCTGATCAACGTACTTTGCTCCGACTTCGTTGGCCGCGACGACGATGGCCACGTTAGCGTCCTGTTTGTCAATGGTTCTGTCCTTGTTGGTCCAGTACGCACTATCTCCAACGATGTGCATCACCCACACCGGAATTCGCGTGCGGACAATGCGCGGCTCGCCCCCGCAGACTTCCGGACTCGCTTCAATCCCGGGAAACGCGTCGCCCAAATCACGTACGACTAATTGGAGCAGTTGCGCCTTCTCCGAGCGACTCATCCCGGACAGCAACTTTTCGATCTCCTGCATTGCGCTCATATGACCGCCTCACTCAGCCAGATGATTTCACAACGACGTTTGATGAGGCAATAACAACTCACGTTTGTCCGAGAGCATCAATACCGTGACAGACTTAGGATTCCTTCGACAACGTCATTCATCTGCGGAAGGATTGCGTCCTCGAGAACAGGACAATACGCCACAAAACAGTCCTTAGCAGCAACGCGGCGAACCGGACCATCGAGATGCTCGAACAACTCATCCGCGATGCGAGCCGCGATCTCCGCCCCGTAGCCCCACGACACCACGTCTTCGTAGACGACCAGCGCCTTTCCCGTCTTTCGCACGGAGCCGCTGATCGCCTCCCAGTCGTACGGATTCAGGCTCCGCAAGTCGATCACTTCCGCGCTGATGCCATTCTCTTCTTCGACTTTCTTAGCTGCGACGACCGATCTGAACACCGTCGCCCCGTAAGTGATGATGGAAACATCGGTGCCCTCGCGAACGACCTTCGCTTTGCCGAACGGGATCATGAAATCAGGCCCGGGATAGGCCCCCTTGTTGTGAGTCTGGCGGTACAGATGTTTGTGCTCGAGGAACATCACCGGGTCGTCGCACCGAATCGCCGTGCGCAGCAGCCCGGCCGCGTCCACCGCCGTCGAAGGCATCACGACGTGCATGCCCGGCGTGTGAGTGAACAGCACTTCGCTGCACTGGCTGTGATAGATCGCTCCTCCCGTTAAGTACCCGCCGATTGCCACCCGTATCACCATCGGGCACTTGAAGGCGTTGTTCGAGCGCCAGCGCATCAACGGAACCTCGTTGCGAAGCTGTTGCATCGCTGGCCAGATGTAATCGAAGAACTGAATCTCGGCGACCGGCTTCAGCCCGCGGGTCGCAAGCCCAACGGCGCGGCCGATGATGTTCGCCTCCGCAAGCGGCGTGTTGAAGACCCGCGCGCCGCCGAACCGCCGTTGTAGATTGATCGTCGCTTTGAAGACGCCGCCCTTGCCTTTGACCTTGTCCAGATACTGTTCGCGGCTCACGTCGGCGACGTCTTCCCCAAATACGACAATCCGCTCATCTCGCGCCATCTCGTCGTGGAGACATGCGTTGATCAAATCGATCATCGTCGTCTCCTCGCCGCTGAATGACGCCGCGGCTTCAGTATCGAACTGCTTCGAAGCCGGGTTGACATCGGGAGAGTAGACAAACGAGAGAGCGGTCGTCTTCGCGGGCTTCGCAGCGTCGACGGCAAGAGCGGCGGCGCGGTCGATCTCGTCGTCCACATCGCGACAAATTCGGGCGACCTCCTCGCTCGTTGCCAGTCCTTCTTCGATAAGAAACTCCGGAAACGAGCGAAGCGGATCGCGGCGCGATTCGTCTTCGCGTTCCTCCGGTGGCCGGTACATCACCTCGGCGTCGGACTGTGAATGCGAATAAGGCCGGATAACGTGAGCGTGAACGAGCGCAGGCCCTAACCGCTCGCGGCAATGGGCGACGGCTCGTTGAAGCACCTCGTAGCTCGCGACCGGATCGCAGCCGTCCACCTCTTCGATGAAGAGATTGGGGAATCCGCGAACGAGCCTGGATACGCTGCCGCCGGCAGTTTGCACCTCGACCGGGACCGAGATCGCGTAGCCGTTGTCTTCGATCAAGTAGAGCACCGGCAGCTTAAGGTTGCATGCCGTGTTGAGCGATTCGAAGAACTCGCCTTCGCTGGTCGTTCCATCGCCCGCCGAAACGTAGACGACCTCATCGGGCCGGTATCCATCAACCAGCCGCGAGGGCTCGCCCATCAACTCCGCGCGATAGGCGGCTTCGGCGCAGCCGACGGCGTTCAGAAACTGAGTGCCGGTCGGCGAGGACTGAGAGACGATGTTGAGCTTCTTGAGTCCCCAGTGACTCGGCATCTGGCGCCCGCCGGAACTCGGATCGTCGGCTGCGCCCGTAGCCTGGAGCAGCATTTCAAGCGGCGTCACCCCGAGGCCGAGACACAGCGCGCGATCGCGATAATAGGGATAGAACCAGTCGTGGCCCGGCTTGAGCGCCTCGGCCGCCGCGACCAGCACGGCTTCGTGGCCGGCGCCCGAAATCTGAAAGTAGATCTTGTTCTGCTTCTTGAGCTGGAGTTCTTTGTCGTCGATCCGCCGCGAGAGGTACATCAGCCGGTAGAATCGCACCAGCGTCTCGCGGTCGAGGCCGTGATGTTTTTCTGTCTGAACTTGGACCGCCATCGGTATCCCCTTATTTGGGACTTTGGATTTTAGATTTTGGATTACGGATTGTTGGGTTCGCAACACCGGCAGGCCGAATCCAAAATCCAAAATCTAAAATCCAAAATCATTTCGTCGGCCGGTATTCCACGATGTGACCCGCGATTGCCGACGCCGCCACAGTGTAAGGCGACGCGAGATACATCTGACCCGGCCCGCTCCGGCCCGGGAAATTGCGGTTCTGCGCGCTGATCACCACCTGGGTCTTTGCGGTGCTTACTCCAGGGCCGGCATTTATGCATGCCCCGCAGCTCGGCTCGATCACCGTCGCGCCGACCCCGCGAAATATCTCGATGTAGCCGCATTCCTCGGAGTACTTCCGGACCTCCTGCGAGCCGAACTGAATGAAACACTGAACAGCGGGGTGCACGCGCTGCCCGCGAACAAGCGCTTCGCCAAGCACCCGCGCGTACATATCCATGTCTTCCTTCTTTCCAGCAGTGCACGACCCGCCGTACGCGATGTCTATCTTGACGGGCGTCTGCAGCTCATCCACGAAGATGCCGTTCCCCGGATCGCCCGGCGTAGCGATCATCGGCCGAAGCTCGCTCGCGTCGATGTCGATCGTCAGCGCGTAATGGGCGTCCGCGTCGCTTTGCATGCCTTCGCACATTCTTTCCGCGTCGGCGCGCGCGATGCCGCGGCTAACCAGAAACTCGACGGTCTTTTCGTCCGCGGCGACGATGCCGGTGAACGCGCCGACCTCCGCAGCCATGTTGGTCATCGTCGCGCGCTCGTCGATGCTCAGGTCGCTGATTGCCTCGCCGGTGTACTCGACGATCTTGCCGATCGCATCCCCATTGCGTACGAAGTCGGTGCGAAGTATTGCGAGCATGAAATCCTTGGCAGTGACGTTGTCGGGTTTGCGGCCGCTGACCCGCACCCGGACCTGCTCGGGAACGCGTACGCGAACGTCTTTGGTGATCCACGAGTTGAAGACGTCCGTCGTCCCAACTCCAAACGCCACACAACCTACCGCCCCGGCGTGCGGCGTGTGGGAATCCGAGCCGATGATGAGATGGCCCGGCAGCGCGTAGTCCTGAAGTATCAGGCTGTGACAGATGGCCTCCGAGCCTTTTCGATCTTTCAACTCGCCGTGCAATCGGATGCCTTGCTTGCGCGCGAAGTCCTCCTGTTTCAGCTTGAGCTGCGTCGCCAGATCGAGCAGTCCCATCGCGCGGCGCTCGGGCGGCATCACGTCGTCGAGAAACGTCAGGTGATCGCGGAAGAAGTAGATCGAAGCCGGATCGTTCACCGGCGCGTCGCCTACCATCTGCTCGTAGAAGATCGCCGCCATCGGAGTCACGTACTCGTGGCTGAAACGAATGTCGTTGCGGACGAATCCGGCGTCTCCCGGTTTGACGGCCGCGACTCCAACCTGGTTCTTTGACAAATCGACTACGAAGTGCCGAGCGAATATTTTTTCAGCCAGCGTCATCGGACGGCGGGCGGTCGTGATCGGAGGAATGGCGGCCTTGCCCTGAAGCCTGGCGACGTTGAACGTGAACAAGCCGCCGTACTCGATGATCTGGCGGGTTATGTCGTCCTCGCCGCGAGTGAACTCTTCGAGCGGAATATCCTCGCCGGCGGCAATTCGGTTGAGGATGCCGAAGTCGGTCGAGGTCAGCAGTCCGAGGTTCTGGCAATTCTGTTTGTAGATTCGCTCGATGTTTTCGGCGACGACGAGCCTGATGCCTGCGGCGATTTCAGCGTAGGGCGACTGCTCGCGGCTCGAGCCTTTGCCTCGGCGCTTGCCTGAGACCGACACCTCGAAGCCGCCGCGTTTGACGTCGCCCTGCTTGATTGGAAACTCGTCGCCGCACTTGAGGCCGAGGTAGACGAACTCGCCCAGGCGCTGGTCGAAGTGGTAGCAGATGTAGGCGGGCGTTATCTCGTCGGTCGAGATGTCGTTGCGCAGCGCATAAGAGGTCGCCGGATCGAGGTTCTCGCCTTCAAGCTGACGGCGTATGAGGCCGGCATCTTCGGTGAGGAAGAGAATCCGCCCGCCCAGTTTGACCTTGTCGGCTCGCTTTTTGATCGTTCTCTCGAGCAGCTTTTGAATCATCGCGCTCCCGTTCGACTGTTGCCCGAGCACTGGGGATGCGATGCCCGGCGACCAAATCTTAACCCGAAGGCGTAGCTTTGACAAAACGGCGCAGTTCGGCTGCCGAATAAGGGGAACTCGCCACGAAGTCACCAAGACACAAAGTGGCGAGATTGATAAGAAGATCAGATAAGGGTTGGCGTGTTCTTTGTGACGTCGCGTCTTTGTGGCGAGAAGAGACTTTTTCAGCACCCATTAGAAGAATGAGAGATTCGAGCAAGGCCCGTTACCAGCCCGCGTATGGATCGCGGACGTTGGCGGGCTGGCCATCTTTATCCGCTGCGTGGACGTACCCGTCAGTCGTCACGTAAAAGGACCGACGACCGCTGAGGCCGTAGGAGATCGGCGTGGCGATCACTTCAAAAAAATCGTCGGCTACGTTGACTTGGAGGTTGTACCCGTACTCTTCGGCCAGGTTGTCGAGAATCGCGGCGTCCAGCAGTGCTTCCTCGGCGAGTTCCTCAATTGTTCCGTAGCGGCCGTGCTTCTCAAAATAGCTCTTCTGACAAGAGCCGACGGATCGAACATTGTTGAAGACGACCTTTTCATTGTCGGCGATGCTGTGACCGATGATATTGGGAATCACGGTTGCTGCAATGCCGATGCCGACGACGAGCGACACTCCGCTCAACGCGATACCGCCCAGCGCCATGCCTTTTCCCGAGTACTCTTCAGGTTTGTTGTTGGCTTTCATCAGGGCGATTACGCCGAGCACCAGGCCGACGATCGCACCCACGATGAAGAAGCTCAACGTGAAACAACTGATCCCGCCTACAACCAGCGCGGCGATGGCGAGGCGGCGTTTCAACATGGGTTGAGGGGGCGTCGTCGGCACGCTGTAGTAGGCCGGAAAGTTCTGCCCGCAGTTAAAACAGAAGAGGGCTTCCGAAGGGTTGTCGGCGCTGCACCTCGTACAGATCATGAAACTCGCCTCCCTGCTTCGTGAATTGTCACGTCACGGGTTGACCCTACTACTATTACCATAATGTGCCGCGAAGTCCGCTTGGGTTCGGTCATCTCTTCCGCGCGTAATCCACGGGGTCGGTGAAGACGCCCTTGGTGCTCACGTTGCGGAGCACGAAGTCTTGGAGCTGTTTGGTGGACGCGGTCAGCAGGAGATCGCCGTCCACGATTTCGTGCTTGAGCGCCGCCGGGTTTTTCTTGAGGAGCGTCTCGACCCATTCGTCGTTGAGGTCCCACAATCGAAGCGTCGGCTCGGTCTGCGAGACCAGAAAGAACATGTGCCATCGCAAGCCCGACCAATCACACGCGGGCGACGGGTCGGGTTTGACGTCGAGAAACCGTTTGTCACCGAGTTTGACGAGGTGAGCGATGTAGTTCTCGGCCTTGTCGGACCCGTCTTTTGAAGTCAGTTTGTAGGCCTTGCCTTCGCCCTGTGTGAACGTAAGAGTCGATTTAGAGTCGGGCTTCGTCTCGCGCCACTCGCCCAGCAACGCCGGATCGAACGTGAGGTCTTTTTCGGTGTAGAGCGGGTGCAGCGACGGCACGCATGCAGTGAGGAAAAGCGCTAGGCCAATCATCAACGACGCTGTGATGTATCTCATGTCGGACTCCTCTCCAGTGGGCGATGTCTCGGCTGCGAGAATCATTTCTACAGACCGACCCCTCACCGGCGCAAGCTGTTGCGACATTCCCGTCCGGCGGTCGCGCGTGCTGTTCACAGACTCATCGCACAGCGGAAGCCGTAATCGCTGTATTTGAATTCAGGAGGGATGCTGCTACGAGCGGCTACTCGAGTGATCTTGATCTGGTGCCGCCAGGATCCGCCTCGCGATGCTCGCCGCGTTCCCGCCGCCGGGCCTTGAGGATTGCGCGAAGGCGAGTTGAGGTAGTAACGCTCGTCAAACCAATCCGAGCACCACTCGTGAACGTTTTCCGAGATGTCACAGAGTCCGAAGCCGTTGGGCGGCCGCTGACCGACTCGTTCCGGTCCGTTCAACCAAAGCCCCGAGTAATTCGCTTGGAGCTGCGGAGCTTCATCGCCCCAGGTGTAGAGCCTACCCTCGAGTCCTCCGCGCGCGGCTCGTTCCCACTCGGCTTCGGTCGGAAGACGATAGAACTTGCCCGTTTTCTCTGACAGCCACCCACAGTATGCAGTCGCGTCGAGCCAACTGACGCTGGTGACCGGCTGATCTGGATGATTGAACTGCGGATCGTTCCAGCCGGGCGGCGGTGGGTGTCGCGTGGCTTCGACGAAGAGTTGATAGAGCCGATTGGTGAGGGCGAAGCGGCCGATCGCGAACTCACCAACGAAGACGCTGTGAACGGGACGTTCGTTATCCGCGCCGGCGTCGCAACCCATCAGGAACTCACCGGACGGGATGATGACCATTTCGGGTTCGTTGATCATCGCGCTAAGAGTAACGTTTGGCCTTCGTAGTAACGTTTGGTCTTAGTGGCAACGTTTGGCCTCGTAGTAACGAATTTATTCGTTCCGCCCATCAATCATCCCACCCGCGACCCATTCGGTCCGGCCGGTAGTGCTTCCAGTTGTCACGCAACCATTCGCGACCTCTACCTTCCATGCAGTCATGCACGCTCGACCACGGCCAATCGTAGACCGATTCTACATACCTGTGTTTCACTGGATTGAAATGACCATAGTTGAGCGCACGATAGAAGTGGGCCTCATTCCGTATCTTGCGATCGCTAAAGCGATACCACACTTTCCGCTTTCCAACTAAACCATCGAGGAGATTCCACTCGCGTGCGGTCTTGCCGTGGAGCCCTTTGATGACGGACGAAAGGCCGTCCAATTCGCGGACTTCCAGCAACACGTGATAGTGATTGGGCAGTACGACCCAGGCAAAAACGGCGGAATCAATCTCGCGCAGGTTTTGCAGCAAGCGGGCCTCAAAATCCGTTCGCCGTTCGGATGAAAACATTATGTGCTCATGTTCGAAATTGGCTGCAGTGATCAGGTAACCCCCGGCGTCGCGCATAGGGTGCGGCGGCGAATGAAGCGGAAAGCCGCGCGCTTGACGCTCTTGTAACACGCGATCACGTTCTTCTGGCGCCAGATTCCTGTACAAGTAAGGCATCAGCCTGATGAAGGTCTCCCGGTTTCGAGTAGCGAGAACGTCGACGTGACGTCACGTAGTAACGAATTTATTCGTTCTCAATTCGTCGTGACCAATTCTAGTCTCATGACCGGAGGCCAAACGAATAAATTCGTTGCTACGTAACGGGAGGCCAAACGAATAAATTCGTTACTACGTGACACTTGTTTCCTTCCTACATCGCCCACCTATCAATCTCGCGGTCAGCTTAAGCGTCGCGAAAGTACCAACGATCAAACCTGATCGTCAACGGAAAAACTGAGCTTGGGAAGAATCAGTGCCGCTTGAACAAGGCGCTGTTCCAGTCGAAGACGAACTTGCCGAGGCTCGGGATGACTAATTCGCCATCGTGGTTCCAAGAGAAGCTATATCCTCCTCCTTTTGTTTGAAAGAGCTTATTGCCGGACCTTGCGTCTACGACCGTAATCCAGTCGTCGCCCTCTCCGTCTCGTCCCACTGCCGCGATGACTTTGCCGTCGAGTGACCACCGCGGGCCATCATAACCCCAATTCCGTCTGGCGTGCGTACCCTGTGCTCCTGGATTAAGAGCCTGAAGTCCGGACAACCATCGAACCTTTTGCGTCCTAACATCAATAATGCCGACCGAGCTGTAGAAGCCGAAGGCTGTGAAGGCGATCTCTTTCCCAGAAGGCGACCATACCGGCGCATAACTGACATTGTCATGAGTCAATCGGCGCAATCTTGAGCCATCCCGATTGACTAGCCAGAGATCCTTCGTGGGAGGACCACCAGCGTATTGAGGAGACTCATCGAAAACTCCTTCAAGAACTATCCGATTCCCCGAAGGCGAGATGGCGCAAGCCCCGATCTTCATGACTCCGTGGGCGCTCAGTTTCTTCAGCAGTCGGTTGAGTAGTTCCGGGGGGAGCGGTGCTTTCTCGTCTCCACCCTTGTCGGTCTTCAGAGCGTCAGCGTCCGACGCGGAGTCCGCCGAAGTCTCAGTGCCGGGACTCAAATGCTCCCAGTCGAAAACGAGTCTCCCAGTGTCCAAGACCAACTCGCTTTCACTATTCCATTCGTAGCGTTCAAACCCTTTGGCGAGATGTACCTCGCCGCCCCCTCCGTTGGATCTAGCCCTGACCTCAACCCAGGAAGTGGTTCCATCCTTTGCCAGCGCGGCAATGCCCTTGCCGTTGGGGGAGACCGTGGGTCGAGAGTATTCGACATGGACGTCGTCATCTACCGGGGTTGCGGAACCGAAAGATATGGAATCGGCCAACTCGGAGTCGCTGCCGATGATCCGAACGCTCCCTTTGCTGATGAACGCGATCTCTTCGCCGGAGGGCGACCACACGGGGTCGCGGCTCTGTTTGTCATCGGTCAATCGTCGCAGGCCGGTCCCGTTCTTATTCACGACCCACAGGTCAGTCTTCGGCGTTGAGTCCTGGGCCAAACCACCTTCCCGCTCGCCCTCCACCTCGGCGACGAAGACGTATTTGTCTCTCGAAGGATGAACGCTGACGATTCTAATCGCGCCTTCTTGTTTGACTCTTTCGAGCATCTTGTTGGCGACGTGGAGTTCATCGTTCGGGTCCCGGAGCTCAACCTTTTGAGTTTGCGGCGCGGCCTCGTTTGTTGGTGTATCCGCTTGATTCGCCTCGGCCTCACCGGAAGCGCTTCTGGAATCGCGCGAGTCATTCTTGGCTGACAGAACTGTTGGTGGCGCGCTTCGATCCCGGCAGCAGACCATGGGAAGAGCTAGTAGGATTAAGGACAATATCGTCTTCATCATCGTGAGTTCTCAAATGCCTTCACCGTTCGACAAGCTGCCAGCTTGTCGCAGGCACCCTCAAAGGTCGAAACCGAAAGCAACGACAAGCTGGCAGCTTGTCGGACACAATTCGCAAGGGCCGTAGAACGCAGAGCGACGGAGCCGAGAGGGTAGTCTGCGCGCTAGCGTCACTTTGTGAGTTTAAGACTCCCTTTTGGTACACGCCCCCTGCGTCCTTTGTGGTAAATCTCGTAGCTGCCGTCTTCGCACTTCGTTATGATCAACACCCTCGTACCTGCGTTACGGATTATGGTCGTCTCGCGTGGATTGGTGTCGTCCTGAAAGCACTCAGAAAAGGTGTGAAAGACCTTGGTATTCTTTCTCAGTGTCAATCCATGCATTGGGCGCGGCAGCAACCTCAACGGACTTTCCCTGTTTATTAGATTGTTCATGGTCACTGTTCCAACAGGGGTGTTTCTACCGTTCTCATCGCTACAATAAGCGTAGGAGAACACACCTGGTGCCGTTTCCTCTACTCCACCTTCGGCATGAATCACAAACTCATTGGCTTTGACATCATATAGCCAGAACGAACCTGGTTGACAATCGTCCTCACCATTGTCCGCCACGACTAGCAGGTAATACCTTCCGGCATACTGAAGGAACTTGTCGGCGCTTAGGTACGCGCAAGTCGCGAGAATGGGGAAGCTCTTTCCACTGTCTAGTTCGGAAACGAAGACCGTCCTGCCATCGCCCTCCGATCCACATCCAGTTCTCACCCTTTGGAACACATACTTTCGAGAGGGGTCGAAAAACATATCGTTAGCCTGCAAGGTTCCCATTGAATGCACGCGGATCTCTTCAATGGCATCGAGAACCAGACGCCTGAGATCCTCGTCTCGGCTCTTCAAGCTCGCGATCAAGCCGGGCACATTGCTGATTCCAACCAGCGCATAGTAACTCCTGACTCGGAGCAGACTGTCCTCACCACTGAGCAGCTTGAGCAGTACTGGAACCGCAGCGTCACTGAAGAACGAGAGGGCACTGATTGCGGATTCTCGAGTCTCTCTTTCAGGATGCCTCAGCAACCCTATTAGACGAGGGATAACAAGGTCACGCCACTCTGCTGCGGGCACCAGGGCTGGGTCACCCCCGACCGCGCGAAAGGCATTGGCTGCGGCGAGGCCAACCCGCGAATCCCGGTCGAAGAGCAATGCGACTAAGAACGGCGCCGCCACCTTTGCATCCGTGCCGATGTCGCGTAGCGCCGCGGCAGCTTTGCTTCTAACGGCCGGGTCTTGATCCTTCAACGCATCGATAAGAACGGGGACGACTGATTCTAGTGGGATTGGAACTTTGTTCTGGTAGCGATAAGCCGGAGACCATCCTCGGACAGCTAGAACCAGAGCGGCTCTGGACCGGACACCCTGGTCGGGGCTTTCCAACGCTTCGATCAATGCAGGAATGGCAGTCTCCTGTTCCGGCCCCACCGTGAGACTTCCAATCGAAGAGACAGCAGACCTCCGAACGGACGCATCCTGGTCCTTCAACGCCGCGATGAGAGCGGCGGCGGATGCTGGATTTGGCCCAAGTTCTCCGAGGATCAATGCGGCGGCGCTGCGGGTGTTTGCATCCTGATGCTTCAATGCTTCGACAAGAGCCTGAGCGGCGCCCGGCCCGATGGCCTTCAGGGCGTTGATGGCTGCATCGCGGACCTCTCTGTCCTGGTCACCCAATCGTTCGATCAATCGAGGCACGGCGAAGCGGCCATCTCGCCTTGCAAGAGAATTAGCGGCGTCGCGTCGTACGGATGCGTCGCTGTCTCGCAACGCCAGGATCAGAGGGTAGATGGCTGCTCTTGCCGGAGCCGGCTTGAGCGCAGAAGCAGATGCGCTACGGACGCCCTTGTCAGGGTCTTTTAACAACTCTAACAAGGCGGCGACGACTGCGTCGGCGGTCGGGTCAATCGTTCCCAGCGCCCGAGCGACATTGGAGCGCACCTGAGCATCGGGGTCCCTCGATGCCCCGATCAGAGCAGCTAACGCCGGTTTCGCGCCGGCGCCCATCTCACGGAGGACGCATGCAGCGCCGATTCGGATGGTCTTGTCTTGATTCCCTAAAGCCGCCGTCAGTGAAGCGAGGGCCGCGTTGAGCGTCGAGCGTCCGGCCACGCTCAGGACGCCGCGTGCGAAGTCTTGGGCCTCCCAGCATGTGTCGTAGGGCTTCTCTTTCGGCAGCGCCTCGATCAACACTGGGTAAGCCGGGGCGCCTTCTTCCCCCATCCACAGGAGGGTTCGGGCCGCGCCGACTCGAACCGACAGGTCCCGATCTTTCAGCATCTCGGTCAGGATGGGAACCGCCGCTTTCGGTTTCGGGTCGATTTGCTTTAAGGCTTCGATCGCACTCAACCGAACGGATCGATCCCCATCATTAAGCGCGTTAATGAGGGCCGGGATCGCACTCTGCGGTGTCGGATTGATCTGCAGCAAGACCTCAATTGCGCTCAACCGAACGGATCGATTCACGTCATTAAGTAGCTCAACGAGGGCCGGGATCGCACTCTGCGGTTTCGGGTTGATTTGGCTCAAGGCTTCGATCGCAGTCCCGCGGACATAGTGGTCATCGTCCTTCAATGCCTCGATCAGCGAGGGGACAGCGGGCGGGCCAATGGCTACGAGGGCCTCAATCGCCTTTGAGTGGGTGAGTGAATCTCGATGGGTCAACGCTTCGATCAGGTCAGGAACGGCGTCTGGACCGATCGTCACGAGAGCGTCACGAGCACGATCGCTGATGTCTCCATCCTCGATGTTCAGCGCTTCGATCAGGGCCGGGACCGCAGCTCGCGAATACGAACCGACCTTGAGCAAGGCCCTTGCGGCTCTCCAACGCACGAAGCTGTCGCGTTGCTTCAGGTCCCTGGTCAGCGTGGAGATTTCCAGGTCTGACTTCTGCTGTCCCCACGCGGTCGTCGCGAGGAGTGAGAACAAGATTGCGGCTAAGCAGGTCTGCCGAGCGCTGGCGATCAAGTAGCGTCTGCCGCGATTAGTCATTGATTCCTCCGATCCAGGACGGGATTCAATTACTCGCTGTTGAGATTGTGATCTTCTTTATCACGACCGGTTTCAGCGGCCGGTTGTTAGAGCCGCTGGTTGGGGCCGTCGCTATCCGGTCGACTACCTCCAGCCCCTCGATCACCCTTCCGAACACGGTGTAGTTCGGCTGAAGCGGATAGGTCTGGTGCATGATGAAAAACTGGCTCGTCCCGGTCTCTGGCGTCCCTTTGTTTGCCATCGCGACGACTCCGCGGCGGTAACCACCCTGATAGTAGGGCGAGCTGGGGTTGATCTCGTTAACCAGCGGCTGGCCGGTCGTCGTAACTCCCCCAGTTCCGTCGCCCTTCGGATCGCCGCCTTGAATCATGAAGCCGCTGATCACGCGATGAAAAATCGTGCCGTTGTAAAAACCGCGCTCGGCGAGCAGGCGAAAATTCTCGGCCGTCTTGGGCGCTTCAGACTCGAGCAGCTCGACCCTTATCGTACCGGCGTCGGTCTCGATCACGGCGACGTGAGCTTTCGCGCCCGCTGGGGAAGGCGCTGATGACCCGGCCGGCGCCGACTTTCCTGACGCTCCTGCCGTTCCGCTACTAGCCGCCGGTGGCGAAGCCGGGACCTCGCCTGTGCCGGGCGTGATGGCCGCAAAAGCATCAGCAGCGGCTTTGCGCACGCCGGGGTCCGGATCCGTTAAAGCCTCGATGACCGTCGGGAGCGCCGCTTTCCCCGCTGGGCCTAACCGGGCAAGCCCGTTGAACGCGCTGATGCGGATGACCCCGTCCCGGTGCTTCACCGCGTCGACGAGCGCGGGAACAGCCTCTTTCTCTCGCGGCCCAATGGAGGGCCCGGCATAGTACAGAAGGGAGGCTGCGCCATCGCGCCCGGCATTGTCCTCTGCTCGCAAGGCGGCGATTAGAGCGGTAACCGCGACCTGTTCGAACGGGCTGTCGGATGGCGAGGACACGATGATGGAGACAATCGCACCGGCCGCGCTGCTACGCGTAGCGATGTCTGCGTCATTCAAAGCAGCGAGGAGCGCTTCGGCTGCCTCCTTAGTTTGCGGATTCATGACATGGAGAGCGCCGACGGCCGCCTTGCGAACGGGCGCGTCGCTGTCTTTCATCGCCGCGATCAGCGCGGGGACCACCGCGGCTGCGTCCTTAACTTGCGGCTTAATAACTCCGAGAGCGCCAGCGGCTGCCTGACGTACCAACGCGTCGACGTCTTTCAGCGCCTCAATCAGCGCGGGGACCGCTGCGGCTGCGTCCGGCCTGCCAAGACCACGGGCGGCGTTACGTCGAACATAGTCGTGATGGTCCTTTAACGCCTCGATGAATACACGAACGGCAGATGGACCAATCCGGCTCAGAGCCTGCGCGGCGTTTGAACTCGCGGACTCGTCTTCGCCCTTCAACGCCGTTACCAGCGCGGGGATCGCCGGCTCGGCCTTTGACGCCATCTCACCAATAATCTTTGCAGCGGCGGTGCGGACAATTTCATTCTCGTCCTTCAATGCTTCGGACAAGGCAGCGAGCGCGGAGGGTCCAATCGTGGCGAGCGCCTTGGCGGCGAAGAATCTGACAGCGTCGTGGCGATGCTTCAGGGCGGCGATGAGGGCGGTAATCGCGGATTTGGCCGGTCCAATGTCTCCGAGCGATCGCTTGTCGATAAGTCGCCACCTTCCATCAACCTTCACGCGCGCGCTGCCTCCGGAGAAAGGAAGAGCGGCGTCGAACCGTGGTATGTTCATTAGCTCGCCAGTCTTGTTGATGTAGCCCCACTTGCCGTCGAAGGCCACCGGGGCCAGGCCTTCGGAGAATTGTCCCGCGTCGCTGAACTGAGGCTTAATCTTCGTTTCTCCATTGCTGTTGAAGTAACCGACCTTTCCATCCTGTTTGAAAAGAAACAGACGGCCTGACGCAGGAGCTAGCGGCGCCCTGGTTATGCGATCCCAGTCGAAGATCACCTTAGCAACGGGAGACCCGGCGAATTCGCCTCCGTAGCCTTCAAGAATCAACTCGCTTTGGTCATTCCATGCGCAGTCGTTCGTTTCGTAGCTAAACAACCCCTTGCCAGATATTGCTTCTACCGCCGCAATCCAGGAAGTGCCTCCATTCATCCCTCCTGCTGCAATGGCCTTGCCGTTGGGCGACCAATCAGGACCGCTATATGAGGACGCGTCATGACTGAGTCTACCCCCCTCTGCCTCTGGTGGTGTGTATGCCTGGAGACCAGGTAGTTTTCTCTCCCGCCCGGTTCTGATGTTCATGATGCTGATGGAATCTACATTGACGAATGCGATCTCCTTGCCGGAAGGCGACCAGGCTGGTTGAGAACCGGAATGATTTTTGGTCAATCGCCGCAGGCCAGTGCCATCTCTATTGACGAGCCATAGGTCTGATTCGTGCATTCCCGCATTGTGCGTCTCCTCGAACTCCCCGGCAAAGACCAACTTTTCACCTGAAGGGGAAGGAAAAAACGCTCTGATAATTTTAACGCCTCTCGTGCTGAGCCGTTTGAGCAGTTGTTTGAGAAGCGGGTCTTTGGTGGCTGAGGCGTCTTGTTCGGATACCTCAGGTTCCTGGTTTCGGGGCCATGACCCATACCAGAATGTCCTATCCCAATCGAAGACGAACTTGCCCATCTGCCCGACCACCAATTCCGCCGCAGCGTTCCATGAGAAGGTAGATCCCCCTCTGTCTGCCTCTGTTTCAAAGATCGAGTTGCCGGACCTGGCTTCAACTGCGGTCATCGCGCCGTCGTCGGAGAGATCACCCCAAAGTTGTGCCGCGATAACCTTGCCGTTGGGCGACCATCGCGGGCGCACGTGCACCAAATCCCAATGATCGTGGGTCCTGTGTTCTGGCTTTGGATGATAAGCCCGAAGATCAGGCAGCTTTCTGATATTTCTTGTTTTGACGTCAATGATCTTGACGTCGCCATTGTTAACAAACGCGATCTCTTTACCCGAGGGCGACCACGCAGGTTCAGAACTGTCACGGTTTTCAGTCAACCGCCGCAGGCCAGTCCCGTCCGGGTTTACAAGCCATAGGTCTGATTCCTGGCTCGCATGATCAGTGTTTCCTTCGAATTCTCCCACAAAGGCAATCCTGTTCCCAGAAGGAGCAATGGCATAGTCACCGATTCGTATCACACCGTACGAGCTCACCCACTTGAGCAGGCTTTTGCGTGTCCGGTCATCAGGTTCAGTGCTCTCAAACTTTGTCTCATCGCTGTCTGGCTTCGGCCTCTTCCCGAAAGTGAAGCCGTCCCAATCAAAGATAAACTTGCCGTAGTCGAGCATCAGCTCGCCTTCCTTGTTCCATTGATGATGCTCGACTCCACTGGCGAACTGACATAACCGCCAGCCATCAGTGGTTACTACAACAACCCGGGTAATGCTTTTCCTCTCGTCAGAATGCTGTTCGCGCGCCACGACTGCGATAGCCTTTCCACTTGGAGACCATTTAGGCTGGCCGTACACAACCCAATCGGAATCCTTGTCGGGCTCAGAGGAAACCGAAGCCTCGAGGAGAGTTCTGATCTTTTTTGATCGAGCGTCGAAAATCTTGATACTGCCTTTATCGACGAACACGATCTCATTGCCGTCTGGCGACCACTCGGGATCAGAGCTTGTGCCGTCGGTTGTCAATCGCTGTAGTCCGGTCCCGCTGACGTTTACCATCCAGAGGTCGCTCTTCTGCGCACTGCGTCCAGGCTCACTCGTCGCCCAACCCTGCCAGAATTCTCCGACGAAGACATATCTATCCCCTACAGGTGATAGAGGGTGCGCTCCTACCCTTTTCACTCCTTCCTGTCTTATGCAGTTGAGCATCTTCATTCCAACGTCGAACTCCTGACCGGCGGGATCGATTGCCTGCGTTGAAACCAATGGCTCACACTCGGTCTTCGAGTGCTGCGATAGCAATTGCCTGATGTCCTCCTCAAATTCGGACATCGGCGTTGCTTGGATCCGTGTCATCGCAACACGCTCCTTTTCAAATACCGCCATAGGCGTTGGGCTGACATGCGTCTTCACAACGCGCCCCTCGCGGTCAAGCACATAAGTTATAGGGATGCCCCGCGTCAGATCGTAACCTGCCAGCGCCGATGGTTTGTCAACCATCAGGACGTGATAGTTGATACCGTAGCTCTTAATGAACGGCGCGACCACAGGAGCGCCGGCCGGTTCTCCACGCGGGACCAGCGGGTCGAGCGATACGCCGACGATCTCGAGTCCCAAATCGCGATACTGGTTTTGAAGATTCTTGAACCCGGGTATTTCGAAGCGGCATGGCTCGCACCACGTAGTCCAAAAGGTGAGTATGACTATCTTGCCGCGAAAAGCAGCGAGGCTCTGCTCGACGTCGTTGCTCGGTGTCGGCACTGGCGAAGCGCTGATAGTCTGCGCGCTGCCAACCACGACAAGCATTACCAAGAACAAGAGCGTCATTAAGAATGAGAACATCGTCTTCATATTGAACCCCACTTAACTCTCGCTGCGATGCAATCACCACGTCGGCTACCGCTGGTGTGAATCTAGGTTCCGGCGGAATCAACTCGTGGTGCGCGCTTCATCCTTTTCCAACGCCATCGAATCTGCTACCGCTCCCCTCTCAGAGATTCCTCCACCAGATCGGGGCGGTGAAACGTCCCCTCGTAGGTTGTGGCAGGCGCGAGTTGATCTCCGACCCGCCATCGTATGAATCGCGCTGCTCCAGCCGAGCCGGTGTAGTAGCCTTCGGGCGTGAATGCTATCCACTCGTTAGCCTCGCCTTTCTTGCTCGGCGGCAAGACCATAAACGTGGCAAGCAATCGCCCGCTGTTCGGCTCCCATATTTTGAGAGTGTTGTCATAACTGCCGCTTGCCATCTTGCCGTCCGGCGAGAAGGCGACCCAAACGACGTCATTGCTGTGCCCCTCCAACGTGCGCTTCAGCTTGCCCGTCTGAACATCGAACAATCTCACGCTGTTGTCGCTGCAACCGCCAGCTCCAGACTTACCGTCACGTGAGAACGCAACCGACAAAACATCTTCGAATTGATCTGTCAACGCGACGCTCTTACGCACCACGCCTGTGTGAGCATTCCATACTGTCACCTGGCCGCAGCTTTGAGCGGCGGCGATCAGCGTCCCGTCAGATGAGAAAACCACCTGAATCACGCCTTCGCCCTCCTCGCTCGTTACTTTTCTGGTCTTCCCGGTCAGGATATCGATCAGCAAGATTTCACCACTGCCGAAGGTGGCCATCGTCTTCCCGTCGGGTGAGAAGGAAATCGGGCCAACGAGTTGTTGACCTGGTAGGGCCTTGCGTTTCCAGGTTACCGAGTCCCACAGTAACTCGCCCCCGTTATCGTTCTCGGCAGCCAGCGTCTTACTGTCCGGGAAGAATGCGACTGAGCTGAAATGCCCCGATTCGTTTGGTCCTGACAATGCGAGGCGCGACTTTCCGCTCTCAGGGTCCCATACCCGGACAGTGTTGTCGTCGCCCCCGCTTGCGATCAACTTGCCGTCCGGTGAGAAGGCGACTGAGATGACGAAACCTCGATGTCCCTTGAGCAATTGCTTCATCTCGCCCGCGCGGAGGTCCCAGAGGCTTATAGCGTTCCCACTGGCCATCGTCGCAGAGAGGCCGTCCGGCGACATGGCGAAGGGCCTCAAGATCAGGCCGCCCAAGGCCAGAAGGCTCGAAACCTGCACAGAGGCGCCGCGACTGGTAAGGATTCGCATCGCTCCGGTCCGAATCCTTATGAGCCTGATCGTTCCATCAGCGCAGCCAATCGCCAGCATCTTGCTGTCCGGCGAGAAGGCGACCGAAGCAGCGTGAAGTCTAGGCCTGTTCAGGGTTTGCTTCAGCTGCCACGTTCGGGAGTCCCACACTTTCAGGGTTAGACTTCCGTCCTCGTGATTACTCCAGCTTGCTAGCTTGCCGTCCTGCGCAAAGAGAATATTGCCATCGATGCTGAGCGTTTGATTTATCACGCCTGTTCGTGTGTTCCACACCGTCAGTGTTCCCCCGCTCCTTAAAACCAGCGTCCTTCCATCCGGCGAAAAAGCCGCCGCAACGGGCTCGCCGGCTGACGAAGACAGCTTGCGTCTAACCGCTCCCGTCCGAGCGTCACGCAGTTGGACCGTGCCGTCCCAACCTGCGAGTGCGATCGTGCGTCCGTCCGGCGAGCAGGCAAGCACCCCCGAGATCGGAAGCTTCCACTTCGTATTTCCAGTCACGGCATCCAGGATTTCCGTGTCATCACTTGAGAAGCCGACTGTTTGGATGTTTGGCGAGAAGGCGATAGAGAAGAATTTGAATTGAGAATTGCCCAACCTTCGCTTGACCGCCCAGCTTCGTGTATCCCAAAGGATGGTTTCTCCAGGCGCCCCATCGCCTGTTCCGCAGCCGACGCCTTTCCCGCCGTCGCTCGCCAACGTCTTGCCGTCGCGCGAAAAAAAGATCGTGCCCACCTCAGCGACATGCCCAACAAGCGTTCGCTTCAGTTCTCCTGTCTGTATATCCCACAGCTTCACCGTCCGATCATCGCCGCCGCTTGCCAGCGTCTTTCCATCGGGCGAGAAGGCGACCGCGTTGACCTTGCCGGCGTGCCCGAGTTGCAAGACAAGCTCCGGGCGGTCGGAAGGCGAGTCCGGCCTTAGCTGTTGTTGTACCAGTGCCGTGGCTGCGTTATTCGACAACGACAGCGCGCAGGCGAGCGCCGAGAGCGTCCGCCTTGTGTAGTACAGCGTCTTCGTTGAACAGTGACGCGCCATTGGAATGCTCATTTGAACCTCAATCTCTTCAAGAACCTCTTCCGACCGCTCAAGGCTTCGCGGCGTCAGTCATCGACCAGCCTTCCCTTCAAATCGATGCGCCTCCAGGCGCCGTTCAGCCGAACGCGCGCCAACCCGCCCGCGAACCCAAGCGCTTCGTCAAAGCGCGAGGCTATTGTCGGAGCGCCCTTCTTGCTGATGTAGCCCCACTTGCCATCGATGACAACCGGGGCCAGCCCTTCGGAGAATTGTCCCGCGTCGCGAACTGAGGCTTGATCTTCGTTTCTCCATTGCCGTCGAAATAACCTAACTTTCCATCCTGTTTGAAAAGAAACAGACGGCCTGATGCATGACGCCCCCGGTTTGAGATGGCCGTCCAGTCGAAAATAATTTTGATGCTGTTTTCGTAGGTGTCAAACAACAATTCGCTCGCGTCGTTCCAAGCGAAGTCCGCAGGCTCGCAGTCGCCGCAATTGAAGAACTCCTTGCCTGACCTGGCTTCTGCCGCCGCAATCCAGGCAGCGCCTCCATTCGTCCCTTCCGCCGCAATGGCCGTGCCGTTCGGAGACCACTTAGGTTTGCCGTATTGGGAACAGTTGTATTCCCCAATTCCTGAAACCCCGCCGCGAAGACCCCGTAATCCCCTGGCCGCGCCGGTGCGAAGATTCATTACCTTGATGCTACCCTCATCGGCGAACGTGATCTCGTTGCCCGATGGCGACCAAGCCGGATCATAACTCATGCCGTCATTGGTCAATCGCCGCAAACCAGTTCCATCCTTGTTGATGAGCCATAGGTCGGCACTCGACCCCCCACACCCGAAACCGAAGCGCCACATGCCTTCGAACTCCCCGACGAAAACTTGCCTTTGGCCGGAAGGGGAAGGAATGTGCTCCCGAATGTTCTTGAGGCCCTTCGCGAGCCCCCGCCGGAGCATGTCGCGCAGGAGCGGGTCCGAACACGCATCGCTGTGATCCTCCCACCTCGCATCTCCCCATCCGCGAGTTGGCCATCCAAGCGCGACCGAAGACGCGGCGCTGTCAGCCTCCACTGTCTTAGTTGCCCATCCCCGGGCCGGTGATCCATACGCAAGCATTCTACTCCAATCGAAGACGACTTTACCCAAGCCCCGAATAACCAGGTCGCCGTCCTTATTCCATGTGAAGTCAATCGGTCCTTTTGACGCCGCCGTCCTGAGGATCTCCTTTCCAGACGTTGCCTCCACCGCCGTGACCAAGCTCGCCACGCTGCTCGCTTTTGCGGCGATGACCTTGCCGTTCGGGGACCAGTGAGGCCGTTCGCAGCCCAACCCGGCACGCGAGTCCTCCTTCAGCGTGCCCGCAAGCGCAGGCAAGCTCCTCACCTTCTTTGTTCCGACGTCGACGACGTTGATGGAATCGTAATGAACGAATGCGATCTCTCGGCCGGATGGCGACCATTCGGGCTCAAAGCTGCAACGGTCATGAATCAATCGTTGAAGCCCGCCGCCATCACGATTGATGACCCAGAGATCAGCGACCGGCTGCTGCGGCATGTCTTGGAACGCCCCGACAAACGCGATCTTCTGGCCGGACGGCGAAGCCGCGTACTCGAGTATCTTTATCACGCCGGCCTTTCTCACTCTTTGGAGCAGTCCAGCGATGAGCCGGCTGTCGGGCTTCGGAGAAGACTTCTCGTGAGTTTCAACCTCAGATGGCTCGGTACCCGCCTCATAGGGCTCCGAAGGGAGGAGGTGACTCCAATCAAAGATGACGGCGCAATAGCCGAGCAGAAGCCTGCTGTCCGCCGTCCATTGGTGACTGCCTACTCTTGCGAAACGAGCGATCTGTTGGCCACCTGACGCGGTTACTTCGACCCACTCAGATTGTCCGTCGCGAGCGGAGACCGCGATCGCGTCTTGGTTCGGGGCCCATTTCGGCTCCCCGTATACCACGTACTCCTTACCCGAGTCCGAAACGTAAGCCTGGCGGATGGTTCCAACCGCCGTTTCGTCCTTCGATTGGGCTTCGGCGCCCCCGGCGGTGGGAGACGGGCGACATCTCGAAGTGCCTATCGTCCTGATGCTGCCCATGTCGTCGAAGAAGACGCGGCATTCGTTTGGCTCCCACTCGGGATTATTGCTGGTTCCGTTGGTCGTCAATCGCTCAAGTTCGGTGCCATCGATGTTCACCAACCATAAGTCAGTCTTCTGACCGCTGAGGGGTGGCCGGTCGAGAGTCCAGCGCTCCGCGA
The DNA here is from genome assembly GCA_035293105.1 of Blastocatellia bacterium. Lineage (GTDB taxonomy): Bacteria > Acidobacteriota > Blastocatellia > UBA7656 > UBA7656 > DATDOV01. The sequence goes on from DATDOV010000015.1 coordinate 43,807, forward strand.
ACTCGCCCACGAAGACCCATCGGTCACCCGACGGGGACAGGGAGCGCTTCGCTATTCGCTTCACGCCTTCCGATTCGACGCAACGCAGCAGTCGGGAATTCACCTGATCACCCAGGATTGGATCGAGAGATTCGCATCTCGGCGCCTTGCTGGGCGTCGCTTGAGTGGCAGCGTGACGATCGGGCGGAGTCTCGTGGTGAGCCGCCCCGCTGAGGAGGAGGCACATCAACGTGTTGGCGGCGAGCACAGAGAACCTGGTTTGTGCGTGCATGGTGACCTCTCGAAGGACGGATTCAACGAACTGTGCGTCTGGTGCGGATTTTCCTGGATCGTAACGGTGAGCGGTTACTGAGCGAATCCACGCCTGCTTCCGATGCGAACATACCCGGCGTGGTTGCTCTGTAAACAAGGAAAGAAAGCCGGGCTTCAAAATGGAAATTGATCGGCGCTATGTCTTACGCAGTGCGTAAGACTACCTCAATTTATTGAGGTGGTCGAGCGGACGTCGGTTTTGCCTAAACTGTTTCAACAGTTTTGCGACCGGGCAGGTAAACCGTTGAAACGGTTCCGCCATTACCGCCCTCGCCTGCCATCCACTGAAAGTGGGGTGTTACTGAAAACCCAACTCGCCCGCGCCGGTCGGCGGGCCAACGATAAGAGCCCGCCCTTAGCCAAGTCTTACTTCGGGCGTCGTCGGCGTCTTCTTGGTGACGTTGTGGCCTTGTGGTGGGGATGGACTCTACACCAACCGGGGTCGGAAGATGGAACGCATCAGCGTCATTTTCGCGTGACGGCCTTAGCCAGATCCGTTTGCGGGTCGAACGTGTTGTCACCGATGTCGACCAGCCACTCGGCGCTCTGCTGGACGTTGCCTTTCTCCTCGAACGTAAACGAGATCTTGTACTTTGAGCCTTCGATCGGCTTGATGTCCCATCCTTGCGGCTCGATCAGGCGGTCGGCATTCGAGGACTCATCAACCCGTTCCTCCAGGCACTGCTCAACGGTGAGTTCAGGTTTGCTCGAAGGCATCGCGCGCAACTTGTCCAGGGCGAACTGCGGCGTTCCCGGTTCAACGGGTTTTGAGGATTCCTGCCAGAACGCCATCGCCAGGTACGTGCCAAGACCGAAGACAAGGACCGTCGCGGTTATCACGAAGACCGACCCCAGGACACCCACCTGGCGGCGAGCGCCTTTGATCCGCTTGGCCTTCTTCGCCCTCTGCGGTTTGAATCGTGATTTCTTTTCTTTCTTCCACACCTGCCCCTTGGGAGTGGGCAGCTTACACCCCGGACAGCACAGGGCTTCATTCGGGGTCTCGGTATAGCATTTCGGGCAGCGCATCGTTCAGTAGCTCCGAGTCGGCAGCGGGAATGCAAGTGCATTTCTCAGGCCACAGCTCAAAGCGCCGCGCCCCAAGTTAATCTCACGCAGATCGAGGGTTACGCCGGGCCCTCCCAATTCCCGTTCAGCCGAGTCACAAATTTCGTCATACGCCTCACCTTTGACTGACAAACGCCGGTAGAAATGACCGAACTTGCTCGAAGCCTCCGCTCGCTCGCCCGCCGCAAGTCGGTATTGCATTCCCCGACTCCAGTAGATTCCTCGCGTGAATGAGTATTTCTGCACCGTCCGCGAACGCGCCATCGCGATGGCCTTCCCCTTGCAATGGCTATTTGTGCCAATCAGGAATCATGCGCGGGAGCGACATAATGAAGAACCAAAGAGGCTTCACTCTGATCGAGCTGCTCCTTGTTACGGCAATAATTGGACTGATCTCCGCTATAGCGGTGCCGAATCTGCTCTCGGCGAAGAAGGTGGCTTACGAGTCCAGCGCAATCCGCTACCTCAGAACATGGTCGCCGGGGCAGGAGTTGTACAAGAAGGCGCACGGCTTCTATGCGGCTACCGACGAAGTGCTGGTCCAGGAACACTTCATTGACAAAGCACTCAACAGCGGAGGCAACGCAGACGATAACGCCTTCTCCTATAGCATCGACTCCAGCTCGACCAACCCCGACGGCACGCCGAACACAAGGACGTGGTTCGGCCGCGCAAGACGAAAATCACCTGTCTTCGCGACACGGTCCTTCTACGTCGATCAGAACGGAGTCATCCGAGGCGCAATCGGAAACACCGCGAATGCAACCGACCCTCCGATCGAATGATCTGTGCTGCGCGGGGACTCGGCGCAAGAGTTCCTCATCGCTACCGCCACGGGTGTGATTAGAATGCGACTTGTCTGACGTCGCACTGTTTTGACGCGCATCTCATCCATCAACTAGCTGAGCGCGGCTCTCATTAACACTCTACTTTTCGTGGGGTGCTGACGGTGCCGCGACTAGCCTTGAACCGTTTCAACGGTTTCCGTGCGGACTCGAAAACTGTTGAGACAGTTCGTGGACAAACCGACGGCCGTCCGACCCCTCGATGAATCAAGGTGTTAATGAGAGCGATCCTTGCACGGCGGGTCCCGTTCTGCGTATGCTTCTTCGCCAACCAAGCACGAATCGGCGATTGAGTCGCGCGGGAGTAACGTATGGTCTGGATAGTCGTCGGAGTTGTTCTCATCGCAATTCTGGTAATCGCGTCGGTGGGCGTCGCGCTGTTTTGGCTCGTCAAGTCCCGCTATCGCGACAAGAAGCCGCCGGCCGGCCTGAGTCTGGATCCCGCCCGCACTCCATCAAAGATCGGAACCTGCGCCAAGTGCGGCGAGCAGCGCGTCATCGTAAGAGAAGACGATTCGCTGTGCGCGTTCTGCTACAGCTCGATGCGGACGAAGGTGCTGGCGTAGCGGCGCATCATCGCCGCGACTTCGCTTCTTCGTGAACTCGGATCAAATCGCTCAAGAGCGCATACGCAGTTTGCTCGATCCCGGGATTCGTTTCGAAGATCACCAGCTCGCCCATCAAATCGGTCTCGATAATAAGCACATTTGAGGTCCCCCGAACCGAGCCGAGCGGGGACGCCGCAGCCACTCGCTCGGGACCCACTACGATCTTCGCGCCATCTCCTGACCCTTCTGCGCGAGCGATCAGGCGCAGCGGCCTCCCCGCCGCCGCCGCAGCTTGAGTCTCCCTTGAATCCAGGTCCCTGATCCCCGCGCGGTCGACGTCATTCGGCCGCAGGTCGGCGCCCATCAGAACGTTCGCGAGCACAATGGCCTTCGCTGCTGCGTCCCAGCCGTCTATGTCGTAATCGGCATTCGTTTCGGCGATGCCCAGCCGCCGCGCTTCGTCCAGGCACTCGTCAAACGTCCGGCCGGATTCCATCCCTGCGAGAATGAGGTTCGTCGTGCTGTTTAAGACGCCCGAAAAGCGAATCACTCGCGCGACGGGCAGACAGTATTCGACCAGGTTGAACACCGGCGCGCCGTCCATCACCGTACCCTCGAAGCGAAAGCTGACCCGCTTTCGCTCGGCCAGCGCCTTCAATCTTCGGTAGGCGAAGGCGACCGGCCCTTTGTTCGCTGTCACGACGTTCATCCCCCGGCCAAGCGCGTTGAGTATGTATGTCGCGGCTGGCTCCCCATCGGTCGGGTTCAACGGTGTCGTCTCGAAGACTACGTCGGCTTCGCACCGGTCAATCAACCCCGACGTATCTGAGATCGCGGCGACTCCCGGAAGGCCCGTGAGCGGCTCGCCTCGCTCGACGCACGCCGCCGCCGCGCGGAGATCGATGTCTCCGTCCGACAGAACACAGCCGTGAGAGCCGGTTGCGATCGCGGTCGTTCGCAACTTGAGACCATAACCGTCGGAGAGTTGGTCGCGGCGATCGTCGATCATTCGAGCGAAGGCTCGCGCGACGTTGCCCAATCCGATGAATGCGAGTCTGAGTTCCATCGGCGAAGCCGAAGTCACGAGAGATACAATTCGCCTCGCGCGGTGATGATGACCCCGCCGCCAACACGAACGCCGATGACATTGCCCGTCGCCTGGTCGACGTGAACCTCGACCTGGAGGATGCTCGGCCGATTCATCTCGTATCCCTGCTCGCTTATTATCCTCGTCACAGGTTCCGCCTCGACGAGCCTATGGCGAACGAGATAGAAGCCGAGCGGGCCATTCGCCGAACCCGTGGCCGCGTCTTCCATCACACCCGCGGCCGGAGCGAAGACGCGGCAGTGAACGTGGTTCTTGGGGTCAACCGTCTCGCGAGTGAACGCGAGCACGGTCTCGCCGCCCGTCTCGCGGCTGATCTGGGCGAGCGCGCGCGAGTCTATACTGATGCGCTCGACGGCAGCGCGCGTCCGAATCGGCGCGACCAGAACCGTCAAGCCGTTGTAGACCGCTTCAACGGGATGCGAGGCGTCGAGGTCGTTCTCCTCAAGCGACAAGGCGCGCGCGAGCCGTCCAAGGTCGGCGAACGTGCCGCGGACGGACGGCACCGGTTGAGTCATCGTCGTGTGTCCGCGCGAATCTATTTCGACTTGGATCGGCCCGACACCCGTCTCGAGCGCCACCGAAGTAACTCCGCCTTGTGCCTGCTTCATTCCTTCGGCGGCAACGACGAAGCCCGAACCAACGAGCGGATGCCCAGCGAACGGAAGCTCGCGAGCGGGCGTGAAAATCCTGACTCTCAAGTCGCCGCCTGATTCGGGCGGCAGCAGAAACGTCGTCTCCGAGTAGTTCATCTCGAGCGCGATCTTCTGCATCGTGTCTGAATCGAGACCTGCCGCGTTGGTGAAGACCGCCAACTGATTCCCGCCGAACCTCTCGCGGGTGAAAACGTCGGCGATGACGAACTTGACGCTGGTCATGCGAGCCTCCTTTTCAATACCCTACCTATGCGTTTGATGCCTTCCTCGATCATCTCCGGCGGGCTGTTCGAGAAGTTCAGCCGGATGAAGTTGTGCTGCGGGTCCTCGGCGAAGAACGGCGCCCCCGGAACGAACGCGACGTGTTCGCGTAGCGCGTCTTCGAGCAACTCCTCGCCCGTGACGCCAGCGGGCAGTTCGGCCCAGATGAAGAGCCCTCCCTGAGGGTGCGTCCAGCGCGTCTCGGCAGGGAAGTGGCGGCTGAGCGCTTCGAGCATCACGCGGCAACGCTCTCCGTATGCCCGGCACAGTTTACGGACGTGGCCATCATAATCGAAATCTCGCAGCAGCCGCGCCGCCGCTCGTTGCTCGATCGTGCTCGTGTGAAGATCGGCGGCTTGCTTGGCGATTACGAGAGCTTGCATGATCGGCGGCGACGCGACCGCCCACCCGATCCGCATTCCCGGGCTCAGTGTTTTTGAGAACGTGCTCAGATGAATGACGATCCCTACGTCATCCATCGACGCGAGCGAAGGCAGCCGCTCACCTTCGTACCGCAGCTCGCCATATGGATCATCTTCGAGAATTGGCACGCCGTAACGTTGCGACAGTTCGACGAGGGTCCGACGGCGGTCGCGGCCAAGCGACGTGCCCTTCGGGTTGTGGAAGTCCGCGACGATGTAGATCAACCGCGGAGCGAAAGTCTCCAACGCATGCTCGACCTGATCGACTCGCATGCCGTCATCGTCGCTGTCTATAGGGATCAGCGAGGCTTCGTATCCGCTGAATGCCTGAAGCGCCGCGAGGTAGCAGGGGTTCTCGACGACGACCGCGTCACCGGGTTCGAGGAAAATCTTCGCGGCGAGGTCGATGCCCTGTTGCGAGCCGGTCGTGATCAGCACATCATCGACGCCCGCAGTGATGCTCTGCTTCCGCATGCGGGCTGCGATCCACTCGCGCAGCGGGGCCCAGCCCTCAGTGATGCTGTATTGAAGCGCGGCAGGTCCTTCTTCGGCGAATACGTCAGCATGAGCGCGTGCGGTCTCGGTGACGGGGAACAGCTCGGGCGCGGGCATGCCGCCCGCAAAAGAGATGACATCGGGCCGTTCGGTGACTTTCAGTATCTCCCGCACCGCGGACACGTTCATCCCTGTCATGCGCCGGGCAAGGCGGAGAGACTCTCTCGGCGTTTCTACTGTTGTGCTGGTCATGCGGTTGTTTCCCTTCCCATCTGCATGGTCAATCGGCCTCTCATCGCTTCCCTCGCGGTTTGCGCGGAGGCTTCGAGGCGGCGGCGGGCATGATGTGTGAGCCTTCTTTAACGGAAGACATCACGATGGTCGTCTGCGTTCTTGTCACGCCCGGAATCGTGCGAATCTGCTCTGAGATCAACCGGTCGAGGCTCTCGGTGCTCTCGGTGACGATCTTGAGCAAGTACGAATCCTGGCCGGTGACGTGATGACATTCGAGAACGTCGGTGAGGGATAGGATTTTCCGAGCGAAGCCGGCGTTGTGTCTGGGGTGGTCGATCCCCACGCCGATGAACGCGGTTATGTCCTTCCCGAGTTTTCGCCCGTCAACTCTTGCTGCGTAGCCGAGGATCACGCTCTCGTGTTCGAGCTTGCGGATACGCTCGGCGACTGCGGGCTGGGTCAGTCCCACGGCGGCGGCGATTTCCGACTGCGTGGCGCGAGCATTCTGCTGCAACAGCTCGATGATCTTGAGGTCTATCCCGTCGAGAGGCATATCGAAATATAAAACCTAAGTCTCAAATGCGAATACTTATAATAGTGACCGACAGTCCTCGTGTCAAATTTAATTTTTGAAGGCGCGCGTCGCTGGACGCAGCCAAGCGGTGGGAGTTCAAACCGCCTGAGGGAGGGGGTATCCAGGGAACGATTAACTTCGCGTTCAAGCTGAACTGACCGGCGCCTGTCCGAATATTCCTTCGTAGTAACGAATTCACATCAGGTATAAGTGACCTTCTTTCATCCTGGAGGAGATAAACAACGATGCGACCTGCAATGATTACGCTGTGTATTATCGCGCTGCTCGTCATGTTGGGTTTGTTGTCAGCGGCGCCGGAGATCGTCAAGCAAAACCCCTTCGTCTTTGGGGGGTCTTCATCCTCACGCTTATCAAGCTTGCCTCGTGGCTGTTCGCGCCCTCCAAAGAATCCGAGCAGGCGCAAGTCGCTGCCGGGCGTGAGACGGTGGAAAAGGCAGCCAAAAATCCCGCGGTTACGGCGGCGCTGATTGTGTACCGGAAGCGGGCGTTTGTGGGCGCGCTGAGTCCGGCGCAGGTCTACTGTGACGGCTCGCTGATAGCGGTTCTTAAGAACGGGTCGTACGCGGCTTGCCGGGTGGCCGCCGGGCAACACAGCCTCTGCGTGGGATCACCGTCCAACAAGGCTCAGACTATCCTGACTCCCGTTGCAGGTGAGGAGTCGTTCTTGAGGTGCAACTTTCTGAAAGGGAAACTGGAGAGTGTTTCCAAGGAAGCGGCGACGATGGAAATGCGTGCTCTGGAGCGGGTCGAATAAGGTGGTGACCAGCGGCGCGCGAGAGTTTCAGAGATGAACGGGTGAGGACGTAGTCACCACGCTCCCCGTGTAGAGCGAGTTGCCGCCGCTTGTCGCAGGGTAATCGGGCGGTGGGCTGTCCGGGCCTCCTGAGAAAGTCGCTACGTCGATCACTCTGCCCGCGAGGTCGTAAGCCGTCCGCGTCCACCCGTCGGTCGCTGCCCCTCCGCTCCCTCGATAAGGGTTCGTCGCAAACTTCACGCGGCCCAAGCCGTCATAGACTCGCTTGCTGAAAATCGTGAAGTTGGCAAAGGATGCGTGGTTGCCATCTTCGGCTGCGTTCGCAGTCAGCGGCCTGCCGAATCCGTCATAGGTCGTCTTGTAAGCCAGCCATCTCGTCGCGTCCAACTGCTTGCTTACTCTCGACTCATTCGCGAACGCCGTCGGGTAGCTCATCTCTGTGACCGCGTTCTCCGAGCCGGTCAAGCCCACTCCTACCGTCACTCGCGTCGGCCGGTCGTAAGGGTCGTTGTACTCGGTCTTCGCGATGACGTTATTCGCGTCTTTGATTCCCGTCACCACTCCGCGCGAGTAGTGGTGCCGACTCCCCGCCGCGGAACAAATGTCAAGAATATCAGGACCTGACCACTCTCCTCTACCCCTGGTTGGCTGACCCCTCTCCTCTACACCGCCGCCCCGCGCTCCGGTTCGCTCCCCCATTGCGCCGACGCCCCCAAGGGGCTGGCGCTGCTGCTCCGCAGCGCTTTAGGCGTTCGCTCCGCTCGCTGGTCGCGACTCGCAGTCAACTAACGGGCGGGCCGCAGGCGAAGATCGCCGGCGTGCTCGATGCCTTCATCGCGCATCACTAGCGATAGCGCTAATAGTTGCTGAGTAAACCTTCTTTGCTCCTAAGATGATTGCATAGTTGCCCCGCAAACGGACCGCACGAAGATGGTCACGGATGCCAGTGTCTGGCAGTTGCCACGTCTTACCGTTGTCTAGCGTAACAGCCATCAGCCCGCCGTCTCCCACTGCCACGCCAGTGCCAGCAGTATTGAATGCTATTCCCCACCAGTTCTTGCCATCAGCGAGAGAGCTAACCTTCCGCCACGTTCTGCCGCCATTGTCTGACCGCTCGAACATCCCATTGCGACCGACCACCCAGTGAACGCCATTGCCAGCCAATGCGACAGAAGCAACATGTTTCGAAGATAAGTCAACTGGTCGCCATGTTGCTCCCTGGTCATCCGTCCTGATTAGCCGATTGCCGTTAAGAACAACAAAGGCACCTGCTTCTGAAAAATTAGTGATCTGAAAGACAGTGCCAGGTTCGTTCTCTTTGTAACAACTTTTCCAGGTTTCTCCCCCATCTTTGGTGCAGAAGATTTCAACGGTACCAGTTAGCTCGTCAGTTATTTTGTCTCCGACCCTCTCTCTTCCAGCAACGTAACCGATCCGTGAGTTTGCAAAGTGCACCGCGTGGAGTTCAGAACTCGTGGGTGGTCTCAGCAATTCCCATGACTTGCCTCCGTTCGTTGTGCGGATGATGAGCCCACTTCCACCGACCGCCCAGCCGTGTTGCGAATCGGAAAAATCGAGGGCATTAAGCGTAAAGTCATTTCCCGGCACATCAACCGCATTCCAGCCCTTCCCACGATCCCTTGAATAGTAAACGCGCCGCACGTGTTCGCCATCGTAACCAACTGCCCAAGCATCGCCGGTATCTAACAAAGCGATGTCTCCCAAATCATAGCGGCCGACCTCATACCTGGGGATCGTTGCAATCACTTCCACTCTGGGGACAACTTGGAAATGCTTCGAGTCACGACTTCGCGTCTTGAGCGCAGGTTGCTCGGTCTGCCGCGGCTTGCGGTCACTCGAATGCGCTAGTGAAACGGTCGCGATGATTAGCAACAACGCGGTTCTTTTGTAGAGTCTCATTTGAGCTTACCTCTCAGGCACTATCGGTAATTCTTATATGGACCAGAATTCGGAAACGGACCAACTCGCGGAGGCCGGTAGTCACGCAAGTTCCAGTTGTTGACTCGAAGGACCGTCTGACTTGTGGAGGAGCGGATATTGTTTATGTGTCCTTCCGCTGTTCTGGCATAAGCCGCTCTGCCCGCTTCATTGTTGTAGGTTTGCAGACTTGCGTTCAAAGTGCTTCCAGCTCCTCTATTATAAACATCTATCGCCCCAGAAATGTTGCTGCGCAAATTGGTTGTAGGTTTTATGCCTGATGTACTTGAAAGTTGCATAGGGTTGACAGGTGACTGCTTTGCAGGGGATGCCTCCTGAGATTGGAGCGTTCCCATATGGGTTTCCGTTCGGGCAATACCGAGAGCAATGGTCGGGTCAAAATTCTTTGCCCTACTAACCTCAACGATATTCTGGGCTACATTCGCCATCGTCTTGAGTTGGGCCTCGCTGTACGGGATGGGCGCGTTTCCTGTATTGACCGCAGTCGCAGAAGTCTGCACGGGATCGGTCTGAACTACATCCCCGTTGTCATTGACGTACTGTGTCTGCGTCTCTGTAATAGTGATCGTTGCCTGTTGTACTACTCCTCCTCCGCCGCGCTCTTGAACGGTTACCTCGGTGGTAGTTGTCGTTTTGATCTTGTGAATGTTCTCATCTTCAGGGTCCTGCCCATCCGGATCAATGAAGCGGAGCGGATTGTTGAAAGCGTAAGCGTACCGGTTCCAACCCTGCGGCCTTCCAGGGTGCGAATTCGCCATCAGTGGATCAACGCTGGTGAACCGTCCGTGAGCAGATGAATAGTACCTCGCGAAGAAGTAATCCAGCCCCGACTCACTGTCTCTTTCTTTAGAAGTGAACTTCTGCCGTAAGCTGTCCGCCGCGTTGTACCCCATCGCCGTAGTCCGGCCGCTCACGCTATCCGATAACTCCTGGCCAAACGGTAGGTAGTCATATCGTGACTTCACTCCTCCCGCCGAGTTCGTCACTACCCGCGTGCTCCCAAGATGATCGACCGTCAAATAGCTCACACCGCCGCCACCTTGCACCGGTTGCTCAGGTGTAGTGTACTCCGCGAGCATCTGACCCGCGGCGTTGTATACGAAGATCGTCGTGACTGCGGACGCGCCTACTGCTACTACCTTCTTCACTCGGTGGCCGTCTCCATCGTACGAATACACAGCCGACTGGCCAACTCCTCCCGCAGGTGTGAAGCTCACCTGCTTGTTCTCTCCGTTATACGTGAACGTGTTCCCATTCCCGTCCGTAGTCACGTTCCCCGCAGCATCATACCCGAACGTCGTGAACCTGTTGTTCGCCGGATTCACAGGCGGCGCGCTCGGCGCCGGCAAAAAACCCGCATCAGCCCCGCTGTGCACTAGCGACGTGCGGTTGCCGTACAGGTCGTAGGCGAAATCCTGTTGCCACTTCACAACAGCCCCTACGCTCTCTTTCGCCAGCGTCAACCGGTTCACCCGATCGTAACCGTAGCTCTGAACCATCACGTTCGCGCCCACCGTGATCGTCTGGCTCTGGACGTTCCCGTTGTTGTCCGAACCCCCATACTCGTAGTCCAATCCCAACACGCTCGTGCTCCCTGCGCCGCTCGCCGCCGTCCCCAACCCGATCTGCGTAGGCTGCAACCGCGAGTTGAACATCGTGTGCTCCCACAAGCTGTTCCCAAGCTTCATCGCGGAGACCGCTCCGTGCGCCGTGTACTGTATCCGGTTCACAGCATCCCCAGACGCCCCGCCCGCGTAATAGGCTCCCGTAGCCTGATTCCTGACTCCTGCGATTCTGCCCGCTCCGTCGTACTCCGTGTGCACGACCCTCAGTGACGGATAGGTCTCGTCGGTCACCAAGCCCGCTTTGTTGTAAGCCGCGCTCATCGTGTACAAGTGCCCGTCTGTCGCCTGATTGTACGCCGTGACGCGGCCAAACGCATCATAAGATGTGTAGCTGTGGCTCGACACTGCGCTCGTCACCGAAGCCAATCGCCCTACGCCGTTCGCCGCCGTGTCGTAGTTGTAAGTCACCAAGGGCGTCGCGTCTGAATAGCTCCGGGTTCGCACTCGGTTCAACGCGTCGTAGCCATAGGTCGTGACCACGGCGGGCACGCGCGCGTCGGTCTTCGTGATCAGATTCGACGCCAGGTCGTACTGATAATTCACGGCGCCGCTCTCGGGATTGAACGCCGACACCAGTCTCGACAAACCATCATAAGAGAAGTTTCGTGTCTGTTGGCCCGCGCCCTGGCTGACGGTCTTGAGGTTCCCTCGCGCGTCGTAGCCATACGTCGTCGTCGCGTATACCGTCGTGCTCGGGGAAGGCTCCATCTCTTCGACTCTCGTTAAGAGACCGAGCCCGTCTACTGTCGAACGCCGTTGCTTGCCGGCTTGATCGCGCACGGTCGTGACTTCACTCGCGTACGTAGTCATCACGCTCCCCGTGTAGAGCGAGTTGCCGCCGCTCGTCGCAGGGTAATCCGGCGGTGGACTGTCCGGGCCTCCTGAGAAAGTCGCGACGTCGATCAGTCTGCCCGCAAGGTCGTAAGCCGTCCGCGTCCCCCCGTCGGTCGCTGCCCCTCCGCTCCCTCGATAAGGGTTCGTTGCAAACTTAACTCTCCCCAACCCGTCATACACCCGCTTGCTGAAGATCGTGAAGTTGGCAAACGATGCGTGGTTGCCATCTTCGGCTGCGTTCGCAGTCAGCGGCCTTCCGAATCCGTCATAGGTCGTCTTGTAAGCCAGCCATCTCGTCGCGTCCAACTGCTTGCTCACTCTCGACTCATTCGCGAACGCCGTCGGGTAGCTCATCTCTGTGACCGCGTTCTCCGAGCCGGTCAATCCCACTCCTACCGTCACTCGCGTCGCCCGGTCGTAAGG
>DATDOV010000016.1:0-83478 GCA_035293105.1 Blastocatellia bacterium
CTCAGTCGGCGAGTTATAACGACGGGGCTTTGTCGGCGTCGTCGAACGTGACATATGATGATGGCGGGGTGAGCAAGACGATCAGCAGCACGACGAATGCGGACGGCTGGGGACGCGCAATTCAGTTCATCGCCGGGAACGCGGCGCAGGTGAATACGAGCTACGATGCGATGGGTAGAGTCACGAGCCGGACGAACCCGTTTCCGTCGGGCGGGAGTCCGGGGCCTTTGACGAGCCTCCAATACGACTCGCTCGGACGGCAGACTGTCGTGACCTTGTCTGATGGGACCACGGTTCAGAACGCCTACAGCAGCACGGCGGTGACGGTGACGGATCAGGTGAATCGCAAGATCAAACGCGAGACGGATGGGCTCGGGAGATTGACCAAGGTCACCGAACAAGATGCGACAGGCGCGCTGGCTCAGGACACGAATTACACTTACGATTTGCTCGACCGGTTGACTCAGGTGAATCAAGGCGGGCAGACTCGTGCGTGGAAGTACGACGGACGCGGGCGGCTGTTGTACGAACGGATACCGGAGATGTCGGCGACGATCAACGACGGGACCGGAACGATGTGGTCGTCGAAGTACACCTACACGACCTTCAATGCCATTGAAACAAAGACCGACGCTCGTGGTGTTATCTCGTCGTATGGGTACGACACTTTGAATCGACTGACGTCGATAAGCTACAACACGAGCGGAGCGCCGGGAGTGGCCTCGACGCCAGGAGTGAGCTACGTATACGACAATGTTGATACGAGTTCTACGACGGGAATGCTGCTGTCGGTGCAGATCGGCGGCGGGGCGACCGCGGGCGGTTCCGAAGAGAACTATGGATATGACAGCCTGCGTCGCGTGGCTTCGGTGACACAGAAGATATGGGTGAGCGCGGGAGTGATCAGGACTTACGCGACGAGCTACCAGTACAACCAAGGAAGCCAGCCGACGCAGATGACCTATCCATCGGGCCGAGTGCTGAGTATTGGTCACGACAATAAAGGCCGCGTGACTTCAGTTGGCTCTTACCTGACGAGTGTGAGTTACGATAACATCGGTCGAGTGAGCGGGATGAATCTTGGCAACGGAGTGACTGAGACTTACGGCTACGCTGCGAACCGAATGCGGTTGACTTCGCAGACGGCGACGAAGGGCGCGACGACGTTGATGAGTTTGACGTACGGTTATCAAGCCTCAGCCGGTCAGATGGGAGCGGGCTCGACAGCGGGCAACGCGGGACAGTTAATATCCATCAGCGGCACAATCGGCGGAACGATTGAAAGCGCGAGCTGCGCTTACGACAATCTGGGCCGGCTAGTTTCTTCTTCTCAAACAACCAACGGCGTGAGCGCGCAGCGGCGATTCGAATACGATCGCTGGGGCAATCGCACAGCAATGTGGGACGCGACCTCAGGGGGCACCCAGATTCAGAGCATCGCATTGCAACAATCAGGCGGCGCGCCAACGAACCGAATCACGAGCGTGACCAACAGCGGAGCGGTCTCCAATTACACCTATGACGAGGCCGGCAACGTGACTAATGATGGCGCGCACAGTTACACGTACGACGCTGAGAACAGGCTGGTGAGCGTGGATGGTGGATCAACGGGACAGTACGGCTACGATCATCAAAACGAGCGGATCAAGAAAACAACCGCCGGAGTGACGACTCACTACGTATGGCAAAACTCGCAAACAATTGCAGAGTACAACGCGAGCAACGGAGTGGTCCAAGTTGAATACGTCAGCCTTGGCGGGAAGATGATCGCAAAGGTCGCAAGCGGAAGCACGCAGTTTTTCCTCAGCGATCGCCTGAGTGTCAGAGTGATCAGCGATTCGGCTGGTAACGTAATTGGCCGGCAAGCTCATCTGCCGTTCGGTGAAGACTTCGGCGAGAGCGGCTCCCAGGAGAAGCACCATTTCACGGGCTATGAGAGAGACAGTCAAATCGGAAGTGACTATGCCGTTAATCGGCACTACAACAATGGCGGCGGACGATTCAATCGGCCGGACCCCGCCGGGTCGAGCGCAAGAAGAAGTGCCCCGCAGAGTTGGAACCGGTACGGTTATGTGGAGGATGATCCGATCAACAAGATCGATCCGCTGGGGCTAAGGCTTGTTTGCGTGCTTATGCCTACGCACCCTGTTGGAGACGACGGTGACATAGAAATTGATGAGGAGTGGGTGTGCACCGAGATTCCGGATGGGCCTCGCGGCACGCCAGGGGAGCAAGGGGGTGGTGGTCCTGTAGACAAGTATGCTTATTGCAAAGCTGCGGTATTTGGAGATTCAAAGACAGCGGGGAAGCTCCTAATACCTACTCGCCGCTCAGCAAACTTGTCAATGAAGGCCGCCGACGGCGAGGTCAACATCGCTGCGATGATAGCAGCGATATGGAGCAAAGAATCCGGTGTTGGTAGAAGAGACGACTGGGGATATCGTCCCCCTGGTGATCATGGCCCGATGCAACTGACCAGTTGGTGGTGGACCTTTTTTCATAATGCTGGACTGCAGAATCTCATTCTTCCCGGCGCCTACGACGTACCGGACCCTACTAACGGGAGGAATACGAGTCAGCCCTTTAGCGGCAAAATAATGGCCAATGTGATGACCGGTGCTAACATCATCAGGTACCTCTATAACGAGCACGCAGGGAATTGGGGACTTATGGCCGAATGGTACCATGGCGATGACCCGAAGTTAACTCCCAAAGAGAATGAAGAGAGAAGGCGAAAGTATAGAGAAGACGTGATGTCCGGGTTTCCGCAGTTTCAGAAGTTCTTCGATTGCATGAAGAACGTCCAACTCCCTGGCTAAGAAGCGTATGTGACGGACATACATGGTGGTCATAAGATTGTATAAGCCCCTTTTCATCTACTTCCTCTCGGTGATTGCAACTGGCCACATTGCGTGCAATGGCTCAGCGGGCAAGTTTCACCGGGCGCCGGCGGATGAAGCACAGCAAAGTGCAGAACCGCCCAATTCGTCAAGGCCCTCGAGAGAACTCTTCCCAATCAAGAAGTCTGGCGCCATGGGCTACATCAACAGGGCTGGAGACATTGTGATCCCGCCTCACTTCGATGTGGCCAGAGATTTCTCGGAAGGCCTGGCGGCCGTTGCTATGAAGAGCGGCGATCGGTATGTCGACGAAACAGGACAGATCGTTACACGTCTCAAGTGGGGGTTTATTGACGAGACCGGTCAGATCGTCATACCTGCGCAATTCGACTATGTCGGTCGATTCTCAGAAGGGCTTGCTTGGGTCGAAATGGCCAAGACGGGCGAGGAGCCTAAGTTTGGCATGAATAGGCACGGGTACGTAGACAGGATGGGCAAGATCGTGATCGCGCCGCAGTTCTCTTTTCTGTTCGATCCGCACGGCGTAGACGACGGCAGAGCTGATTTCAAGCACGGCTTAGCAGTTGTCAAGATTCGAGGAGAATACGGCTATATCGACAGAACCGGAAAGGTCGCGATAGAGGCCGACTATTCCGACGCAGATTCCTTCACCGGGGGCGTGGCCGCCGTCAAACTTGGCGACAAATACGGCTACATCGATACAACCGGCAAGTTTGTCATTAGCCCCAGGTTTAACTGGGCTGGCAGATTCAGCGAAGGCTTCGCTGTCGTAAGCGGGAACCGATACATCGACAGGAGTGGCCAAGTAATCATACCTGGCCCGTTCGATCTGGCGTCGAGGTTCTCCGAAGGCCTTGCCGCGGTCCACATTGATGGGCGTGTCGGCTACATTGACACGAGCGGCAGAGTAGTTATAAAACCGGACGTTGATTCTGGGGGGGGGGGTTTCGAAGGCATGGCAGTTGTACAGGTTGGGGCAAAGCGCGGTTATATCGACCAGACCGGAACCGTAGTTATCAGGCCTCAGTTTGATT
Organism: Blastocatellia bacterium; assembly: GCA_035293105.1. Lineage (GTDB taxonomy): Bacteria > Acidobacteriota > Blastocatellia > UBA7656 > UBA7656 > DATDOV01. Next base: position 3,896 of record DATDOV010000016.1, read on the forward strand.
GGGCGGAAAGTTTTTCCGGAGGGCTCGCAAAAGTCTACACAAACCTGAATCAGTTCGGCTATATCGACAGAACAGGGAAGTTCGTCTGGGGACCTTCCGATTGATGCGCCGCAACCTCGGGCCGGCCTTCGAAGTATGGACCGCGTGGAGGTGGGCTTGCTTTGCTCGAAAGGAGGGGTCACCCATCAGGCTTGAGATTCTTGACATTTGTTCCGGTCCGGGCTGACGACCGCTGTGTGATCCGCCAGTTCGAGGCGTTCCCAGATCACCTCGCGAGTTTCGGACGGCTTGAGTATCAAGCGATCGCCCGAGAATTCGAATGACCGCCTGAGCTTCTTTCCAACGCTGTTCGGGAGCACGTGGCCTATGACGTGATGCACGATCGTCCTATTCTCTTCGTCGACTTCATACGGGCCGAAGAACGCGGTCACGTCTCCGACAGCGGATTTGATCTCCTCGGCGGGGACCCGTTGCCAGTCGTCAGTGGAAAACGCCGCGCGGTCCCGACGCATGATCATCACAGACATGTAGCCGCTCGCGTCGTAGACCAGCAAGCCGACGGGGTCCGGGCCATACGGATATGTCAATGTGCCGTCGGCCTGACGGTCTTCAACCGACACAAGCTTCCACGCGCCGATGAAGTTTTTCATGCCGGCATCTTACTACAGTCGCTTGGCGGAGAAGAGTGTACAGCCCTGATCCCGAGGCTGGTTGAGGTAATACCAGGCGCGCTTACCGACGGGCGCCGGCTAAGCCGACCGCGGCTGCGGCATCGATCCGATAGCGCACCTCGCCGTCGGTCTCGGCCCCTGTCTCGATGATTCGTTTGGCGACCTCCGAGGTGCTGAGCCAGGGATACACCGCGCGCACGAGTGCAGCTTCGCCGGCGACCAGCGGCGCCGCCATCGAAGTCCCGCTCCAGGTGCCGAACCCGCCGCCGGGCACGGTGCTCAAGATGCCCTCGCCCGGCGCCGCGACTCTCACCCACGATCCGAAGTTCGAAAAAGCGGCCGTCGCGTCGCTCGAAGTGCTCGCGCCCACGGAAACAGTGCCGTCTGTCCCGTCGCCGGCCGGATACTCGGGCGTGGAGCTGGCGTTATTGCCGGCCGCGGCGACCACGATCGCGCCGCGCCCTAAACACGGAAGGTCGTATGACGAGTGATCAGACTCGGTGCAGGTCACGGCTCTGATGACGTCGCGAAGGCATCTGCTGCGGCTGAGACTGCTGATGCTGAGGTTGATCACGTCGGCGCCATCGGGAGTTGCGGGGTCGCCGTCGGGATCTACCGCATACGCGAGCGCCTTCACAAGCACCCACTGGTTACCAATCCCATTCGCGTCGAGCACCCGCACCGGCATGATCTTCGCTTCGGGGGCCGCAAGCGCCACCAACCCTGCCACGTGAGTACCGTGCCCGAATCCGCGGTTGACGCCGTAGACGCCACGTTCACTCGGGTCCGAATCCTGGTCCACGAAGTCGTATCCCGCAACAAGCCGGCCCACAAGCGCAGGATGATTTGTATCAACACCGGTGTCCAGTACGGCGATCTTAACTCCCGCGCCGCGCGTGATCGTATGCGCTTCAGGCAGCCGGATCATCGTCGGCGCCCACTGATTAACGTAGAGCCCAGCGTCTTCGCCCGAAGCCCACAGGACTCGCGCGCGGCCTTCCGGGGCTTGCTCGATGTAGTTGGGTTCGGCATAGACAACGCGGCCTAGCGAATCGGCCTTCAACGCTGCCGCCTTGTCTTTTGGCGCGGCCCCATCCAGTATGCGCAGTCTGTAGATCGGCTGAGCGCCGAACTGGTCGACGGGCTTGGGGTCGAGCGCGTACTGGCGGGCGAGGGCAGCGAGATCGGCTCCTGGAACCAGTTCCACTACGACCTCATCGGACACGCAGGCGTCGCCACTCCCTTCGTCCGACGCTGCTTCGGTCCTCATCGGCGTGCCCAGCGATAAGAAAAGCAGCGCAACGATGCAAAGCAGAACGATCAGCGACGCGCGCCAGTTACCCATACTCTTTCCTCCGCCAATGCGGAAAGCAAATCCCCTCGATCGGGCCCTATGACTTACCCACAGATGATAGGTGGGGCGGATAGCCGAGAAAATACATCCCGGCGGACATTAAGGCAAGGTTGGAATCGCTGTTTACGGGGGACCCGGCCGGGTAGCGCTACCACCGGCCCAGCAGAATGAATGGCGACCAAAAGAACGGATGCGGCTGATGACCCAGCATCTCGCACTGCGCGTATCGAAGCGCGGCCGCCGGGGTGTCGCCTGCTACAAGCCGCGAGTAGAAGCTGCTCATCAGATTCGACGTCTCTTCGTCATCCACTCTCCACAACGTGACCAGCAGCGACCGGGCGCCGGCTGAGAAGAACCCGCGAGCCAGCCCGATCAGTTCGTCGCCCGGCGCGACCGCGCTCATGCCCGTCTCGCACGCGCTGAGCGCGACCAAGCCGCAATTCAACTCCAGCTTATAAGCGTCGCGCACGGTCAGCCAGCCGTCCGATAGCTTCAGCGATGAGAACAGTGGATTGTCCGACCGAAACTCACCGTGACACGCCAGATGAACAACGTCGGCGCCCGGCGCATGTTCTCGGAGCACCGCAAGGGTCGCGCCTTCATCCACAAAGACCTCCGCTTCCGGGAATAGAGGCGCGAGCAGGTCCACTTCGTCACGGACCCTCGGCGCCTGCGCGTCCGAAACACCCAGCAACAACGCGCGCCGCAACGCCCGCCGTGGCCCGGCCAAACAATGTTGCAGCACGCCGGCGCTCGGCGCGTAACAGACTTCGCGGCGCTGGATCACGTACTCGGCGCCATCGTAGAGCGCATGAAACGGGACGTAGTGGAGCGCGCGATGCGGCACGACTATCAACCGCCTTGACCCGAGCCGCTCCTCAATCGGCCTGAGCAACATGTCATAGAGCGCGCTCAGATGGTGTCGCGCCCGCGCTGACAGTTCACCAACGTACCGGCGCATCCGCTCGGCGCCGTACCGCAGCGAGTTTATCTGAAAGCGTAGACGGTCGAGCGCCGCACCCGCCGCTTCTTCGCGCGCGAGCTCGCGAACGACCTCAACGCTGTCGCTGGTGACGACGAATGCGAGCAGCTCCCCGTCCAGGCTCATGTACTCGACCAGCGCGGTCTCGGCGCCGAGGTCGCGTTGAAGCTCGGCGACGTTAAATGGTTCCAAGCGGATCAGTGAGCTGCCGCCCCGCTGCTCGAGCTGGCGCATGATCTCCTGCACCTTGCTCTCGCGTTCGCGAACCGACTGGCGCAGTGAGGCGATTGCCGCGGCACTTCGAGGGCCGTCGTGACCGGGGTGGTTGATCCGGCTGTAGAACCAGTTCAACTCTTCGCGCAGCTCTTCAAGCTGTTCCAGCAAGCCGGCCTCGAACGGATCGCGAGACTCGGGCCGGAATCGAAGCGCGCCGCCGAGCATATCGACGAGTGCCCGCGACCGCGCGCGCTCGACGTAATCGAGGGCGTCGGCGACGCGGGGGCCGGCGTCGTCAGCCAGGCACAGTCGCGCAAGCTCCGTGTACGGGGTCAGCTTGTCGCCGACGAATGCGGTTCGGAACTCGTCGCTGGGCAACAGCACGCGCAGGTCCTCGATCAATTCGACGGCGCGCTTGAAGGAAGCCTCGGCTTTCTCGGCGAGGCCCGAGCTTGCGGCGAGGTATCCGAGTGAGGTGTGGCATCGATGCGCCAGTTGAGGCAGGGCGTGTTGCTCGGCGTCACGCAGCGTGGAACTCAGGCATATTTTTGCCTGGATCGCGTCGCCCTGCGCGCGCAAAGCCTCGCCTCGGAGCCACCGCGCCAAGAGCGACCGCTCCCACGCGCCCGCTTGCTCCAGCGGTACTTCAGCCCTCTCGGCCGCTGCTGCTGCGTCGGCGTAGTTGCCATCGGCGTAGTCAAGCTGCGCCTCGGCAAGGGTCACCATCGCCCGGCCCACCAGGTTTCCCTCGTCTTCATAGAGCGCCCGCGCCTCGGCGAGCAGCGTTCGCGATTCCTTGAGCCGGCCGAGCAGAAGACACGCCCGCCCGCGGTAGGCCAGCGACCGCGCCTGCTCGGCTCGCATTCCGAGATCGGAAAACGTCGGGATTATCCTTGCGTAGATTTCGTCCGCTTCGGGAGCCAGATTCAACTCGAGGTAAGCATCGGCCAGTTCCTTGTCGGCAATGGCGGATTCGTGCACCATCCCAAGCGCCGCGTACCGGCGCCGCGATTTCTCGAAACAAGAGAGCGCCTGATCGTAGCGGCCTTGAAGAAACGCCAGTACGCCGAGGTCGCATTCGATGGCCGCTTGCGCGACGAGTTGCCCCGTCGTCTCGGCCCGCGCCAATGCCTGTCGATAGAGATGCTCCCCGTCTTTGAATTTGTGTTGGAGTATCAGCGCAGTGGCGAGGCAGGTGTCGATCTGTACGAGCTGCCTTTGATCGTTCACATCGGCGTAGAGCGCTCGCGCACGGAGGTATAACTGCTCGGCTTCAGAGTAGCGGTCGAGCCGAAAATGTATGTTGCCGAGGTTCTGCTCGATCTTGCCGGCTGCCAGCGCGTCGCCGTGTGCGATGAACACATCGCGGACACGAAGCCCGCAATCAAAAGCTTCGGTGTAACGCCCGAGCATGGCGAGCGCATGGAGCTTGCTAACCTGAGTGGCGGCAGCCTGAAGAGGCTCGTCCAGTTGCGCGAACAACGAGGCCGCAACGTCGAGCCTGGCGATGGCCGATTCCGCCTGGCCGTCTATCAGCAAGGCCGCGATGCCGGCAGTCCACGAGGCGACTGCGGCTACCCGAGGGTCGGCGGTAACCTCCGCGACCGCCTTCAGGGCCGCGACCACATCGTGTGCGCGCGCGGGGTCGTTGTCTTTTGCGTCATCGAACAGCGACTTCAGTGAGTAGGCGAGATGAACGTCGAGGCAGGCGCGATTCTCCCTCATCAGCGCCGCTCGTTGGGTATGGTCCGCCGTCGCGAGGCGTGAGGACAGCTCCTCCCGCTCCATCTCATGCACCTAGTTTCAGGTCGGGAACCTCCAGTTCGACTTCAGACAAGCGCAGGGTCAGCGCGTAGCCGCCTTTGGGGACGGGCGCGAGCGTGAATTCGCACAACTCGTTCAACTCGGTGTGCGCGATGGCAGCCGGACCGCGCAACTCGACCTGACCTCCGGCGCACGGGCCAAGCACCTGCCCCGACACCGCCCACGCCTCGCCGGCTTGCGTGACCTCCAGTTGCACCTCGTTGTCCCCGGCCGCGAACAGAAGCTGGCGCTCGGAGGACGCGCCCGAGCGCATTCCGAACGCGGGCGTCATTTGCATGCTGTCGAACGTCAATGTCGCCAGCACGCGGCGCAGTAGCGACGGCGCAGCTTTGGTTCGCTCGCCCAAAAGGCTGACGGCGCGGTTGATGGCGTACTCGGGCGCGCTCTCGGATGCGTCCGTGCGCATCAGCTCAACGGTGCGCTCGAGCCGCGCCAGGCGATCGGTGCACTGGTGGCAGCCCGATAGATGTGGTGTCAGCGCCGCCCGCTCTTCCGAGGTGAGGCGTCCCTCGGCCATGTCGGCCAGCTTCGCGAATGGAACGTGAGGATTCATCATGCTCATCAGGTTTGCTCCCCGTTGGCTCGATTACAACTCTTCGCCCTAACAGTGAGCCGTTCGCTGCGAAAGATACATCGGAGGGCTGTGTCCGCGAAAAAATACATCAGAACCCCGCCTTCTCAAGGAGCGCCAAAAGTTTCTGTAAGCAGCGGGCCCGAGTCGGGCCTATGCTGCCGTGGGTCATGCCGAGGGCTGCCGCTACTTCAGAGTAAGCCGGCGGTTCGGGCCGATAGAACAACACCGTCAACAGGTCGCGGCAGCGCTGGTCAAGCGCCCCGACCGCCATTCGCACCTGATGCTGCGTCTCCAGTCGTTCGATCGCTTGGTCGGGCAAAGGCGATTCATCGGCCAACTGGTCGAGCTCGGTTTGATGACTCTCTTCATCGGCCGCTGATGACCGAAGCTGCTTCTGGCTGTAAACCAATCGCCAGGTCGCGCGCTTGGCCGTCGTCACCAGCCACGCGGCGATGCGGTCGGGTTGTTCGATCCGGTCCAGCTTTTCGACCAGCGTTGCAAACACCGTCTGGAATACTTCCGTCGAAGCGTCCTCGTCGAGACCGGCGCGGCGCGGGACCGTGTAGACCAGCCGCTCGTAACGCCTGATGAGCGCTTCCCACGCTGCCTCATCACCCTTTAGGCAGGCCAGAACCAGCGCCTCATCACTCGGTTCCATTCACGCTCCTAAGTCGCTATCCCGGTGCCAGAATACGATGCAGTCAATTTGTTGTCCAGCAACGGGGGCTTTGGGGGCTTTCGCGGCCCTTCCTAATCGGGCACGCCGCCGATATAATGCCGCGCCGTCATCCCACATCTCCCCCTCGGAGGATTAGCATGAATCGAGTGAACGCCGCCTTGATTGCGGTCACGATGGCTTTGTTGACGAGCGCCCCTGCTCAAACGAGTCAGCCCGCCGTCGGCGACCTCAAACGCGAAGCGGTCACGGAGGCCGCCGCGTTGCAGGCCCTCACCCAGCAGATGGTCGATCAGATATTCAGCTTCAGCGAGCTGGGCTTCCAGGAGTACGAGACCTCGGCTTATATAACGGGCATTCTCGAAAAGAACGGCTTCAAGGTCGAGCGCGGAGTCGCCGGCATCCCGACGGCCTGGGTTGGCAGTTGGGGCTCGGGCAAGCCGGTGATCGCCTTCATGACCGACATCGATTGCATCCCGCGCGCGTCGCAGAAGCCCGGCGTCGCTTATCACGACCCGCTGGTCGAAGGCGCGCCCGGCCACGGCGAGGGTCACAACTCCGGCCAGGCCGTCAACGTCACCGCGGCAATCGTTCTCAAGAAACTCATGGAGAAGTACAAACTCGGCGGGACGTTGAAGCTCTTTCCCGGCGTCGCCGAAGAGCTGGTTGCCACGAAGGCGTTCTTCGTTCGCGCCGGCTTGTTCAAAGACGTCGACATCGTGCTCGGCTGTCACGTCGGCAATGAGTTCGCCACCGCCTACGGGCAGGGCGGGAACAACACGGGGTTGGTGTCGGTTCAATACTCGTTTCACGGCAAGGCTGCTCACTCGGCGGGCGCCCCCTGGTCGGGCCGCAGTGCGCTTGACGCGGTCGAGTTGATGAACGCGGCGTGGAACTACCGACGCGAGCACCTGCGGCTTCAGCAGCGGTCGCATTACGTGATCGTCGACGGCGGAGACCAGCCTAATGTCGTTCCATCCGAAGCGACCGTCTGGTACTACTTTCGCGAGTTGGATTATCAGCACATCAAGGAGCTGCGCGAGCTTGGCGACAAGATCGCACAGGCCGCGACGATGATGACCGACACCACGGTGACCCGTCGCGTAGTCGGTTCCGCGTGGCCTTCGCACTTCAACAAAGTAATCGCCGAAGTCCAGCATAAGAACATCGAGGCCGTCGGTGTGCCTGAGTGGAGCGAGGCCGATCAGACCCTTGCCAAGGCGCTCCAGAAGGAGATCGGCGCCAAGGCCGAGGGGTTGAACACGAAGGTGAAGCCCCTGGAAGCGCCGAAGGAACCCACCGGCGGCGGTTCGGATGACATCGGCGACATCTCGTGGAACGTCCCTACGGTCTATCTGCGATTCCCGGCCAACATCCCGAATCTGCCGGGGCACGCGTGGCCCAACGCGGTTGCGATGGCCACGCCGATAGCGCACAAAGGTGCGGCCGCAGGGGCGAAGGTACAGGCGATGACCGCGCTCGACTTCCTGCTGAATCCCGATCTTGTAAAACAGGCGTGGGCGTACTTCAACGACGTTCAGACGAAAGAGATCAAATACACGCCGCTGATCTCAGCGTCCGACCAGCCGGCGACGGAGTTGAATAAGGATAGGATGGAACGGTTCAGACCCGCGCTGAAGAAGTACTATTACGATCCGTCGAAGTACAAGACGTATCTCGAACAGCTCGGAATTCAGTATCCGACGGTGAAGAAGTAGTTCGAGGAATCGGAGTCGCGCTACCGGTACCTCACCCCGTGCTTGATCACGATATCGACGCGCTGAAGCAAGTCGATGTAGCGGAGCACGTCCCCACGAACCGCGATGATGTCCGCGTACTTGCCTTCGCTGATTGTGCCTACGTCTTTATCCACCTTCATCGCCACCGAAGGCCAGTAGGTCGCCGCGCGGATCGCCGTCATTGAGTCTACCCCGAGTATGTTTACCCACGCGTCGAGCTCCCTCCACGTCGAGCCGCTGTGGAACTTCATCGGGATGCCGCTGTCGGTGCCGATCAACAAGACCACGCCCGATTCGCGAAGCTGATTGAACTTCTTCGCCAATGTCGGCCGCCGGCTCGGCGTAAGCTGAAAATACGACAGCCGGTCGGGATGCGCGATCGAAGCCTTGATGTCCGCGATGATGTTCTCAGGCAAGCCCTCCTTCCACGCCGGATCGTCCAACTGCTCGGGGTTGTCGCGTAGGTACTCGTAGTTGAACAGGCCCTCGATGGTCGGCGTCCAGAAAAGGGGTCCCAGAGCCATTTTCGCGGTGCGCTCGCGGATCATCGCGATAATGTCCGCCGGATACTCGGGCGCCGACGCGAGGCCGGTGTGCTCGAAGCAATCCACTCCGGCTAGAAGTCCGCGCCGTATCTCGTCGGGCCGATGCGAGTGGGCGACGACCGGCAGCCGATGCTTGTGGGCCTCGTCGACGACGGCCATCACTTCTTCCATCGTCATCTGGTCTTGGTCGATGAGCTTGATGACGTTGACTCCCGCTTCGGCGAGCCGGCGGACGTTGGCGCGCGCGTCGTCGGGTCCTTTGACTCCCCAGCGAAACAGCTCGGTGCCGGGATAGGGCTCGTGCTGGATGAACGGGCCCGAGACGTAGATGGTCGGACCCGGAATCTTACCGGCGTTGATCGCGTCGCGAACGGCGATACTTTCTTTCAGAGGAGCGCCCAGATCGCGCGCGCTGGTCACACCGGCCAAAAGAAGCTGCTTGGCCGAGGCCGGCATGATCACCGACCCGAAGACCGGCGGGTAGGTCTTGTCCCAGTGATCGTAGTCGGCGTGGCCGTTGATCATCAGGTGAACGTGCATGTCCCAAAGGCCCGGGAGCACCGACATGCCTTCGGTGGAGATGACTTCGGCACCTTTTGGGATCGCAAGCTGGCCGGCCTGGCCGATGGCTTTGATACGTTCGCCTTCGATGATGATGACGCTGTTGCGGATGGGCTTGCCGTTGTAGCCGTCGATGAGCGTGCCGCCGATGAGGGCTTTGACGTTGGCGGTCTGCGCGAGAGAGGGCGGGTTCATCCCAAGCGCCGCGAGCGTTATGGCGCACGCGACAAGCAGCCGAACCGTGGTCCGGCGTGTCTCTAGTCTTCTCATCTCGATCCTCCTTGTTGGGGTAGGAAGCAGGAGCGACAGATTAGCATGAATCAGGAGGATTAGGGGAAGACGTTATGCTGGCTAAACAGAAGGAAACTGGCGGGGGTCACGAGTCGAATTCGATCTTCTGGTAGATTTCGGCCAGCGGCAGCCTGCACTGGATCACGGAAAGGTGAATCGTGTCCTGAACGCGGCTGGTTTCTCGAAGGAGCCAGCTTCCGTCAGCTTGGCGAACATAGTGTTCTACATGCGGCTTTTCCTGGGCCACCAACAGGTACTCGGCGAGCGACGCGAGGGTTCGATACTGAGCAAACTTCTCGCCGCGGTCATAGTCTCTGGTTGATTCGGAAAGGACCTCGACGATCAGCGCAGGATTGAGCAGTGTGTCCTTCTGGTCATCCGCGAAGAGACCGTCGCCGGCGACTACGATGACGTCCGGATACGTGTACAGCCCTGTCGGGCTTACGCGCAATCTCAGGTCGTTTGAGCATATCCAGTATGGCCGGTCTTTCAGTTGTGCCCCGACGCTGATGACGATGTTGGAGACGATCATATTGTGCCGCTTGGTTGCGCCTGGCATAGGGAACACCCCGCCGTCAAAGTATTCGCTCTTGTGGTCCGCCTGGCGCTCGAGGGCCAAGTATTGTTCGGGACTTATTCGCGGTTTTGGCTGAGTTGACACGCTACCTCCAGCGTTGGCCGATGATCGTAGTCTAGCATGGTTCTAGTGAAAATCATGTGATTCTGCAGCTGCAGCAGTCACGAACAACCCCTGAACCCCCTCCGCTTTCACCGAAGCCACGTTGTCCAGGTTCTGAAGCTCCCCGTCGATCATCAGGTAAGGCTCGTTCACCAGCGCCGCGCGCGCGCGGTCAAACAGATCCGGCGTCACGATCGCGTTCATGATTCCCGTCTCGTCTTCCAGGCTCAGAAAGAAGAATCCCTTCGCCGTGCCCGGCCGCTGGCGGCAGATCACACATCCCGCTATCCGCACCGGAGTCCCATTGCGCATGCCGGCAAGATCGATCGCGCGCAATGCTCCCAGCCTGTTCAATTCTTCGCGGTAGTGCGCGAGCGGATGGCGGCCTACGGTCACGCCAGTCCCGAGCACGTCGGCGCTGATGCATTCCTGAATCGTCATCGGCGTGAGAGGCGAGCTGCCGGCGTCGTCCCCGATCTTTTCGAGCAACGGCCCGGCGGGACGTGAGGCGCGCTCGGTTTGCCACAAGGCGGAGCGGCGGTGAAGGGGATTTCGGATTTTAGATTTTGGATTTTGGATTGCGGGGCGGGCAGAGTTATGAGGACTGAGGACTGAGGACTGAGGCGATTGCTGCGGATTGTGGATTGCGGGTTGGGAATCGCAGCTTGTGGAACTGACCCGCGATCCGCAGTTGTTCAGCGCGCCGGCCCGGGCGAGCTTGCGCAATTCGTCCTTGCGAAGCTCGCGCACGCGAAGTTGCAGGTCGTCGATGCTGGTGAAAGGCAACCGCTCGCGCTCGCGGATGATCGCCCGCGCCGTTTCTTCACGCAGCCCCTTCACGTATCGCAAGCCGAGACGCACTGCTAGAAGCAGTTTGTGGTTCGTGGTTTGTGGTGCGTGGTTTGTGGTTCGTGATTCGTGGTTCGTGGCTTGTAGTTGTCCTAAATCCTGAATCCTAAATCCTAAATCCTGTTCCCCTGAATCCTGGATCCTGCATCCTGCATCCTCCTCAACCGTGCAGTTCCAATCCGAGCGCGTCACGTCCGCCGGCAACACCCTCAAGCCATGCCGCTGCGCATCCTTGATGATCGTGAACGGGTGGTAGAACCCCATCGGCTGATTGTTCAAAATCGCGCAGGTGAACGCCGCCAGATAGTGGCACTTCAAATAAGCGCTCGCGTAGGCGATCAACGCGAAGCTCGCCGCGTGCGATTCCGGAAAGCCGTACAGCGCGAACGCGGTGATCGACTTGACGATCGCGTCCTGAGGCTTGCCGGTTATGCCGTTGCGCTCCATACCGCGACGCAGCTTGACCTCGATGTCGCGCATGCGAGCTTCGGAGCGTTTGAATCCGAGCGCGCGGCGCAATTCTTCGGCTTCGCCGCCGGAAAATCCAGCGCAGATCATCGCGATGCGCAGCAACTGCTCCTGAAACAGCGGGACCCCGAGCGTGCGCCGCAGCACCGGTTCGAGCGCAGGGTGTATGCAATCAGGCTTCTCGCGCCCCTGACGGCGCCTTAAATAAGGATGCAGCATCTCGCCGACGATCGGGCCGGGTCTTATGATCGCGACCTGAACGACGATGTCGTAAAAACATTTCGGCCGCAGCCGCGGAAGACACGACATCTGCGCGCGGCTCTCGACTTGAAACAGCCCGATGGTGTCGGCCTTTTGCAGCGCGTCATAAACCTGCGGGTCATCCGGCGGAAGGTGCGCGAGATCGACCTCTTCGCCGTAGTGATCGCGAATCAGCGCGAGCGATTCTTCGAGCGCGGCCATCATCCCGAGCCCGAGCAGATCGACCTTGATTATTCCCATATCGGCGCAATCGTCCTTGTCCCACTGCACGACCACGCGGCCGGGCATGCGGGCGGGCTCGAGCGGCACGACCGAATCAAGCTGACCCTGGCAGATCACCATGCCGCCCGAGTGCTGACCGAGGTGACGCGGCAAGTCCTGCACTTCATCGTAGAGCTGCATGAACTTTTTGATTCGCGGGTTGTCGGGGTCGAGACCGGCCTCGCTGAACTGGCGCTCGGCGGTGTCGTCGGGGTCCTTGAAGCCCCACACGTGGGCCAGGCTCGAGAGCCGCGCGAGCGTCGTCTCGTCGAATCCGAGAACTTTTCCCACCTCGCGCGCCGCCGACCGCCCGCGATAGGTGATGACGTTTGCGGTCATCGCCGCGCCGAGCTTGCCATAGCGCTCGTAGACGTACTGTATTGCGCGCTCGCGCTGGTCGCCGCTTGGGAGATCCAAATCGATGTCGGGCCACTCGCCGCGTTCTTCCGAGAGAAACCGCTCGAACAGCAACTCCATCCCGACCGGATCAACGGCGGTGATTCGAAGCGAATAGCAAACCGCGCTGTTGGCCGCCGACCCTCTACCCTGAACGAGTATCCCGTTCGCGCGGCAGAACTCGACGATGTCCCAGACGATCAGGAAGTAGCCCGCCAGATCGAGCTTCTCTATCAGCGCCAGTTCGCGCTCGATCTGAAGGCGTGCGCGCTCAAAGGTCGCGGGCGTCGTGTAGCGCAATCGCGCGCCCTCCCACGTGCGCTTGCGGAGGAATGAGTTCATCGTCTCGCCTTCGGGCACGGGGTATTTCGGGAAGCGATAGCCGAGGTCCTGCATCGTGTACTCGAGCCGCGAGGAAAGCTCGCACGTATTCGCGATCGCTTCCGGAAGATCGGCAAACAGCGCGGACATTTCAGAAGCTGATTTGACGTGGCGTTCGGAGTTCTTGGCGAGCAAGCGGCCCGCCGTGTCCAATCGCACTTTGTTTTTCACGCAGGTGAGCACGTCGAGGATCTCGCGCTGCGACGCGGTGACATGGGTGACTCCGTTCGTTGCGAGCAGCGGCAGGCCGAGGCGGCGCGCGATGGCGACCACGGCTTGATTGCGCGCTTCTTCTTCACGGTCATAGTGGCGTTGCAGCTCAGCGTAGACGTTCTCTCGTCCGAAGATGGCGACCAGTTGCTCGGCCACGCGCGTAGCATAGACTTCAGTCTGTGCGGCAGAACCAAAGCGTGTCCCTGCACAGACTGAAGTCTGTGCTACTTCGCGCGCGTGCGCGAGTGGACCGTTCGCGCCGCCGGTCAAACAGACCAGACCTTCGGCGTGTTCGGCGACCTCGTCGAGCGTGACCGAGCCCTCGCCTTTTTCAGCTCGCAATTTCATTCGAGTGATCAACCGGCAGAGGTTCTGATAACCGGTGCGGTTCTCGACCAGGAGCGGGAGAATTACGTCGGCCTGTGCCCTTGTTGGCTGCCCCTTGCGAATCAACGTGATCTCGGCGCCGACGTGGGGCTGGACGCCGTTCTTGCGCGCGGCCTTGTAGAATTGCGGCGCGCCGTATACTCCGTCGCGGTCCAGGAGCGCCATCGCGGGAATCTCTAGCTCAGCCGCGACTGTGGCCAGTTCCTCGGGCAAGGATGCGCCTTCGAGAAAACTGAACGCCGATTTTGCATGGAGTTCTGCGTACGTCATAGCTTTCAACCGCCAAGGCGCCGAGAACGCCAAGAGGGACGCCAAGGGAAATGCTGAGTGATGAATGATGAATGAATGACCCAGCCATCATTCAGCGTTCAGCGTTTATCGTTTTTTAGCGCTTCCCTTGGCGTTCTTGGCGACTTGGCGGTTCAATCTCCCTTCTCAATCATAGCTGCCCTCGATGAACCACGAGCCGCTCGAAAGCTCGCGATAAATCCGATAGAGCGCCGCCGGATCTCCTATCGCCACGTCCCACTCATCGCGCGCCCACTCGTCCGAAGTCCACCAGTCGCCCGTCGTCCGCCACGGTCCCGCCGACTCCAACACCCCGCCTCGCACGGTTGGTCTCAAGCAGGCGCGCGTCCCGCTCCTTCGCGTCGCTTGATCTGGTCCTCGTTGCCGGGCGCGTGAAGCGACCGAGCTGACTTTCACCGGCCGCCCCCGGCGCGTCTCGACTCTCGCGCGCAACGGCGGCCGAAACACCCTGAACCCCAGCACACATGCCGCTCTTTGATATTTCTCTTCGTGTCCTTCGTGTCCTCCGTGGATGATCCTCCCCGGTTTCATCCTGAACGCGCCCGGCCGGTGCGTGTCCATCAACTCGACCGAGCCTACGTTTTCGGCCCCGACCAGCTTTGCTATTCGCGCAACGGTCAATTCGAGTTTGTCGGGTTCGGGCGCGAGCGGTGTGAACAACCCGTTCTGGATTACGCGAGGGTTGACCGGCTCGGCCGCGACTGCGATTCCGATGACCGCGGCGTCAGGCGGGCGCGACTCGATATCGAGCAGCAACAGTTTCAAGAGCGCCCGGTGATCGCGGGTCGGGAAGGGCAATCTGATCGCACGCTCGTTCAACGCCCCCTCTTCCAGCGTCAGCGTGAGCCGCACTTCGTTGGTCGCAAGCGCGAACGCCTTCAAGCGGTCGCAAAGCTGACCGAGCAAATGCGCGAGCACAAACGAGAGCGGCTCAAGCAGCTCGATCGGATGATCCAGCTCCGTCGAGTTTTCGAACGAGGGCGGCTGAGCTATCAGAGTGAGCGCGCGATCGCTCGTGCCTCGGGCGAGCCGTTGCAGCCTCACTCCTTCCGGCCCCAGCCGCTCTGAGACGCCGGCTTCAGGCAAGCGGGCGAACTCGCCGAACGTGCGGATGCCCCACAACTCGAGCGTCTCCAGAATCTCGCGCGCCCGGTCTTCTTCCACGCCGGCAAGCGAAGGGTCGAGGATTTCAAGCGGCAGCTTGCTCAGAGTTTTTGACTGCTCGCCGGGCCCGATGACGATCGCGTTCCGAGGCCCGGCTGCTGCTGCCTTCGCCGTTCTGCCCTCCGCCTTTTTGGTGGTTATTCCGGTTTTCTTGGCCGTCTCGGTAACTGTTTCTTCCGCAGTTGCGGCCGTGTCAGCTTTTATATCTTCTCTGTCTTCTCTTTCTTTTCTTTCTTTTCTGTCCTTTGTTCCTTTTGTGTTTTTTGCGGCTATCCCTCTCGCCGCGTGGATGGCCGCATCGGGATTCGGGGCCACGGCTATGCTGACGTCGAGCCCTGCAGCCCACGCGCGTCGAGCCAGCCGGTCTGCGATCTCGTGCGGGGGACCGAATATCCGTTCACAGCCCGCGATATCCAGCACGACGGTCTCGGGCGCGGTCCGCTCAACTTTAGGCGAGAAGTCACACGCAAGCCCGACCAGCGCAGACAGCTCCACGTCCCCACGTCCTGCCACGTGAACGCACGCGAACATACCCAACCCCCACCAAGGCGGGCCCCACCCCGCCAGCAACCGAAGATATACGAACATTTCCGAAAATTGTCAACGGTTTTGAGCCGGCTTGCGAAAGCGGCCCGTGCCGCGCGAGCATTGTTGAATCGCAATGAGGCGGGGGAGGTGTTGATGGAGACGAGGGCGACTTCGAGAGGGCGAATCGTGATCCCGGCGCCGCTACGCCGCAAGCTCGGTATCAAGGCCGGCACGCGCATTCACATCGAGGTAGACGAGAAGTCACACCTAATCATCCTGACGCCGATCACGCGCGAGTACGTTCACAGCATGCGGGGGAAGTATCGAGAGAAGGGGTTGATGACGGCGTTGATTGTGGAGAAGGAAAGCCAAAACTTCTGACCCCTCAGGTCGCTGGTTCATCGAGGAGCTTCTTTAGCTCATCGCGCCAGTTGTCCAGATAATCGCCCTCGTCGAGCACCTGAACGCGAAACCTGTTATCCGTGAAATCTTCTGCGAGCTTCTGCCACGAGACTTTGTGGCCGACTTTCCCAAAGTAGTCTGCTATCGACCGCTTGTAGTTCGTGTCTTCGTTGCCCTTCAAGTGCTTGCCTTTGGCCTCAACAACGAGCACGGAAGCGATTGGTTTCTTCTCACGACCCTTTTCGCGACCCTCTTGGACAACAAAGTCGGGATAGATTTTGTTCCGCCTGTAGCCTTGAATTGAAAACTGATCTGCCCCGACCAAGTTCCGGTACCACCAGAGCACCTGAGGAGACTTGTCCAGGTAAAGTGCGATCGCCTTTTCGTATTCGTTCAGAGCATTTGGAACATAGTCGAACAGCGATTGCTGAATCTGGTCCCCGTCGTAGTGTGTCAGTCTCTTCGCTGAACGAACTTGAATCACTGGAGGAAGCTCAAAGCGCGCTTCAACGCACTCGAGAAAGAAACAAAGGCGTTTACTCGCGTAGAGCCGGTCGAAGGCTTCGTGCGCTTGACCGTCCCTCTCGCTCTCGATCAGACCAGCAATCTTCTCGCGAAGTGGAAACTTGATCAGCCCCAAGCGGCCGGCGAGGTCCGGAGCCGCCTTGAGTAAACGTTCAACAACATGGCTCACGACGTACCGAAGTTGCTTGTAGCTGAACTCATCGAAGGGCAGGCCGGCAACGAGCCAAGCCATCACTTGCTCGTCCGTTTCCAGAAGGACAGACTGGTGCTCTTCTACTTTCTCGAGGTTCTCCTGGTCGAGCGTGAGGCGATAGTACGAGTCGGTCGCCAATCTAAGCGCGTCGGACAAGTCCCAGTCGATCGAATCGTAGTCGAACCTGCGGACATCAACCTCGCTGATCAAATGGCCGTGATAATCCAAGGCTTCGAACTTCTTACCGTCCTTCACACAGAAGCGAGGAAGATAAACCTTGCCGTCAAATTTTTTATAGTAGCGGCGGAACTGCTCCCGCATTCGCGCGTCTTGCTTTGTTGGCTGCCTGCCATTCTCTCCGCTGCGATCGACAACGCTCATCGCGTCGCCTTCGTAGCCTTCCTTTTCGAGAGCCTTCTTGACCTCTCTCGTTATGTCCGATGCACGGCGCCGCAAGCAAAATACAAAGCTCTGATTGAGCTCGTCGAATTCGGTCCTCTCAATATAAGGCTGGCGCAGCACACGGCCGACTAACTGAGTCATGCTCTGCTGGCTGCCGGTGTTGTTCAGAGAAACCAGGACGTAGGCAAACGGGCAGTCCCAGCCTTCCTGCAACGCAGCCTTTGTGATAATCCATTCGACCGGGCAACCCTCGGCCATCAGGTCGATGCCTTCGATGTCATCCTTTTCCGACGTCTTGATCGCGATCGCCGGCTCTTGAATGCCGAGGCGTTGCATCAGATGTTCCTTTACGCCTTCGCTGTGTACAAGTCCGGCGTCACGTTGGTCTTTGCCCGTCCGCTCAACCTGGACAAGCACGATGGGGCGGATCAGATTGCCCGTCTTCTTGAAATGCTCCGCTGCAAGTTGCGCCAACTCCTCGCGTTTGTCACGCGCCTGCGTTAAGCAGTCTTTCCAAGACTGCTGGTTCGAATTCGCGATATTGATCGGGAGCTTGATCATCTCTTCTTCGAGAAGCTCCTTGCCGGACACGCTGACAAGGATATTCGCCTCCTTTGGCGGCGTGGCCGAAAGCTCGACAACGATTGATGCGTTGAAGCCCTCGATGGTCGCGCGCGCGAGGCTGCTCGTTGCTTTGTGCCCTTCGTCCAGAACCACTGCGGGCTCGCAAAGCCTGACCAGATTGCCGAGAGAGGTTTTGGCTAAGTATTCTCCGCTCGCTTCGTCTTCGGCGAGCATATCCAGATTCGGAATTCTCGCCTTCAATTCTTTGTGTTGTTCGGGCGCGTCTTCGGGCGGGAAGTGCTGGACTATGCTGCCGCCGCTGTCTCGAAAGAACTTGAGCTGCTCGCGAGTCTCGCGATTCGTGCTCGCCAGCTTCAGCAACAGAATGTTCAGAGCACTGTTCAGTTGGCCGGGGGTCAGCCGCGCGATCTCATGCTTCTCCCATATCTCGATGCGGCGTGACACGGCAAACTCGAGCGATTCACGGTAGAAGTCTCGCCGGTCACGAAGCCGCTTGAGAGTATCCTTGTAAATCTGATCGCTGGGAACAACCCACAGGACGAGCCCGGTTCCGTTGCGGGCTTTCAAGATTGTTTCGTAGATCTGGCCGAGAACTTGAGTGGCGATAAGCGTCTTACCGCCGCCGGTCGGGACCTTGATGCAGAACGTGGGCAGATCCTTATTGAGGCCGTTCTTTCGCGAGCGATAAACGCCAGGCAAGTCGAACTGCTTCTGGGCGTTGTCCCACGCGTCCAGGCTTGCGTGCTTGTTGCCGGCGGCTTGCTGCGCTTCCAGCGCCCGAAGAAAAACGCTCACTTCTCGAATTACTCGCTCTTGATAACGCTTTAGAGGCATCGTGTCTTGCTATTCAGCTCCGTTGCCGTCCGAGATAAACTTGCTACTTCAGATGAAACGGAACAAGCATGGGCCGAACTTTCCGCTTCGTGGTCGCTTCATATTTTGCTAGGTCGTCGCGATGAACCCAAATCTTCTCGCAATAGATTATCAGGTTCTTCTTCTTCTCGCTCTTATCAACTGACCTAAGCCATGCAAGATCAAGTGCGCGGTCTTCCTTGTTGTTCGGCGTGTAGAGAAGGTAGTAACTCGCGTTTCGATACTCACCGATCTTGCCGGTTTTCGAATTCAGGTACGTCTTATCAAAGTCGCGGCTTGTTTCAGTATAGAAGATGTACTTTGCTAGCTCTTCGTACGCCGGGAGGCTCTTTCCGAGGTTGCGGTACTCGCCGAAGAGAGGCGGCCCAAGGTGCGCATAGCTGAAGGAACCAGGGATACCCTCAACGTGTTCGCGTCGAGACTTACCCTTCGCCCCACGCTTCGTGTAGCTGTACCCCTGTATCACCCGCCGGGTACGTTCAGCAGTGATCTTCCTGCAAAGGTTGAGCTTCTCCTTTTCATTCTCCTTGGTGTCATAGGGCATTTGCACGAGAACGAATCTCCGTTCTTGATCGCCTTCCTTATTCAGTTCCAACACTGCGTGAGCCGTAGTTCCGCTTCCAGCAAACGAATCCAAGACTAGGTCGCCGCCTGTCGTTGCGATGTTAAGAATGCGCTTCAGCAACGTGACCGGCTTCGGAGTGGTGAATACTTCGATGCCTTCGAGAATCTGCAAGTATTCTTGCTTGGCTTCCTGCGTATGTCCAACGTCGCTGTAGTCCCAGACAGTCTGGGGTATCAGCCCCTCTTTGACTTCAGCGAGAAATCGCTTTATCCACGGGACATTATTCTTGTCTTCGCCCCACCAAATCCTTCCGTCCGCATCGAGTTCCCACAGCGTAGCTTCTGAGATCCTCCAATAGCTCCCACCCGGTGGGCCGTCAATCACTCGTCCTCCAGGGCACGTGATAGGATACCTGCCCTTACTATAAAAGTTGCGCGCGTCGAGGCCACCAGAACGCCACGGTCCGCGCGGATCATTGTCTGGGTTGGTGTAGTCCGCTTCCTGCTCTGGAGTTCGCGGAAGCAGATTGCGCTTCCACTCGGATTTTTGCTTTGCGAAGCAAACAATGTAGTCGTGACTTGTAGAGAACCAGTTGGATTGCTTCGGACCAGTGCTGTTCCGCCAGATGATCGTAGCGATAAAATTCTCCGAACCAAATATCTCGTCCATCATCATTCGGAGATTTGCCAACTCGTTGTCATCAATCGAAATAAAAATTGAACCGTCGTCGCGCAAGAGATCCCTAAGCAGCTGCAGCCGGGGATACATCATGCAACACCACTTATCATGCCGCGTCCCATCCTCGCCTTCATTTCCTACCGTTTCACCGATCCATTCCCTGAACTGAGGCTGAGTGAGATTATCGTTGTAGACCCATCCCTCGTTGCCCGTGTTGTAAGGAGGGTCTATGTAGATGCACTTTATTCGTCCCGCGTGAGTTGGAAGCAGCGCTTTGAGCGCGAGCAAGTTGTCACCTTCGATGATGAGATTGCCGTCGAGACTTGGCTTCTCACCTTTCCCGAGCACGGAGAGCTTCGCGTCGAACTCAAGTGTGTGGTGAGGAACCGTGTGATGATAAGACTCGATCGCGGTTTTACCTTTGAATTGCAGGACCGGCATCTCTCTCGACGCTCCATTCCAGGAGAATCCCGTGATGTATCAAAGCAGCGAGGCGGAAGAATCCTAGTGGCTCCAGATTTCTCTTGCAAGTCGCCGTTTCCTAGCCCGCTCCCGATAGCGTGGTCAGAGTCTTTTACTGGCTATGATTTCATGACCGTTGTTATACGCTCATAAGCAATCTCTCGGCCGACGAAGCAGGCCCGCAGCTTCAAACAGGGTTTGTCTCTCTCCCGTACGGATGGGCCTCTGTCTCTCCGCTCGGATCCTCAAGCTGCTGAGTAATCGCGCGTGGCTGGGCTGCGCGGCATACTCAGCGCGAGGCTCGGCTACTCGCAAGAGCCTCGGCGGTCCGGCCAGTGTTAATACGCGAGCCTCTCTCGATATTACTTGCGGCGCCAATTCGCGTGAATCCGTCACTCCAACACGCAAGCCGGCAGCGTGCGCCGCATCACTCCAGCGCTCGCCTTCTCTGCTCATCTCAAGCCCAAGCGTCGCGCACGAGCGCACCCCAGGCTCGCCGCTGATCACCAGCAAACACGTCGGCGTCTTCTCTATCGCCCGCCGGAAACGGAACCAGTAGCTCGACGGTATCCGCCGCGCGTCTTTCGCCACTATGTCGCCCATATCCAATGCCACCAGCCCGAACCCGCCGCCCTGCAAGATCAGGTCCGTCGCCTTGATCGCGTGCTCGAGGCTCCAGCCGCACCTCACCCACAAGAGCTGATTCAAGTCTATCCCGACCGCGGCCGCCGACGCCGGATCGAACCCGTCAGTGGCATCGACCAGCGCGCAGACTTCATCGCGAGCGGTGGCCTCGGCCAGAGAAGCCAGCAACAGACTGGTTCTTCCCGAAGACGCCGGGCCCCAGACCTCGGTGATCGCGCCTCTCGGCAGCCCGCCCCCGGAGATGGAGTCGACCTCGGGGATTCCCGTGGACATCACTTCAAGAAAGGGGTTCTCTCGCAGTCCAATGGCCGGCCCGAAGCGCGCCGCCAGCGCCGACTCCATCTCCTCTTTTAAGAACGCGGGGCTCATTGTGAACGGGGGTTCATTCGGCCCGCGAATTGCGCGAATCGGTTCCGCCCTTTTTCACGCCCTGTGATTGGCGGCGATTCGCGTCATTCGCGGACCATCCGAATCATACAACATTTTTGTTGACAAGTCTTCATTTTTTTTCGATAATCTTCGGCAGATTTTTGAGCAGGACGAAAATCGCAATTCTGACCCGCATTTGCGTAACGCGCGTGAAAGGGAACAGGCGATGACTCAGGGGATGACCGTACAGAAAGCAGTCGAGCGAGGAGTGAGAATCAAACCGGGACGAAAAACTCGGACGTTTGGCGGCTGGTGCAGGCGCGACAGCGTGCTGCTGGACGGCCGCGAGATCGGCAGGATTCAGACCCGGCGAGGGCGAGGCCGCACCGAAGTGCTCACCGTCGCCGGAAACCTCTATGTGATAGGGCACGACGTTGGCTGGCTGATCGACCACGACCGCCGGCACATCAGCGCCGCATAACCAGGAGGTGAGTATGGTAGTAACGCCGCGGCAGCGACAGGTCTATGATTACCTCTGCCGCTTCATCGACGCACACGGACAGGCGCCTACAATGGCCGAGATCGGCGAGCACTTCGGATTGAAGTCGCCCGCAAGCGTTCATCAGATTCTGTCAGGCCTTGAACAAGAAGGCTTGATTCGCCGCATACCAAACGTCAGCCGCGGGATCGAGGTCGTCAAACCCGAAGGCTCCGAACAAGGTATGGAGATTCCGCTCCTGGGTTACGTCGCCGCCGGCCAGCCGATCGAGGCGATACTGAGCAACGAGTCGATCGCCGTCCCGCCCGACATGATAGGCCGCGGCCGGATGTTCGCGCTCAGGGTTCGCGGCGATTCGATGATCGACGAACACATCAAGGACGGCGACTTCATCGTCGTCGAGTCGCGCGAGACGGCCGAGAACGGGCAGATGGTGGTCGCGCTCGTGGATGGCAGCGAGGCGACGGTGAAGACGTTCTACCGCGAGCGCGGCGGCGTGCGCTTGCAGCCGGCGAACCCGCGCTACAAGCCGATCGTCATCAAACCGGCCGAGCGAGTGAGGCTTCAAGGGCTGGTGCGAGGAGTGATCCGCAAGTACCCGCGCTGAGGGCGACCCGCACCCGCGCGTTGACTCGCGTTGTCGGCGTCCTTGGCGCCCGATGCGGAAACGCTTTGCGCGGTTGTCGACCGGCGACGACTGCGCGTGTATGGAGATTCATAATTGATTGGCGAAATGACGAACACGCTCCCGTCCGGCGATTCGGCTCACGCGCTGATTGCGCTCATCAGGGGATTCGACGGCCGGCTGAAAGCTCTCGAAACGATCTTCGAGGCGCGAGCGGTTGAGGTTCAAGCGGCGTCGGAACTCGAGACGAGAGAATTGACCCGGCTGGAGTGGGAGGTGCGAGACGGGCTCGCGGAGGCAAACGCGGCCGCCGGTTCCGAAGCCGAAGAGTGCGGCTGCACCGTCGATCCCTGGTGAAGGCCGGTTTGCGAGTCAAGAGGCGAACGTCAGCACATCGCGTTCATCGCTTCTTCCCGGGTGCCTTGTAGCTCGTCCGGCTCGCGCGCACGATAGCGCCGCTGCGTTTGACCTCAATCCGAATCTGATGAACGCGTCCGTCGCGCAGGATTCGTTGAGGCGGATAATAGCCGAATGTGTAGCTGGCCTTGATCTCTTCGGCGATTGCTTTGAAGACCGGTGTGAAGTCCCTCGCGTCGGCCGAAAAATCCGCGCCGCCAGTCAGCGGCACGATCCGCGCCGCATCGAGCAACGTCATCACCCGCTGACCGGCTCCCAAGCCCGCCGAATAAGACGGGAGCGTGATTGAATAGACCGTAGTCTCGGCATCCTGGGCGCGTTGCACGAGTGCATCGGCATCGAAGCCGTCCGATCCGTAGCCGTCCGTGACCACAACCATCACCCGCCGCAGCCTGCGGCCATCCCGAAATCGCGGCGCCCGCTTCAGAAGGGTGATCGCTTCGCCGATCGCCGCGAACAGCCGCGTCGAACCCGTCATCTCTCCGGCCTTGGAAAACGCGCGGTTGATCTTCTTCGGGTCGCTGGTGAAGTCCTGAAGCACTCGAATCTGGTCATTAAAGGTCATGACCGAAAAGACGGAATCCGAACGAACGAGCCGCATGAAACTCTCGGTCGCCTCGCGTTGCTTGGTCACCTCTTCAGGTTTGATGCTTCCCGAAATGTCGAGCGCGAAAACGACTGCGATTGGCCTGGTCAGCGCCGCAACTTCGCTTGCCTCGAAGAAATCAAGCTTCTGAGGCGCCCCGTCAACGTAGAGGGTGAAGTCATCCTGCTTCAGATTGCGAATGAAGTTGCCGTTCTTGTCGGTGACGGTCGCATCGACGACGACAAGGTCCGTCTCGAGTTTGATCGCTTGTTCGCCGCTTCTCGTCTGGAGAGCCGCCAAAACCGTCGTCACCAAAAAGACCGTCGCGAGGACGACGCAGCCGGCAGCATTACACATCAGACGGGTTCCCACCGATCGACTCCGTTCGAGTTGCAATAAACGATATGAAGTTAGCACGCGCCTTCGAAGTGTACAATTTGGCGCATGTCACGGGCCAGCCACGCAAAGATGCCACACACAACCCGAAGGCCGGCGACCTCTTTGGTCACGTCGCGGCGGTGCGGGGGATGAAACGCAAACGTCGTCGTGCCCCCAATGATGATCCTCGTCATACCTCCTGCATCAGCCTGGCGTCTTTGCCTCTTTGTGACTTTGCGTTGCATCCTCACCCGACCGAAGCCAGCCCGTACTTGGGCTGGCGGCGAATGTGGTCGACGAGCGCGGCCATCTCCCGCGTGTTTGCCCGCTCCGTCAACAAACGGTCAGCCTCGCGTTTCGCCGCCTCCAACAATTCGTGGTCGCGGATGATGTTCGCCACGCGGAATTCCGGGACGCCCGACTGGCGCGTGCCCATCACTTCGCCCGGACCGCGAATCTCCAAGTCCTTCTCCGCGATCTTGAAGCCGTCGCTCGTCTCTTCCATGATCGCCAATCGCTCGCGCGCTTCGGTTGATCGCTTATCCCCCGCGAGCAAGATGCAGTACGCCTGATCGCCGCCTCGACCGACGCGCCCCCGAAGCTGATGCAATTGCGACAAACCGAATCGCTCCGCGTGCTCGACCAGCATGACCGTCGCGTTAGGCACATCGACCCCGACTTCGATCACCGTCGTCGAGACCAAAATGTGCGCCTCACCGCGGCGAAACTCATCCATCATCTGATCCTTCTCTTCCTGGCGCATCCTGCCGTGAACCAACCCGACGCGGAACTTGGGAAAGACCCGCGTTTGAAGGTGCTCCGCCATTTGCGAAGCGTTAAGCAGATCGAGCTTCTCGGATTCTTCGACGAGCGGATACACGATGTAGACCTGCCGGCCGCCGCGAATCTGGCCGTCGAGGAACTTGTAAATCTTGTTGCGAGCCGATTCAGAACGCACTTTGGTGATGACCGGCTTGCGTCCCGGCGGCATCTCGTCGATCACCGACGCGTCGAGGTCACCGTAGACGGTCATCGCAAGCGAGCGCGGAATCGGCGTCGCTGTCATCACCAGCACGTCCGGGTTGTAACCGCGCTTGATCAGCTCCGCGCGCTGGTTGACGCCGAAGCGGTGCTGCTCGTCGATGACGACGAAGCCGAGCTTGTGAAACTTGACGCCTTCGGAGATCAGAGCGTGCGTGCCTATGACCATATCGACTTCGCCCGCCGTGATCGCTTCGTGAATCTCGCGCTTGCGTGCCGGGGTCTTCGAGCCGGTCAGCAGCTCGATGAGATAAGGCGACGACGCGAGCATGTGCCCGATGTTACTGGCATGTTGTTCGGCGAGTATCTCGGTCGGCGCCATGATCGCCGTCTGGTAGCCGTTCTCGATCGCGACGATCGCCGCCTGAACCGCGACGATGGTCTTTCCCGATCCGACGTCGCCTTGGAGCAGGCGGTTCATCGGCTTGTTGCTCGTCATATCGGCGACGATCTCGGCGAGCACTCGCTTCTGGGCGGCGGTCGGCTTGAACGGGAGAATGCGCCGGACCGCTTCGCGCACGCGGTCGTTGACTTCGACGATCATGCCCTTGGGCGACTTCTCGCGTCCCTGCCGCCGAAGTCCCATCGCCAGCGCGAGCCAGAAGAACTCCTCGAAGATCATTCGCCGGTGGGCGGGCGACCCAAACAGGTTGTATAGGGTGAGCGGCGCGTCCTCGGCAGGAAAGTGAATGTGGCGGCACGCCTCGGCCCGCGAGATCAATTTGTTCCGCGCAACAACGGTCGGCGGGATGACATCTTCCATTTCCGAGAAGTCCAGACGCTCGGTGACGTGGTGCATGATCGAGCGAAGCTGTTTGGTGCGAATCTCGCCGAGCTTGCGATAGACGGGCACGCGGCGGCCGGTGTGAATCGGGTCGCGGTCGTCGTCATCTGAGACGAATTCGTAATCGGGATTTTCAACCTCGAAGAAGCCGCGCCGGTTGCGCTTCCACTCGCCGTAGAGCAGTACGCGGCGGCCGCGCGGGAACGAGTTCTGAAGATAGGGCTGATTCCACCAGTACGCGCGAATCTGGCCGGTCTTATCGACGCCTGAGAACTCGAAGATGCGGAGCTTGCCGCCCTTGACCGCGTAGGTGCCGGCGACACGGACGTCAACTTCGATCGTCGCCAGCATTCCGTCTTTGAGGTCCTGGATGAGGGCGAGCTTCGAGCGGTCTTCGTAGCGCATCGGCAGGACGTTGAGAAGGTCGAGGACGGTGACCTGGTGAGGATCACCAGCGCCGGTGTAGGAAGCAAGGCCCTGGGCGAGCTTCAACGCGGTCTTCATGGCGACGCGAGGGATCTCGTGAAGGTGGAACTCGTAGACGGGGGTTGAGAGCTTGAGCAAGGAGGTACTCCAGGGAGGGATTTAACCACAGATGAACACGGATGAACACTTGCCGTTGCCTTCTTGACAAACATCCGGATGTTCCATAGATTCGTCGTTGAGTAGTGGATTTCTCGCGTCGGTTTCGTGTTCTAGTAGCTCCCAGCGACGTCTCACACGCTTAGTGATCATGGGATCAGATCGGGAATTGATTCTAAGGATAGACGGATTGTTCTCGGGAGAGGACCGCATCCCCATCGTCTTGATTGCGGAAAAGCTTCAGGCCACTCAGCGGCTTCTATACAACATCGGCTCAGCGATTCGTAGCGGCGGGCGGCGCGGTGCTTGGAAGGCCGAAATTCTTGAGGCTTGTGACCTCGTGTTCGTGTCGGCAAACGGGCATAGCTTAGAGATTGTTACGGAACTCAGACATCCCATTGTGCCTCCTCTGTTCAAAGACCTTGGACTGGAAGCACCGACGGAAGACCTGGGGCTGGAAGCATTGACGAAACTTGGAAGGACCCTTCGAAACATTCGCGATAACGACAAAGCCGACCTGGAAAAGCTCTTTCCCAATTATGGTCCGAGGGCACGGATACTCAAGTCTGCCCTGGCAGTCCTTCCAGACGAGGGGGCCGAATATGAGGTCTCGGTGAAGACTCCTGGCGAGGCCTTTCAGCTCACGGCAGAGCATCGGCCGGTGCTTACCCAGCTGGCGCGCGAAGCGCGACCGGAGATTCCCGAGATAGACATCCGCACTATTACAGGCAGACTGTATCTCATCGAAGTTGAGACCGGACAGCGGCACCTGGGACTGTTCGTCAACAACCGTCCGATCCCGTGCTACTACGGACCCGAGTTCGAAGACATAGTTCGAGATCTCATACCGGGTTCATTGGTCGAAGTAGAGGGCGTCGTTACGGTCAATGACAGAGGCGAGATTCGTCAAATCGAGGAGATGATCGACGTGGAGTGGGTGCCGTTATCCCCACTCTATTGGAGCCGCGTGGACTATCAGGGACGACGATTCCATTTGCGGGAAACCATGACAATCCAGGTGGACTTCCGCGAGGGTCTCTGGGTATACGAATACGAGCCCTTGCGAATGCTCGGCTACGGAACGTCAAGGGCCGAGGCGCTCAACGCATTTCGAAGTGAGTTCGCTTCTTGTTGGGACCAGATAGCCCAAGAGTCGGACGAGAATCTTACGCTAGATGCCGTGGAACTGAAGGCGAAACTCTTGCACTGCGTGGCAAGGGAGGGAGAATTGGCAGCGTGAGCGTCTGGCCCACAAAACAGATGAAGAGATCCCTTGGTGAGAAGGGATTCCGTCAGGACAACACTCACCACGAAATGTTCTGGCTGTACGTCGGGGGCAGGCGCACCTCAATACGAACGCGTATCAGCCATGGCGCGAAAGAGTATAACGACTCTCTGCTCGCTATGGTCGCAAAGCAGGTGCGCCTTCGACGCGCTGACCTCGATGATTTGATCGAGTGCTCGCTGACCGGCGAAGACTATTTGAAACTTCTCACCGAGCAGGGCCACGTAAAGCTGTGATCAGTCTGTCAGGAGTCAGTTCCTTAGTAGAGAAGATACCTCCGCCGCGTGCGCGCGAACTCCGCAAGCCCCGCCTGCCATGTTGCCGCGATTTCAGCAGGCGTCTTGCCCGCCTTCAGTGCCTCGAGCGCGGCGCGGTTCGCTAACAGACGAACATAATCGTCAAGCTTCCACGAGCCGGCGAAGAGCCGATTGATCTGATAGGCGATCTCTATCCCGCAGGCTACCGGCCTGAACGCGCCTCGATCCGTCACTATGATGTTCACACCGCCGCACTCTTCCCCGGCGAACTTCGATGAACGAGGAGTGAAGCGAACGGGCACGAATCGAACGCCGCCCAGCCCCTCGCGATTGAGCGCTTCGGCCAGCTTCACTCCATCGAGCCACGGCGCGCCAATCACTTCGAACGGCGTGTCGGTCCCGCGACCTACCGAGAGGTTCGTCGTCTCGAGCAGGCCGATACCCGGATAGAGCAGCGCTTCGGTCAGGCTGCGCATGTTCGGCGACGGATTCACCCACGAGAGAGCAGTGCCATCGTAGTAGTCCGCGCGCCGCCAGCCTTCCATCTTGATGACCGTTAGGTCAGCCCCGACTTTGCGCTCGGCATTATAGAGCGACGCGAACTCTCCAATCGTCATGCCGTAGCGAACCGGAAGCTCGTACGCGGTCGTGAACGACGCGCCGGACGTGAACTCGCGATCGGCGACCGGGCCTTCGATGTCGTAGCCGTTGATCGGATCGGGCCGGTCGAGCACCACGAACTTTACCTTGTCCTTCGCCGCTTCTTCCATCACCCACACGCACGTCGTGATGTAGGTGTAGAAGCGAGTCCCGACGTCTTGAATGTCGAAAACGAGCGTGTCGATGTCGCGCAGCATATCGAGCGTTGGCCGCCTCTGGTCTTTCGCGTAAAGGCTGAAAACGGGCAGGCCTGTCTTTTCGTCGCGGCCGGTCTCATTGATCAACGCGTCTGCTGTTCCCCGCAGGCCGTGCTCGGGAGAAAAGAGCGCGACAAGCTTGAGGTTCTTCGCGGCGGCGAGCAGGTCAATCGTCGAGCGGCCCTCGCGATCGCGGCCCGTGTGGTTCGTGATCAGCCCGACGCGGCGGCCCTCGAGTTGTTTGAAGTTGTCTCGCACGAGCACGTCGATGCCGGTGAGCACCGGATGGAGCGGTCCCGCGGGAACACTTCGAGTAATAGGGGCGCGCGGAGTGTCTGATTGCTTGGGATCATTCACACTCGCAAAGACGCGCCGGGGAGAATCCATGATCGAGCCGGCGACTATCGAAGCCACCATCGAGCGCAGCCGCGTCACGTCGCCCTTGCCGTCGGGGTGAACGCGATTGGTCAGCAAGACGACGAACGACTGTGTGGACGGATCGATCCAGATGCTCGTTCCGGTGAAGCCGGTGTGGCCGAACGAGCCGACCGGAAAAAGATCCCCGCGGTTAGAGGAGTACGACGTGTTCACGTCCCAGCCGATGCCTCGCATCTGAGACGTGGGAAGCGAGTGCGAGCTGATCATTCGTCCGACGGTGTAGGGCGCAAGGATTCGAGCCCCTCGGTACTCGCCCTTGTTGAGGATCATCTGGCAGAACGTCGCGAGATCATCGGCGGTCGAAAAGAGTCCCGCGTGACCCGCTACGCCGCCAAGCTCATATGCTCGCGGATCGTGGACTTCGCCGCGCATCCATCGGCCCTCGCGAATCTCGGTCGGGGCGATTCGAGACGCGGAGACGCGAGGACGCGGCGACGCGGCGACAGTCCATCTCGGCGTCTGGGAGTCTTCGCGTCCCCCTGTAAGAAACCCTGTGTCCTTCACGCCCAGTGGCGCGAAGATGTTCTCGTGCGCAAACTGATCGAGCGGCTTTCCCGACACTCGCCGGATGATTTCGGCGGCGACGATGTAGCCGACGTCCGAGTAAACGAATCGCGTGCCGGGCTCGTACGACGGATGCAGTTCGTAAATCTTCTCGAGCGGGTTGATGCTCACGCCCACGTAGTCGGCGATCTCGTTGTCCGGAGGCAGGCCGGCGCGATGAGTGAGCAATTGCTCGATTGTGACCCGCTCCTTTCCGAACTTTCCGAACTCGGGAATGTAGAGCGCGACGGGATCGGGCAGGCTGATCTTTCCCCGCTCCACCAGTATCATCAAAGACGTTGCGGTCGCTACCACTTTGGTGAGCGAGGCGAGGTCGAAGATCGTATCGAGGGTCATCGGCTCGGCCGCAGGAAGAATCGCGCGGTTGCCGAAGGCCTTGCGATAAACGATGCGGCCCTTGCGCGCTACAAGCACGACTGCGCCCGGAGTCTCTTTACGTTCGATCGACGCGAGGACGGCTTCGTCGATGCGAGCCAGCCGCGCGGACGAGATGCCGACCGACTCCGGTGAGGCCGAGGGCAGCCGGTGCGTTGTCGCTTCGGATTTGGCTCGATTATCTTTGCCTTGCCCGAGAACGAGGCAAGGCAGCGGCAACAGAATCGCTGCCAATGCAACGAGGAATCTCTGACGCCCAGCCACAGAGCCTGGGTTGAATACTTGCCGACGCATTTGAATGACCTTACTCGTTAGCCAGTCCTCACTTCGCCGCAAGCCGCTCCGTCCGAGGCGCCCCGTGGTCGAACAACACGCTCACCGCGTAACCGACGGTCGTCGTCACCAAAGACCCGATCAACACGTACCACGTCCACGCCACCGTTATCCCCCATACTCGCGGCATCATAAACTGCACCAGCGCGACCACTACTATACCGCTGACGAGCCCCGCGAGCGCCCCCGTTTCTCGCACGCGCCGCGTCAGCGTGCCCAATAGGAACACGCCGAGAATCGGACCGTTGGTGAACGATGCGACCTTGAGCACTTGATTGACGATGCTCTCATTGAAGCCGATCCCTCCGATCGCAACGGCAATCTGAACCAGTCCCCATAACGCAGTCAACAACCGCGAGACCTTCAGATAATGGGCTTCGCCTGCGTCGGGCTTCAACAGCGGGCGGTAGAAATCGGTCAGCGAGGTGGTTGCCGACGAGTTGAGCGACGACGACAGGGTCGACATCGCCGCCGCGAACACCGCCGCGATCACCAGCCCGACGACTCCCGCCGGAAGCCGGGTCACGATGAAATGAGGAAAGATGTGGTCTGCATTTGCGAAGTCCGAAGACACGGCGACCTCACCATAAAAGGCGAACAGCCCGGCGCCGATCAGCAGAAACAAGACGAACTGCGCGAAAACCACAACGCCGCTGACGAGCAACGCCGCCTTCGCTTGCCCGGCCGACTTCGCGCACAGGTATCGCTGAACCATCAACTGGTCGGTGCCGTGAGTCGCGGTAGTCAGAAACATTCCGCCGATCACGCCCGACCAGAAAGTGTAAGTCCTCGCCGCGTCGAGGGCGAAATCGAAGACTTGAAACTTGCCTCCGCGCGAAGCCGCTGACACGTAGCCGCCGAAGCCGCCCTCTATGCCGCCGACTAGGATGTAAGCGGCAACCAGCGCGCCGGCCAGGTAGATGAACAACTGCGACACGTCGGTCCAGATGACGGCTTTCATTCCGCCCAGGTACGTGTAGAGGATCGTAGCCGCGCCGGTTATCAGTATCGACGCGACGAAGCTCCATCCGGTCAACTCGCGCAGCACGATTGCGGTCAACAACAGCCTCAACCCATCGGCGACGCTTCGCGTGAGCAAGAACAGCGAGGCCGCCGCGCGCTTGGTTGAAGGGCCGAACCGCTTGTCGAGAATCTCGTAGACCGTGAACATCTCGCCGCGAAAGTACGACGGGATGAACAGCAACACGATCACGACCCGCCCAAGCATGTAACCGAAGACAATCTGCAGGAAGGTCATGTTCCCCGCGCACGCCAGACCCGGTACGCTGATGAACGTGGCGGTGCTCGTCTCGGTTGCGACTATCGAGAAGCTGATGGCCCACCATGGCACGTTGCGGTCGCCGACGAAATAATCGCGAATGTCTTTCTGTTTGCGGCCGAAGTGCCACCCGAGCGCCGTGACGCCGGCCATATAGGCGATGATGATCGTCAGGTCGAGCGTCCCGAGGCGCATAGGCGAACGATTCTAGCAGGGATGGCAGCGATGTACAGACGCGAGCCTCGAATCATCGAACCAGTCAGGAACGCGAACGGCTGCTGCTGGATAGAAGATTCCCAGCCTGATACTTTCTTGCCGGATCATTCGGTAGAGTGTGCCCACCGTGATCCGGGAGACCGACCGTCGTTAGCAGTCCGGCGCGATAATACGCTGCGTGGCGAACACTTCCCCCGTCAGTATTTCAGATCAAGTGCTGGCACGGCGTGTGCACGGCATACGAGCAGCGGTGTGCACGCTTCACCTGTCCCGGAGGTGAAACAGACTGACACTGGAGAGGCCTTTGTACACATGACTTCCTCGAGGAGACGAACGCTTTCCGGGCTCTTGGTTCCCACTGTGTTCCTGGCGGCGGCGACGCCGGGAGCGCGGCACTTTGAGTCAGGCTTGCGAGCAACGTTGTCGCTTGCGGCTGTCGCTTCAGCGCGGAGCTTGACTGGCCGCAACTCGAACGCCGGGCAGATGCTGGACCGACTGCCGTTGAACTTTGAGGAGAATCGCGGTCAGGCGGGCGCCGGTGTCCGGTATCTGGCTCGCGGGCCGAACTACTCGCTCTTTCTTAACTCGACTGAAGCAGTCCTCGCATTGCGGGCTGCTGATTGCGGGTTGCGGACTGAAAAGCCTGTCGTACGTGTGAATGAATCCCGGGATCCGCAATCCGCGATCAGCCGCCCGCAATCATCTTCTCCCTCATCGACTGTAGTGATGAGGCTCGCGGGGGCAAACCCCAACCCTAGGATAGCCGGAGTCGATCAAACGATCGCAAGAAGCAACTGCTTCACCGGCCGCGATCCGAAGAAGTGGCGCACCAACGTGCCGACCTACGCAAGGGTCGCGTACGAGAGCATCTACCCCGGAATAGACGCGGTCTTCTATGGCGCCGGCCGTCAGTTCGAGTGCGACTTCATCGTAGCTCCGGGAGCCGATCCAAAGTCCATCACCCTCGCATTCAATGGAGGGCAAGGTGTGGGAGTAGATCGCGGCGGCGACCTTGTTGTGGATACACCGGCCGGCGAGGTGCGGTTGCGGAGGCCGGTCGCTTATCAACAGGGGGACGGACGCAGGCGCGACGTTTCGATAAACTACGTCGTCGACCACGGCGGACGCGTGAGCTTTCACGTCGCGGGCTATGACACGGCCGAGGCTCTTGTGATCGATCCGGTGCTTGTTTACTCGACGACGATTGGGGGCAGCGGTAACGACCGCGCGTCTTCGATCGCGGCGGACTCTACGGGCAACGTCTACATCACCGGCACGACCCTCTCGACCGACTTCCCGACGGCGGCGCAAGCTTGACCGCCACGGGGCTGGTGAACTCCGTCGTTCGCGCTGCCGCGATAGATCCATCGAATCCGATGACCCTTTACGCCGCGGTCAACGCACAGGGGTCGGCCCGGTTGTTCAAGAGCACGGATGGCGGCGACACCTGGAAGCCGACCGGCCTGAACGGAATCACCGTCAATGTCCTCACGATACACCCGGTGGATTCGACGACATTGTATGCGGGCACGGGCGACAACGGCGAGGGTGGCGCGTTGCTGAAGAGCACGGATGGCGGTGAGACCTGGAGCATCGCGGGCCTGTCGAGCAGGACGATCCTGGGAATCGCCATCGATCGACGTGACCCCTCGGTTGTTTACTCGGCTGCCGCTCAAGACGTTGATGCGTTCATGCAGAAGTACGGTCCGAGCGGCGCGATTCTCTATTCGACGTACCTCGGCGGCGCTGGTCGCGACCGAGCCGCAGACATCGGAGTCGATGCCGCGGGAAATGCCTACATAACCGGGGGAACGTTCTCGGATCGCTTCCCGATCAGAGATGCCGTCGTGGCAGTGAAACCGAGCGGGCCGGCCGCAACGAGCGTATTCGTCACCAAACTTTCGACAAGGATCAATGCGCTCCTCTCGCCGCTCGGGTATTCGACCTACCTCGGGAGCGACGAAACCAGCCGCGGCGTCGCAATCGCCGTTGACGGCGCGGGCAAGGCTTATGTCACAGGCACCACGGGCCCGCCGAGCGTCGCGATCAGCGCGTCCATAAAGAGCGTCCACGGCGAGGATGTCTTCGTTGCAAAACTCGTCGCGCCGCCGCTGATCCTCGGCGCGTCAGTCCGCGGAAAGAAGTTGTTCGTCGCCGGTGAAGGCTTTGACGCCGGCGCCGTGTTACTCCTGAACGGCGAACCGCAGAAGACCCGAAACGACGCGAGCACATCCAATCTCCTAATCATCGCTCCCAAGGCGGGCAAGAAGACCCGCCCCGGCGAGTCGGTCAGTCTTCAAGTCCGGAACTCCGACGGCACGCTCTCCGACGTACTTCTCTTCGCCCGGCCCGCGCTTTAAGGCCCAATGGAACTGCCGCTCGGCCCGTGATAGTGCTGCTCTGCGGAGTGTTTCAGCAAGACCTCGGAGTCACACCTTCGCAATCAAGGCACCCAAGCTCATCAGACAAATGATGTGTTCTGCTTATTGCTCCCGCGGCGCAACAGGCGGATATAAGGACAAAGAACTCCGGTACGGCGGAGGTACATTCGGCTTGGTCTAATGGAGGGTGTTGAAATGGGCGACAAAGACAAAACGCAAAAGACGACGCGGCGACAATTCATCGAGCTTGCGGCAGCGGGCTCGGTCAGCGTAACGGCAGCCGGCTTGGGGGTCGGGTCGGCAGTCACGCGAGCCGCGCCTCGGCCGGCTGGCCGCTCTCATTACAAGATCTTCTCCCCGGGCCGCCTCGGCAAAATGAAGCTGAAAAACCGCATCGTCCGCTCGGCGGCGTTCGAAGGCGGAGGCACGCCCACCGGTGAAGTCAGCGACGAGATGATCCGCTTTCATCGCGCCTATGCCGAAGGCGGGGTCGGCCTGACGATCACCGGCTACATGGCGGTGATGGAATACGGCAAGAAAGTCACTCACGTGTGCGCCTATGACGACCGGTTTATTCCCGGGCTCAAGAAGCTGGCCGATGCAGTTCACGGCGTTGGCAACGATTGCAAGCTAGCCGCCGAGATCGGCCACGACGGAACGTCTGTTGCCGCCGACCGCGCCGGAAGAAGAGGCGAGGCCCGCATGCTCAGCCCCACCGGGCTCAAGTGGCCCGGCAGAATCGGCCCTTCGGGAATCAACTGGCGCGGGGAACCGGAAGGCCACGTCATGACCGAAGCCGAAATACTGCGCTTCTGCTCGGACATGGGGCACGCCACGCGGCGATTGCGCGAAGCGGGGTTCGACGCAGTTGAAATCCACGGCGCGCATCATTATTTGATCAACACCTTCCTCTCGCCTTACACCAACCGGCGCACGGATCGCTGGGGCGGCTCGCTGAAGAACCGCGTCAGGATCGTCGCCGAAATGGTCAAGCGCATGCGCGAGCACGTCGGCCGCGACTTCCCGATCATCATCAAGCTCAACTGCGACGACGGCCCAACCGACAACGGAACGCCGGGCGAGATCGATATTCACTCGTTCCCGGCTCTCGTGCGCGAGATCGTCGGCGCCGGGGTCGATGCGATCGACATCAGCGGTTCGGAGAGGCCGGGCGACCCGCTCCGTATGGGCATCGGCGATCCCAAGGACCAGTCGTTCTACCTGCGCTACGCCGAAGCGATGGACGTGGATGCCGCGGTGATACTCGGTTGCGGGAATCGAAACGTCGAGCTGCTCGAAGGGATCATCAAGCGCGGGAAGGTCGACTTCTTCTGCTTCGCCCGCCCGATGGTGCGCGAGCCCGATCTGGCCAAGCGATGGCTTGAGGGCAGGGGCAGCGCGGCCTCCGAGTGCATCAACTCGAACCTCTGCTTCCGCCGGCTGCTGGAAACCGGCTCGCCGGTGCGCTGCGTCGTGCTCGAAGAGATGCATAAGACCTCGCGAGCCCTGAGCATGGCGGGGACTTCGACCTGCGGGGCTTGAGAA
This sequence comes from Blastocatellia bacterium, assembly GCA_035293105.1. Taxonomy (GTDB): domain Bacteria; phylum Acidobacteriota; class Blastocatellia; order UBA7656; family UBA7656; genus DATDOV01. The sequence continues at coordinate 39,366 of DATDOV010000016.1, forward strand.
ACTGCCCCGGACAATGTATCAAGAATCGGGCCAGATCGTTCCACGGAAGGGGGACACATGACATCACCTGATTACACGAAGACTCTTGTTCGCGTGGCGGCGCTCGCATCGGCGGCGGCGCTGTTTTCGTGCGGCGCCGGGTCCGCAGCGGGCCAGACGTTTGACGACCACGCCGCGAAGTACAAGACGATCCAGATCGAGCGCAAAGGGCCGGTCCTTGTGGGTCGATTCTACAACCCGCCGCTTCACGTCATGAACGCCGCGATGGTCGCCGAACTGTCGGATCTGCTGACCCGCGTTGAGACCGACGAGCAAACACGCGTGGTTGTTCTGACGGGAGCGGCTCCGGGCGTGTTCATCGCGCACTACGACGTGAGCGAAATCGGAAAGGCGGGCGCCCTGCCGTCGAAGTCGGGCGAGATTGCCGCTGACGGTAAGGAGCCAGAGCTTCATGGCATGCACAAGGCGCTGCTTCAGATCGAGGCGTTGTCCAAACCGGTCATCGCCGCCATCAACGGCCGAGCGCACGGCGGCGGGCTCGAGACTGCGCTGGCGTGCGATTTCCGTTTCATGGCCAAAAACGGCTCGGTGGGTTTGCCCGAGGTGACCATCGGCATCATTCCCGGCGGAGGCGGCACCCAGCGATTGCCGCGTCTAATCGGAGCGGCCAAGGCCAGGGAGCTGATCATGCTCGGCAAGTCCGTTGACGGAGAAACGGCGGAACGTCTCGGCATCGTGACGCGCGCCGTTGAGCCCGACAAGCTGATGGAGGAGACCCTCGCGTTTGCCAACCGGCTCGCCGCGATACCTGCAGTGAGTTTGAAGCAGGTGAAGCGCGTGTTTCGAGAGGGGTTGGATCTTCCGCTTCACAAAGCGCTGGTGATCGAGCAGGACGCATTCTTCAAGGCCGTACGATCTGAAGAGACGCGCAAACTCTTCCGCGCACGAGAGCAAAACCGCCCAAAGTGAAACAGGTGGCGGCTGGCGGTCTCCTTGACGCCGCCGCTTACTTACTTCTTCCACTCGATTGGAAACATCGCGCCGGCCCGGAGCGGTTCTATCTTTACGCCAAACAGTTCCCCGGCTCGCGACATGACCGGGTCGCGTCTCGCCTTCAGGTCGGCTGCGGTCGGCAGCAACAACTCGTTCGGCGATACACCGACGCGCTCGAGACTCCTGCCGTCAGTCATTATCAGGTCGGCATCGGTGATGCTGGCGGCGAAGTATATGAGGGACCCGGCGCCGGATTCGTGGTCGCACAGTCTGGCCTGCATCACCGCGCCCGGGGTGCGGTCTCCGATAACCGTGCCGCGTTTCTCGATTTGAATGACCCTCGCGAATAGCTCAGCCGCCGAGCCAGACCTACTGTCGACCAGGACGGCGAGCTTCCCGGCGAATACGCGGTCGCCACCGGGAGTCTTGGCGACCATCGGCTTCATTTCCTTTCGGCCCTTGAGGTCCGCTATCTTGACGTCGCGGTCAAAGAAATGGCCCGCCAGCCGCTGAAGCGTCACAACCGCTCCACCGCCGTTTCCCCTCAAATCCAGAATGAGCGCCTTGTGCTTCTTGGCCTTGCTCATCATCTCGTCGACGCCGGCCTCGTCGAGGTCGAATTGCGGCATCTTCCATATGAACAGGTCGTCGCCGAGCTCAATGTAGCGATGGCGGTTGAGCCGGTAGGCATCTTCTGACTCACGCACGAGGTCGTTGTAATCCCGCATGACGTTGATGTTCGCTACGCGTTGGCGAAGCTTGGCCATTACCTCCATCTCTCGCTGCCGGCCATCCAGGTCCTGGAGAACGAGCCGCATTCCGGCGCGCGGCCTCAGCGCATAATAGAGATAGGTCAGCTTCCAGATGTTCTCCCGCGTGGGCTCGATGCCGTCCAACGACCAAACCTCGTCGCCCGCCTTCAGGCCCTTGACCTCCGCGTCGCTGCCCGGTTTGACCGCGACAACAAAACACTTGTCGCCGATCATCTGCATCTGCCAGCCGTAGTCGGCGCTCGTGGTCTGCATTGGCGGGATGAAGTAGGCGTGTGAGTCGTTCAGGTCTAACAGAACCTGAGCAATGATGCCTACGACCTGACCGAGCGACGTTGCTTGTTTGATCTTTTGATCGGCATCCTTGAAGCGCTCGTCCACATTCATCCCGCGGTAGGCAGGGTCGTAATAGTATTTTTTCAAATCCGATTTCACGATATCGAGCATCGTTCGGCCGCGATCGCGGTCCAGACTGCTCAGGCCCTGCGAAGGTGTGGGCGACGGTGCAACCCCCGCCGACAAACCGAGAACTACCAGGCCGACTAACAGACGATTCGTTGAGCCGTTCAGTAGGAGTTGGATTCTCATCTCTGTAGGTCCTCCAGATCCCGGGTGAAACTCACCGCGGCGTGCCGAGTGAAGCGAACGGCGCTATGCTACCACGGCTACGCGACTCCACGAAATCATCAACCATCGCCTCATTCGGTTGTTGGCGCTCCTGGGGTCAAATCAGGCCAGGCGGCTTATTCCGCGATGTAGAGATAATCATCAGAAGCGACACACCGCGACTCCGCGACGCCATCCCTCCGCCACAAGTGGCCCGTCTAATCGTGATAGCAGTCCCTCCGTGTCGGCTCATCTGCGGCATTCTCTTTGATATCCAGGTGGGGCATGCGTCACGCCGCTTTGAAAATAACAATCGCGCTCATTGCTTGTCTCGTTATGGCTCCGGGCGCGTTCATCGCATCAGCCCAACAGGAACACGCCGCCGTCCGAATAGCGGGAACCGTCTCGCCCTCGCTCGTGCTGTCGCTCAACGCTGAGCCGGTCTGCTTCGGCGAGGCAACTGCCGACGGCGCCGAGCCACAGTTCCCCGACGCTCAAGCCCCGCGAGTAACAGCCGCCGCCGTTGAGAACGCTGACGGCAATGCTGTTCAGATCACCATCGCCGGAAAGAGCGGGGGCGGGCCCTCGCGCGTGACTGTGCCGCTCGCGATTCGAACCAACGCCGCATACAAACTCGGCGTTCGTGCGATCTCGTCTGATGGCTGTGTGCCGGACATGAACGCCGCGATCACCTCGATCCGGCCGAGCGGGAGCGCAGTCGTAGCCAATGCGGAAACCAGTTGTCGTCCGCTTGGTCCTGTCTTGCTCGATTCCAGCAGCGGACTTGCGGTGCTTCTCGAAGGCGGACGGGTCTCGGCTCGCGGCAACGCTACATCGTCGGGCAATGCTCTGATTGTGGAGGTCACTCTGAAGATCGAGGGCGGCCACGGGCAGGCGTGCAACTGGCGGACTTCACTTCGCGCGACTATCGATCGGGCCTCGTAGCCGAGGCGTTTAAGATTCAAACTCATTCAGCGGTCTGCTTGTATCAGGCGACGACCGTTCGCTTTGCCCCGCCGCGTGTAGGCGCGCCAAAACGACGGCGCGCGAGAAACCCGGAGTGTCCGGTGTTCCTCGCGCGCGTTTACGCTGCCGAGACCGCGCACCCAGATTATGCAGATGCCATTTGCATTGGGCTTAGCTGGCCGGCTTGGCCCTTTAGCGAAACGATGAAGGACCTTATCTCGCGTTTGTCTATCATCTGCTCGATGAAGTCGTGCGCTTCTGCGGTGCGCCGGATTTCTGCCCACTCGCTTTCCGGCACCTTGAGAAACCCATCAACCACGCGCGGATCGAGGTGGGGGCCGGCGGAGGAGATCAACTCGGCTCTGGCGGCGGCGTATGACTGGGCGGCGCGATAAGGACGGTCGCTGGTGATGGCGTCGTAAGCATCGGCTACGGCGAAGATGCGTGCATGGAGATGAACGGCTTCGCCTCGCAGTCCGTTCGGGTATCCGCTGCCGTCGAATTTTTCGTGGTGCTGGCCGACTACCGGGCGCGCGCCCTGCAAGAAGTCTATTTCGCCGATGATCCGCATCCCGTGGTTTACGTGCTCTCTCATTTGGACCCATTCTTCCGGCGTGAGTTTGCCGCGTTTGAGCAGGATCGCGTCGGGGACCCCTATCTTGCCGATGTCGTGAAGAATCGCGCCCTGCTCGAGAGCGATCAACTCGCTGTGAGCCAGACCGAGCTCGCGCCCGATCCGCAGACAATAAGCGACGACGCGGTCCGAATGACCTCGCGTTTCCACGTCGCGGGCCTCGAGCGCTTTCGCGAGCGCACGGAGGGTAGCGCGATAGTTCGTATAGAGCGCCTCAAGCATTTGGTTGAGGTTCTCGTTGAGGCCCCGCAGTTCCTTGGTTCTTACGCGAACCGTTTCTTCGAGCGACTGCTCGTAGTGGTGCTTTGCGGCAACCAGGGCCTGGTAGCGGAGGGCGCGATGGACGACCATCAACACCTGCGAAAGGTCAAACGGCTTGGTGATGTAATCGAATGCCCCGTGTCGCATCGAGTCGATTGCATACTGGATGTCGGTCATTCCCGAGACCATGATTACGACGGTGTCGGGTGAACTCTCTTGCGTCATCTGGCAAAGATCGAGGCCGGAGGTCCCCGGCATCGTTATGTCGGTCAGGAGGAGATTGAAGTACCCGCCCCGGAGCAAACTGATGGCCTCCTCAGGATTAGCGGCTGTGACGCAGGCGTACTCATCCGACAAGTAGGTGGCCAATAACCTCCGTATCGGCTCTTCATCGTCGACGATCAAGATGGTCACGTCTTTCCTGTTACTCATTTCCGTTTGCTCCCTCTTGTTCAGTGTGGTCTCGCTGTTGGCGGCTCCAGCCGGTGAAAGCGCCGTCACCGCTTCCGTTGCCGGCGCGACTTAAAAAGCAAAGCTTGTTCCGAACCCCGCGTGATAGATTCGCTGGAACGGTCATTCACTGCCGCACTTAGAATTGGGGAACAGTTCCGCACCGGAGAGAAGATTCAGAGAATTGGGACACGTGAGGATAAACACCACAGCCGTTTTCAATCGGGTCACTAACGCGACTGGCTTCGCTTGCGAAGCTTCTCGATGGCGTCCCTGACCTGCAAACGCTGGGGTTCGGGCGCCGCCGGGCTTTCCTTCAAGTAGGCCTCAAGGTGAGAGATCGCTTTGGCCAGTTCGCCTCGCAGCTCGTAGAGGTTTGCAAGATAGATGTGCGCGAGAGCAGGCCTGGCAAGCTCGTAAGATCGCAGCAGGTGGGCTTCGGAAGATTCCAGGTCCCCGGTCATCATCTCCGCCATTCCCAGGAACAAGTAAGCGGCGGAAGATTGTCGGTCCAGTTCGAGGCCGCGACGCAGCGGGCCCAGAGCGTCGGAGTACTTCTTCTGTTTGACGAGTGTCATTCCCAACCCGATGTGGCCGGGAGCGCGGTCCGACTTCAGCTCTATCACCTTTTGATACTCGGCTACCGCTTCGTCATAACGCCGGAGCTTCGAATACTGTTCGGCTACCTCCAGCCGCGCGGAGTAAAAGGCGGGGTGAGTCGCGATTGCTTTCTCGAAGTGCTTGATTGCCTCTTCAGCATTATTGTCGCGCGCGCTGCTGAGGCCCTTCTTGTACTCCTTGCGGGCCCCTTCGGGGATGTTCGGGTCAAGCTCGTCGACCGAAACCACTCCCAGGCTTGCGACGGTGTTGTTGGCTTTGGGACGCAGTTGGATGTTTTGAGTAAAGACCTGCGGCGCGCGACCGAACGCGGAGACTTCAGCGTTGACCGCCGTGGTCTCGTAATTCTCGCCATCGCCCTCGGCCGTAAGCAGGTAGTTACCGCGCCGGAGTGACGTGAACGAAAACCGGCCGCTCAAGTCAGTGAATACTTCGTAGACGCGCATCCCGTTGTAGGTCAGGGTCACCTTGACGGGATTGGTGGGAGAGAATCCGTTCGGAAGGGTGACTCTGCCCTGCAGCGTGTGTGAGTCTTGTGAGGACGCCGGGCAGGGGACTACGAAAAGGAGCAAGGTCAATATCGAAAGGCGGACATTGCGCAGCCTGTTCATGCCTGCCCTCTACGACGCCGGCAAGAAATCGATGCGAAGCAAAACGGCCGGGGCTATTGCTAGCCCCGGCCTTTTGGAAGTGTCCGGCCTCAACTTAGAACGTGAAGCGGAAGCCAAACTGAGCCTGGAACGGAATACCAATCGGCTCGGAGAAGCCGGTCGCACCGAAGAAGTTAACCGGCTTGCCGAGGTTTGGCGTTCCCGCGGTGTTGCCAAACGAGTTCCCGAAGTTACCCGTGTTGAAGAGGTTGAAGGCCTCGAAGAAGAGTCCGAGCTTCATGCTCTCTTTGAACTTCACGTACTTCGAGACTCGGAGGTTCACCTGCTTGAAGCTGTCACCTCGCTCGGTGCCCGGAGGCAGGTGGTTTTGGTCATTGCCATCCCGCGTCTCGCGGTCGTTGAGAACGCCATCCTTGTTGATGTCGGCGCCGCCGGCGGCGAAGATGCTGTAAGGCCGCGCTGAAGCCAACTGAAGGATCGGCGCCACCTGGACGTCCCACGGCAGATCGATTATCGCGTTGACGACGAATCGGTGACGCTCGTCCTCACCGGTGAAACCGAAGTTCTCCAGCGGATCGAACTTCCTGAACGGATTCTGCGGCTGAACTCCGAAGTCCGCAATCTGTCCGAACCACGCCACCGCCCGCGACAGCGTGTAGTGAGCGTTCAACTGGAATTTGTTGGCATACCGCTTCTTGAACGCAATCGTAAAGGCGTCGTAGCGTGACCGCCCGTCCGACTGCGCGACGCGGATATTGGTGAACGGCGTCACCTGCCCGAATGCGGCCGTCATCTGGGCGGCCTTCGCCGCGAACTGCGGCGTGAGCAGCCGCCCGGGGTTCGGCGACGTCCGGTTTGCCCCGATCAGCGGCCCGATCCGAGGATTCGCGTTGGTCTGGGTGAACTCATGCAGGCCAAGTACGTGGACGTAGTCGAACTCGAGCGACGCATTCCTGCCGAGTTCCTGAGCGAACCCGATGTTGAACTGCTGGGTGTAGGGCGACTCGTAATTGGGATCGATCAGTCGTCCGTTGACCGGGAATCCGATGGGCGGGTTCCTCAACGGGCGCGGGAACGGCGGCGGCGGTGACGCGAGACTCAGCCCGTCGGCGTCGTCAACGATCAAGGCGTAAATTTCATCGTTCGCCATCTGAATAGCGAACAGCGGGACGTTCAAGAACGACTGGTCATAGTACCACCCGTAGCCGCCCCTGATCACCGACTTGCCGGTTCCTTTTACGTCCCACGCGAATCCGATGCGCGGCGAGAAGTTATTCTTGTCGTCCTCCGCCAGCCTGGCTGCTAACGGATGGCCGATTATCTGCAGCGCGCGGAACGTTCGGTTCTTCGACTGGTGTGCCGCGTCGACGTACCCAATATCCACGTCGTAGCGCACGCCGAAATTCAAGGTGAACTTCTGGCTGACCTTCCAGTCATCCTGAACGTACCACCCGAAGAGCTTCGCCCCCTCTCTCAGGTCGAAGCTGGGGTTGCCGCCTGCCAGAATGATGTCTACCACCACACCAGGTGTGTTGAACTTCCTGGGCAGCGCATTGATCTGGCTGGGGTCCAGCGCGAAGTCGTACTCGGCCGCTGAAAGGAACGCGAAAAGTCCGCCAAGCGTAGGCTCCCAGGTAAAGTCGCCGCCAAACTTGAAGCCGTGTTTGCCTCGGTTCCAGGTGAGGTCATCGCGGAACTGATGCTTCCGCTGAAGCGTCTGCTGCGGAACGTTGCCATTCCGGCCGACCGCGATCCCGCTCGGGAAGAACAGCAGTTTCTTGTCCGTGGTGGCGTTGATCCGGTTGTTGAAGTCCGAGAATTGGTAGGTGAACTGGTTCACGATTCGCGGACTGGCGGTCCACGTCCAGTTCCCTAGGAAACTGTACAGGTCGTTGAGCGACTCGTTGCCGCCCGACAGATCGGTGAAGACGACCAGGAAGCCCGCCTGATCGTTCAGCGCGTTGTTGTTCTGGCCGGCGAAGCGGAATGAGAAATTGTGGTTAGCGCTGTGACTGTAATCCACCTTGGCCGTGTATTGAGTGTCGTTGAACGGCTGGGGAAGGAACCGCACCGCTTCGTACCCAAGTTGCTCGAGGAACTTGATTTCGTTGAACGCGAAGGTCGGAACGATGGAGTTGCCCCGCTCGCGAGTGTGCTCGACGACGCCGAAGAAGAAGAGCTTGTCCCTCATGATCGGCCCGCCAACCGAGCCGCCAAACTGCTGGCGATTGAACGGCGGCTTCACCGCATCGTCGGGATCAAACAGATCTGGATTGGCCTCGGCAAGGAGCGCCGGCGCATTCGAGTTGAACGTATCGTGGCGGAAAAAGCCGAACCCGGATCCGTGCAGGCTGTTAGAACCGCTCTTGCTCACAACCGAAAGCAGCCCGCCGCCGGATCGCCCATTGGCCGCAGAGAACCGCTGGGTCGACAGCGCGAACTCTTGAATGCCCTCCATTGTGAAGTTCTGCAGAATACCGCCGACGGCGTTGTCCTTATTGTCGCCGCCGTCGATGGTGATGTTGATGTTGCGGCCGGTCGAGCCGCCGACCGAGAATGTGCCCACGCGCGCCTTGGTCGGGTCAAATGAACCTTGCAGGGTAGCGCCCGGTATCAGTGTAGCCAGCGAAGCGAATGAGCGGCCGTTCACCGGCAGGCTCTCCATCTGCTTCTGATTGATGACGCCGCTGACCTCGGTCTTCGTCGTCTCGATCAGCGGAACCGATTCGCTGGTGACCGTGACCTGCTCGGCGGCGCCGGCGGGCTTCAGGCCGACATCCACCGTCACGCGCGATAACACGTTGACGGTGACCGACTCCTGAACGTACTTCGCGAAGCCCTGGGCCTCGACTTCCAGCTTGTAGTCCGCGGGTATGAGCTGCGACAGCTCATAGGTCCCGGCGTCACTCGTGGTGGTCCGGCGTTCGATGCCGGTTGCCTTGTTGGTTGCCTTGACCGTTGCGCCGGCCACAACTGCGCCCTGCTGGTCTTTGACCACGCCGGTGATCACGCCGGTGTTGGCAGTCTGCGCAAGGGCAGACAGCGGGACGGACGCCAGCATCACCACGGTGGTGAATACCGCTGCAACGGTCCTTCTAAACTTTCTGGTCCTCATTTGGAACCTCCTATCCTGGTATTGGGTCCGAATTCCACACGAAATTCGAGAGCGGAATTGCTGTTGCCTGGGCCGTCCGCGTTAAAACCTGCGGATGAGCCAGAAAATTGCTTGGTGGATCTACCTTCAGCCCAGGCCCAGCAGTCAGGCTTATATCACAAGAGCCGGGGTAAATGGAAAGTGATTCCGCAAGCGAGGGCAAACGACACCGCACGCCCAACCTGGTTCACCGCGGACTCAACTTGACTCCCTGCTGATGGTAAACCCCGTAAGGCGCCCGTCGGCATCCGCGCCCCAAGAATGTTCGTACCTGCGGGACGCCGCCAAAGCGCTGACCGAACGATAGAGTCGATCTCCGTACTCCAATCTCCCGCCGAAATCGAGCTCGCTCGGGGAAGGAGACGGGGCGCCGATCACCGGCGCCCCGTGATGATCTTGCCCACGTTAGAAGTCGACCCGGAAGCCGAGTTGGACAGTCAGCGGACGGCCCACCGACGGCCCGAATCCCGGACCGAACAGCGACACCGGCTGCATGAAGAGCCCGGACGACGCCGCGCTGCTCAAACCGAGCCGCGACGCGAACGCGAGCTGCTCGGTGTTGAACAGATTGTAGAAATCAGCGTAGCCCTTGATCTTGAACCGCTCGCCGATCTTAAAGCTCTTCGACGCGCGCAGGTCAACGTTGAAGTAGCGGCCGGTGTGGCTCTCGATGTTGCCGTTCTCGTCGACGATGAACCCGTTGCGCCTATTGTTGACGCTCGCTTGGGTACATCCAAGACTTCGCGTCCCGGCAGGCAGCGGCTGGCCTGCGACCACGGCGGCAAGCACCGCTCGCGGATCGGCGGTCGAGCAGATGCGGTCATTTGTATTCCGGCCATCTCCGTCTATGTCCAGGCCGGCTACCAGCGAGTAAGGCCGCGCGCTCGATATCTGAACGATGGGCGCCAGTTGAACGCTCCATGGCAAGTCGAATACGCCGCTGAGGACGAACCGATGCCGCTCATCGATGCGAGTCGGCCCAAACTCCTCGGGTCTGAACTGAATCTCGGGGGTGACGGCTATTCCGTTGCCGCTGTATGAAGCAACCGGCTGGCCGCCCCACGCCCGCGAGTTCGACAGGATGTAGCTTGCTGACAAAAGCACTCCGTGGAAGCGCGCCCGAACCTGCGATGTCCAGCTATCGAACAGCGAGCGATTCGTTGATGTGAACATGTTGATCTGGGAAAGCCGGCCGGCGCCCAGACCCGCGTCTCTAAACGCCTTGTCAAAGAACCGGGTGCTGGCCCCTGCGACGCACCGAGCATTGCCCGGCTGCGACCCCGGGAATGCCGGATCGCAAAGATCCCGAATCAGCGGGTTGATGTTCTGCACACGGTTCTCGTGAATCCCAAGCGTGTGCACATAGTCGCTCGACACGACCCACTTCTCACCTATTTTCTTTTCAAACCCGATCGAGAACTTCTGAACATAGGGGTCCGTCATTCCCGGATCGTTTATTCGCCCGACTGCCCCGAACTCCAAATCCGTGTTCGAAGCACCCGGCGGGCGGGCCGGCAGCGGATCGACGCCGAATCGGAAGTTGGCCAACTGGCCGTTGCCGACCGAGGAATTCACGAGCTGGAGGACCGTCTGATAGATGGTCGGATTCGTCTGCTGCGTCGAAAACAGCGTGAGGTTCTGGAAGATCTGATCGTAGAAGATCCCGTAACCGCCCCGTATCACCGTGCGCCCGTCACCCCTGGGATCATAGGCGAAGCCCAGGCGCGGCTGGAACTCCCTGAACCCCGGCGTCGTGCGGTTCAGGTCGCTGCCGGTGATCGCTTTCGCGCGCGCGTCGTCCAGCCTTGCCAGTAGCTTCATCGTGCGGTTGTCCGTTTGATCGATCAGAAGGCCGATGTTCGCGTCCCAGCGCAGGCCGAGATTCAGCGTCAGCCGCGAGGAGATCTTCCAATCATCCTGAACATAAAACGCCAACTGGTGGACCCGCGGCTGGCTCGTGTCCCCGTCTCCGTCGTTCAGATCTATCTCCCTCACAGCTCCGCGTGTAGCGAACCCCTGGGGATAGAGCCCATTGCGGTTGTTCTTGATCGTCAACGGATCATCGAAGAAGAATATCTGGTAGCCCTTCGCGCCGAAAAAGAAGAACCCGTTGAGATCGGTCGGAATGTAGTTCACGCCGAATTTGAAACCGTGCCTGCCCTTCTGCCACGAGAAGTCGTCGCGTATTTGATACTTCCGCACCTTGGTCTGCTGCGGCACGTTGACGTTTGCTCCAGTCTGCACCGACGGGAACACGATGTTGGGTCTGTCGGTGACCGCGAGAATCTCGTTCTTGAAATCCTGGAAGTGGAACGTGAACACGTTCAGCTTGGTTGGGCCGAACGTATAAGTGTGGTTGAGGACAAAGCTGTGCAGGTGGTTGTCGTTGGAGTTCCCGCCGCTCAAGTCCGCCGGCTGACTCGGATCGAACTGGTCGTTGGGCGACGAGTTCTTCTGATAGGCATAGCGGTAGAACATCGACTGCTTGACGCTCAGGTTATGGTCTACTTTGACCGTGGCCAGCCAATCATCATAAGGCGTCGGGATCACGGGCACGGGCTCGGCGCCCGGGATTGCCGTGATCTCTGGGAGCAGCGCCGGGTTTACCAGTATCTTCTGCCGCTCGCGAAATCGCTCCATGCTTCCGAAGAAGAACAGCTTATCGGCAATGACCTTTCCGCCGACCGAGCCGCCGAGTTCCTGGCGGCTGAAGTCCGGCTTGTCTTCGGTGTCCTTTTGGAAGAAGTCGAGCTTGGTCAGGGCTTCGTCGCGGAAGTTCGTGAACCACGAGCCGTGAACCTCGTTCGAGCCTGATTTGGTAACCACGTTGATGACTCCGCCCACCGCGCGGCCGCTCTCAGCCGTCCAGCGATGCTGAAGCACCTCGAACTCCTGAATCCCTTCGTAAGCGAAGTTCTGCAGAAGGCTCCCGACGACGTTGTCCTTGTCATCGCCGCCATCGACGTTCACATCAAGCTGCCGGCCGTCGCCGCCGTTGGCTGCGAAATTCCCGACCCGGGTCTTCGTCGGATCGAAGGTGCCCACAGGCCGCGCCTCGGGCATGATTATGCTCAAACTCGCGAACGTGCGATTGAGCAGCGGCAGGCTTTGAACTTCGGTCGGCGTGACTACGCCGCCCAGGTCTGACTTCGTTGTCTCGATGAGCGGAGCGCCGCCTGCCACTTCGACGGTTTCAGCCACCCCCCCGGGTTTGAGTTCAAAGTTCAGCGTTTGCCGGGTGCCGATGCTGATCTGCAGTTCCTTTTGTACCACCTTGCTGAAGCCCTTGGCCTCGACGGTCAGCTCGTAGACGCCGGGCACCAATTGCGCGATCGTGTAATCGCCCGCGTCGTTGGTGGTCGCCGTACGGGTCTGGCCCGTGCCGAGGTGCTTCACGGTCACCGTCGCATTGACCACGACGTTCCCCTGAGCATCGACCACCCGTCCGGTGACGTCGCCGGTTGTCACCTGTGCAAAGGCCGGCAACACCATAAACAGATTCATGGTCAAGGTGATGACCAGTGCAATAGCCTTTCTAAGCGTTTTGGTGCTCATGTTGATCTCCTATACTTTGGTTGTTACTCGCTTCCCAGCTTCACAGAAGGTTGCGCAGATTAAGCCACTTTGCCGTGGAGCCGCCCGCATCTCGGACGCTCCCCTCGTTGCTTTGAATGCGTACTGCATTCTCCCCTTCAATCGAGGCGCGATCCTTTTCGGCGTTCTAACTCGGTTGTCCTTGAATCACGATTGGGGTAGGCAAGCCATATTCCAACTCCCCATCAGGCTCCCTGCCACCTGTCGGGCCGGAATTATAGCACTTAATGGCGGTTCGGGTGCGCATTTTCGCCGCCTCTTCGCCGGAAAATATGAAATTCTGGATTCCCTTCCAAATTCTTGAATCACTGGCTTGAATCATTGAATTGTGTCGGTCGCGCTTTCGGGGAGGATCATCGGAATCGGCGACGCGTGGTGGTGGACCAGCAGCCAGCGGTCCTGCCGTCGCACGAACAGATTGGTCGCCGCCGCCTGCGTCGAATCGAAACTCGATTCGAAGAAGATGGTGATGTTCTCTATGCACGTGACCCACGCGAAATCATCCGAGGCGTGAATCGAAACGTCCGAGGGCGAGATCCTCATCTTCTGGCCGCCCTCGAATATACGCTTCCAGCTCTCGCGCACTCGTTGCCATCCCGAGATCATCTCCCAGCCGGGATGGACGCAGCGGACCCAATCTTCGTGGGACCACACTTCGTCCAGGCGCTCGATCTCCTCGGATTCGATCGCACGGTAGAACTCGGCATTGGCTTCCTCAATTGCTTTCTTGCTTTCCATAATCAACTACGGTCGCGAAACGATATACTCGCTCCACTGAGAATTCAAGGACCGTGCTGCGCCCGCATCTGCTTTGATAGCCCTCCGCTGCGAATGGTAAGATGAGCCTTCAATGGTCGATGATGATTGAACGAGGTCGCTGAATCATTCGCTCATCATTCATCGCACCGTGTTCGCTTTCGGCTTTTCCAGGTGAACAACCACGTTACAGTAATCGGAGGCGGGCTGGCCGGAAGCGAGGCCGCATGGCAGGCGGCCGAGCGCGGCATCGCGGTCCGGCTCATCGAAATGAGGCCCGTGCGGCCAACTCCAGTTCATGAAACCGCCAACCTCGCCGAGATCGTTTGCTCCAATTCGCTCAAGTCCGACGAGCCGGGCACCGCACCCTATCTCCTGAAGGAGGAATTGCGCCGCGCCGGCTCGCTGTTGATCTCCATTGCGCACCAAACCGCCGTACCCGCAGGCGCAGCGCTCGCGGTCGATCGCGAGAAGTTCGCTGCTGAAGTGACTCGGAGACTACTCTCACATCCCAACGTCGAAATCGTCCGCGAAGAGGCCACCTCCGTTCCCGAGTCCGGGCCGGTCATCATCGCGACCGGGCCGCTCACTTCGCCTGCTCTATCCGAAGCAATCCGCGGACTCACCGGCTCATCTCATCTTTACTTTTACGACGCGATTTCGCCCGTGGTCGACGCCGACACCATCGACCACAAGATCGCTTTCCGCGCGGCGCGATACGACAAGGGCGGCCCCGACTACCTCAACTGTCCGATGGATGAGTCCCAGTACCTTCGGTTCTACGATGCCCTGGTGTCGGCTGAATCAGTGCCGCTTCATGACTTCGAGCGGACAATGTACTTCGAGGGCTGCTTGCCCATTGAGGAACTCGCGCGCCGAGGCGTGGACACACTGCGCTACGGCCCGATGAAACCGGTTGGGCTCCGCGATCCGCGGACCGGGTGGCAGCCGTTCGCCGTAGTCCAGCTTCGCCAGGAGAACATGCTCGCCGACAGCTATAACCTCGTCGGCTTTCAGAATCATCTGAAGTTCGGCGAGCAGAAACGGGTGCTGCGATTGATCCCGGGGCTCGAGGGCGCCGAGTTCATCCGCTTCGGTCAGATTCACCGCAACACGTTCATCTGCGCGCCTAAGCTCCTCGCGGAGACTTTGCAGGTGCGCGCCGAGCCGCGTGTATTTTTCGCGGGGCAGATATCAGGCGTCGAAGGGTACATCGAAGCGATGGCGACGGGTTTGATGGCTGGAGTGCACGCCGCGGAAATCGCGATGGGGGGCACGCCGCTCGGGCCGCCGCGCCGGACAGCGATGGGCAGCCTGGTGAACTACATCAGCAACGCGCCGGCCGCCGGGTTCCAGCCCATGAACATAACCTTCGCGCTGCTGCCGCCCCTTGACGAGGCCGATCGGCGCAGATTGAAGCGCAAGGCCGACCGCCGGCGCTGGCAGGTTGAGCTGGCGCTGAAGGACTTCGAGGAGTGGAGGGCGAATTATTTGTCGCGCGCCCTGTGCCGCGAAGCTCACCCCTGAAGCCTATGACCTTGATGAGAAGGCAAAAAGGAAAAAGCAACAAACAACAGTGTCGAACGGCTTTGATGTCGTTTCGGGCGCTAGCGCTTCTATGTCTTAGCCTTCTGGCCTTCTCCCTTTTCGTCCTGGCACAGTCGGGAAGACAAACCGACCAGCCGCAAGCTGCGCGCCCGCGGCGTGTGACCGAAGAACAGGAAGGCAAACCCATCAAGTTGAGCGCGGACCTGGTCACCGTAGTCACTTCAGTCACCGACCCCGCGGGCAATCAGGTCAACGATCTCACCCAGGCCGATTTTCAGGTCTTTGAGGACAACGTTGCTCAGGACATCGCGGGTTTTTATCGCGGAGGCGAGATGCCGCTGCGGCTGGTCTTTCTGTTCGACACGTCGACGTCGATCCGCCATCGGTTCGACTTCGAACAGCGCGCCGCCGCTCATTTTTTCCGTCAGGTCATGCGGCCCGCGGATCAGGCGGCGATCATCAGCGTGTCGACCGATCCAAAGCTGGTCGTTCAATTCACGTCCAACGTGGACGAACTGGTGGCGGCGCTGGCCGGCCTGAAGCCGGAGGGAGCCACGGCGCTCTACAATGCGCTGATCGACGCGGCCCGCTACCTGCGCCCCGCCGAAGGGCGTCACGTGATGGTCGTGCTCTCGGACGGGACGGACACGACATCCAGCTCGTCGCTGGCGCAGGCGCTAAACGAAGTGCAGAGGTCGGACGCGGTGATCTACGGCGTCCACTCGACTGGCGTCGCGCCCTCGGCCAGCGTTCAGGACCTCGGCGGCGAGGCCGTGCTCAAGACCATGAGCGAGGACACTGGCGGGCGCGCGTTCTATCCCGCGATTCGCGAGGACCAGAAGAAGGAATCTCGCGAGCTCGACGAAATCTACCGCCGCGTAGCCGCCGAGGTTCGCGCTCAATACGTGCTGACTTATTACGCCAGGAGCGAGGCTCGGCCCGACATCTTCAAGGCGATTCGCGTTGAGGCCAAACGGCCCGGACTTCAGGTGCGCGCCCGGCGCGGTTATTTCACCTCCAGTGGGAAGTCATGAGGAGTCGATGAACTCGAGTTCCCGGTCCGCGCGTTCATCGTCACGATCTCGACTAGAAAGGACAGTCCGATTTATGAGCTCACGTCTATTGAATCTCTCAACGACCTTGGCCGTCGCCCTGCTCACTGCGCTGATGTTTGTTGTCTGCGGCTCCTCCTCCGGTCAACCCGAAGAGAGCGCTCAGCCGGAAAGGGCGGCCCCGGCTGCGGCGTCAATGGACGACGCGGCGCTTCGGGCGCGCGCCGCCAGACTGCATCGTGAGGCGATCGTCATCGATACTCACAACGACGTCACGTCGCCGATGCTTGACGAGGGCTTCGACCTCGGAACAAGCGGCGTTGGGCCGGATGGGAAACTGAAGACCCACACCGATCTGATGCGAGTAAAGCAGGGCGGCGTGGACGCCGAGTTCTTCGCCATCTACGTCGGCAAGGAGTTCGTCAACAAGAAACCCCTCGAAGGCGGAGGGGCGGCCCGGCGAGCGCTGGACATGATCGACGTCGTCTACGATCAGGTGCGGTGTCACCCGGACGCGCTCGAGATGGCTTACACCGCCGCCGACATTCGCCGCATCGCAGCCAAAGGCAAGACCGCCGCGCTGATGGGAATAGAAGGCGGGCACGCAATCGAAGACTCGCTGCACGCGCTGCGGATGTTCTACCGGCTCGGCGTCCGATACATGACCCTGACACACACCAACACGAACGACTGGGCCGACTCCGAAGCCGATCTCGCCAACGATAATATTCGTCACCACAATGGCCTTACTGACTTCGGCCGCGAGGTCATTAGCGAGATGAACCGGCTGGGGATGATGGTCGACATATCTCACGTCTCGGACAAGACGTTCTACGACGTCATCGCCACAACCCGCGCCCCGGTCATCGCCTCGCACTCCTCCTCGCGCGCACTTGCGAACCATCCGCGCAACGTCAGCGACGACATGCTTAAAGCGATTGCCAGGAATGGCGGCGTGGTGATGGTGAACTTCTACGACGGATTCATCGACGCGCGCAAAGCCGGGATTACTCTGCGCGCTCGCGCGATGCAGGAGGATTTAACGCGGCAGTACCCCGGCGACCCTAAGCGCGTGCAGGAAGAAATGAACAAGTGGCAAGCCGCTAACAATCCGGGGCGCACGCCGCTCTCGGTCCTCATCGACCACTTCGACCACATCATCAAGGTAGCCGGCATCGACCACGTTGGCATCGGCAGCGATCTGGACGGAGTGCCGATCGACGGCTTGCCCGAAGGTATGGAAGACGTTTCGAAGCTGCCCAACATCACGCTTGAGTTGATGAAACGCGGTTACTCCGACGCGGACATCAAGAAGGTGCTCGGCGAGAATCTGCTGCGAGCGATGTCGGCGGCCGAGGCTGTCGCCCGCGCGATGCAGGCTGCGGAACCGGGCCGTGCAAAATGAGGCGCGGGCCTTAGCTAAGCACCTCAATGGCGTCTTGCGTGAACTTTGCTTCCTCCAAGGTAAGTTGATCGCACCACATAATCCACCTAACTACCCTCTGTCACAGGCGTAGGTTCGTGTCGCTCAGGTCGACGCCGAGATACTCGTCGATCTCGCAGCGCATTTGCCCATCTGCGCTACGAAGCCTTCGGACAGAATCGCATAGCCTTCCGGCGACTCGTCGCGCTTAATCTCCTCCAGAGCAAGCTCGAGCGATGCGATCTTGCGCTGTGTGTTTTCCAGTTGGTTTCGGTTGTGAATGGCCATCAGAACAGCACCTCTACCACGCCGACTGGCTTACTCCTGAACCGCCGCTCGAATTCGACCAGCCTCGCGCGATGAATGCCCTCCGACAGATCGTCGTCATCATCTAACTCTGGCAGCAATAAATGGTGCCTCCCCTTCCGAGTGGCGTGGCGATTAGCGCTTCACTCCAGAGCAGCAGTGGCCTATTATCCCCTATCGGTCCGCGAGAACTCAATTGGCGATTAGGGAATGGCAAAATCCGTCACCCCAGGAAAACTCTCCCCCAACAGATTCAGGAGGTGGCTCCTCGAAGGCGAGGTAAAGCCCGTCGCCGGTCCGCTCGCGCGCGAGGGCCAATTCCACTCCCACCGCTGGCACAAAGTCATGTGCCTGACCGGCGTTGATTACTTTTCGACGCTGGGGTATCAGCCCGGCATCGCGTTTCTGGCGGCCGGCGTCTTGTCTCCGGTCGCGACCTTGATACTCGTGTTGTTGACGCTGC
This sequence comes from Blastocatellia bacterium, assembly GCA_035293105.1. GTDB lineage: Bacteria > Acidobacteriota > Blastocatellia > UBA7656 > UBA7656 > DATDOV01. The sequence goes on from DATDOV010000016.1 coordinate 57,571, forward strand.
TCGGAGCGCTGCCGATATATCGCCGCGTCGCCCAGGAGAGCCCGCACGGCGAAGGGTCGATCTCGATGCTCGAACACCTGCTGCCCAGGTGGAAAGGCAAGCTCTTCGTCCTGTGTTTGCTCGGGTTCGTCGCGACTGACTTCATCATTACGATCACTCTGTCGGCGGCGGACGGAACCGCCCACATCGTCGAGAACCCGTTCACGCCCCAACTGCTTCATCATCGAGTCGCGCTGACGCTCCTACTGATCGCGCTGCTCGGCGGAATCTTCCTGAAGGGATTCAAGGAGGCAATAGGCATTGCGGTATTCCTGGTCGCCGCGTACTTGCTGCTGAACGCTGTAGTAGTCGGCGTGGGCGTTTATGAAATCGCGACCCACGCCAGCTTGCTCCCGGAATGGAAGAACGCGCTGGTCAAGAGTCACTCGAGTCCGCTCGCAATGATCGGCGTTGCACTTCTCGTGTTTCCCAGGCTCGCGCTCGGGCTTTCGGGCTTTGAAACCGGCGTCGCCGTCATGCCGCTCGTGCAAGGCGAAGAAGCCGACTCCAGCAGCCGTCCCACGGGCCGCATCCGCAACACGCGCAAGCTGCTCACCTCGGCCGCGCTGATCATGAGCGTGATGCTGATATCGAGCAGCCTGGTGACAACCCTGCTGATCCCGCCGGCTGAGTTTCAGGTGGGTGGTAAGGCGAACGGCCGTGCGCTCGCCTACCTGGCGCATCAATACCTGGGCGAAGGCTTCGGGACCGTTTACGACGCCAGCACGATAATGATTCTGTGGTTCGCCGGCGCGTCGGCCATGGCCGGACTGCTGAACATAGTCCCGCGGTATCTTCCGCGATATGGAATGGCGCCGGGGTGGGCGAGGGCGACGAGGCCGCTCGTACTCGTGTTCACTGCGATAGCCTTTGCGGTGACGCTGATCTTCGACGCAGACGTCGACGCTCAGGGCGGCGCCTACGCGACCGGGGTCCTGGTGCTGATGAGTTCCGCGGCCATTGCGGTGACGATGTCAGTCTGGCGAGGAGGCGCCCTCAGGTGGGCCTTTCTGCTGATCGCGATCGTCTTCGGATACACGACGATCGCGAATATCTTCGAGCGGCCGGAGGGCATCAAGATAGCGTCGTTCTTCATTGGTTCGATCATCGTCATCTCTCTCGTCTCCCGCGCGATTCGCGCGACGGAGCTGCGCGTAGATAAGGTGATTCTGGACGAGACCGCGAAGGGCTTCATCGGCGAGGCCAGCAGCCGGGAGATTCGCATTGTCGCCAATCGGCGCAACGAGGGCGATGTGCACGAGTACCGGCTGAAGGAAAAAGAGCAGCGCGAAGACAACCACATCCCCGCCGAGGACCCTGTCTTGTTCTTCGAGGTGCAACCCGGTGATGTGTCCGAGTTTTCGGGCGCTCTGCTCGTGCGTGGCTCCGATGTTGGCGGATACCGCGTGCTTTACACCGAGAGTCCGGCGGTCCCTAACGCTATCGCGGCGTTTCTGCTGTACCTGCGTGACCGGACCGGCCGAATACCCCACGTCTACTTTGGCTGGACGGAAGGCAATCCGCTGTTCTACCTGCTGCGATACATTTTTCTGGGCGAGGGCGAGACCGCTCCCATAACTCGCGAGGTGCTTCGGCAAGCCGAGCCCGACCCGGAGAAACGTCCCGCAGTCCACGTCGGCGGATGACGGATGGAATGCGCGGCGACGCCATCGACGCCATCAGCGTCGATTTACGAGCACGCACCTGTGCGATAGAATCTAGCTTCATTGATAGCGGCGCAAAAACCGGGACGCACACGCGCCGCTCTTGTTTTACCGACCAGCGGCCACAGACCGCACAAGGGGAATAATCATGGGACGAAAAAAGATAACCGTCGTTGGCGCCGGAAACGTCGGCGCGACGGCAGCGCAGAGACTCGTTGATAAAGAACTCGGCGACGTGGTGCTCGTCGACATCATCGAAGGAATGCCTCAGGGCAAGGCGCTCGATCTGGCGGAGACGTCGCCAATTGAGGGCTATGACTCGCGCCTCGTAGGCTCGAACGGCTACAAAGAAACGGCGGATTCGGACATCGTCATCATCACATCGGGCCTCGCGCGAAAGCCGGGCATGAGCCGCGACGACCTCCTGCGCACAAACGCGGAAATCGTCGGCTCGGTGACCGATCAGGTGATGAAGTATTCGTCGAACCCGATCCTGATCATCGTCTCGAACCCGCTCGACGCGATGTGTCACGTCGCGATGAAGCACTCGCGGCTTCCGAAACAGCGGGTGATCGGGATGGCCGGCGTGCTGGACTCGGCTCGCATGCGATGTTTCGTCGCCGACGCGCTCAACGTCTCGGTCGAAAACGTCACAGCGTTTGTGCTTGGCGGCCACGGCGACACGATGGTGCCGCTGCCGCGCTACTCGACCGTTGCCGGCATACCGCTGCCCGATTTGATGCCGAAGGAGAAGATCGATCAGATAGTCGACCGCACGCGGAACGGGGGCGCCGAGATCGTGAGCCTGCTCAAGACCGGCTCTGCCTACTACGCTCCTTCGGCGGCTGCCGTCGAGATGGTCGAGGCGATACTGAAGGACAAGAAAAAAATCCTGCCGTGCGCCGCGTACCTCGAAGGCGAGTATGGAATCAACGGTCTGTTCGTGGGTGTGCCGGTGAAGCTCGGCGCGCGCGGAATCGAAGAGATAATCCAGATCAATCTATCGACCGACGAACGCGCTGCGCTTCAGCGTTCGGCTGCCGCCGTTCAGGAGTTGGTCAACGTGCTCGGCCGGTAGGGTGGAGCGGAGGACCTTGCCAACAAAAAGCCCCGCCCAATTGGGCGGGGCAATGCGAGCGAAGCATGCGCCTTGCGGATTCTCGTCAAAGCCTTTTGACGGCTTCGGCCTGAGGTCCTTTCGGGCCTTGCACTACTTCAAACTCGACGGATTCACCTTGCTTGAGTGACTTGTAGCCGTCATCTTGAATCGCCGAGTAGTGCACGAACACGTCGGCGCCGCCCGGCTGCTCGATGAACCCGTAGCCCTTCGAGTTGCTGAACCATTTGACCTTGCCTTGTGACATTGACATCGAATGATCCTCCTCCGATTCGTTCCGTGTTTCCCACCTGAGCATCGCGGCGCCGCTACGGCAAGAGAATGAAAAGCCGCGAGGCGAGGCTCATGTCCGTTGAGCCTCCCCTTGCGGCTTCCATCAAGCTGTCACAGCGTCCTGCTCAAGACTTCTCTACCACTCCGGGCTCAGTCGCTGCCCGAAAACGGCCGCATAGTAGCCCAGCACACTTACAGTGTCAAGCGGAAAAGCAAGTGAAGACATGGCCCGCGGATGGCCGGCGTGGCTCGCGAGGATCGCTTGGCCGCTTGCAGTAACCAATGTAATCTGTCAGCGGAGTTGTCGGGCAGCTTGCTGCGACGAGAGACCATAACGAGTGACGAAGCAGGTGGACAGCGAAGTGACCGCGATACTTCTGGCGGCCGGCGAGTCGCGCAGGATGGGCGAGTTCAAACAGCTTCTGCCTTTCAAGGGCAAGAGCTTCGTCGAGTGTTGCGTCGATACGCTGCTCGCCTCTCACGTCAGCCGGATTATCGTCGTCACCGGCCACCGCGAAGCCGATGTGCGCGCGGCCTTGGAAGCACGGCCGGTGACCACCGCCTATAACACCGACTACAAATCCGGCATGGCAAGCTCGATCAAGCGAGGCGTTGAAGCATTGCCGCCCGATGCACGCGCCATCCTCATCGCGCTGGTCGATCAACCTCAGATCGCGATCGAAACCGTGAATCACATAATCGAAACGTACGAGACTCATCGCCCGCTGATCGTAGTGCCAACCTGCCGGGGTCGCGACGGGCACCCCGTACTGTTGGATTCCAGCCTCAAGCAGGAAGTACTCGACATGGATCCGGGTCAGGGTCTGCGACAGGTCGTGCGTTCGCACCTGGATCGGACCATTCGCACCGAGGTCGGGAACGAGGACGTGCTCGTGGATTTTGATTTCCCGGATGAGTATCGCTCGCGCAAAGACTGACTGCGTCCCAATGCCCCATAAGGGCGTCTCTGCACATCTGCGACCGTTCGTTGCGTGGAGGGACGCGGTGCTCTAGATTTGTCTGCGTGCGCGATCTCTCAACAGCAACGCGGCGCGAGAACCTCGAACGCATGCAACGCGAGGTGTTTGACCTCGCCATCATCGGCGGCGGCATCACCGGAGCGGGAGTCGCGCTAGACGCGGCGTCGCGCGGCTTGAACGTCGCCCTCATCGAGAAGCGCGACTTCGCCAGCGGCACAAGCTCGCGCTCGACCAAGCTCATTCACGGCGGACTCCGCTACCTCGAACAGTTTGAGTTCGGACTCGTGCGCGAGGCGCTGCGAGAGCGCGCAACCCTGTCGCGCATCGCCCCGCACTTGAGCGAGCCGCTCGCGTTCCTGGTCCCGGTCTATGACGCGCGCAGGCCGTCGCCGCTCGGAAGAAACAAGTTGAAGCTGCGGCTCGGACTGTGGCTCTACGACCTGCTCGCGGGGCGGCAGAACATCGGACGGCATCGGTGGCTCAAACCTGAAGAAATACTGAAGCTCGCACCCGCGCTTGAGGCGGGCGGGCTGAAGGGCGCGCTGCTCTACTACGACTGCTTGACCGACGACGCGCGGCTGGTCATCGAAGTGATAAAGGCCGCTGCCGAGGCCGGCGCGATCGTCGCAAACTACGCGGCCGCGCGAGGGTTGGTGAAGTCCGACGGCCGAGTCTCAGGGATCGAAGTCGAGGAGACACGCGGCGGCCGGAGATTCACGCTCAGTGCACACGTGGTCGTCAACGCAACGGGCGTCTGGTCGGATGAAGTGGCGAGGCTGGCGGATCGCAACGGGGCGAGGAAGCTGCGGCCTTCAAAAGGCATTCACGTCGTCATGCCGGACGAGGGATTCAATTGCGAAGCGGCGGTGCTGATCCCATCGCTTGGCGAGCAGCGATTCCTCTTCATCGTACCGTGGCTGGGCCGCACGTTGATCGGGACGACCGACACCGACTACGGGGGCCCGCTTGACGAGCCGGTCGCGGACCCCGACGAAATCAACCGCGTCCTCGAATCGGCCGCACGGTACTTTCCCCGAGCGAACCTCTGTACAGAACGCGTCATCAGCACGACAGCGGGGCTCAGGCCGCTCGTGTCCGAGGACGACAAGTCGACCTCGGAACTCTCACGCAAGGACGAGTTGATCGAAAGCGATTCTGGGCTGATCTCGATGATCGGCGGCAAACTGACCACCTACCGACGCATCGCCGAGCGCGTAGTCGATCGGGTGATGGAGCGCCTGGGTCGCGCGAGGGGGAAGTGTATGACCGGTCAAATCGAGCTTGCGGGCGGCGTGCTGTCCGACGCACAGATGAAGGATGAATCGCCTCGAATGGCGGCCGAGTACGCGTTGCCGGTTGAAACCGTTGAGCACTTGATGCACAAGTACGCGGGCAATTCGAGGGTCATACTCGAGATCACTCGTGAATCGCCGGATCTGAGGTCCCCTCTGATTGAAGGTCTGCCGCACATTGCAGCCGAGGTTGTCTACGCCGCGCGCTACGAGATGGCGATGACGGTGGAGGACTTTCTGGCCCGCCGGACACGGATCGCGTTGCTGTCGCGAGATCACGGGAGCGGATGCGTCGCTCGCGTCGGTGAGCTAATCCACGAAGGACACGAAGAAGCTCGAAGGGAATCACCGGCCTGAAGAGACGTCATCCTCAAGCGCTTCCTATCCGTCTTCGTGAACCTTCGTGCCCTTAGTGGATTATCGAGGTCAAGATGCAAGACACACCGCTCGTCGAGGACACTCACCGGAGCCTTGCCGCACGTGTCGTGAGCTTCAACCGCAAGCTCGCGGGCGAAGCGGCGCCGGCCCGGACGGAAGACGAGCTTGCGCGCGAACTGGTCTCTGCCCTCGCTCGCGAAAAGCTTCTCGAATACACCGTTCCGAGAGAGTTTGGAGGCTGGGCCGATTCGCTCGACGTTCGGGCGTTGTGTGTAATCCGCGAACATCTCTCTTACGAATCGTCGCTCGCCGACCTGATGTTCGCGATGCAAGGCCTGGGCAGCTTCCCGATCACGCTCGCCGGATCAGAAGAGATCAAACGCCGGTTCTTGCCGCGCGTCGCAAACGGAACCGCCGTCGCCGCGTTCGCCATCACCGAGCCCGAAGCCGGCTCCGACGTCTCAGCCATTCAAACAACTGCGCGTCGCGACGGCGCGGGCTACGTGATCGACGGCGAGAAGACTTTCATCTCGAACGCCGGGCTCGCGGATTTCTACACCGTCTTCGCGAAGACCGATCCTGGGAAGGGCGCGAAGGGCATCTCGGCGTTCGTCGTCGAAAAGGACGCGCCGGGTTTCTCATTCGAGGAGAAGATCGAGTTGATCGCGCCGCACCCGATTGGCCGCATAGCATTCCGCGAGTGCCGCGTGCCGGCGTCGAACCTGCTGGGCGAAGAGGGAGAGGGATTCAAGATCGCGATGACCACGCTGGACACTTTCCGATCGACGGTTGGCGCCGCTGCGGTGGGGCTCGGGTGGCGGGCGCTGGATGAAGCGATCTCGTACGCAAAACGGCGCGTACAGTTCGGCAAGCCAATCGCCGAGTTTCAAGCGACTCAGATGAAGCTCGCGGAGATGGCGACCGATCTTGATGCCGCGCGGCTGCTGGTTTATCGCGCGGCGTGGAAGAAGGACTCGGGCGCCGATCGAGTGACGCTGGAAGCGGCGATGGCCAAGTTGTTCGCGACCGAAGCGGCGCAGCGAATCATCGATGCCGCAGTTCAGATTCACGGCGGGGTGGGAGTCGTTCGCGGCTCGGTGGTCGAGCACCTGTATCGGGACGTGCGCGCGCTGAGGATCTACGAGGGGACATCGGAGATTCAGAAGCTTGTCATCGCGTCCCAGCTCTTGAAGTAGCTGGGCCCGCAATCGCACGGTGCTCCGACACTTCGCGCGACGCGAATAACAACAATCTCAAGCGTAACCGCTCCCGGTCTCCCATTGGTCACATCGCGCGCCTTTTCGCCGGCGCGGGCTGCCAGCCTTCGCGCGCTTCGCCCGTGCATACCACTTCGCGAGAAGTGGGTCCTTGATGCTGTAGTCTACGAGACGCGGTGGAGAATCTCATACCCACCTCGCGAGAAGTGGGTCTTTGATGCTGTAGTCTACGAGACGCGGTGGAGAATCTCATACCCACTTCGCGAGAAGTGGGTCCTTGATGCTGTAGCCTACGAGGCGGATCATAGCTGCTCCTGGCTGTAGGCTGAAACATCAGCGACCCACTTCTCGCGAAGTGGGTATGCGGGATTAGTCGACGCGCTACTACGGCTTGATCAGGCCACGAAACCGGGCGCTTCTCATCAGAGCTAGACGGTCGCTCGGGGTGCGCGAACCAACGCAGCCCAAGGAGCAGACGGGTGTGATCAAACCCGGGACCGGACGCGCTTTCGAGCCAACCGGGTGAGGGGGCGGTGACGACGAATGCCAGGAGCAGAGACCGTGCGAAACACCCCAACCGGGAGGTTGGGGTCCTTTCACTCCTGCCTACAGAAGACAACTGGCAGCGCACCCCGCAGCAATCCCCCAACCGGGAGGTTGGGGTCCTTTCACTCCTGCCTACAGAAGACAACTGGCGGCGCACCCCGCAGCAATCCCCCAACCGGCAGGTTGGGGATCATTCAAGCGCCGGCTTTCCGGGATGATTGACGCTCAACCTGAAAGATCCCCAACCTGCCGGTTGGGGGATTTGCCAGATCGCGGGCGGCCGGTCTTGTAGGCTCGACGGAGGCATCCCCAACCTCCCGGTTGGCGTCTTCACAGACATCGAGATTGAGGCCCGTGCGTGGTTCCGCCGCCGCCGAGCACTGGAATTACACCGGGCGCGTGGTTGGGCGGCCCACACCACGCAAAGAACCCGTTGGACTAAACCGCGGCCGGATTATATGGGCGCTTAATCGGGTCTCGCAGATCCGCTCTTGGTGTTGATCCCGGCTCCCATCGACGGAATGTCGTCTAGCACAATCTCACGGGATCACGGCTGGATCGCCAGCGCCGCGAAGAACTCCGGCGCCTGACGAGGCATCTCGCTCGCAAGCAACTCCTCAACTTCCTTCGATGATGCCAGCTTCATCGCTTCGCTCATCAACGAACGCACCCTAGCCATCTCGATTGATCGGATGGCGTTCTTGACGAGCGGGATCGCCGCGGGGACGAGGCTCAAGGTCTTAATGCCGAGCCCAACGAGCGCAATCGCCTGCAACGGATCGGCAGCCATCTCGCCGCATAGCTCCAAAGGGACTCGCGCGGCTTCGGCCACGCGCACCAGGTGCGCGATCGAGCGCAACACCGCCGGATGCAAAGGCTGATACAAGTGCGACACGTTCTCATTCGTTCGATCGACCGCCAGCAGATACTGAATCAGATCGTTCGTTCCCACGCTCAAGAAGTCGGCCTCGGCGGCGAACAGGTCCGCCATCAGCGCGGCGGCCGGCACTTCGATCATCACGCCGACCGGCAACGCCGCGTTGTGCTCGACCTCGGCGTCGGCCATCTCGTGCTTCACCTCTTCGATGATCCGCTTAGCCCTTCGCAACTCATCGATCGTGCTCACAAGCGGCAGAACCACGCGCAGGCGGCCGTGGCGGTTCGCGCGCAGGATCGCTCGAAGCTGCGTGCGGAAGATCGGCTCGACCTTGAGCGACAGCCGCACCGCCCGCAAGCCGAGCGCCGGGTTCTGCTCCGCCTCAAACCCGGGGAGCGTCAGCTTGTCGCCGCCCAGGTCGAACACGCGGATGCTTGCGCCCGCGTCGCCCGTCATCCGCGCGAGCTTCGAGTAGAGCTCGTACTGCTCCTCTTCGCTCGGCAGCTCGGGCAATCGGTGCAGGAACATGAACTCCGAGCGGTAGAGGCCGATGCCTTCGGCGCCGAACAGCGGAAGCGAATCGATCTCGGGAACCAACTCGACGTTCGCCCGCAGCCTGATCCGAACGCCATCGAGAGTTTCGGCCGGCTGTTCGTGGTGCGGAATCCGGCGAGCCCGCCGCGCGGCTTCATCCTCGCGCTTCGCCAAATAGACTCTGAGAACCGGTTTCGTCGGCCGTAGTATCGCCTCGCCCGCCGCGCCATCGACCACCACGGCATCGCCGGTCCGCACGCGCCGGGTCACGTCGTGCAAGCCGAGCACCGCCGGAATCTTCAGCGCGCGCGCGATGATCGCCGAGTGCGAAGTCATCCCGCCGCCGTCGGTCACGAAGCCGCGCACGCAATTGAAATCCAACTCGGCGACCGTCGAGGGGAGGATGTCCTGCGAGACGATGATGACGTTCTGTTCGAGCTTTGACGGATCGAATTTCGCCTGCCCGGAGAGAACGGTCATCAATCGGGTCGCAACGTCTTCGATGTCCGAAGCCCGCTCGCGAAGGTAGGGATCGCCGACGTGTTTATAAGCGGCCATCACGCGGTCGGTCACGTCGCGGACGGCCCACTCGGCGTTCACCCGCCGGGTGCGAATCTCATGTTCGAGCTGGCCCACGAGGTTCTCGTCTTCGAGCATCAGCAGGTGCGCGTCGAGAATGTAGGAATGGTCGTAGCCGAGTTCGAGTGCGACGCGGACCTTGGTCTCCTGAAGCTGGGTGCGCGCCTGAGCGAGCGCTTGATGGAGGCGCCGGATTTCGCCGCGAACCTGGGCTGCGGAGATGCCGATGAAATAGAACTGCTGGCGACCGCGCTCGTCGAGCCGCAGCGCCCGGCCGACTCCGATCCCGGGCGAAACGGCGAGCCCGCGAAGGACCGTGTCCCGCGAGCGAGAAAAGCTAGAAGACCCCATCCGACCACTCCTCTCCGAATCCCTGCCGGATCAACTCGGCGATCTCGCGGGCCGCGCGTTCTTCGTCGACCCCTTCGGTTCGGATGATAAGCGTAGTGCCCTGCCCGGCGGCAAGCAACAGGACGCCGAGGATCGATTTGCCGTCGGCAGACTGGCCGGTGTCCTCGCGCTCGAGTTCGACTGAGGAAGCGAACTGAGTTGCGCGCCGGACGAGCCGGGCTGCCGCCCGCGCGTGAAGGCCGAGCCGGTTGGAGATTGTTACGCGATGGTGTTGCATGGGAAGAAGGATACAGGATACAGGATGCAGGATGCAGGATGCAGGATGCGGGATACAGGATGCGCCGGACTTGCGATTAATCTTCTGACTTCAAGCTGCGACGTAGGCCGAAGACCATTCTCCCAACCTTGTTCGCCCGTTCGATGACCCACTTGTCTTCTGCCGAAAGGTAGCGAAGGCGATCGGCGATCTCCAACTGAGTTTCCAACTCAGCTAGCGACCCGCTGGCAATCGCCAAGTGGCGCAGGTAGGCTTGAGTTTGTTTCACGTCCTCAAGATTGGCGATCCCGTATCCCAATCCTGAATCCTGAATCCTGTATCCTGAATCCTGTATCCTGGCTCCTGCCTTCTTCCCCCCTACGTTCTCGGATCGGCCGCGTCCCTCAAGCCGTCACCAAGGAAATTCCACGCCATAACCGCCAGGAAGATGAACACGCCCGGAGCCAGTATCCATGGGAAGTCGGTCAGGACTCGCGTGCCGATCGCCGCAGTCAGCATATTGCCCCAGCTCGCCTCCGGTTCCTGAATCCCCACCCCCAGAAACGACAGCGCCACTTCGCCGAGGATAAAGAAAGGCACTGACAGCGTCGCGGTAACGATTACGAAGGAGAACGTGTTCGGCAGGATGTGACGGATGATCACCCGGGCGTGGCTGAAGCCCAGCGCCCGCGCCGCCACGACGTACTCCTGTTCCCTCAGCGACAACACCATCCCTCGAATCACTCGCGCTTCGGTCGCCCAGCCGATGAAAGCGAGTACGACGACGATGATCAGGTAAATTTGAATCGAGCCCGACATTCCGCCGAAGACGGAGTTGACGATTTCACAGAACCAGCTCGTGACCCGGCCCTCGCCGAACATCCATTGGATCGCTGAGCATAGATGCTCCGAGAGCTGTTTGGTTCCGAACATCTGCCGAAGGATCAGGATGAAGTACAGGCTCGGCACCGCGAGCAGCACCTCTACGGCGCGCATCAGAATGAAATCGACAACGCCGCCGAAGTAGCCCGCGATCCCTCCAACCAGCATCCCGATCAACGTCGAGATAATGATCCCTACGATCCCGATCGACAGCGACACCTGAGCCCCGTAGAGGATTCGCGAGAAGACGTCCTGGCCGGTCAGATTCGAGCCGAGCAGGAAAATCCGGCCCGGCTCTTCGACGCCAAAGAGATGGATATTAGTCCGAATGACCCAGAGGATGTGGTACTCATCGCCGCGCACGAAGAAGCGGATCGGATACCTGACGGCGTGGTCGTCGCGATAGGTCTTCAACTGAACGTCTTCGGGAATGATGCCGTAGACGAACGGCCAGTGGATGCTGCCCGCTTGATCGAAGACGTGAATCCGCGTGATCATCGGCGGATGAAACGGCAGTTCAGTCGCGGCGTTGTCGTACCGGTAGGGCGCTATGAAACCGGCCAGGACTGCGACGAGATAGAATAGCGTCAGCAGGTTGAGGCCGAACATCGCAGTGCGGTTGCGGCGAAACTTCAGCCAGATGATCTGAGCCGGAGACCGTCCCCGCCGCGTCGATGGAGGGGCGCCGGAACCTGAAGTCCCAACACTCAACCCATCGCCGTCGATCTTGTTGTTGGCTTCGTCTGTAGCTTTCATCTAAAAGTCGCGCGCCTCGCACGCGCATCACTCGAGCCTTATCCTCGGATCGATCCGCGCGAGCAGCAAGTCCGCGATAAGGTTGCCGGCTACCAGCATCAGTGCCAGCATCGTCACTGCCGCCATCACCAACGGCTCGTCCTTGTCTCGCAACGCTTCGTAGATGACAGTGCCCAGACCGGGCCATCCAAACACGAACTCGGTCAGCAACGCGCCGGCCAGCAGCGACGACAAAGAGAACCCGAAGAGGGTCACCAGTGGGTTTATCGCATTCCCAAGCGCGTGCCGAACGATCACCCGACGCCAGCTCAAACCCTTCGCCCGAGCAGTACGGATGTAGTCTTGCGACAGGGTCTCAATCATCTCGCTTCGCATCTGCCGCATGAACTGCGCCAGGCCGATCGTCCCGAGCACGACCGTCGGCAGTACCAGATGCCAGACGCTGTCGGTGAGCTTCTGCCACCCGGTCATAAATTCCCAGTTGGCCTGATTGTGAATCCCGCCCGGCGGAAACAAACCGGTCCTGGCTGCGAACAGGACCAACAGCAACGAGAAGAAGACGCTTGGGATCGACAGCCCGAAAAACGAGATGAATCCGCAGAGCTTATCGATCCACTTGTTGCGGAACACGGCCGCCAGCACGCCGAGCGGGATTGCGACCCCCCAAGAGAAGACCAGCGCCGACCCCGTCAGCAGCAGGGTGTTTAGCGCTCGCTCGCCGATCATTCCCCAGACCCCTTGGTGATAGATGAATGAATACCCAAAATCGCCCCGCAGCGCGGGCCAAAGCCAGTACCAGTAGCGCTCGATCACGTTGTGGCTGTCGAGGTGATAGAGCCGGGTCATCTGATCGATGTAATCCTGCGAGATGGTCGGGTTCATTCTCAGCGTATCGAGATAGTCGCCCGGCGAGAGGACCAGCAGCGTCTTCGTTATGAACGTGACGACGATGATGAGCGGTATCGCCGCCAGCAGCCGTCTTAGCAGGAAGGTTCGCATCGGTCAGAGTTCAGCGTGAACGTGGGAGCTTCGGTTAGTCGAGCCTGTCGCGTCGCAAGCCGTGCCAGACGAAAGTATCCCACACCGCAGGCAGTGTCAAACTCGCGGCCGCTTGACTGTGCGAACGAAGTTGCCCGGGTGTTCGCGACGTTGGAGGCGCTGCCAGGGAAGTCCGAGTTTCAATCCCACCCGCCGCGAGCAGCCCGAGCCTAGCTTTCGTTGTATAATTCCGGCGCCGACCCACGATAGGAGTTGAACGAACATGAACAGCATTCCTGAGATTGGACAAACCGTACTGAACTTCGTCGACGGCCGCTGGGAAGCCGGCGCCGCGGAAAAATGGACTGATAGATACGATCCCGCCGATCAATCCGTGCTCGTGGCGCGCGCGCCCGATTCGTCGCGCGAGGACGCTCGGCGCGCCATCGAAGCTGCAGCCCGAGCAGCCGAGCGCTGGAATCAATTGACCGCGCCCAGCCGCGGGCGCTTGCTCTTCGAGTGGCTCGCGTGGATCGATGCTCACAAGGCGAAGCTGGCCGAACTCCTGACGCGCGAAGAGGGCAAGATCCTTCCGGAGTCCGTCGGCGAAGTGAAACGCTCGATGGACATCCTCGAATTCACCGCCGGTATGGGCCGAAGGTTGAACGGCCGTGTCTTTCCGTCGGAAGAAGATGGCGTGTTTTGCTATGCCACGCCTCAACCGCTCGGCGTGGTTGGCTTGATTAGCCCGTGGAATTTCCCGGTCGCGATTCCGGTCTGGAAGCTCGCGCCCGCGCTGGTCGCAGGAAACACCGCCGTGCTCAAGCCCTCGCCGCTCACGCCGCTCACGGCGACGGCGCTCGTTCGCGGCCTCGAAGAAGTCGGGGTCCCGCCGGGCGTCGTGAACCTCGTTCACGGCGACAGCGAGCCGGGCGTCGAGTTGATCTCTAACTCTGCCGTTCGCGGCGTCTCCTTCACCGGCTCGACCAAGGTCGGCAAGATGATCGCGAAGGCGGCGTCCGACCGACTCCTGAAATTGCAACTCGAGCTGGGCGGCAAGAACCCGCAGATCGTGCTGGAAGACGCCGACCTCGATCTCGCTGTCAGCGGGGTGATGGTCGGCGGCTTGGGCTCGACAGGCCAGCGTTGCACCGCGACCAGCCGCGCGCTGGTGATGGAGAGAGTCTACGACGATTTCTTGAATCGCCTCGTCGCGCGCGCTTCAGCCATCCGAGTCGGACCGGGTATGGAAACCGGCGTCGATATTGGGCCGCTCGTGGATTCAAAAGCCATGAGCGGAGTGAGCCACTACGCCAATGTAGGTCGCGAGGAGGGCGCGCGGTTTTGCACCGGAGGCTCGCCGTTGAGCGGGCAGGGACTCGAGCGCGGATTCTTCTTCGCCCCCACCGTCGTCGAAGCCAAGCCCGATATGACGATAGCCCAGGAAGAGATCTTCGGTCCCTTTGTCTCGGTGATTCGCGTGCGCGATCTGGATGAAGCCCTCGGCATTGCGAACTCCGTGCGCTACGGACTGTCGTCGACGATCTTCACTCGCGACGTCGGAAGGGTCTTCAAGTTCGCCGAGCGTGCACAGGCCGGCGTCATTCACGTGAATCGCCCGGGCGTTGGCGGGTATTCGCATGCCCCGTTCGGCGGCATAAAGGAGAGCGGCTACGGCGGCCGCGAAGTCGGCGATGAGGTGATGAGCTTTTACACCGAGACCAAGATGGTGTATGTGAACTACAGGTGAAGGGGCGGATCAGCGGGATCACTGCCAAAGCTCGCGAACGGCGAGCACGAACCCCGGTAGCAGCGGATCACCCGAGACGGTCTCCGGATTCTCGATCCTCTCGATTTCGGCGTTCGGGCGGTACATGTAAACCTTCCTTTCGACCGGGTCGATCAGCCATCCAAGTTGCGCGCCGTTGTCGATGTACTCTCTCATCTTCGCGTGCAAATCCGCGAGCGAGTCGGACTCGGACCGCAGCTCAACGACGAAGTCGGGACATAGCGGCGGGAATTGCTTTCGCTCTTCATCGGTAAGCGTGTTCCATCGCGAGAGCCTCACCCATGCGAGGTCTGGAGAGCGCTTCGCGCCGTTAGGCAGCGTGAAGCCCGTCGATGAATCAAAACCCTTGCCCGTGCCATCGGCTTTCGCCCAAACGTAAAAGCTGCCCGTCAAATCGAAGTTGCGGCCTCCGGTCTCTCCTCCCGTTGGTGGCATAAAGATCACGTCTCCGTTGCTGGTGCGCTCGATGCGCCACTCCCGATTGAGCTGACAGAACTCAAAGAAGTCGTCGTCGCTGATCTTGTTCAGCATCTGGCCGAAGTGAATGACAAAAGGAGTTGTGCCTGTTTCTCTAACCGCCGTGCTCACGATTGACCGCGCTCCTTTCCGAATCACGCGCATTATAACACGGGGATGTCGACATCAATGACGTGCGGCGGGTTCACGGGCTCATAGGCCTCGTTGCACAGACAAGCGTTCAGGAAGAGTGTTTCGCCGACGCGTTGCCTTCCGTATGAACCGTGGATGTGACCGAAGATGTGAACTCGCGGGCGAATCTCTTTGACTCGCTTGAGCAGCAACTCGCAGCCCGCGTGCTCGCCGCTGCCGAAGGGCTGGTCGAGGATCCCGTGAGGCGGGCCGTGAGTGATGAGCACATCGGTGTCGTCCGGGATCAGACTCCACGCCCGCTCGAGTTCGGGTCCGTTTCTCGGCAGGTTGAAAGCCCAATCGAAAAACCAGGGCTGATGAGGCGAGCCCCAGAACTTCACGCCGTCAATCTCGATCCCACTGTCTTCGAGATAGGTGATGTTCTTCAGCAATCGGCGAACCTGCCTCTTCCGCTCGAATACCCAATCGTGGTTGCCCGCGATCAGCAGGACATGTTTGAAGTCGAGCCGGCCGCAGAACGAGTCCAGGTCGCGGAGCGAGTCCATTTGAAAGATGGCGTCGAGTTCGGGATCACCGAAGCGATTCGGAAGCAGGTCTCCGCCCAGAATCAGCACGTCGCCCGTGGGAAGTGCAGCGCGGCTGAGCATGCCGTGACAATCTGAGGTGGCTACGAGTCTCAAAGCTCACATCTCCCGTGACGGCATCAAGCGTCATCGCCGGCGCTCACTTCACGTTGATTGCGATGAGCCGAAGATCGGGAGGCGCGAAGTGCGGCCGGTCGTGTTTGGGTGAAGTCCCGTAGGGACAACCTGTTTATAGACCGCGAGCAGGTGTGAGTCGCGTAGCTCCGTAGGAGCGACCTCGCGCGCTGCTCCACCAGAGCAAGGTTGCTCCCGAAAGAGCTACAGACGCCAGCGTCGGTGGTTACTATAGAGAGGTGATCCCTACGGGATTCACTGGACGATGTTCGGCGAGCTCGACGCATCAGAATCATCGTGAATGACTGCCAGTTTCTCGACACGCGCGGCAAGAATACTGAAGGGCAGGCCGGGATTCAACCAACCCGTTGTATAATCCCCCTGAATCCTTTGGTCGCGAGTCACGAGGGTCGCTGAATTCCCGTGTGAGGTCCGATTCACTTCTGAGCACGCGATGCACGGAGGGAGCATGGGAACATTTCGAATCAGGTGCAAGGTCGAGAACATAGTTGACCGCAACAAATCCGCCGTCATTCCCAGGATGCTCGTACACACCGGCAGCGAGCACACATGGATTCCAGCCGCGACGTTGGAGAGAATCGGCGTCAAGCGAGAGAAGAAGGACGTCGAGTTCGTTATGGCGAATGGCGAGCGCGTAACTCGAAGCGTCGGCTTTGGGATCATTCGCTTTGACAAGTACTTCACTGTTGACGAAGTGGTCTTCGCCGAAAAAGGGGACTTGCCGTTGCTCGGCGCGAGGACCTTGGAGGGATTAAGTCTGGTGGTTGATCCAAGAAAGAAGAAGTTGGTTGCTTCGGGGCCAATCCTCGCCGCTTGATCGGTTGTGCGTTCTACGGAGAGCAAAGTCAGATTTGGGTTCAAGTCAGGCTGCGATGTGCGGATTCGTGCTGTCAGATTCCTTCAAATGAGAGCTTCACGCAGCCGAGTTCTAAGCGACTGGCTTCCGAGGAGAATCGTAACTGTCTGAAGTGCCATTGAGCCCATGCCGATCTCACGCCGGTATGGATTCCCACTCCCGTGCTCGAGCGATCAGCGCCTCGACTTGGTCGGGCCAATCGTGAAGCGTGGCCGGGTCAAAGTCCGCTCCGTTGGGCCATACTAGCGTGTGAACCTCCGGATCAATCCTGACCTGACTAAACACCGACACATCACGGAGTGGACCGTATAAGTCGCCAGCCAGGACGGGGCGAAAGTTGATCGTTTGTTCTGAATGATCGTTGAAGCGGACCAGCAGCGTATAAGGCGATGTGATTTGAAATGATTCAATCCGGTAGATTGGATGCTTCATGAATCGTTTACCTCATTTCAGCGGCTCGATCGGCAACGGGGATTGGCCCGTCTGCAAAAGATCCCAGTCGGCCGATAGCTCCGTAACGTGTAGCTCAGCCCAAGCCTCAACCAGACGTTGCTGATGCGGGAGATGACAGCGGCAGTGATCGCTTTGACCCCCGGCCCGCCTAGTGATACAGGCTCCCTCATCAGTGGGCTCACAGCTCATCCCGGAGTGACCGCCTCATCCGTCTGGTATCCAGATCATGGGGTTTTCGGAATGAACGAGCCGGGACTCCGAGCGCAAGCCTCTCAAACGGTCGCGCTCATTTTCTCGTAGCCTGATGCCTGGCAATAATCTCGCGAATGACGGGTAGGAGTTCTCTTGGGACCTCAATGATGGTTCGCTCATTGTTCTGAAACGCAGCTTCATCCTCCGCAACCGCTTCCTCTTCCGTTTGCCGCTCGTAGAACGAAAGCACGCTCTTTACTTTATTCTCACTCCATCCTTTCGGAAATCGGTTCCTCTTCATGATCGTTTCTTTCTTCTGCGTCTTTTATACGCCGCCAAGGGCTTGCCCTTCAAGCCAAAGGCAGTGATGACAAAAACACTGGCTGGCGCCGGGTCGGGGACGTAGATGACCTTTAGGAATCGGCCGGCGCTTGTCTGCCCAAGGGCGAGGCGTGAGCCCTCGCGACCCGGCCGGTCCTCTCCTGGGCGGGCGAGTACTTCTTCAACCTCCAACTCGTCCACATTGTGCTCGTAGATATGCGGCAATCCTGTCTCCGGATCGATGTAGAATCGAATGTTCATGATCTGTGCGGCAAGCGTACTACAGCGTGGACCAGGAAGTCTTCCCGTAAGGTGACCATTTCTTCGTTCCGCCCGGCGAACGCACCAACGGACGCTTTGACCCTCGACCTACTTCGTGATACAAGCTTCCTCATCAGTGGGCTTACCAACTCATCCGGAGGCTAACAATGTCTATCCGTACTTTTCTTGCGGGGCGTCGCTACCGCACGTCTGTCCCGTTCACAGTCATGGCACTCGCCACTCTCATTTTCGGCGGCTGGGCCGCGCTAGGCGCTCCAACGCGCGACGGCAACACAGATGATCGAGGCCCCGCTGCCGACAAGGCGCTGCCTAATGGCGGCGTCGCTACGCGGCTGCTGCGATCGCCCACCGTTAGCGCGACTCAGATAGCATTCGCTTATGCCAACAACATCTGGGTCGCGGAACGCGCGGGCGGGATGGCGCGGCGGATCACCAGCTTCCAGGGTCAGACCTCTAATCCGCACTTCTCGCCCGACGGCAAATCGATCGCCTTCAGTGGTGAGTACGCCGGCAATTACGACGTCTACATGGTCCCCGCCGACGGGGGCGAGCCCAAACGCCTCACCTGGCATCCCGGCGCTGATCTCGTCCAAGGCTGGACGGCGGACGGCTCAGCGGTGATGTTCTCATCGGGCCGCGCGTCGTGGGCGCCTAGCGGCGCGCCGCGATTCTGGACAGTTCCGGCCGTCGGCGGTGTTGAACAACCGTTGGCGCTGCCTCGCGGCTATCAGGGGAAGATATCGCCCGACGGCTCGCGCATCGCTTACCGGATGAACAACTCGTGGGATGAGGAGCGACGCAATTATCGCGGAGGCCAGAACCGGCCCATCTGGATCGTGGACCTCAAGACCTATGACCTCGTGTCGCCGCCCTGGACTGACTCGAAAGACGTCGATCCCTGTTGGGTCGGCGACACGGTCTATTTCATCTCGGACCGCGACGGGGTCGCCAACGTGTGGGCCTATGACATGAAGTCGAAGAAGCTGACGCAGGTCACGCGCTTCACCGACTTCGACGTCAAGTCGCTCGACTCGGGCGGCGGCGCGGTTGTCTTCGAACAGGCCGGCTACGTTCACGAGCTTGATCCGCGATCGGGGAAAGAGCACATAGTCAACATCACGGCGACGGGCGACTTCCCTTGGATGATGCCGCACTGGGAAGACGTGACCGCGAGGATGACCAACCTCGCGCTCTCGCCCACGGGCAAGCGCGCAGTGGTGGAGGCTCGCGGCGAGATATTCACGATCCCGGCCGAGAAGGGCGACATTCGCAACATCACCAACTCGAGCGGCTCGGCCGAGCGCGACGCGGCCTGGTCGCCCGACGGCAAGTACGTCTCCTACTTCAGCGACAAATCCGGCGAGTACAAACTGGTGATCGAATCACAGGAGGGCATAGCACCGCCGCGCGAGATCGCACTCGACAACCCGACGCATTACTACACCCCTTCGTGGTCCCCCGATTCGAAGAAGCTCCTCTACACCGACACA
The DNA here is from genome assembly GCA_035293105.1 of Blastocatellia bacterium. Classification (GTDB taxonomy): domain Bacteria; phylum Acidobacteriota; class Blastocatellia; order UBA7656; family UBA7656; genus DATDOV01. Next base: position 77,001 of record DATDOV010000016.1, read on the forward strand.
AAGCTAAACGTTTGGGTGCTCGATGTCGAAACAGCCAAAGCCAAAGTAGTCGGGAACGATCCGTGGATGGTGCCCCAGCGGACGCTCAACCCGGTGTGGAGCCCCGATTCCAAATGGATCGCGTATGCAAGCCGCCTGAAATCCATGTTTCACGCTATCTTCGTGAGCAACGTCGAGTCCGGCGAGATCAAGCAGATCACGGACGGGCTTTCGGACGCGACGTGGCCGGCTTGGGACGCGAGCGGAAAGTATCTGTGGTTCCTAGCGTCGACCGATTTCGGATTGCGGTCACAGTGGCTGGACATGACTTCATACGATCACAACGTGACCTTCGGGTTGTACCTCACCGTGCTGAAAAAGGGTGAGCCGAGCCCGCTCCTTCCCGAGAGCGATGAAGACCGAGGCGTCGGAAGCGCAACTCCCGGAACCCCGCCCGGTGGTGGCGGCGGGGGACGGCCGGGTCGCGGCGCGCCCGGCGGCGCGGCGGCGCCCGAGGCCGGCGGCGCCGACACGGAACAGGCTCCCCAAGCCGCCCGCGGGCCTCGCGCGCCCGTGACGGTTCAGATCGATTTCGACGGATTGCAGCAGCGCATAATTTCTGTTCCCGGCGTTCCCGTGCGCCAGTACTCGCAACTGCGCGCCGGAGTCGCCGGCACGGTCTACTATCTTGAGACCGCGCCGGGTGGCGGCGGAGGATTCGGAGGCGGCGGTGGCAGCACTCTGCAGCGCTATCGGTTGAGCGACCGCCGAGCCGCGGCCTTCGTCACCGGCGTCGTTGACTACGACGTGAGTGCGGACGGGCACAAGTTGCTCTATCGCGCCGGCGGCGGCGGACAAGGTTTCGGAGGTCAAGGCGGCCAGCCGCCGGCGCCTCAACTCTTCCTCGTCGACGCCGATCGCAATCCACCTCAAGCGGGACAGGGCCGTCTCAACGTCGCGCTGCGCATGTACCTCGACCCGAAGGACGAGTTCAAACAAATCTTCAACGAAGGATGGCGCAACCAGCGCGATTACCTCTACGTGCCGAACCTTCATGGCGCCGACTGGCCGAAGATGAGAGAGATGTACGGCCAGTTGCTGCCATACGTGAAGCACCGCGCCGACTTGAATTACCTGCTCGACAACATGGGCGCCGAGATCGCGATCGGGCACTCGTATGTGCGAGGCGGCGACATGCCGGACGTGCCGCAATCACCGGGCGGCCTGCTCGGCGCGGACTTTGCCATCGAGAGCGAGCGCTACAAGATCGTGAAGATCTACGACACCGAGAGCTGGAACCCGGAACTCCGCGCGCCGCTCGCGTCGCCCGGCGTGGACGTGTCGGTAGGCGACTTCATTCTGGCGATCAACGGCGTGGACTTGAAGGCGCCCGATAATATCTACCGGCTGCTGGACGGAACAGCCAACAGGCAAACAGTGCTGACGGTGAACAATCGGCCTGTGATAGAAGGCGCGCGACAGGTGACGGTCATCCCGGTAACCAACGAACAAGGACTTCGGACTCGCGCGTGGGTGGAGGCCAACCGGCGGCTGGTCGATAAGCTCTCCAATGGCCAGCTTGCTTATGTGCACGTGCCCAACACCGGCCAGCCGGGCTACACGAGCTTCAACCGGTACTACTTTGCGCAGCAGGACAAAGTGGGAGCGATCATCGACGAGCGATATAACGGCGGGGGCTCGGCGGCCGACTACATAATCGACGTGCTTCAGCGCGACTTCGATGGCTACTTCAACAACGTCGCGGGCGAGCGATATCCGTTCACGAGTCCGTCAGCGGGCATCTGGGGTCCGAAGGTCATGATCATCAATGAGATGGCGGGCTCGGGCGGCGACCTCATGCCGTGGATGTTCAAGCACCGCAAGGTGGGCGCGCTGGTCGGCAAGCGAACGTGGGGCGGGCTCGTTCACACGGCGGACACGCCGCCGTTCATCGACGGCGGATCTATGATCGCGCCACGCGGCGGCTTCTTCACTCGCGAGGGCAAGTGGGCGGTCGAGAACGAAGGCACCGCGCCCGACATAGACGTCGAGAACTGGCCTAAGGACGTGATTGCGGGCCATGATCCGCAGCTCGAGCGGGCGGTAGCGGAAGCGATGAGGATGTTGAAGGCGCATCCGGTTGACCGGGCGAGCAAGGAGCCGCCACCGCCGACGTGGGGGAAGCGACGCATTCAGCCGTGAGCCGCGCCCGTTTTCGCCCTCAAGCAAGGTTGAGCCTTGAGGCAACGACTGCTTCATAGACGCGCGGCAGATTCTCGCGCACGCCTCGCGAGACGCGGGTTCGTGATGTCCCAGCCTGAACGACGGGCGTTGTGGCCAAAGCGCCGGGCCATTGTTCGGGTCATCGTCGCCCCGGCGTGCGCGTAGGCTGGAGCATCTGCGACGCACCTCTCGCGAGGCGGGTATGTGGGAGCCAGAGTATAGGGGCGACGCTGCAAAGGATATGGGTGCCGGCTTCCTGTAGGCTAGAGCATAAGCGCCCCACCTCTCGCGAGGGTATGTGCGAGAATCTGACCAGCGCTCACACTCCCGATCCCGACCACGCTGCTTGCGCCTACAATCCCCGATGAATTATCTTTCCAAGTTGCATGTGAGGCTGAAATCCTCACATGCTGCTTCACTCTCAAGAAGGGACCCCGATTTGAATGCAAGCTAACGACATCCGCCGAGGAATGATTATTATCTACAACAACGTGCCGCATCGCGTGCTCGATTTTCAGCACCGAACGCCCGGCAACCTGCGCGCCTTCGTGCAGGCCAAGCTCCGGAGTATCAAGAGCGGTTCATCGACCGAAGTCCGTTTCAGCTCGACCGAGAACATCGAACGCGCTGCGCTCGAAGAACACGAGATGGAGTACCTCTACTCGGACGGCGACATGCACCACTTCATGAACACCGAGACCTATGACCAGATCGGGCTCGATGCGGAGACGCTCGGCGACGCCACAAACTACCTCGTGCCCGGGACGAAGATCCAGGTCGAGCTCTTCGACGGCGCGCCCATCGGAGTCGAGCTTCCCCCGGCCGTCGAGCTGACCGTGGTCGAGACGTCGCCGGAGTTGAAGGGCGCGACCGCTTCCAACAGCCCGAAACCCGCGAAGCTCGAGACCGGCGTCACCGTGCAAGTTCCGCCCTTCATCAAGGAGGGTGACCGTATACGAGTCGACCCGGCGAAGGGCGTCTACCTCGAACGCGCCAGATGATATGAGCCAGCCTCTCAGCAGGAACTTGTGCGGCTGGCCGTCCGCCGCCACTAATGATTCGAGGCTCGCACCATTTCGCCCCTCACCACAATTCATGAGGCCCACAGATCCAGGAACGAATGACGGGGCGTGAGTCTCGCTTATGTACCTTCTCTACAGCCTGACCCTCTGGCTCGCGTTCGTCGCCCTCCTCCCTTACTTCATCTATCAAGCGATCAGACATGGAAAATACGCGGGCAGCTTCAAACAGCGGCTCGGCCGGCTGCCCGATCACGTCGGGAGCGACGGCCGCAACACCATCTGGGTTCACGCCGTCTCGGTGGGCGAGTTCATCGCCGCGCGCCCGTTGATCGAACGCCTCAAACGAGAGTTGCCCGAACATCGCATCGTTGTCTCGACGACTACGCTCACAGGGCAGAGTCTGGCGCGCTCGCAGCAGGGCAAGACATTCGACGCCGCTTTTTACTTCCCATTCGACTGGACGTTCGCCGTTCGCCGATCACTTGAGCACGTGAAACCGGCTCTGGTGGTCATCCTTGAGACCGAGCTCTGGCCGAACTTCCTGCGCGAGTGCAGGCGGCGAGGCGTGACTACGGTTCTGGCCAACGGGAGAATCTCGACGCGCTCGTTCACGCGCTATGGGCGAGTCCGCCGATTCATCGCGAAGGTGCTCGGCGATCTGTCACTGCTGATCGTGCAGTCGGACGCGGACCGAGAGCGAGTGATCGCACTGGGAGCGCGCTCTGATCATCTGCTTGTTTGTGGGAATCTGAAGTACGACGCTTGGGGAGAGGCGGAGAGGGGGAGACGTGGGGACGCGGCGACGCGGGGACGCGGCGATGGGGGGACACGGGGATCCGCAGCGACTATCGATGAACAGTTCGGGCTGTCAGCGTCAGAACACTTGATCGTTGCCGGCAGCACGGCCCCGGGGGAAGAAGCGATGCTGCTCGATGCGCTGCTGGAGGTGCGCAGAGCGACGGGACTCGACCGCGCGCGAGTGCTGATCGCCCCACGCCATCCGGAACGCTTCGATGAAGTGGCCGGCTTGATTGCGCGGTCCGGGTTCAGCTTCGCGCGACGGACCATCGAAGGCAGTGAGGGACGGCGAGCGGACGTCGTATTGCTTGATTCAATCGGAGAACTCGCCGCGGTCTATGGTTTCGCGTCGGTCGTTTTCGTCGGCGGCAGTCTGGTCCCTCGCGGCGGGCACAACGTAATCGAGCCGGCGTCACACGCGAAGCCCATCATCGTCGGCCCTCATACCGAGAACTTTCGCCAGATCGTTTCCGACTTCCTTAGTGACGATGCTCTGGTGCAGCTTGAATCCGGCGAGCGCGGAGGCGCTTCGGCGCTCGCTCGTGAGCTGGTCCGATTGCTGACGGACCGCGACGCCGCCCGCGCAATAGGCGAGCGGGCGCGGCGGCTCCTGGACCGGAACCAGGGCGCGACTGAGTGCACCGTCACGGCTATACTGAGAGTGGTGCGTGACGCGTGACGGATCACGACCGACGCATCACGCCGCACGGATCAGCATCACGCATATCGCTGCAATGATTGGCAAGACGTCAAAACTCACGCGCGCGCTGTTGTGGCCTCCGGCGAAGCTCTACGAGATGGCGGTCCGGGCGCGCGTCGCGGCGTACGAGACTGAGTACCTCAAACCCGCGCGCCTCGACGCCACGGTGATCGGCGTCGGCAACATCACGCTTGGCGGCACAGGCAAGACACCGCTCGTCGAGTACATCGCGCGGTACCTCAAGGACGAAGGCCACTCGGTCGCGATCCTCACACGCGGTTACGGGCGTCGCTCTCGCGGCAGGCTGGTGCTGAACCGGGCGGCGGCGGGCAACTCCAAACTCGGCGATGACGCCGCTCGACATCCCACGCTGGGTTTTCGCGAATTCGGCGACGAGCCGCTGATGCTCGCCAGGAATCTTCCCGATATTCCTATCATCATAGATCGCAATCGCTATGAGGCCGGCCGCTGGGCCGAGCGCGAGTTGGGCGCCGAGGTCCTGATTCTCGACGACGGATATCAGCACCTGGGGCTTGCTCGCGACATCAACATCCTGGTGCTTGATGCGACCGATCCGTTCGGCGGTTTTGCGATGGTCCCGTTCGGGCGCCTCCGCGAGCCGCTCTACGCGATCAGGCGCGCCGACGCGGTGATCGTCACTCGCGCCGACCGGCCGTTCGATCAAGCGCAGACCGGCGCCATCATAAAGTACTTCTGCGGGGAGCAAGTGCCGGTGATGTACGCCGGCTCGTCGATAACTGCGCTGCGCCATCTCGCAACCGGCGTCGGTTACGACGCGGCTCATTTTCGCGGCTGGAACTCAGCGGTGGTGTGCGGCATCGGTAATCCTACGGCGTTCTCGGATGACCTGCTTCAAATCGGAATTAACATTGTGAGCGAGAGCTTCTTCGGCGACCATCACGAGTTCACTCGAGAGGACCTGGAGCGAGTGACCCGCGCAGCGCGAGACGCGGGCGCGGATGCCATCGTGACCACCGAGAAGGACGCGGTGCGACTCGACGGGCTGATTCAGGGTGACGTGCCGATCTACGCCGCCAGGCTGGAAATCGAGAGCGATGATCAGGTCAGGCTCAAGAGTCTGCTCTTGAGGTCACTCACAAAATAGTGTTCTGCGGCGATTCACGTCGTGGTATTCTCAGTCCACGTTTGCCCCTTCAACGCGAAGACCTTGCTGAGTTGAACACGATCGCCCCGTTCTGCCGATATTCCTCAGCCGTGTGCAGTTTCGAGGAGGTACCTGTATGAAACGTCGGATGTCGCTGACCGCCGCGATGACGCTTATCGCGGTCTTTCCACAAAGCGCGTTGCCTCAAGAGCCAGACAACCGGCCGCGTTATGTTGTTGCCGCGAGGGCGGCCGATACTGCCGCAGTCTCGATCGAGTCGGTTGCGCCGCGCGACGGGTTGCAGTTCTACGTCGAGGTCAACAGTGGGGGCCTCGGTGAACTTGCGGGTTCTCCGGCTCTGCTTGCGCCGCTGGCCAGGTTGCTTGGGGCGGACAATACAGCGGCGAGCACCGTCACGGCATTCGTCGCAAGAAACTTCACGCAGCTTTCGACGGCGCGTCTGGCTCTGGCAGCCTATGGCCGCGGCGGAACTGTGGCATTGATCGAGGCGGCGAACGCCTCCGACGCCGAGCGCCTGAGAATCGATTTGGCTGGCGTCGTTGCTTCCGCCGGCGCGTCAGCTCAGCAGGCCGCACGCCCACAATCGGGCCTCCCTTCGGTCGGCGCGAC
>DATDOV010000017.1:0-41244 GCA_035293105.1 Blastocatellia bacterium
GCGCCCTTGAAGCCGTTTCACAAAAGCCTACAACCGAACGTGACGGGCGGAGTCCCCTCCCTGCTATCTCGTCGAACGTTTCGCGCCACTCAGGATACGCACTCGCGTAAGGCGACGCAAGCACGATTCGAGAAACGTTGCTCGCTTCTTCCAGCCGCCCTACTGCTGCAAGTTCTACGGCGTAACTGTTGAGGTAGTCGGACATCAGAGGTCGATACTCCCTACCGACCATCCGAGCCAGGGGGAAGATTCTCTCCAAGTCATCGACAGAGCGCCGATGATCGCCGTCTTCGCCCTTGACGGCAGCGATCATCTTGTGGACACCAAACTCGACGAGCGGATCAATTCGCTCTACCTGTCTGGCAATGCGCCCCGCCTCGACGTAGAAGGGTAACGCAGATTGAAAATCGCCAGTTATGAATTCAGATGCTCCGAGAGATACTAAAGCTCTCGCGCGAACCCCCAGCGCGCCGCCTTCGGCCACTCGTTCAAGTACGTCGCGTGCTTCTGGGTGTCTCCCCCGACAAACCAAAGTCATGCCCCGGTAATAGCGGCCGACTCCCTTGAATCCGGGCGGCAGTGGAAGCGCGAGCAGCATATTACTAACGTGCTCGAGCTTGACGATCTGGCGCTGCCAATAAGCCTGGTCCGCCACTCGGACAAGCCAGTCTCCGTAGTCTTGGAGCACTTGCTCACTGCGGAGAGCTTTGGTGAGACCTAATACGATTTGCTGATAGAATCGGGCAGACACTACTTCGTCTGGAAGTTCACAGACAAGCTTCAAGGGGGTGAGATTTGTGAGGAAAAGACTCGTCTTAGCGGCTGTCTGCATACTCGTCCTTCCGATCGGGTTTTCAGTGATTCAGGGTTCCCCGCTGAGAAGCTCCGCGCCGTTTGCGATGGTCGCCGTCGCCGGCCACACAGCGACTGGCGGGCGGTGCGAGCCCTGCACGTCGGGCTGCATCCCCGATCCTGGGGAACCCGCGTGCAACAACGCGTCGCCTGTGGATGGGACTCGGCCTTCGGATCACGTTGCAACTCCGGTCAGCGCGGATGGGACTTCGGTGTTCGACCTCGGAACAGGCGCGCTGATGCTGGCGCTTGCGTTCATGCTGTGGATTAGAAGGCTCGTGTAGTACAGCCGCCTTCTTCCACTTGAATCACTCAGTTCACAACCGCCCGAAAACCTGGCGGCTCATGAGATTTGTGTCTCCTGACGCGCCGCATTCTACATCATCCCGCTGGGATTTGCACTACTAAAAGCTCGCTGATGAGAAGAAGGATGTTGCCGCCGCGTTCCGCTCAGTATATTAGTCACTGCCCGCGATATCAGGACCGCGGTGGTCTCTGCCGGTCCGCACCTTAGAGGTCGATGTCCGTGCCCGCCAAGTATGACAGCCTAACTAATCCCCATCCGACGTTTTGACGTCACGGATCGCAGGCGAAACGACGTCACCTTCATTCAACTCGGCGACCGTGATCCTCATAGCGAAGGGTACAGGGAGCCTATGCCCTAGCGGTAGGCTGCTTCAAGCACCAACAACAATGCGATCAAAGCAATCTCGTCCCAACGCGCGACGCGGTCGGTTAAGGGTCTTAGGGCGCCAAAAAAAGTTCTTGATACTCAAGGTCTTATCTGCTAAATTCACACGCTTGTAAGTCCAAGTGTTTCCGGGGCATGCGCGACATCCAGCGTGAGAGGGATTAGATGAAGAATGTCACACTGGACGAGGTCATTCAGACCTATGGTGTGGAGAACTGGGGCGCAGGATACTTTGAGGTAAACCGAAGAGGCCACCTGGCAGTCCGTCCGGCGGAAGGCGACCCGAGATCGGTCGACATCAAAGAGCTGATTGATAACCTGATAGAACAGCGTAAGCTCCCGTTGCCCATCCTGCTCCGCTTCCCCCAGATACTCACAAACCAGCTCAAGAAATTGCATCGAGCGTTCTGCGACGCCTCGCGGGAATTCAACTACACCGGAAACCACTTTGCGGTCTTCCCGATGAAGGTCAACCCGCGCCGCGAGGTCGTCGAGGAGTTCCTGCGCGAAGGCAGCAAGTACAATTTTGGAGTCGAGTGCGGCTCGAAGGCCGAACTGTACGCCGCACTTTCGCTCGACCAGACTTCAGAATCGCTGCTGATCTGCAACGGCTTCAAGGACGAGGCCTTCGTCAATCTCGCGTTGATGGGAACACAGATCGGCAAGCGCGTCGTCATCGTCGTTGAAAAGCTGAACGAACTGAAATTGACCATCCGGCTCGCACAACAGACCGGTGTCAGGCCGTGGATCGGATTGCGAGCGAAGCTTTACTCGCGCGGCGCCGGCAAGTGGGCATCATCGGGCGGCGAGTCGGCGAAGTTCGGCCTGACAACCTCTGAGATACTCGAATGTATTCGGCTGCTCGGCGAAGAGCAGATGCTGGATTGTCTCAAGCTGCTTCACTTTCACATCGGTTCGCAGATAACAGAGATTAAGCGCGTCAAGAACGCGATGAAGGAGGCCGCGCGAGTCTACTCGAAGATCCGGCAGATGAAGATCGACATCGAGTACCTGGACATCGGCGGTGGGATGGGGGTCGACTACGACGGGTCGAAGACGACCTTCGCGTCGTCGGTGAACTACACGACTCAGGAGTTCGCAAACGACGTCATCTACACGATCAAATCGGTCTGCGAAGATGAGAACGTTCCCGAGCCGAATCTGGTGACTGAAAGCGGGCGGGTCATGTCGGCTTACCACGCGGTGTTCGTCACGTCGATTCGCGATGAGATCGAGACCTTCGCAGATGACCTTCCCGAAGTGTACGTCACCGAAGACTCGCCGCAGGTCATCACCGAGCTCAAGGCGCTGTGCGACGAAATAAGCCTCAAGAACTACCGCGAGTATTACCACGACTCGCTCGATCATAAGGACGAGTTGCACACGCAATTCAATCTTGGGTTGATCAGCCTCGAAGACCGGGCGAAGGGCGAGGTGATGTTCTGGGAGGTGTGCGCGCGGGCGTTGAAGTTCGCCGGAGGGTCGAAGGCCGTCGAGGAGGAATTCGACGAGTTGAAGCGGATTCTGGCGTCGAAGTACCTGTGCAACTTTTCTGTCTTCCGCTCGGTGCCCGATCACTGGGCGATCGACCAGTTGTTCCCGATCATGCCCATTCATCGGCTGGACGAGCCGCCAGCCGATTACGCGACGTTCGCCGACATTACGTGCGACTCGGACGGGATTATCGACAAGTTTGTCGACCTCAAGGACGTCAAGCCGGTGCTCGAGTTGCACCCATTCACCGGCGAGCCCTACTACATCGCGATCTTTCTGGTAGGGGCTTATCAGGAGGTGATGGGCAGCTATCACAATCTCTTCGGTCAGCCTAACGAGGCCCACGTCATAATCGACACCGAAGGCCGCTATCACATAACGAAGATCATCAACGGCAGCCGCATCGGCGATATGCTCGTCTACGCTCGGTACGACAGGAATCAGGCGTTCGAGAATTTTCGGGCTATGGTCGGCAGGCGGCTGGCCGGTTCCTACGTGACCGAGGACGATGCTGAGGCGCTTATCAGACGATATGAGAGCGACATCAATTTATACACGTATCTCGAGTAGAAATCAGGGCGACAGTGAACGCCGGAGCGGGGCTTGTTCCGCGCCGGTTCGCTGCTCGACCGCGGGTATCGAGGGCCAGAATTGAAATGATGAGGAAACAGAAAAGCTCCAAGTATTTGACTACTCCAACGCGACCGGTGCAAATAGACCGGGATCGATCTGTGGCGGGGATTCTCCAGAAGATGGAAGGCGCGGGCTTTCAGGCGCGCACGCTGGCGTCGGCGCACAACCTGTGGCTGGACATGTTGATGGACAACTCGACCGTTTTCATGGGGCTTTCAGGCGCGCTGATCGCCTCCGGCATGCGGCGATTGATCTCGTACCTGATCAAGAATCACTTCGTCGATGTCGTAGTCTCGTCGGGCGCCAACCTATTCCATGATCTGCACGAAACCCTGGGCCGCTATCATTACCAGTCTAACTTCGACGCCACCGACGCCGAACTGCAGGATGCCCAGGTGGGCCGGTTCTATGACACGTTGGCGAGCGATCACGAGTATCGAGAAGCCGACGAGTGGGTGGGTAACTTCGCCAACACCGTTGATCATTCGCGCAATTATTCGACTCGCGAGTTCCTGCACCTGTTGGGCCGCGAGCTCGCCGAAATCGCAACCGAAGATGGAATTCTGACTTCGGCATACAAAGCGAAGGTGCCGGTCTTCTGCCCTGGCGTAGCCGACTCAGCGATCGCGGTCGGGATTGCAACCTCGCGCATCAACCGCAAGAACCCGTTCCAGTTCGACATCCTTCAAGACGTCGTCGAGGCCTCGCAGATCATCGCTCGTTCGGTGAACACGTCGATCGTCCTGTTCGGCGGCGGCTCGCCAAAGAACTTTCTTCAACAGACGGAGGTTACTGCCTCGATCATCAAGCAGACCTCTCGCGGCCACAAGTACGCGATCGAGATCGGGCTCGAGATGCAGGAGACCAGCGTAACGGCGGGACGCAGTTTCCAGGAAGCGCAGACCTGGGGACGGGTAGCTAAAGATGCGAAGATGGTATCAGTCCTCTGCGACCCGACGATCGCAATGCCGATCCTGGTGACGGCGCTGTCGCAAACCGGAACTAAGGCGCTCAAGCAGCGGCGCCGGCCTCAATTCAGCTTCGGGCGCGACCTCATTGTCAACTTCGCGTGACTCACCCGGGTGATTCCAACCAACTACGGAAGGAAGGAATGGACACCCAACTCTTCGCGATCCTGCGGATTGGCCACGACACTTCGATGCGAGGTTGTGGCCTGTCGCTTCGGGAGGCACTTGCGCGCGCGCAATACGTCGCGCTGCGCGGTAGCTTTGGCGCGATCGATTTGCTTCCGCTAATCAAGAGTCTCCCCACGCTCACTGAGGAGTGGATCTCCTACTCTCAGGACAAGAGGACGAGCGCGGGGTGGTATCTCACGGAGCAGTGTGAGATCGGGAGTCTGGGAGCTACGAGCGAGCGGTTGCGGTTCGATTCCATCGAGGAGGCGGTCGCTGAGTATGTCATGCGAGAACTGGACTACTGGGCTGGCTTAACCGAAGCTGGATGAGAAGCCGGCGCACTCGCGGTCGTCCGGTCGCCGCCGATCGTCAGCGAGGTTAATGGCGGCGCGCACCACGTCGCCGTCGTCAGATCGCGCACGATCACAGATTACTGAGGATGAAGTCGGTCATCATCGTCCGCATATGCTTGACGAGCAGCGGATCGACTACGCCGTGGCGCGACTTCGGATACAACATCAACTGAAACTGCTTGCCCGCCTTCTGAAGCTCATAGGCGAATTGTATCGTGTTCTGCATGTGGACGTTGTCGTCAATCATTCCGTGAATGAGCAGCAGCTTGCCGCTGAGGTCTTTTGCCGAGGCCAGCGGCGCGCTGTTCTTGTACCCCTCGGGGTTATTCTGCGGCGTCGCCATGTACCGCTCGGTATAGATCGTGTCGTACAGCCGCCAATCGCTCACCGTGCCGCCGGCGATGCCGATCTTGAAGCTCTTGCTGTGCGTCATCGCGTACGACGTCATGTATCCGCCAAAGCTCCAGCCCCACAACCCGATGCGCGAGCCGTCGACGTAGGGCTGGCTCTTCAACCACGCGAGCCCGTCTTCAAGATCGCGCAGCTCAAGCTCGCCGAAGTTTTTGTACGCATGCCACGTCGACTCGGCGCCCTTGCCGCTCGCAGTCCGGTTGTCGCAGATCCAGATAATGTAGCCCTTCTGGGCGAGCATATGATGCCACATGAACTGCGGGCCGCCCCACGCATCTCGAACCGACTGGGAGTGCGGCCCGCTGTAGGTGTAGCTGAACACCGGGTACTTCTTCTTTGGATCGAATTCGGGCGGCTTGATCATCGTTGCTTCCATCACAAATCCGTCCCGCGTCTTCACCTGCAAGAGCTCTACCTTGCCGAGCTTGTACTGCTTCAGCGCGTCGACCTTGTTCTCGTCGATCACACGAGCGAGCGCCCCGTCGGATTTGTAAAGCCGGACCTGCGCCGGAGTGTTGACGTCGCTCCAAGTGTCGATGAATAGCGTGAAAGGTCCATTGTGATTGACGCTGTGGTTGCCCTCTGTCTGCGTCAGCCGCGCGAGTCCCGTGCCATCCAGCTTGATTCGATAGGCGTGAGTTGCAATCGGACTGTGCTCGGTCCCGCTGAAGTAGACGAGTCCGTTTGTCTCATCGACCCCGGAGAGCGAGCGCACCTCCCATTTCCCATCCGTCACCTGCCTTATGAGCTTTCCATCGGCCGCATAGTGATATATGTGCTTCCACCCGTTGTGCTCGCTCAGCCACAGAAAGCTGCCGTCCTTCAACCAATGCGGCTCGTCATCGGCCTCAACCCAGGCATTTGTCTTTTCGCGGAGCAGCGTCTCGATTCTGCCGTTCCCGGGGTTGGCGTAATTCAAGTCGAGCCACGTCTGCTCGCGGTCCTGAACCTGATAACAGACCTTCTTACTGTCGGGCGTCCAACCGACGCGAACAATCAGGAAATCCCGGTTCTCGTATTTGAAAGTGTCCACCCAGCGAGTTGCTCCACCCGCCGAGTTAACGACGCCGAGCTTCACACCGGGATTCGGATCACCGGCTTTGGGGTAAGGCGTCGTCTCGGTCTCTTGAAGATGGGGGATGTGATCGACGATCGTGAATTCGTGGACCGGATTGTCGTCAAGTCGCAGGTAGGCGATTCTCGTCGAGTCGGGGCTCCACCAGTACGCCTTGAAGTTGCCGCGGCCGTAGAGTTCTTCCTGGTACACCCAGTTCAACCGTCCGTTGAATATCTTCGGCCCGCCGTCGCCGGTCAGCGTGCGCTCGCGCTGAGTCGCGATGTCGACGATGCAGAGGTTGTTGTTGCGGACGAAGCTGATCATGCGCGAGTCGGGGCTGAACTCCTCACCGACTTCCTCCTCGGCGGTGTTGGTCAGTCGCATCGCTTTGTCACTGCCGAATTCGTAATAGAACAGATCGTTGGCATGATTGAGCAGGACGGCCGTCCGCGTTTCGTTCATCTGGTACGAGCCGCGATGTGAGAGCCGCCTTGCGTCTTCCACGCTGAACCCAGGAAGGGCTGCCAGAGCCGCTTCCATCCTGGCGGCGTCGAAGAACGGCGCGGACTCGCCCGTGAGCGCATTCACTCGAAGAAGCTGAGCCGTGCGTGTTTGGGCGTCGACTTTGGATTGCAGATAATGCGCGCCGTCCCTCAGCCACGTCAGCCCGAACGGGGGAGAGCCGTTGAAGTTGACTCTTTTTACGGGATCGAAGATGTCGTCGATCGTGAGCAGTTTGTCCTGCGCAAATGCGGCAGGCGCCACCAGAACCAGCGTCAGAAATAGAACGCAGCTTCTTCGCACGTGTCATCCTCCTCTGTCGTGGAGATTGCGGGTGTCGTACCGGAATCGAGAGCTGTATTTATACTAGAAAGGCGACGGCGGTGAAAGTCAGATGAGCTGGGGCGGGGCTGAGGAGGCGCGGCGTGTTGCAGAGCGATGGCCGCTCCGCTACAATGCGCGCCAGTCAGGGTAACCAGTTCTCATCGAACAAGCGGGTGGCTTCTTGAAGGAGAGGAGTAGGCCCTCATCTGATCCTCAGTCGCCGGGCGTCGTGTAACTTGCCTGCCGGATGTGGTCAGACGGGCGCAACACACGATGAAAGCTATCGAAGATCACTCCAGTCTAGCTCGGCGGTTCTTTTGCTGCGATCTACCCCGTTCAATCAAGCGTCTCGTCGCTCGTCGCTCGAAGATTCTGGGACTTGCCGCTGTGTTTCTGCTGCTCGGTGGCGGACTATTCAGAGCCGCACTCTGGCTGGTGCACGCTGACAACACGGCACAGACGCTGCCGTTCGCACAGAACTGGACTACGACGACGCTCATTACGGCGAACGACAACTGGAACGGCGTGCCCGGAATCGTGGGGTTTCTCGGCCAGGACATCACGACGAGCACCGGTGTGGATCCCCAGACCCTGCTCACGGTGAGCGCCCTCGCGAATGACCTTGACGTGATCGCCAATCAATCCAACCCGAATACGCTCGCTAACGGCGGCGTTGCTGAGTTTGACGGGATAGCCAACCCGACCATCGCGCTGAACGGATCGGGGACTGCCGACGCGCCCTACATACTGATCAATCTCAACACTGCCGGCCGGACTAATATCACCGTCGCGTATAATCTGCGCGATCTCGACGGCTCGGTCGACAATGCGATCAGTCCGGTCGCGCTCCAGTTCCGGGTGGGATCGTCGGGAAACTTCACGAACGTTCCCGCCGGATTCATCGCCGACGCGACGACGGGACCGAGCTTGGCGACGCTGGTGACTCCCGTTAACGCGATGCTTCCCGCCGCCGCGGACAACCAGGCGCTCGTCCAGGTGCGAGTCATCACGTCTAACGCGGCTGGGAACGATGAGTGGATCGGCGTCGATGACATCAGCATAACCGGCACATCGTCTCCAACCCCGAGCCTGTCCATAGACGACGTTGCAGTTGTCGAAGGCGATAGCGGAACGACGACGGCGACTTTCACGCTCAGCCTCTCAGTAGCGGCCGGTCCGGGCGGGGTCACCTTCGACATCGCTACACAAGACAATTCAGCGATGGTGTCGGACAACGACTACGTCGCGCTCAACTTGACCGGCCAGACAATCGCGTCAGGCAATTCGAGCAGGACTTTCGCTGTCACGGTCAACGGTGACCTCACTGTAGAACCGAATGAGACTTTCTTCGTCAACGTGACGAACGTCGTTGGTGCGGGCGTCGCCGACGGCCAGGGCCTCGGGACCATCACCAATGACGATGTCACGATCACGCCGATTCACGACATTCAGGGCGCCGGCGCCAGTTCCCCGCTGGCGGGCAGCGTGTTGACCACCAGCGGGATCGTCACCGCTATCAAAGCCGGATCCGCCGGCGGGTTCTTCGTTCAGGCTCCTGACGCGGGCGTCGACGCTAATCCGAACACCTCGGAAGGCATCTTCGTCTTCACTGGGAACTCGTTGCCCTCGGGCGCAGTCGTTGGAAACTCGGTGCTGGTGACGGGTACGGTACAGGAGTTCATTCCTTCATCGGACCCAAACAGTCCGCCCGCCACGGAGATCGCGGGATCGCCGAGTGTCACCGTTTTGTCGACTGGGAATCCCCTGCCCGCTGCGGTCACGCTGACGGCAGCCGATACGAGTCCCGCGGGAACGATCGAGCAGCTCGAAAGATTCGAGGGAATGCGTGTGCGTGTAGACTCGTTGACCGTCGTTGCGCCTACGCAGGGAAACGTCAGCGAGGCCAACGCCACTTCGACGAGCAACGGTGTTTTCTACGGCGTGATCACGGGCATCGCCCGCCCGTTTCGCGAGCCGGGAGTCGAGCTTCCCGATCCGCTGCCTACCGGGTCGCCTTGCTGCGTGCCGCGATTCGATGCCAACCCGGAGAAGTTGCGCGTAGACAGCGATGGCCAGGTCGGGGCGATGGCCATCGAAGTAACAGCCGGAGCAGTCGTGACCAACCTCGTCGGTCCGCTGGATTATGGGTTCCGTGCTTATACGATCCTTCCCGACCCTTCGACCCCGCCTTCATCTTCGGGTAACATCAGCGCCGTCCCGGTTCCCATTCCCGCCGGCAATGAGTTCACAGTTGCCTCGTTCAATGTGGAGCGCTTCTTCGACACGGTCAATGACCCCGCGATCGGCGAGCCGGTGCTGACAACGACCGCGTTCAACAACCGATTGAACAAGGCGTCGCTCGCGATCAGAAATGTCATGCGCACCCCGGACATCATCGGCGTCGAGGAGTTGGAGAATCTTTCGACGCTGCAGGCAGTGGCCACGAAGGTCAACAACGACGCGGTTGCCGCCGGCGATCCCAACCCGAATTATCAAGCCTACCTCTTCGAAGGCAACGATAGCGGGGGCATAGACGTGGGGCTGCTGGTCAAGAGTGCGCGGGTTATGGTGCTGGACGTGACCCAAGTCGGCAAGACCGACGCCTTCATCAATCCGAATACCGGATTGCCCGAGACTCTCAACGACCGGCCGCCACTGGTTCTGCGCGCTACCATCGCCGCCCCCAGCGGCAGTTCAGCCGTCGCGCTCACGGTGATCGTGAATCACTTGCGATCTCTCTCGGGGATTGACGATCCCGCCGACGGCAACCGCGTCCGGGCGAAACGCAGGGCGCAGGCCGAGTTCCTCGCCAACCTGATACAGTCTCGCCAGGCGGCCGACCCGAATGAGAAGATCATATCCATCGGAGACTACAACGCATTTCAATTCAACGACGGCTACGTCGACATTATAGGAACCGTAAAAGGTACTCCCACAGCCGCTTCTGAGGCTGTGCTCGCGTCGAGCGATCTGGTGAGTCCGGACCTCGTTGATCTGATTGACTCGGCGACGGCCGATCAGCGCTACTCGTTTAGCTTCGATGGCAATGCTCAGGCGCTCGACCATGAACTCGTCAATCCGAGCCTGTTTTCGCTGTTCAGCAAGCTCGCCTACGCACGGAACGATGCCGATTTTCCGGAGACATTCAGAAATGACCCCAACCGGCCCGAGCGCCTCTCCGACCACGACATGCCGGTGGCCTATTTCATGTTCCCGCCGGCCAGCGCCGATCTGTCGATCACGAAGACCGATTCGCCCGACCCGGTCGTGAGCGGGTCAGACATCACCTACACCATCGACGTCAGCAACAACGGGCCGGACCCGGCGCTGAACGTGACCGTGGCGGACGCGATTCCGGCCAACACAACCTTTAAGTCGATGAGCGCTCCGCCGGGCTGGTCTTGCATCACTCCTTCGGTCGGCGACTCGGGAACGGTCACATGCATGCTTTCGTCGTTGGCACCCGGCACGGCCAGGTTCACGTTGGTAGTAACCGTCGGTTGCTCCGTCGCTGATGGCACGATCATCGGCAACGAATCGACGGTCAGCTCGGCGACGGGTGATCCCGACATGAATGATCTGTCGGCGATGGCGTCTACTGTGGTTTCCAACCCGGCGCCGATGGTAACGTGCCCGGCCAACGTGTCAGTGTCGACGGCATTGAACCAGTGTTCGGCGGTGGTGAACTACACCGTCACCGCTTCGGACAACTGCGATGGCGTAGCCGTCGTCAGCTCGCCTCCATCAGGTTCCAGCTTCCCGAAAGGAACGACTAACATGACGGCCACGGCGACTGATTCCGGCGGGAGGACCTCAAGTTGCTCGTTTACGGTCACTGTCACCGACAACCAGCCACCCAGCATCGTATGCCCCTCGGACATCATCGCCCTGACTGCACGTCCGGGGCAGCCATCGGTTGCAGTGCTGTTTCCCTCACCGGCGTTCAGCGACAACTGTCCGGGTGTGTTGCTAAGTTGCGCGCCCGCGTCCGGCTCCGCGTTTGCGCTGGGAACAACAACGGTAGGTTGCACTGCGACCGACACGTCCGGCAACTCCGCGATGTGCTCATTCACGGTCACGGTCTTTGACGTGTCGATACAGGAGGAGGGCCCCAGCGGCAAGCTGCTATTCAACTCCTCAACAGGCGAGTATCTCATTTGCTGTGACGGTACGAGGCTTAGCGGCAGGGGCACGGCGACGAGGCGAGGTTGCACGTTCTATTTGCAGGACGCTCCTCCCGGCTGGCGATTGATCGCCGTGGCCACCACGTGTGCGAACACTGGCACGGCAACGCTACAACTGCCGCCCGGAAGACCGAAATGCCAGATTCGGGATCGGGACATTCGCAATAACACCCCTGGGTGCGGCGCGGGGACATGACGTAGCCAACTGACGGCATTGATGCTACCTGGCAGGCGGAATCCGCGCCAGAAGGTCATAAATACGCGTCAGGTCGTCGGTCGAAGAGAACTTGATCTCGATAACGCCCTTCCCCTGGCTCAATTTTATCCTGACCGGGGCCGCCAGCTTTCGACTGAGCTTGGATTCCGCCGCAAGAATGTTGGCGCTGTCGCTCTCTGCTCTTCTAGGCGCTTTCCTGGCTTGCGAACCCGTGGACGGAGCCGATTGGGCGCGCTTGATTAGAGTTTCTGTTTCCCTCACTGAAAGCGACCTTGCAACGATCACCGCGGCGAGCGACTTCTGGCGGTCGGCGGGGCCGATGGCGAGCAAGGCCCTCGCGTGACCCATCGAGAGCTTCTCATCCTCGACCAACCTCTGAACCTCTCGAGGAAGACGAAGCAATCTGAGCGAGTTGGTTACCGACGATCTGTCTTTGCCGACTCTGCGGGCAACTTCCTCCTGGGTTACGCTCAGTTCATCTACGAGGCGCCTATAGGCCGCGGCCTCTTCGATGGGATTCAATTCTTCGCGCTGAATGTTCTCGATGAGCGACAACTCGAGCAGGTTTTGATCGGGCGCGTCCCGTATTACGCAGGTGATTCTCTGGAGACCGGCCCTCTGCGCCGCCCTCCACCGCCGCTCTCCGGCTATGATTTGAAAGCGGTCTCCCACGCGTCGGACTATGATCGGCTGCAGGATGCCATTGGCCTTGATCGAACTGGCGAGTTCCTCGATTGCCTTTTCCTTGAAGACCTGTCGCGGCTGGTAGGCCGAGCGGTCTATCAGATCGATGTCGACGTCTACGACGTCCGCCTCCCGGACGGCCGTTTTGGTGAACAGCGCGTCAAGCCCCCTTCCCAGAGCTCTTCTTGACATTATTGCTAATGACCTCCTTTGCCAGCCTCAAGTAGCACTCGGCTCCCTTGGACTTGATATCGTAGAGGATGATCGGTTTTCCGTGGCTCGGCGCCTCCGCCAGCTTCACGTTCCGATGCACGATTGTTGAGAAGACCTGGGAGCCAAGAACCCCCCTGAGATCGGAGACGACCTGGTTCGACAGGTTCGTTCTTTCATCGAACATCGTCAGAAGGAACCCCTCGACGGTCAGGCTCGGGTTTATGTTTCTTCGAACCTTGACCAGCGTGTCCCAGAGGTCTGAGACGCCTTCCAGAGCAAAGTACTCGCACTGAATCGGGATGAGCACCGAAGTTGCGGCGGCCAGAGCATTCAGGGTGAGCAGTCCAAGGCTTGGGGGACAGTCGATCAGAATGTAATCGTACTGATGGACGACTTGTTCGAGTAGCCGCTTGAGGTAGTACTCGCGATTGTCGGCGTCAACGAGTTCGATTTCGGCCGCCACGAGCGCTTTTTCGGAAGGAACCAGGTTCAGATTGGGCAGTTCCGTCGTTAACAGGATGCTCTCAAGGGGCTCATTCAGGACCAAAGAATGATACAAGCTTTTGCGGTAGGTTCCTCGCAATCCGAAGCCGCTGGAACTGTTGCCTTGCGGGTCGGCGTCAACCACCAGGACCCTCATGTCGGCGACGGCGAGGCTGGCTCCCAGATTTATCGCAGTGGTGGTCTTGCCGACTCCTCCCTTCTGGTTGGCGATCGCTATGACCCGTGCCATGCGGTCTACCATATCACATAAACCGGCCGCCGCAAGGTTCCGGGGCGAAGGGCGTCGGGATGTTTCACGTGAAACATTCAAAAAAGGAAAGGCCACGTCGGCGCTGTGAAAGCTGAGTCCCGCGACGACGCGGCCAAGAGCATCTGTCGTTTGTTAGCCGTTGAAGCGGCAATCGTCGTGCCCTTGCACCCGAGGGCGCTTATCGCCAACAAGTCCAGCTATTTCAGAAGATTCTCGGCAATCTCCCCCGGCCGGACCGGCTGCGCCCATCGGACATCGTTCGGTCTGACCTCCTGGGCCGCTCACTATGACCGAATGACAAACCGGCCAGGCCGCGAGCGAAATAGCGCACGGTGACACGCCGGGACGATTCGCCGGTCCGTCGTTATCAATCAGGTAGCCCGGTGTCCGGCCGGCCCCGCCGGCCGCAAAAGACGTGGCCAACATTTTTGGCTTATGGTATCGTTGAAAACTTTGTTCACCCGGTTCGGTTCGGCCCCGAAGCAGCAGCGGTCGCAAACTCTGGGACCTATTCAAATATGGGAGAGGGAATCAATGGCAAATGAGGGCAAGGTGATACAGGTGATAGGCCCGGTCGTGGACGTTGAGTTCGGCGAGGCGTCGCTTCCGCCGATATACCAGTCCTTGCAGGTAGTCAGCGATGGCTTCGACGTTCCCGAGCCGATGCGCGTAACGGTCGAGGTGCAGCAACACCTTGGCGAGGGCCGATGCAGGTGCGTCGCGATGGAGCCGACCGAGGGGTTGGTCCGTGGAATGACCGCCATTGACACGGGAGGTCCGATAACGGTGCCAGTGGGACCTGCGACGCTCGGACGCGTCTTGAATGTAATCGGCGAGCCGGTCGATAAGCTCGGGCCGATCGTGTCACCAACCCGCTATCCCATCCACCGACACGCTCCGGACTTTCAGGACCAGTCCACCGAGCTAGAAATGTTCGTGACCGGCATCAAGGTGGTCGACCTACTCGAGCCGTTCTTGCGCGGCGGCAAGATAGGGCTTTTCGGGGGCGCCGGGGTTGGAAAAACGGTGCTCATCATGGAGCTGATAAACAACGTCGCGATGAAGCACGGGGGTTTTTCGGTCTTCGGCGGGGTGGGGGAGCGGACCCGCGAAGGAAACGACCTCATACGAGAAATGGTCGAGTCGAAGGTCGTCATGAATTTCGGCGAGTCGTTTTACTCTCACTATGAATCAACGAACGATTTTGACCTGAGCCGTGTAGATATGTCGGCGGTTGGGAAGTCGAAGGCCGCGCTTGTGTACGGGCAGATGACCGAGCCGCCAGGCGCCAGGTTGCGCGTTGCGTTGACCGCGCTCACCGTAGCGGAGTATTTCCGGGACGAAGCCGGCACCGACGTCCTGCTGTTCATCGACAATATATTCCGGTTCACGCAAGCGGGGTCCGAAGTCTCCGCGCTACTCGGCCGAATGCCTTCCGCCGTCGGCTATCAGCCAACCCTCGCCGGCGAAATGGGAGAGCTTCAGGAGCGCATCACCTCCACCAGGAAGGGATCCATCACGTCGGTGCAGGCGATATACGTACCGGCGGATGACTATACAGATCCGGCGCCGGCAACGACGTTTGCTCATCTGGACGCGGTGACGGCTCTGTCCCGGCAGATTTCCGAACTCGGCATATTCCCGGCAGTGGATCCGCTTGCGTCGACCTCTCGCATACTCGATCCGCGAATCGTCGGCCGCGACCACTACGATGTTGCCCAGGAGGTAAAGCGCATCCTTCAGCGCTACAAGGACCTGCAAGACATCATCGCGATCCTTGGCATAGACGAACTGTCGGAGGAAGACAAGCTCACAGTGGCCCGGGCGCGCAAGATTCAGAGATTTCTGTCGCAACCATTCCACGTAGCGGAGCAGTTCACGGGCCGCAAGGGTAAGTTCGTCCCGCTGGAAGAGACAGTTCGTGGTTTCAAGGAGTTGGTATCCGGTAAGCACGACGATCTTCCTGAACAAGCGTTCTTCATGGTCGGCGGCATAGACGAGGCCGTGGAGAAGGCCAGTACAATGTGATCGCCTTACAATACTGTTTGTATTCCGTTTTAGAGCGCCGAGATGAGCGATAGGATTCATTTAGAAGTTGTGACGCCGGAACGAAGCGTCTTCGCCGCCGAAGTCGACCGGGTCGAAGTGCCGGGACTCGACGGGGAGCTTGGCATCCTGGTTGGGCACGCGAAGCTTTTCTCGCAACTCAAGCCGGCCGGACTTCTCACGTATCACATAGGCGACGAGAAAGGCGAACTCGCAATAAGCGATGGTTTCGTCGAAGTGACTCCTGATCGAGTTACGGTGCTCGCCGACCGAGCCAGCCGTCCCGAAGACATCGACCTAGCGCGAGCGCTCGAACTCAAAGGCCACGCCGAGCGTCAGCTTCAAAGGGCGATGTCAGATCCGGATGTCGACATTCTGCGCGCCACGGTTGAACTCGAACGCGCGACGATAGAGGCGGCTCTGGCAGAACGAGCACGGCGTTGAACGGTTGGTCGCAATAAGCTACCGATAGGCACTCGGCCATCCCGGATGCATGGATGCATTTGACGAGATTGAAACGCCAGAGCTAGGTATGTTAGTCTCTGCGCGTTCCTTGAATCGAATCTGCAGAGTTGTCACACGCGCAACCAGGCTGTCACTGGCTGTGATCGGTTACGGTGAGTTTGCAGTCGGACTCCGGGCACAATCCGGCGTGCCGGGGTCATACTCGGAATCGCGGACAAGCCTCAACTCCGAGACTCCATGTCGTCGCCGATTCCTAGAAAGTAGCGGACTTATGCAGGTGGATATTCTGGCTTCCATCCTCTCGGCAATCGAAAAGAGGGTCAATCACCAGAGCTTTAACACCTGGTTCAAGCCCATCACCTCCGCAAGCCGGGACGAATCGACTGTCTTTCTGAAGGTTCCCAACGAGATGTTTAGGGATTGGATCGCCAGCAATTACTTCGATGTTCTTGAAGAGTCGCTACAAGAGCTGCACCTCGACGGCTGCAGGGTTGCGTTTTTGATCGACGAAGCTGGCCAGGCGATTGCCAGAAGCGTCTCTGCTTCTGCCGATGGCGCAAAGGCGATCACGACCTCATCGCGGGCCTCCGCTGGTGCAGCATTGGCACGTACTCCAGGTACTGAAAGCTCAGAGCTTCTGTTGAACCCCAAGTACACCTTCGACACGTTTGTTGTTGGGTCATGTAATCAGTTCGCCCACGCCGCCGCGCTGGCCGTCGTGGATATGCCGTCAAAGACGTATAACCCGCTTTTCATATACGGCGGCGTCGGTCTGGGCAAGACCCATCTCATGCACGCAATCGGTCATGCAATAAAACTCAGAAATAACGACTTGCGCCTTACGTATATTTCATCCGAGAAATTCATGAACGAGTTGATTAATGCGATTCGCTATGACAAGACGATCAGATTCCGCGAGAAGTATAGAACGATCGATGTCCTGTTGATGGACGACGTTCAGTTCCTTGCTGGTAAGGAACGAACCCAGGAAGAGTTCTTCCACACATTCAATGCGCTCTATGATTCGCAGAAGCAGATAGTGATATCCAGCGACTCGCCGCCAAAGGAGATTCCGACTCTCGAAGAGAGACTTCACTCGAGGTTTGAATGGGGGTTGATTGCCGATATTCAGCCTCCAGACCTGGAAACGAAGATCGCGATCCTCAAACGAAAGGCGGACATCGAGAAAATTGCCCTTCCTGATAACGTCGCTCTGTTCATCGCCAGTAAGATCAGGTCCAATATCCGGGAACTGGAGGGATCGTTGGTCAGGCTGGTCGCGTACGCCTCCCTCAAGGGGCTGCCGATATGTTTGGATCTGGCACAGGAGGTATTAAGGAATATTATCAACGAGGAGAGCGGCGGTATAACAATTGAGACCATCCAGAGGGTCGTGGCTGAACACTACGGGCTGAGAGTCACCGATTTGAAGTCGAAGAACAACTCGCGGAGTATTTCCGAGCCGCGCCAAGTTGCAATGTATCTATGTAAGTCACTTACCAGAGGGAGTCTGCCGGAAATAGGAAGGGAGTTTGGTGGAAAGCACCATACAACGGTGCTGCACAGCATCAACAAGATATCGCGTCTTTATGAGAAAGACAATTTTTTCCACAAGCTTATTAACAATCTTATTTCAGAAATAAAATGACTTATACAATTCTTCCACAGCCTAGCCTTAGAGTATTTCGTAGGAAAACGTCGCGCCTGCTAGGAGTGGGCCATATTCCGGTTGGAACTTCGACAGGTTATTCACAGAATTACCACAGTCAGTTTGATTCTTAAGTTTTGTGATGACTATGATTGCAGAGATTTTCCACATTTCCACAGGTTATTCTACTACTTCTAGTTATTACATTATTGATAGTATTTCTCAGTATTAGTAATGAGGTGAAGAAAGATGCGATTCAGTACCCCAAAAGCGAAGATTCAGGGAGAACTAAACCTGTTACAGGGAGTGGTCGAGAAGAAGAACACCATTCCTATCTTGTCCAACGTCCTGATTGAATCCACGGATGCGTCGTCGGTCTCAATGGTGGCGACCGACCTGGATGTATCGATGTGGACGGGCTGCGAGGCAGACGTAGCAGAAACAGGTTCGATAGTTTTACAAGCCAGGAAGCTCTTTGACATCGTGCGCAGTCTTCCCGACGCCGACATAAGCTTTAACAAAGAGGCTAACGACCGGGTCAAGATCACTTGTGGGGCGTCAGAGTTCAAACTGGTTGGCCAAGCGAAGGAGCACTTCCCGACGACCCCTAGAGCAGCAGAAATGGTCATTGCAATTCCGGCTGCGCTCGTGCATACGCTGATCAACCGCACCCACTTTGCGATCACCCAGGAAGAGTCGAGGTACGCCCTGAACGGTTCTCTGTTTCATCTTGCCGACCGGAGAATCGAGATGGTCTCGACAGATGGCCATCGGCTGGCTCTGGCTTCGGCGTCACTGGAAAATGACCTTGGCGCAGAGACCACTCGCGTCATCGTACCTAAGAAAGCGCTTGGCGAGTTGTCGAAGCTCACGGCAGGGGCGGAGGGCGACTTGCAGTTTGGGAAAGATGACAACCACCTCTTTTTCAAGCTCGGCCATCGGGTGCTTGCGTCCAGAATGCTCTCCGGGCAGTTTCCGAACTATGAACTCGTGCTGCCGAAAGGCAACGACAAGCTGATTGTGTTGAACTCCGACAAGTTCGCCCAGGCAATACGCAGAGCGGCGTTGATGGCGGATGAGAGAAGTCATGGTGTGAAGCTCAGTATTGGTGACGGACGATTGAACATCACTGCGGAGAGCGCCGATGTCGGAGAGGCGAGGGAAGTGATCGCCGTGGACTACAGCGGCGACTCCGTTGGTATAGGCTTCAATGCACAGTACGTGCTTGATTTTCTTGGAGTCGTTGGAACCGAACAGGTTTCTTTCGAGTTCAAGGACGAGCAGAGTCCTGCCTTGCTGCGGCCCGAAGGTAGCGGCGATTATCAGTATGTCGTAATGCCAATGCGGCTCCTTTAGGTAAACGTCACTGGCGATCAAGTACAGGGAGGATTCTGCGCACGTGATGTCCACTAACATCTCCAAGCGGGTTCTCATAGTTGACGACAGCAGCTCGATTCGTTTAACTGTTGCGGGATACCTAAAAGAAAAGGGATACGAAGTCCTGGAAGCCGACGACGGGCTGCAAGGACTTAAACAAGTGCTATCTTCATCGCCCGACGTTATCATCCTCGACGTTGTGATGCCGGGCGTCGACGGATTCCGGTTGTGCCGAATGATCAGAGATAAGGGGATCAAGGCCCCAATCCTGATGCTTACTGAAAAGTCGAACGAAGCGGACAAAGTTGAAGGGTTCTCACTTGGAGCCGATGACTACGTTTCAAAGCCCTTCAGCAATGTTGAACTAGGGATGAGAGTTCAGGCCCTGCTCAGGAGGGCATCGGGAGAGTACCGCAGGTTGAAACCGCGCCACATAGTTCGCGGCGCGCTTGAGATCGATCTTGACCGGCATGTCGTCAAAGTCGATGGCAAAAAGGTCTCCCTCACACCTATCGAATTCAAGATTCTCAAACTACTGGCCTCCTCACCCGGGTTCGTGTATTCCAGGCAAGACCTCCTCAACTTCATCTGGGATACTGCGTACGAGGGGTACAAGCGGAACATAGATCCTCACGTCAATCGGTTGCGAACGAAAATAGAAGAAAACCCGAAGAGACCGAAGTATGTCCTGACAGTGTGGGGCGTGGGGTACAAATTCAGTGAGTCCGCAGGCTAAAGGCCACTGATCATCCGTCTCGAATTACTCGGAGATCGCGAAGACACCTACAGGCGTGGTTGTTGCCGCGCATGGCGACGGTGATGTATTCTTTGGCCAGTTAGTTGAGAGCAGGCACTGCGCGATGTTCGATCTCATAATTGTTGGGGGCGGCCCGGCGGGGCTCGCGGCCGCACTCTCCGCCAAACGGCATGGACTTGAGTATTTGGTAGTAGAGCGCGGACAGATCGCTAACACCGTTCAAGGTTATCCGTTCGGGCGGCGGCTTTTTTCCTCGTCTGACGAAGTCGAGTTGGTTCAAGGAGCGCTCTCGGCTGTGGAAAAACCGACACGGGAGATGGTCATCGAGCACTACGCCGATTTGGTTGCCAAGGAGGGTCTCCGCGTCCGGACTTCGGAAGAGGTCCTGAGAATAAAAAGGGAATCCGAAGGCCTCGTCGCCAAGACCAACAGGTCCGAGTATGAATCTCACGCAGTTCTGGTGGCGGTAGGAGGGTTCGGTCGCCGCCGCAGGTTGAACGTCCCCGGGGAAGAGCTTCCCATAGTTTCGCATCGGTTTGTTGACGCACATCCGTTCCAGGCTAAGCGAGTGCTTGTCGTCGGTGGCGGCAACTCGGCTGCAGAAGCCGCGCTCTCTCTTGCCGAAGCCGGCGCGCACGTAGCTCTCTCGATTCGCAGGCCGTCGATCGAGGCCGCGGATGAATCAGACAAGAGTGCGACCTACCACTTTGTTGCCGGAGCGACCCGGGCGAAGATAAAGCCGTGGGTCCTCGAACCTCTACAGCGCGCGATAGAGGAAGGTAGGATTGAGCTAATCGCGTGGTCCGAGGTCCGCGAGATTCATGCCAGCCACGTTTTGCTCTTGTGCCGGGGCGAGAGCGGCGATCAATATAGAGAGTTCATTTGCGACAATGTATTTACTCTGATCGGCGCCGATCCCGACACGCGACTGCTGGAGGAGGCCGGCGCCGAGATCGCCGCCGACGGCCGGCCGGTCTACAATGCGGATACGTACGAGACGACCGTGCCTGGTATTTACGTCGGTGGGCACCTCACCCGCGATCTGCACTTGAAGAATGCCGTGAAAACGGCGCGGAGGATTGTCGACCGCGTCGCGGCCCGGGTGCTCGCAGAGAACGTCATCTAGGTGACGCGCGGCGGCTGATTTGCCGGACAAAAAATGAAGTCTGTAGCTGACAACGAATCACCCCCCGCGGAAAGCGCATACGGCGCACCCGGCGAACTTCAGGGACCGGCAGCGAAAACTGAAGGCCGGATTCCTGAGGACGGCCTGGGGCGCGCGGGCTATCGTAAGGCTCGAATGATGTGGCGCCTGCTTGCGGCGGCCTCAGCCTTGATCCTGGTTGGAATAGCAATAGCCTCCTACATCTTGCTAACCCAAAAGCCGTCAAAGGTGGACCAGCTTCTCATCTTGACGGTTCCCTCCGGCGCGGATGTGAAGATCAACTCGAAGGAGTATGGGCGCTCGCCGGTGAAGATCGAAGGAATGGATATTGGGACCTACAGACTCGAAATAACCAAAGAAGGCTTCGCTCCCGTAATTGAGCAGATAGTCATCAATGAGGCGCAGTCGCTCGAACGAAAGCTGGCGCCGGTAGAACCGCCGGGCAATCCGGGCAGGTCCGCCGAGGAGCGCATAGCCGATTATCAGAAGGCCGGCGAGGACGCTTTCAACCGTCGCCGCTTTGGAGCGCCCTATCCGGACAGCGCGCTCTACTACGCGGACCTGATCATACGATTGGACCAGTCGAACCAGTTTGCGATCGAAATGCGCGAGAGTGTGCGGAACGCGCTGCATCAGTCAGCCAAGAGCGCGCTTGGGCGGCGCGACTATGCTCAGGCCCTCGACACGTATCAGGCCCTCGTCGACAACTTCGGTGACGATGACGATGCGCGAATTGCCAAGTCAAGGCTCGAAGCCCAACTCGCTGCGCGCCACGGCGAAATCCGCGAGCTGCTGCTCAAGGCGGAGAAAGCATTGGACGCGGGTGACCTCGTCGACCCCGCGCGCTCAAGTGCCTACTACTACTCGAGACAAGTCCTGGCGATCGAACGCCAAAACCCGCAAGCGCGCGCTATCAATGATCAAGTCAAGGAGAAACTCAGAGTCGCGTGCGACAAGGCCATCGCGCGGGGCGACCTCGACGGCGCGATCAAAGAGTGCGAGCCAATAATCGAGTTATTCCCCGAAGACAAACAACTGCGCGCCCGCCTCAACGAAATGAAAGAGCGCCGCGAGGCCGAGGCCGCCAGGGCCGCCGACCCCGACGCGCGGCGGATTCAAGGATTGGCCAAGTACCGTCGCAACGAGTACGCGGAAGCGGTGAACGACCTCGAGTTCGCGATGGTCAACGGCAAGGGCACGGCCGAGGTCATATTCTCGCTCGCACACTCGCTGTTTAAGCTCGGCCAACTCGACCAGGCCGCGACCTATTTCAGCCGGGTTCCGCCTACGGCTCCCGATGCCTACCGGTCCGCGATCGCCGCGCTCGGCGACATCGCGCTCCAACACGGCGACACCGCCAAGGCAGTCGCACGATACAAAGAGGCGCGTGAACTCGGCGGGAGTGTCATCTACCCGGTCGCGATTCTCGACGACAAGATCGAAGCCATCGAAAAGAAACAACGCGAGAAAGCGGCGGAACCACTGCCGGTGACGATCCAGGTCAGACATCTCCACGGACGGCTGCGGGGTTCGTGTCGAGGGACTCTTGCAGTGAGCCCGCTCGGTGTTCGTTACGACGGCGAACACCCCTTCGCCTCCAACGTCGTCGGCGTAGGCGCTACAATCACCAAGGACACGATAACGGTCCGCTTTCAAACCGGTTCTCAGAAATTCGCCCTTGCGTCCCAAGGGGACGGCGAGCGCTTCCACGCCGCGCTGGTTAGATATCAGCAAGCGTATGCGGATGCGAAAAGGTAAATGCTCGACCGAACAGGGCTGGCTTGCACCCGCGCGCGCGGCCTACCTGTGCGGGGAATTGACTGTGAGAATTTTTGCGGTATAGTCAGCCCGTCACTCAATTTCTTTCGAAGTGACCTTGTAGCGAAATCGAACCGGGGCGCTCAAGCTTCCACTGATTCAAGAATCGCTCACCGAAAAGGCTACCTGTCGCCCTGCGATTGGCCAGCAATGCCGCACACGGCGGCTGCCGAAGTGAGATCGAAACACTAAACGCGATGCGGTTGGCGGGCAACCTCAACCACATCGGCTGACCTGATCAACATCAGGCGGCGCGACCCTTCGGCGAAGGAGGCCAACTCATGAGGACGTTTAGATTGCTTCCGGCGTTCGCAGCAGTCCTTCTCTTCTTGTTTCATGCGGGCATCGCGCAAGGACAATCGACCGGCGCGGGTCCGATCAGCGGAAGGGTCGTGCCGGCGGTGGTGCTATCGCCTGCCGCGGAGGCTCTTTCCGTCAACACGACCAGCGACGTGTCCGCGACGGTGTTTAGCGTCGGAAGAGATCGCGTCGTCGTTCGAGTATCGGGATCATCCCAGTCTGCTGTCGCGCGGGTATCCGTTCGTTTGCTGATGCGCACCAACACGAGGTATCGACTTAGCGCGTCGTTGGTTTCTCCGCAGACTTCTCCTTCTATCGCGGGTTCGATACGCAGCGTTAATCCGACCGGACCTGCTGTTGTCCCGTCGGCCAAACACGGACTGGTCGACCTCAAATCGGCAACCGTCCTCTCTGCGAACCCGCTCACGCTAGTCGACGGGCCGCGCATATCGACTGGCGCCCCGTCGTCGCCAAGGAACGCGCTCGATGTCGAAGTGATGCTGGACATCGCGCAAGGGCCGGCCGCGGCGTGGTCGACCGACGTGTTGTTCACGATTGAGGCGGTTATCTAAGAGCGGTGGCTAACGTTGATGACGGGCCATTCCGAATAACAAACGCGACATTTCGTCATTCAGCTCGGCGGGGAAACAAACCCGGTCGATGCGGTAGCCGGACAGCCCCCGCACCACGTCTGAAATCTCGCTGATCTCGCGCGTCACCGGCTGCGGGCCGGCAGTTTCGATGTAGATGAGGCCGCGCGGATCTGCCCGCTCCGGCCTGTAGTAACCGTAGTAAGGCACGTCGCTGGCCCGGTCCATCGTCAGGTAGTAATCGGGATCGAAGCCCGCATGCATGACTATCTCGGCGGCCCGTTGCTGGAACTCGTGAACCTCGTCGCCCTCCAACGTCAGGTCCATCGCCTTAAACAGATTCCGGTTGATGAAACGGCCCGCCAGGTCCGCGAGTATCGGATCGCGATCGCGCGACCATTGCTTGAGATGGAACGTCAGGTCCACGTCGTCGAGCTGCAGATACTCGGACGCGACGACCTTCTCGCCGGTGAGCATCTTCTCGAGAATGGACCCGGCCACGCGGAAGCCCAGTTCGCCGGTTTCGATCAACTCGCGAGCGCGCTTGAGCGTCGAGACCAGCACTGCTTCCGCCGCCCGCAGCGTGCGATGAAAGTAGACCTGCCGAAACATGTAGTAACGGGCTTGCAAGTACTCTTCAACCGCGTAGAGCCCCTTTGACTCGACATACACCCGGTCATTCTGTTCGTCGATCTTCAAGGCATGCAGCACCCACTCCAGGTCGTAGATTCCGTACTTCGCGCCGGTCATCAGGCTGTCGCGCAACAGGTAGTCCATCCGGTCGCAATCCAGTTGTGACGAGACAAGCTGGGCGATGAATGCGGGCGTGTAGGTGTGATCGTAAAGCGACGCAACTCGCCCGGGAAGCTCAGGGTCGAACTCGCGCAACACGCGGTTGATCCCGGTGCCTTCGTCCAGGACGATGCGGCGCGTCCAGTCTTCGTGATGAAAGCCCAGCACCTTCTCGATCACGTGTGAGAACGGTCCGTGGCCGACGTCGTGAAGCAACGCGCCGGCGCGCCCGACCGTGCGGGCTTCGTGACTGATGCGCTGCTGGGAACCAAGCAGATCAAGGGTCCGCGTCATCAGATGCATCACGCCGAGCGAGTGAGTGAATCTGCTGTGCTCGGCGCCTTGATATGTAAAGAGAGCCAAACCGAGCTGCTTGATGCGCCGCAGCCGCTGAAACTCCGGCGTGTCGATCAGGTCGATGAGAAGCCGGTCTTCGGGCACGGACTCTTCAAGCGAGATGATGTTATGAAGCGGGTCGCGGTAGTTTCGTTGAGGCACGTTGCCCTCTGTCCTCGTTACATTGAAATTCGATGTAGTGCGAAGGCTGAATCGCAATGCTAGCCGTTCCGAAACCTCGAATCAACGCGCCGCCTAGCCCGGTAACAAGATGCTGGGTTCTGAGTTCAACCTTCAGGTTGCCCTCCGGACGCGGCAAGCTGAAGCTTGAACTCAGAACGGCGCGCGCGACGCTCAGGGGCTGGACAACGAGCGCGCCGCGAAGTAGGTTGGACTCATAATGCCGCGAGTCCTTCTGTTGTTGCCGACGACGACCTATCGCACCAAGGCGTTCATTGACGCGGCGCTGAGACTTGGTGTCGAGGTCGTCGCCGCATCCGAACGGGCGAGTACCCTGGAGGACAAGAATCCGGCCGGCTTACTCACGCTGGATTTCGTCGATCCCGAGCGCGCCGCTGAGCAAGCCGCGGAGTTCGTCCGGCAGCATCCAATCGACGCAGTGATCCCCGTCGATGAAGACACGGCGGTCGCCGCCGCTCACGTCGCCCGCGCGCTGGGTATCAATCACAACAGCGTTGAGTCGGCGTACACGGCGAAGAACAAACATCGAATGCGCGAGGTGCTGAGCCGGTCGAACGTCCGCGTGCCCCGTTTCTGGCACTTCACGTTCGATGAAGACCCGCGCGAAATGGCCGCGCAGGTCAGCTATCCGTGCGTGGTCAAGCCGGTCTTCTTGTCGACCAGCCGAGGGGTGATGCGCGCCGACAACGCGGAGGAATTCGCCGGGGCAGCGCGTCGACTCGAAGCCATCGTGACCAACCCTGAGATCGCCAGGCGAGGAGGCGCCGCCGCTCGCGAAGTGCTCGTCGAAGAGTTCATACCGGGCGTGGAAGTCGCAGTCGAGGGCCTCGTCACCGGCGGCGAGTTTCGGGCTCTTGCCATCTTCGATAAACCGGACCCGCTCGATGGGCCGTTCTTCGAGGAGACGATCTACGTGACTCCGTCGCGGCTTTCTGAAAGCGTCCAGAATGAGATCGTCGCGACCACGGCAGCGGCGGTTTGCGCGATGGGTCTTTCACGCGGGCCGGTTCATGCTGAACTGCGTGTGAACGATGAGGGAGCGTGGGTGATCGAAGTAGCAGCGCGAGCGATTGGCGGGTTGTGTTCGCGCGCTTTGCGATTCGGGGGCGGGATCACGTTGGAAGAGATGCTGATCAGCCACGCGCTCGGCCGAGATGTGGGCGGCATCGAGCGCGAGCGCGAGGCGGCAGGCGTGATGATGATCCCGATCCCTCGCGCTGGTGTGCTGAGAGAAGTTCTTGGTGTGGCCGGGTCAAAGGCCGTCGCAGGAATCGAGGGCGTCATCATTACGGCGCACGTCACTCAAGAGATCACGCCGCCGCCCGAAGGAGCGAGCTATCTGGGCTTCATCTTCAGCCGCGCCGAATCGGCCGATCGAGTCGAAGCCGCCCTGCGCGAAGCGCACGGAAGGCTTGAGTTCATAATTGAATGAACGCGCCGCGGTGTTGCGATCTCACCGCGACCTGGCGTCTATCGCTTCTTCACGTTTTGTTGTGCGTGCGTGTCGAGCATTCCCTTCGCGCGCAATTCCATGCTGATGGCCTCGTCGTCCCGGTTCGTTTTACGCAGCAAAGCGGCGTAGTGGTTGAGGCTTGCAGCTATGTCAGGATGGACCGGCCCCAAGGCCTTTTCGCGTATGTCTAGCGCTTGCTTGAAGAGAGGCTGCGCCTCGGAATACTTACCTTGCTTGAAGTAGAGTACAGCGAGGCCGTCGAGGGTCTCTGCGATGTAGGGATGGCCGGGCGGCAAGGACCTCTGTCGAATCGCGAGGGCGCGCTCATAAAGTGGTTTGGCCTCGGCATACCTGTTCAGTTCTCGGTAAACGGTCGCGAGATCGCTGAGAGTCAGAGCGAGGGTTGGATGATCGGGGCCGAACACCTTCTCGCGAGTACGCAACACATCTTCGAAGAGCGGCGCGGCCTTCTCGTACTTCCCCTGCCTGGAATAGAGGCGGGCGAGACCCGCTTGATTCGTTGCTATCTCGGGGTCGTCCGGGCGCAGGACTTTTTTGCGAATGGCTATCGCATCCTCATATAGCAGTTCTGCCTTTGCGTAGCTCGCAGGCGTGCCCTGATTTCGATATAGATTCGCCAGGTTGTTGAGCGTCGTAGCCACGTAGGGGTGAGAAGGCCCCAGCGAGCTCTTGTAGATGTCTATGGCCCGCGTGAAGAGCGGCTCGGCCGCCGCGTACTTCCCCTGGTAGTAGTAGACGAGTGCCAGTTGATTGAGACTCGACGCGAGGTTGGGGCTGTCCGGTCGTTGCGTCTTCTCGCGAATGTCCAGCGCCCGTCTATAGAACGGCTCCGCGTCGGCATACTTGCCCTGGCCCAGGTAGATCGCGCCGATATTAGTGCTAGCCTGAGCTTCACCCGCGCGGTCGGCGGTTTGCTCGTAGGCATGCAGCGCCTCATGATACTTTGCGATTGCGCTCTTGAGGTCGCCGGTCTGACGAAGGTCGACCGCTTCTCTCGTGAGCTGGTCCGGTTTGCGAAGTGTGTTGACTGCCTGCCTCTCGATCTCCGCCTGGCGGTCTCGTTCCACGAGGAGTCGCGCCTGTTCTTCGGCGCTTCTGCGCGCGTCTCTCTCTTGGGCGATCGCTATTTGTGCGCGCTTGGTTTGCCGTATTGCCTCGTCCCTGTCGTGGGTTGCCTGGTTGTTAGCGAATGTCGCGGCCTCCGCCAAGAGTTCCGCTTGTCGTAATGCCTCCTTCGCGCGGTCGAACTCCGAGTTGGCCCGCGTCGTCTCTTCCTCAGCCCTGGTCTGCGCCGCGATTGCCTCCCGTTGCTTGACCTGCGCCTCACTCCGCTTCATCGTCGCGTAGACGGCGGCGCCGGCAGCGAGCAGCGCCGTCACCACCAGCATGGCAACCAGCCGCTTCAGCCGCCCAGTAGCCTTCGCTTGTTCCTCCACCCGCCGCTGTTGTTCTTCAGCTCGAAGCCGCTCCGCCTCGGCACGGCGTTCCTGTTCCTCGGCCCTTGCCCGCTCCGCTTCGGCACGACGCGTTTGTGCTTCCGCTTGAAGCCGCTCAGCTTCAGCCAGGGCGCGGGCCTGTTGCAGTTGAAGCTCGCTGGCAGCTTCCTTTTCCTTCTTCGCGGCCTCCTCGGCGGCGCGCTTGGCGGTCTTGAGTTGCACCTGCGTTTGAACGTATTCAGTTATCGCCTTGGCCAGCACGTCGTGGAAGATCTCGTAGCGCACCGGTTGCCGCGGCGCACGCACTACGCGAAGCAAGCGCATGTCTTCGTGCGAGCTGAGACGCGCGAGTAATGCCTCGACTTCTCCCTCGTCGAGATTGGCCCACGATGCGAGCGAGCGAGGGTCTTGCGCTATCTTCGTGCGCGAGGGCGTCACAAGGAAGCGAAACACTTCGGCCGCCGTTTCGCGCTCGCGCTCGGTCAGCCGGCCCATGACCTCCTCGAGGTGCGCTCCCATGATGCTCTCAGCGCCGCGCAGCTCCTTCTCGAACGTGTTCAACCGCAAGACGGGTGAACCCGCCTTTCTTTCGTAGTTCCACAACCGAGTCAGCAGCATCTGCAATACGGGGGTCTCTACGTGGGCCTGCGACCCCCCGTCCGCAGCGTCGCCATTCGGGCACGACATCTGGGTGAACGCATCCTGATCGGGAGTCGCTTTGTCGAGCAGCCTCGAAACCAATT
This sequence comes from Blastocatellia bacterium, assembly GCA_035293105.1. Taxonomy (GTDB): domain Bacteria; phylum Acidobacteriota; class Blastocatellia; order UBA7656; family UBA7656; genus DATDOV01. Next base: position 28,653 of record DATDOV010000017.1, read on the forward strand.
CGTCTTCGATGGTCATCCTGCGATCGCTGTCAACATGCCTGTTATATTCATTCAAGGGTTCGCGCACGGCCTTTTCGGCGGACGCGCGGTCCAGATGGTTCAAGCGCAGCGTGTTGCTCAGCAGGTTGGGGATTCGGCCGCGGAACCGGTCCAGCTTGCTCAGTTCCTCCTCGCGCATCGAAAGCAGGAAGGTTGCGTCGATGTCGCGCCGGTTGACGGCTCGCGCCAGCATCGCATCGAAACTGTCTGCGGCTTTCGAGGGCGGATGATACAAGAAGTACTCTTCAAACTGATCGAGGATGAAAAGGACCGGCCCTCCCAGAGCGTTCGTGCACTCATCCAAAAACTGGTCGAACGGTTTGGACAAATCCACCCTGATTTCTTTTGCGGCGGCTCTCCTCACCGAAGTGAGCACCTCGCGCTTCAGGGCGTCGATGAAATTGTCATTCTGCCAGCTTCTGAAGACGACGACCGCCAGCCGCTCCGATTGCCTGAGCTGCGGCACGACTCCCGCCATCAGCACCGAGCTCTTCCCCACACCGCTCGTACCATAGAGCACCGTCAGCGGCGTCGCGTGCAGATTCGAGATGATCGTCTTCTCGTCGGGCTCGCGGCCGAAGAAATAGTCGCGATAGTCCTCGGTATAAGGCTCCAGCCCTTTGAACGGGCAAAAGTCGGGAGCGCGCGCCGGTTGCGTGTTCATAACTGTCTCCTAAGCCATGCTGAGCCGCTCGACCAGCGTGTTGATATCCATGTCGTATATGTCAACGCCGCGGTTGTCCCACAATCTTGCTTCAAGCCGCGTCGGCCTGACCTGAATGGCCCACGAGCGCCTGCCGCGCTTCCTCTTCATCAAGTCCCGCAGCACCACGCGAAAGTTCCAGTCCTTCAGCCCGTACCCGAGGAAGAGAAACTGGCGGTTCTCGTCGCAGTGCTTCATGAACATCGGCGGCACTGCGGTCTTTTCCGTCATCCGCGCGAGAAAGTCGACGTAATCATCCTCGGTGATGACGTAGCTGTTCCATTCGTTCTTGATTGCGTCGACCGTGCCGTGCATTTTGTAGATGACCGTCGTCGTGTCCAGATCGACGTACTTGTTTAGGTCGCTCGGATGGACGGGCGCGGGGGAGGCGGCCTCGGGATTGTCAGGATCGTGTTTCCACCACAGGACGGCTTCGGCCCAATCTTCGCGATCGGTCAGGTGACTCACCAGGTAGTACGGACGCCCCGCCTTCGCGAATGCCTTCTCAGTCAGATCGTCGTAGTTCGTGGTGACTATCAGCAGCGGCTTTTCTATCGAGGCGAGATAGTCGTGAATGATGCCCGGAGCGTAGTCTCGAGCGAAGACGCGGTAGAGGCACTCGCGCAGCAGATCGCGGCCGACCGCCTCCGCGTAGTATGAAGAAACCTTCGCCAGGTCCTCACGTTCACGCTCATCCTGGAAGGGGAAGCTGCTCTCGGTCGCCAGGTATGACGAGAGTTCGGCGCCGCTCGGAAGAAACGGAGCATCTTCGTGCCATTCAGACCCGGGCAATTCCCGCATCGCGAAGTTGGCGCCCGCGCCCAGGAACGGAACGACCTTGCCGCTCTTGAGCAGGCCGGCGATCGCTTTGAACGGCGGATCGGGCTTGTCACCCGTCACCGCGCGAAGCTCCTCCACCGGTGCACGCGGGTCAGGGGTTCGGGCTATGTTGGGAGAACCACTCATCTCAATCCTCCATTCGTGCGGCGCCGGATCGGCGCTTGCGGCGCATCCGATAGGCGCACCCTGCTGAATGATCATCGAGTCTGCCCTTCTGACTGCTTTCGGCTCGCCAGCTACAGCTTGTGTTGCCCCTGGCGTGGGCGGTTGGCGCAGCAGACTTCCTTCTGACCTATATGACGGAAAATGAGACCGGAGTAATGCACCAATCTTATTGCCGGGCCGCCGGTTCGTCCAGGAGGCTTTCCAGCTCGCGGACTCGGCTCCCGTCTGGTTTGACCGCAGTGCAAGCCCGCCGCTAGGATTCTTCCGGTCTTATGGAGAGTCGCGATACGAATCAGAGGTCTCTGCTCTTGGTCTCGTGCTACGAGCTTGGTCACCAGCCCGCCGGGATCGCTATGCCCGCCGGATTCCTCCGGCGCGAAGGCTATGAAGCCGAGGCACTGGATGTCTCGGTGGAAGGATTCGATCCCGCGAAAGTAGAGCGCGCCGGTTTCATTGGCATCTCCGTTCCGATGCATACCGCGTTGCGACTCGGCGTGCGCGTCGGCCGCGAGGCCCAAACAATCAACCCCGCGGCGCACATTTGCTTCTACGGTTTGTATGCGTCGCTGAATGCCGGCTACCTGCTGGATACGGTAGCCGATTCCATCATTGGAGGAGAGTTCGAGGCGCCGCTGGTTGCACTGATCAAAGCGCTAGCGGAGAGAACGGACATCGCTTCTATTGAAGGCGTCAGCACCAGGCGCCGCCGCGCGGCGCCGGTCCTCGCTCGCCTGCCGTTTGCGATCCCTGATCGAAGCGCCCTTCCGCCGCTCGATCGCTACGCGATGCTGGATATTCAGGGTGAGCAGCGTCTAGCCGGCTATGTCGAAGCCAGCCGCGGCTGCTTGCATCACTGCACCCACTGCCCGATCCCGCCCGTCTACAACGGCCGATTCTTTGTGGTTCCCGCCGATGTCGTGCTGGAAGACGTTCGAAGGCTCGTGGCGGCGGGGGCGCGCCACATCACTTTTGGCGATCCGGATTTTCTGAACGGGCCGGGACATTCCCTCCGCATCGTTCAGGCATTGCACGACGAGTTTCCTCATCTGACCTATGACTTCACCGCTAAGATCGAGCACGTGCTCAAGAACAGAGCGCTCCTGCCGGAGTTCTCCCGGTTGGGGTGCATATTCACTATCTCGGCGGTGGAGTCGCTTAGCGACGTCGTGCTCTCGCATCTTGAAAAAGGCCACACGCGGGCCGATGTCGTCGAAGCGCTTCGATTGCTGCGGTCGGCGCGGATCGTGCTTCGGCCATCGTTCGTTTCGTTCACGCCGTGGACGACGCTGGACGATTACATCGACGTACTTGAGTTTGTAGAAGCAGAGGGACTGATCGATCACGTTGACCCGGTTCAGTTCGCGATACGGTTGTTGGTGCCGCCGGGCTCGGTCCTTCTGTCGCGCGCCGACACCCGGCGTTGGATCGGGCCACTCGTGCAGGAGACGTTCACCTACAAATGGGCTCACCCAGACCCTCGAATGGACGAGCTGCACCGTGAAGTGACCGAGTTGGTCGAGAATGCGGTTGCAAGTAAAGAAGACGCCGTTGCGACCTTCTATCGGATTCGCGACCTCGCATACGCAGCGCGCGGCGGCGAGTCGCGAGCCCGCGCCTTGAGCCTCTCGCCTCTCAGAGTTCGACCACCGCGGCTGACCGAAGCCTGGTTCTGCTGAGCGGAGCCGACGCGGGACCAGTTCGGCCCCCTCGAAAAAAGATCACAGTATTGACGCAGCGAGAGGCTCAACGGATACGCTCACGGCATCCGCCGAGCAGACCAGGCGGCGCGGCGACGAGTGTTCACGACCCCCGCCTGATTCATGACTTCTGTAGAATCACGTTTCCCGATACCGAGCTGAGGCGCAGGTTCTTAGTGGCATCCCCGATGCGGCCGCGCGCGGACCTGCCGGGCCCGTATTGCTTTTCCCGAACCTCGATTGGGAAGTCGCTCTTGAGCAGGCCGCTGAGGGTCGACATTTCGATGTCGGCCTCCAGGTTGGACGGCATCTTCACCGTGATGTTGCCGCTCACGGTTGAGAACCGCATGTCGGAGGTCCCCTCGAGGCGCTCGATCTCCACCTCCAGGTTGCCGCTGACCGACGATGCGTTGATGCGGCCCTTCATGTCCTCGACGCGCACGGAGCCGCTGACGGTCGATGCTCGGACTAATCCGCTCACGCCGTGCAACGTCACGTCCCCGCTCACCGACGACACGTTGTCAAAGTTGAAAGACATTCCTCGCGGGACCTGGACCTCGAATCTCACGCTCGCGTCGGTACGGCCATGCTTCGGGTAGCGGACCTTTACCTCCACACTGTTCGGCGTGCTGCGGTCCTCGATCTCCACGTCGTCGCGGTTTCGGCCCTCCTTGAAGCCGCGTACGACCACCGCGTCGCCGTCGTAGCCGTTCACGTTGATGTCACCCGACACGTTACCGATTCGAATATGCCCGTCCGCCGGAATACGGTAGTCCTTTTGGAAATCCTGCGCGGCGGCCGTCCCCGCAAGAGCAGCGACGAAACAAACCGCGCTCACAAACGAGCGAATAAACGCCTTCATCATAGTCTGAAAACTCCCTTCAAGGTTTCTCGCAAACGAGTCACGGCGGGTTAGTGACGAATGGCGATTAAAGGTTTCAGCGATCACCTCTGATTGAATTCGGTGCCGGTCATCCCGACCAGCTCCCGAATGCGGAACTCGGCGCCGGCGTCTTCAGCGATCTTTCGGCAGGCTTCGACGTCAAGATTCGGAATGCGTACGACCGACAACGTCACTTTGATCCCGCTGGTGGCGGCGGAGCGCGCGAACTGGAGCGCTGCGTCGTAGGCGCGGTCGGGCCAATCGCTTCGCACGATCTTCTCGTACTGCTCACGAGTCGGCGCGTTCAGGCTCATAGAGATTTCGTCTATCAGCCCGGCGAGCTCAGGCGCAATGTCGCGGCCGTGGAGCAGGCTCCCGTGGCCTATCGTGTCGAGCCGGGTGCGGGCGCCCCGTGATTTGACGTAGCGCGAGACGTCTTTCAATTCGTCGAGCTTGATCGTCGGCTCGCCATAGCCGCAGAAGACAATCTCCTGGTAGCGGGTTGGGTCTCCGATCGCTTCGATTACCTCGGCCGCCGTTGGCTCCTGCTCAGCGGTCATCCCCAGGTAGTAGCCCGACGCAACCGGATCATCGACTCGAGTGCAGAACGCGCAGAGGCTTGTGCACCGATTCGTCAGATTGACATACAGCGTATCGCGAATCTGATAGACGATCGTGCGCTGCTTCTCGACGGCGGACGCCTTCCACTCGCCGAGCCGGAACAAACGCTTGAAGTTGACCGAGGTGATGCGTCCGACGTCTTCGGCGGAGAGATTCCGAAGCTCGGCGATCGTGCGCGCAACCTCGACGACGTAGGCGGGCTCATTCCGGCGCCCGCGATAGGGGACCGGCGCGAGGAATGGGCTGTCGGTTTCGATCAGCAGTTTTTCTATCGGCAGATGTTGGGCCGTCTCGCGCAGGGCGGCGGCCGACTTGAAGGTGACGACGCCGGAGAATGAAATACAAAAGCCAAGCTTGATCGCCTCATCCGCGAAGGCTCGCGTGCCAGTGAAGCAGTGGACGATTCCGGGCAGACCCGATCCTTTCCACTCGTCGCGCAGTATCGCGAGGGTGTCGTCTTCGGCCTCACGGGTATGAATGACGACGGGCAGCTTGCGCTCGCGCGCGAGTTCGAGTTGTTTCCTGAACGCGTCGCGCTGCACGTCACGCGGCGAGTTGTCGTAGTGATAGTCGAGCCCAATCTCGCCCCATGCGATTACCTTGGGCTCTTGCGAGAGGTCCTTGAGCACGGCCGACACATCCTCGTCGAACAAACGCGACTCGTGCGGGTGGACTCCGACGGTCGTGTAGATGAACGGGTGCTGATCGGCGATGCGCAGGGCGGCCGAGTGCGAGTCGTGAGCCAGGTCCCCGTCGCCTACATTGACGATGATCTCGACGCCCGCATCGAACGCGCGCTGGATCGCCTGTTCGCGGTCCGCGTCGAAGTCGTCCATCTCGATGTGCGCGTGGGAGTCGATGTACATGGCGGAAGGAGGATGATAGCACATCGCTCCGACGGTCACGTCGAGAGGCATGCGGGCATCACATGGGGGCATCAATGGTTCATGGTCGATGAAGAGCCGCAACATCTCCGCTACTCGGAGATGGTTTTGATCAGCGGCCTGGCGGTGGATAGGAGGCGTTCGCGCAACTCGGCCGTCCTCCTCCGCTGCTTCGGATCGGACTCGATCTTCTGAATGAGCCCGTCGGCTTCGGCGTCCTGGTTGCGAATGTATTCATCCACTTCCGCGAGATGGGTCAGATCGGTCGGTGCATCGCTGTGGGTTAGCCCTTCAGTATCGCTCGAACATTGCCCTTGCAAGAGTGCAGGATCAATCTTATGGTTCGACTGAAGGAGCTGAGGCGGAACCGAGCTTCGGTCGGGGCCTGCTGACTAGCGGATCAAAGGTCCTAAACCTCGTTGAGTTATTCGCAGGCGCTGGCGGAATGGGGCTCGGATTTTTGATGGCCGAAAACCGGGAGAGGCCATCCGGTTGGGGATGAGGTTGTAAGGTGACGGAATGGCAACACAATCCGTAGAACGACTGATCGATAAGATGGTGCGGCGAATCGTCAAGCGATTCGATCCGGAGAAGATCATTCTATTCGGTTCACACGCGAAGGGAACCGCGCGCCCTGATAGCGACGTCGACCTCTTGATCGTAATGCCAGTCGCCGGATCGAAACGAAAGATTCAGCTAGAGCTGCGAACGGCCCTACACGACGTGCGTCTGCCCAAGGATGTTATCGTCACGACGCCAGAGGACTTTGAGTGGCGCAAGGATGTAGTCGGAACCATCGAATACCCGGCCGCAACGGAGGGAAAGCTGCTCTATGCCCGAACGTGAAGACGTGCTCACCGTCGTCCGGGAATGGGTGCTCAAGGCAGAGAACGACCTCAAGACCGCAGCCCATACACTTCTGCTCGGCAGAGAGTGCCCAACTGATACTGATCGAGCAGCTCATTCCCAACGCCCGTTCCCCACAGGCCCGTTCATCATCCGTATTCTACTCCCCGCCGCTTTTCATGTATGATGACGGAACTATGAACCGACTCAAAGCCCCGCTTGCCCTCGTTCTACTCTTCGCCGCCGCCGCGACCTCCGGGGCCGATGACCGCCTGAAAAGCACCACCCTCGTTTACGTCACCAACTCGAAGGGCGATGACGTCACCGTGATCGACGTCGCGTCGATGAAGGTCGTCTCCACGATCAAGGTCGGCGAAAATCCGCACGGGGTCATCGCTTCGCCCGACAAGCGCACCCTCTACGTCAGCGTCGAAGGCACGGACGAGCTCATAGCGCTGGATACGGCGACCAACAATATCCTATGGCGCACGCACGTCGGACGGGCCCCGAATGAAGTCTCGATCACCAGCGACGGCCGATTTGTCTTTGTGCCGTGCCGCAACGACGCAACAATCGACGTCGTCGACACGGCGGCGAAGAAAGTTGTCGATCGCATCAAGGTCCCCCAGATGCCGCACAACACCTACACGTCGGCCGACGGGCGGCACTTATATCTGGGCTCGATGGCCGGCTCGCGCATCTCGATATTCGACACGTCGACACGCAAGCTCGTCGCCGAGATCGCGCCCGGCAACTGGGTCCGCCCGATCGCGCTTCGACGCGACGAGTCCCTCGCCTACGTCGCGCTTTCGGCTCTGCACGGGTTCGCCGTCGTCGACTTGAAGAAGCGGGAAGTCATACGGCGGGTTGAGATGCCCGCGCTCCCGTCAGGCACTCAGATTCCGCCCTACGAGACGCTGACTCACGGGCTTGCGCTCACGCCCGACGAACGCGAGTTGTACGTCACCAGCATGGCTGGCAAGGCGATCTACGTCTTCAGCGTGCCCGAGCTGAATCAACTGGCGAAGATCGACGTCGGCAGGTTCCCGAACTGGATAACGGTGAGTCCCGACGGTCGCTTCGTGTTCGTGAGCAATCAACTCGACGACACCGTCTCGGCTATCGATACTCGAACGAAAAAAGTCGTCGCGACGATTCCCGTAGGCCACGAGCCGAAACGACTGCTCGCGGTTGAGATTCCAGCGCAAAGCCGCAAAGACGCGGAGCCGCAAGCTCGACAGCAATCAAAGCCCCCGTCTGTTTACTATCCTCCGCGCGGTGACAACTGGGAGCGCCGGCGGCCCGAAGACGTCGGCATGGACGGCGCGAAGCTCGAAGACGCGATGAACTTCGCGAAGACAATCGAGACTCAGGCGTTCTCAAAAGACCCGCTCGAGAGCCTGGTGAAGCGCGCGGCCTCCGAGCGTTCAGGCGAGATCATCGGCCCCACGAAAGAACGCGCGCCAATCAATGTTGTTGTTCTCAGGCGCGGCTACATCGTCGCGGAGTTCGGCGACACCACGCGCGCCGATATGTCTTTCAGCGTCGCGAAGAGTTTCGTTTCGACCACGGTAGGCCTGGCTTATGATCGCGGCTTGATCCAGAGCATGGACGAACCGGTTGCCAACTACGTGAAAGACGGCGGCTACGCGAGCGCCCACAACGCGAAGATCACCTGGCGCCAGTCTCTTCAACAGACCAGCGAGTGGGAGGGTACGCTGTGGGACAAGCCCGACACGTTCGACCGCCGCCGCGGCCGTGACCGCCAGTTGCAAGATCCCGGCGCGTTCTGGGAGTACAACGACGTGCGGGTCAATCGCGTCGCGCTGTCGTCGCTGCGAGTTTGGAAGCGGGCCCTGCCGGCGGTGCTCAAGGAAAGAATCATGGACCCGATCGGCGCTACGGATACGTGGGTCTGGAACGGCTACCGAAACTCCGACGTGATGATCGGCGGCAAGCAGGTGAAGTCGGTGAGCGGAGGCGGGCATTGGGGCGGCGGTATATGGATCAGCTCGCGCGACCTCGCGCGGTTCGGCTATCTCTTTCTCCGCGGCGGCAAGTGGAACGGCCGGCAGTTGATCTCCGAGAAGTGGATCGCGATGGCAACCACGCCATGTCCATTGAAGCCCGACTATGGGTACATGTGGTGGTTGAACACCGAGCAGAAGATGTATCCGGGCGTTCCAGCCGCGAGCTTCACCGCGCTTGGAGCGGGGACGAACATCTGCTTCGTTGATCCCGAGCACGATCTGGTCGTCGTCGTCAGGTGGGTGGACAACGGAAAGCTTCCGGAGTTGTTGAGGAGAATAGTCAGCAGCGTGCGGACGGCTGAAGGTAATTGATCCATGACCGCGACCGATGACTCCGGCCTTGGGGGAGAGGGCGGCCGGTTCCCGATTACTCACCGCTCGGCGATCCTTGCCGCGCGCAGCGACGATCCCACCGAGCGCGCCCGCGCCTTCGACCTGATCGTTACCGCCTACTGGAGGCCGGTATACAAGTACATTCGAATCAAGTGGCGTAAATCGAACGAAGATGCGAAGGACCTGACGCAGGGGTTCTTCGCGCGCGCGATCGAAAAGGGCTTCTTCGACGGCTACGATCACGACAAAGCTCGCTTCCGGACATTCCTTCGCGTCTGCCTCGATGGTTTTATCGCCAACGAAGAGAAGGCTGCGGGGCGAATCAAGCGCGGCGGTGAAGTCACGCTGCTGCCGCTCGATTTTGAAGACGCCGAGGGAGAGCTGACCGCCTCCGATCTCCCGTCGGCCGAGTCGCCTGACGATTTCTTCGAGAAGGAGTGGATTCGAAGCCTCTTCACTCTCGCGATTGAATCCCTTCGCGACCAGTCGCGCTCGAACGGCCGGACCACTCATTTTCAACTCTTCGAGCGGTACTACATCGACGAAGCCGACGCGGACGTTTCGTATCAGCAACTCGCCGCCGAGTTCAAACTCTCGACGAGCAACGTGACCAACTATCTTGCTGCGGCGCGGCGGGATTTCCGCCGCATAGTTCTGGAGAAGCTGCGTGCGCTGACGGCGACCGAGGAGGAATTCCGCCGCGAGGCGCGCACGCTGCTTGGAGTGGACGCGAAGTGAGGCCGCTATCGGATCAGTCCATGGCTCGCCTGCGCGCCGATGTCGACCTGCCGGACCTCGACGGCACTGCCTACCAACTCGTACGCAAGATCGGTTCGGGCGGAATGAGCACCGTTTATCTTGCCGACGATCTCAAACTGGGCCGGAGGGTCGCGGTTAAGGTGCTGAGCGCGCCCGATGAATCTGGAGAGCTTGCGGCGCGAATGACCCGCGAGGCGCGCATCATCGCGCAGCTCGAGCATCCGGGCATCGTTCCGGTTCACGACGTGGGGACGCTCGCCGACGGACGGGTCTACTATGCGATGAAGCTGGTGCAGGGGCGCCGGCTCGACAACTACGAAGCGCCGCTTTCGGACCGGCTGCGAGTCTTTCAACGCGCGTGCGACGCGGTGGCCTTCGCGCACGCGAGCGGCGTAATACACCGGGACCTGAAACCGGAAAACCTAATGATCGGAGCTTACGGCGAGGTGCTCGTGATGGATTGGGGCATCGCCAAGGTGTTGTCTCTCCCGCGTGCCGACTCCTCAGAAATCCGCGAACAGGAAGCTGCACCTTCCGCGCACGCTGACGGGCTTGAGCACGGCGAGACTCTCTCGCAGAGACTGTCGGTCGGCCCGGCGCTAGATACCGCGCACGGAACGGTGATTGGAACTCCGGCTTACATGTCGCCCGAGCAAGCGCTCGGCGAGGTTGCCGCACTGGACGAGCGCACCGACGTCTACTCGCTTGGCGCGATACTCTATTACATCCTGACCGGGCGGCCGCCGTACGCTTCCGCGACGATTGCCGACATCCGGCAGCGGTTCCTAACCCAGACGCCGATCGGGCCGCGAAGGCTTGATCGGAAGATTCCGCGCGCGATCGAGTCGGTCTGCCTGAAGGCCCTCTCAAAAGACGCACGCGACCGCTACCGAAGCGCCGAGGAGATGTCCGCCGACGTCGCTCGCTTCCTCGACGGGCTGCCCGTGTCGGCGCACCGCGAGAGCCTCCTCGAGAAATCCGCCCGCGTGCTGAACCGGAACCGCTTCCTGGTCGTTCTGATACTCGTCTACTTGTTGATGAGGATTTTGGTAGCCTTCTTCGCGGGGCGTTAAAGAACCGCGCGCGAACGTGTAATAGAAGGGTGAAGGAGGATTTAGAATGAACAAGCTCGTGATCGGGCTGCTGCTTGGCGGAGTTCTCGGGATACTCGATGGCCTGACGGCGCTGCTCTACCCGGAGACTGCACCGCAGATCGTGGGCATCGTGATCGGGTCAACGATCAAGGGGATTATCACGGGGCTGGCAATCGGCTATTTCGCGAAGAAGGTCAACTCGCTTCCGCTGGGAATCCTGTTCGGGCTCGCGGTTGGGCTGCTGCTGGCGTTTCTGGTAGCGCTGATGCCGCAGCCGAGCGGAAACCACTACTATCTGGAGATCATGCTGCCGGGCGGGATCGTAGGGATGATCGTCGGCTTCGCGACTCAGAGGCTTGGGCCGCAGCAGCGATCCCCAAGTCCGGGCCAATGACAAACAAACATCGATATCACGCCATCGATGAGATTTCTTTTGAAACAAGGAGAAACAAGATGGGACGACCTGTTGTGCACTGGGAGATTTCAGGCAAAGACGGGGCAAAAGCTCAGGAGTTCTATTCCAAGCTGTTTGACTGGAAGATTGATTCGAACAATCCGATGACCTACGGGCTGGTCGACACCGGCGGAGGCGGGATTAACGGAGGCATCATGGGAGCGCCTGAGGGCGTGCCGCCGTATCTGACGTTCTACGTTCAGGTCGACGATCTTCAGGCTTACCTGGACAAAGCCGAGAGCCTCGGCGGCAAGACGCTGGTGCCCCCGACAGCGATCCCGAACATCGGGAGCTTCGCGATGTTTGCCGACCTCGACGGTAACACCGTCGGACTGTTCAAAGAGTAGGACCGGCGCGCGAGTGTAACGGGAGTTGAGAGTACCGACTTCAGTCCGGTCGTTCTTCTATGGCCATTAGCGATGTGGAAAAGACTCGACTGAAGTCGGTACTCTTAACGCCCTTTGCCGAGTCGGCGCTAAGACCCGAAGCTGATTCCACTGCCGCCCGACTGCGACGGAAAGAACGGCTTCAGCAACCCCGCGAAGGCCGCGAGATTGCGAGTCTGTATAAGCAGTTCGCCCGGGCCGGTGAACTCGGCGACGATTCCTTCGCCGCTGACCATGCTGCGGAAGAACCCGGCCGCCGCTTTCCTGAGCGTGTACCGGGTCGTGCCCTCCCACGCAACCAGGTGGCCGGTATCGACCACGTACCTCTCGCCGGGGCCGAGCCGCTTGCGGTGTATCGCGCCGTAAGACGACACGAGCAGCAACCCGGCGCCGTAGACGTGCAGGACGAACAACCCCTCGCCGCCGAAGAACGATTTCGCGCCGCCCCACTTGGTGTCGACGGTGAGGCTCGCGTCGCCGGCGAGGTACGAGCTTGATTGAACGAAGAAGGCCTGATTGTTCAATTCGATTGCGGCGATGTCGCCCGGTGAGCCCGGCGCAAGCGTCACTTCGCCAGGCCCGCCGCGCGCGGTGAAGGTCGACACGAATGCCGACTCGCCGCCCACCGCGCGTTTTAGCGCGCCCATCAAGCCGCCCTTCATCTGAGATTGCAGCTCGACGTTGGCCGACATCGAGACCATGGCGCCGGCTTCGGCGAGGATCGATTGCTCGGCTTGCAGTTGAACGACCGCGAGCGCGAAAGAAGGCTGGTGCAGGATCTCGTAGCTGTACCCGCGTCCCGCGCCGCGCGCGTCCGCGTCGATCTTGATCCCTGAGCGCCGCCGTATTGAGGCTGAG
>DATDOV010000018.1:0-16131 GCA_035293105.1 Blastocatellia bacterium
GCGACCAGAGGAGCCGGAAGAAAGCGGTAGGCTCAATGCCAGCGGGGATAAATCCCTCTTCCCAACCCCTATTCATATTCTGTTGAGCAGCACAACCATTTGGGTGGTCGCTCAATCGGCAACTCAGAATGATCACAACTCCGGAAACATCGGTCAAACCTCGGCGCTGGATTTTCCCCGACAACAATGGTAACAACTGTCGCTCCGCCTGCCGCAACAACAATGAGCCAGGCAACCGCAACAACAACATCGGGTTTCGAGTTGTGGTTGAGTCGAGTACTCTCAGCCGCCGGAACCGTCGAATGGGAATTCAGCGGGCGAGCTGGTGGGAGTCCAGAGCGTATTCCGGCGATGCGGGTGACCGCATCCGAAAATCAACCGAGCCCGCGCCGCCTGGTAGCTCATATAGATCGAGCGAACGGCGGCGCGGCTCACCCCTTTGAAAACCTGCCAAGCGGCCGGTTCTTGGATGGAAGCCAGTGGAACGGCTGATTGGCTTCTACAGCGCGCCAATTGACGCGCGAAGCGACTTGGAGTAGAAGCTACTCGTCGGACGAGGCCCGTTTGGCTTGGAACAGCCTGCGGTGGAGCGAGCCGGATTCTTCCCTTCGAGAGGACCATCATGTTGAAACGCAAGCTATCAATCTTAGAGTTCGTGGCGGTGATCTTCTGCCTGTCGGTTTCGCCGATGGCCGTTTCGCAAGCCCAGCAGACCAACCCTCCAGTCTTTGACCAGCTTCGATATCGTTACATCGGTCCCGTGGGCAATCGAGTCACCAGCGTCGCCGGCGTACCGGGACAGCCGAACGTCTATTACGCCGGTGCGGCATCGGGCGGCATCTTCAAGACCACCGACGGTGGAGTGCACTGGCAGGCGATCTTCGACGAGCAGCCCGTCTCCTCGATCGGCTCGCTCGCCGTCGCGCCGTCCGATCCGAACATCGTCTGGGCGGGAACCGGCGAAGCATGCATTCGCAGCCATATCTCGGTCGGCCAGGGAATCTACAAATCCAACGACGCCGGTAAAACGTGGACTTTGATGGGGCTCGAGAAGACCGGCCGCATTGGCGACGTAGTTATTGATCCGCGCGATCCGAACATCGTCTTTGCAGGCGCGCTGGGGCACGCTTACGGAGCTCAGCCCGAGCGCGGAGTCTTTCGCACGACCGACGGAGGCAAGACGTGGGAGAAGGTGCTCTTCGTTGATGACAACACCGGTTGTTCGGCGCTGGTGATGGACCCGAACAACTCGCGGATACTGTTCGCGGGAATGTGGCCGCTCGAGATTCACACGTGGGGTCGCGAAAGCGGCGGACCCGGCAGCGGGTTGTACAAGTCGACCGACGGAGGCGCGACGTGGAAGAAGCTGACCGGTCGCGGACTCCCGACTCGCACGACCGGAAAGATTGCCCTGGCGATGGCGCGCACGAACTCAAACCGCGTGTACGCCTTGATCGAAGCAGGCGACGGTGTTCCGCTGAGAGGCCAGGAAACAGACCGCGGCAAGCTGTGGCGCTCCGATGACGGCGGCGACAACTGGAGGCTCGTCAGTTACGATCGCAACCTCGGAGGCCGCACACATTATTACTTCCACGTATTCGTCGCTCCGGACAATGAGAATGAAGCGTATTTTCTGACGGCGTCGTTTGCGGTGTCGCTTGATGGAGGCGAGACGGCGAGAGTCGCCCAATTCCAAAACAGCCCGGGCGGCGACAATCACGACATCTGGATCGACCCGACAAACGCCAATCGAATGGCGGTTGCGAACGACGGCGGCGTCTCGATCTCGGTCACGCGCGGGCGGACCTGGGACCGGGTCCAGCTCCCCATCGCTCAGATTTATCACGTGACGGTTGACAACCAGATTCCATACTACGTCTACGGTAACAAGCAGGACGGGCCGTCTTATCGCGGTCCGAGCCGAACCGGCGGTGGTGGCGGGGGAGGCGGAGGCGGCTTCGGTGGCGGCATCCCAAGGAGCGCGTGGCAATCGGTGGCGGGAGGCGAGAGCGGCTGGGCCACGCCTGATCCGGTCGACAACAACATCATCTGGTCGAGCGCTTCGGGGTCGGGGAGCGTCGGCGGAATCGTCGTTCGCTACGACCTGCGAAACGGCCAGGCCCGTAACGTCGAGGTCTGGCCCGATCAGACTAACGGGTGGCCGGCAGCCGAGTTGAGGTACCGCTTCGTCTGGACGATGCCGCTCACGATCTCGCCTCACGATCACAATAAGCTCTACGTCGGAAGCCAGCACGTTCACCAGACCACGGACGCGGGACAGAGCTGGCAGGTCATCAGCCCCGACCTGACCACCAACGACAAGAGCAAGCAGGGATTCTCAGGCGGCCTGACCGGCGACAACATCGGCGTCGAGTATGCGCCGGTCGTCTTCGCCATTGCGGAATCGCGCGTAGAAAAGGGGCTGATCTGGGCGGGAACCAATGACGGCCAGGTGCAGCTCACGCGCGATGGCGGCGCGAATTGGACTAACGTCACGAAGAACATCGCGGGGCTTCCGCCGTGGGGTACCGTCAGCAACATCGAACCGTCGCGGTATGACGCGGGAACTGCATACCTCACCGTGGACTTTCATCAGGTGAACAACCGCGACCCGTTCGTCTACAAAACCGCGGACTTCGGCAAAACGTGGAAGGCGATCACCAACGGAATACCTCGCAGCACGCTGAGCTATGCGCACTGCGTCCGTGAGGACCCCGTGCGACGTGGTTTGCTGTACGTCGGCACGGAGAACGGGCTGTACATCTCGTTCGACGACGGAGAGAACTGGCAGCCGCTTCAGGGCAACCTGCCGCGCGCGCCGGTCTACTGGCTGGCGATCCAGGAACACTTCAACGATCTGGTCGTCGCGACTTACGGGCGAGGCTTTTGGATACTGGATGACCTCACGCCCTTGCAGCAGATGACGGGCAGCGTGCGCGAATCCGAAGCGCATCTCTTCGCGCCGAGGCCGGCATATCGGTTGAGAGGCGGCACGGTGCCGTTCTCGCAGACGGACGATCCGACGGCCGGGCAGAATCCGCCCTACGGCGCGTCGATCAGTTACTACTTGAAGGCGGTTCCCAAGGGCGACGTCAAGCTGCGCATCGAGGACTCGCAGGGACAAACTGTGCGCACGCTGACGGCCACAAAGAACGCGGGGATCAACCGGATCACGTGGGACCTGCGAGGCGAGCCTTCGAAGGAGATTCGGCTCAGGACCAGCCCGGCGTATGCGCCCGAGAGTCGCGTCGGCCCGGAAGGCTGGCGACCGGCGCCAGACGGCGCGCGGATGTCTTTGCTGATGCCGCCGGGAGCCTACACCGTCAAGCTGATGGCCGGCGGACAGGAGTTGAGTCAGCCGCTGATCGTCAAGAAGGACCCGAACTCCGGCGGCACCGAAACGGAGATTCGAGCTCAATTCGAGATGCTGGCCGATCTTCGCAAGGACCTCGAATCGGCAGCCGATATGGTGAATCAGATCGAGATCATTCGCGGGCAGCTCGATGGGATGAGGTTGCTTCTCGGGAGCGGCGCGGATTCTGCGGCGATCAAATCGGCCGCTGACGATCTCGATAAGAAGCTGATCGAAGTTGAGGAGAACTTGATTCAGCGGAAGCTGACCGGCACGGGTCAGGATGGGGTCCGATGGCCGGTGAAGCTGCTGAGCAAGATCAACTATCTGGCCGGCGGATTGGGCGGCTCGGATTTCGGACCGACCACGCAGCAACGTGAGGTGCACGCACAGTTCAAGCAGCAGTTGGCGGCGCACCGGAAGCGGCTCGACGAGGTTGTGGCCAACGATCTGCGCGCGTTCAATGAGTTGCTCAGAGCGCGAGGAGTGCAGAACGTGATGACGAAGGTTCCGTGAGCCGTCTGCACAGCCGCGGGGGATTTCGGCGAGAGCACTGCGTTGCTTCGATCGCTCGCCGGACGCATTTGCATTCGCCCGGCCTGGCGTCGCCCATCGTATAATCGTCCGCATGGAAAATAATCAGAGAGCCATGTTCGCGGCGGGTTGTTTCTGGGGCGTCGAGGCGGCCTTTCGCGAAGTCGAAGGCGTCACCTCGACCGCCGTCGGTTACTCAGGCGGACACACGGTGAGCCCTACTTACGAGAACGTGTGCTCGGGAACAACGGGTCACGCCGAAACCGTCGAGGTCACCTACGATCCGGAGCGGGTCACATACGAAGCCCTGTTGAAGCTCTTTTGGGAGATTCACGACCCGACGACTTTGAACCGGCAAGGCCCCGACGTGGGCGAGCAGTATCGTTCGGCGATCTTCTTCCTCATTCCCGAGCAGGAAGCGGCCGCCCGAGCATCGAAGGAGGAACTGCGACGCAGCGGCCGGTACAAGCGCGACATCGTCACCGAGATAACGCCGGCGTCGGCCTTCTATCGCGCCGAGGATTATCACCAGCAGTACTTCGAGAAGCGCGGCGTTTCACACGGCAGATAACGACGCCCGCTTCACTTGTTGTTGAGCGCGGCCAGGCGATCCGCGAGCCGGCCTTCCATGTGACAAGTCAGGCACGTGATGCTTACGTTGGTCGCCGCCGCGGGATTAGCCTTCCACTTCTTCGCGGCAGATTCGTAGGGCGTGTCCCGCAGCACTTCAAGGATCTTGTCGAGGTGCTGCGCGGTCTCCTCGGCGCGGCCGGTGCGCTGAGCGGATTGAGCGAGTCCGCCGAGGACCTCGCCCCGAAGATGGACCGGCAGCTTATCGATGAAAGCGGCCTGCTGCTTCCACAGAGCGTGGTAATTGGCATACGCCTCGGACCATGCAGCGGCACGATGCTCCTTGGGCAGCCGGTCGGCGAAGATCAGATAGCTGCCTCCGGTCACCGCCGCGACGCCGTCATTCCCTGTGTTGGGCTTGACTGCTTCAGAAAAAAGCTCGAGCGCCCGTTTGTAGTATCGTTGGAACTCGTCGGGACGGTTGTTCTCGTGGGCGCGCACGGCGCGGTATAGGGTCGCGCCGCCGCTCCACGCCAGCAGGTTGGCTTTTTGGTCGGGACGCTTTTCGAGCAGCGACTGAATGTTCTTTTCTCCTCGCGAGAAGCTCTCCATGTCATCGGCCAAGAAGCCGGCGAAGATGTCCTCTCGAAGGAGGGTATGAACCGTAAGTCGCGTGTCTGACAACGGCGGCGCGGGCGCCTGGGCCGCCGCCACAGTCACCAGTGCGATCACAACGAGAGTCTTGATACCGTACATGGCGCGTTCCTCCTGAGCTGAAACCTCCGATGGCCGTCGAGTCTAACAGCGCCGCGACAGGTCACTCAAGGAGCCTGCCGCCGCATCCGCCGCCCGCAACACCTGGCCCGAGTTACCGCCGGCCCCGGAATAATCCAGAGCCGTCATGGTATTAAGATGTGTATCAAGTGATCGCAAGTTCGACCTCTCGATGCGGAGGGTGACGTGCTATTCCGGCGGAGCGCCAGGGCGGATGAGTTCGAATCAGCCGCGTTGCCTCATATGAATGACCTCTTTCGGACGGCCCTGCGGGTGATCGGGAACCGGACCGAAGCCGAAGACCTGGTTCAAGAGGCGTACCTGCAAGCGTGGAAGTCCTTCCATCGCTTCGAGCCCGGGACCAATTGCCGCGCCTGGCTGTACAAGATTCTCTTTCATGTCATCCACCACCATCGGCGCAAGTGGTTCAATGCGAAACTTGTGAAAGAGGGCGAGGAGATTCTCGAAGACCTCGTCGCCTATGAACCGCCGGTGCCCGAGCACCTGCGCGATGCGGAAGTGCTGTCGGCCTTCGAGAGGATTCCGCAGCAGTATCGTGAAGTCGTGCTGCTGGCCGACGTGCACGAGCTGTCGTACAAAGAAGTCGCCCTGGCGCTCACGATCCCGGTCGGAACCGTGATGTCGCGGCTGAGCCGCGGGAGGAAGCTGCTGAGACGTGAGTTGGCCGCTATCGCCGAGGGGTACGGAATCAAGAGTGCCCTCGCAAACGGGGAGGGGGCATGAACGTAGTCAACTTCCAGGATGGTCAATGCAAGCGAATCCGGGCTTACCTGGATTCATACCTGAACAACGAACTGCTGGTCGAGACCAATCACGAAGTGCTGAAGCACATCGAACGTTGCAACGGCTGTGCGGGCTTGCTGGAGGCGCGCGCGCGAGTGAAGGAGGCCTTACAGCGAGCCGTGCGGGATGATGTGGCGCCGCCCGAGCTGCGAGCGCGGATTCAGAAACAGATTCGCCGGACCACCCCCGCAACCAGGACGTGGCTTGTCGCGGCTGCGGCAGCCGTT
This sequence comes from Blastocatellia bacterium, assembly GCA_035293105.1. Lineage (GTDB taxonomy): Bacteria > Acidobacteriota > Blastocatellia > UBA7656 > UBA7656 > DATDOV01. The sequence continues at coordinate 6,262 of DATDOV010000018.1, forward strand.
GCGCTGCTCGTTGGGGGACTTGGCGCGCTGAAGGTGTGGCGTGCCGGCGGTCATCCAGAATTGCCCGCCGCACCGGGCGTGGCTTCGGTCTTCAACGAGCAGAATGCGTCGGTTTTGAAGATCGGCATTGGCGACCACGTCCACTGCGCGATCGACTCGGGCATGTCGCGGCTACGCTTTACCGAGGAGGAGATGGCCATCAAAATGGGTCCTGACTATCGTGGGTTGGTCCCGCTCGTTCGCGCGAGGCTCTCCAGCGAGTTCGAGGTTGCCGTCGCACATCGCTGTACCTTCAACGGACGTGAGTTCGTGCACCTTATCCTGAAAAAAGATGCGAGAGTGCTCTCCGTTGTAATCACCAGGAAGTCCGGCGAGTCGTTCTCCAAAGACGACTTCGCTGCCGATATCGGCGCCACCGGCGTTCCAATACACGAGTCGCGGATGAGTGAGCTTGGGGTCGCGGGATTTGAGACTCGGGATTACCTCGCCTTCGTCGTGTCTGATCTCGCTGCGGAGCAAAATCGTCTAATCGCCTCAAGTCTTGCTCCGGCCGTTCGAGACTTCCTCGCGAAGCTAGATGCGTAAGCGACCGCGCCAGGATACCAACCTTCGAGCCGCGCGAAGCCACATCGCAGCTTGACCCCGCCCCGTGAGCTTTCTTGCGCGAGCATCGCCGAGTTCCACCTGCCGGTCCGAAATCCGCCGAAGTTTTTGCAATCCCGCGCCCTTGTTCTGCGTCATGTAGGATGACGGGGCAACGATGGGGTAAGAGTAGAACATCCGGTATGAAGCGATCTCGCCTCAGGCAAGTGTCTTGGTCGATCGCTTGGTCGTAAGCGAATCTCTCGCACAATGGTCCTTAAAGGAGGAAAGATGAAAAGAGCTCTGTTGTTTGTCGGTTTGCTGGCGACGCTGCCGGCCACGATGATGGCGCAGGAGACCCCGAAGGCCGAGGTGTTCGGCGGATACTCCTCTCTGCGTGTGGATGGCGGCGGCAACCTTCACGGCTGGAACGCCTCGGTCGCGGCCAATCTCAATCGCTGGTTCGGGATCGCGACTGACTTCAGCGGCCACTACGGTTCCGAGTCGGCCCGAGCTTCGCTTCCCGGAGTGGGGTTCTTCCGCGTCGACGCCGACGCGAACTCACACTCATTCGCGGCCGGGCCGGTCTTTTCATATCGAAAGAATGAAGGGATCACGCCTTTCGCCCACGTGCTCATCGGAGTAGCTCGCGTTCATGTGAGAGCAAGCGCGGACGTTTCGGTGCCTGGAGGAACCGAACACGTGGAGTTGTCGGCGAGTGACACCGGCTTTGTTGCAGTCTTCGGCGGCGGGTTGGATGTCAAGCTCAGTAAGCGACTCGCGCTGCGTACGGTTCAAGCCGACTACGCGCTGAGCAGGCTCGGGGGCTTCACTCAGAACAACTTTCGACTCTCTGCCGGATTGGTCTTCCGGTTCGGATCAACCTAGGGAGGCGTCCGACGCCCCGTCGTGGCTACTTGCCGGGACGGGGCGCGCGCTTAAAGTCCTCGTTCAAGGTGTTGAGGAAGGCGGCCAGGTAGGGAATGTCGGCCTCCGCGATCCTGATTCTCCCAAGCTCGCCGTCAGCCTCGCGCACGCGGCCAGCCCTGGCCAGCGTGCTCATGCGCATCACTTCCGCAAGTGCGCTCTCGAGCGTCGCGAACTCGCCATCGTGCATGTAGGGATTGGTGAACGCGAGATTGCGTAGCGTGGGGGTCTTGAATGCGGCGATCGCCCGCCGAAGAAGCTGGTCCTCGGATTCGGCTTGCGGCCGCGACGGTGAGCGGAGCTCGACGAAGTTCCAGTAGCCAAGGTCCACGTCACCCGGCTTTTGCGCCGAGGGAGGCTCCCGGAACTGCGCCGACGGTCTCACCGCCGACGCCGCGTCGGGGATCTTCAAGGCCGCGAAGCTCCCTTCGCCATGCACATCGTCGTATTGAGATTGGCTCACTCCGATGTTGTGAAAAGTGAAGTCGGTGAACAACGGAGGCACGTGGCACGCGACGCAGTTGCCGGCCGAAGCCGCGCCCTCCGTCCGGAAAAAGATCTTCATCCCTTCGAGCGCCGAGGCATCAAACCCCCGCGGCAGCTTCAACTCGCGCTTCGCTTCGAGCGCTGAAACGCGAGCAATCATACGCTCGGCAAATGCGCGGACAGGCTCGCCTTCGCGCGGACCGGTCTCCAGCGCGTTGATACTCACGAAGCTGTCGTACGCGGCGTTTCTCTCCGTTTTAAGGCTCCGCAGGTAATCCGACAAAGCGGTCGCCGTCCAGTTGATCACGTCGTCGCGACTCTGCCTTTCCAGATCGATCCCATACGCCTTCTTGAACCTGTCGCGATAGGCCGGCCCCATCACAACGCCGTAGATTCGATCGAATGCCTGCGATTGCTCGCCGGGGAGCCATCCCATCGGCCGGCCTGCCAGCGTCCCCTTGACCAGTTCTTCGAGCGATTTGAACTCGCCATCGAAGTGCAGCCTCGGCATGTGCGCCGTATCGAGCAACGTCGGCGCATTGCGCGCGGCGCTGCGTCGCGGGTCTTCTGTTCGCCAGGGAACCCAGCTTCGATTCAAGAACTCGGTGTGGGCGCGCAAGCCTTGAGGGTCGTCGTCAAGCAGGTGGCAGCTCTTGCAACTGTTCCGGAAGTCGCCGTTGGGCGCCGAGAATCCGTCGTCCGCGAATAGCCTTGCGCCCAGACTGACCGCCGCCGAGTAGCGCCTGTCTTTTTGATCTCCGCCAAACGCCCAACTCGCGAGATGGACGACCACGAAGATGATCACGATTGCAAGCGCCGGCCGTTTTGATAACGTCGTCATATTCCGGCTCGCCCTCAAACCTCAGCTTTCTCAGACTCGGTGTCAGTCAGACCGGGAGGTCCCCAACCGAAGAGGGATCGCATTAGAGGCAACAGTCTATGTCTTTCGACCATGCTCGCGAAGAAAAGCTCGTGGTCTCTCTCGACTGAGGCCATCGTGCGCAGGTCGCTCGCGAACTCCACCAAACCGAGTTTGCCGGCGTCATCCGCGGCATCTTCGTATTCCTTCACGTTTCCGCTTTCGAGTCTGCCCGCGAAGTACATAGGCATGAACCAGCCGGTGATGTGGCAAAGGAGGCCGATCACCCGGCCTATGATCCACGACCTCACTTCCTTGGCTTTGGCAGAACCTGATCCGAGCGCAGTCAGCATCTCACCGACACGTTTTCGGTGGGCCATTCTTCATTCTCAATCTGCTGGATTCTGGTCTTCTCTAGAGGGTCAGTCACCGATTTCCAGTGGCCGCGGTAAGCGAAACCGGCCGCCAGTTCGCCCGAATAGGCATTCTGGAGTATTCGCACCAGCCGTTGACGAGCCCGCGTTTCATCCATCTTCTGCCCCAGTCTCGTATGGCCACTCGTCGCCCGGATACTTGAGTGGAATCCGCGAACCGCGGCGGCCTCTCACGCCAGCTGCGGTTCGTGTTGAGCCGCCGCCTTTGGCGCTTCGACCGGGGTCAGCCACCCGTACATGTCGTCGCTCTCGCCGGTGATGATGCCGAAGAACTGCCGCTGAATCTCTTCGCAGACCGGGCCGCGCCTGCCCTTGCCGACGACGACCTTGTCGACCGATCTGATGGGCGTGATCTCGGCGGCGGTTCCGGTGAAGAAGACCTCGTCGGCGATGTAGAGCATCTCGCGCGGGATCGCCCGCTCAACTACCGGGATGCCCAGGCGCTCGCATATCTTGATCACCGAATCGCGAGTGATGCCGGGAAGGATCGTTGAGTAGAGCGGCGGGGTCATGACCGTGCCGTTCTTGACCAGGAAAATGTTCTCGCCCGAGCCTTCGCTGATGTAGCCCTGCGGATCCAGCGCGATGCCCTCGACGTAACCGTTCACCTTGGCTTCCATCTTGATGAGCTGCGAATTCATGTAGTTCGCGCCGGCTTTGGCCATCGACGGCAACGTATTCGGCGCGATACGAGTCCAGCTCGATACGCAAACGTCGACGCCCTGCTCGAGTGCCTCCGCGCCGAGGTACTTGCCCCATTGCCAGGCGCAGATGTAGGTCTCGATGGGCGCGGGAAACGGGTCTACGCCGAACGTTCCGTAACCGCGAATCACGATCGGACGCAGGTAGCAGTGCTTGTACTCGTTGTCGACGACTACCTGTCGGCACGCGGCCATGATCTCATCGGCGGAATACGGAATCTGCATGCGGTAGATGTGACACGAATTCACGAAGCGGTCGATGTGAGCGTCGAGCCGGAAGATCGCCGACCCCCGTTTGGTGTCGTAACAACGTATGCCTTCGAAGATGGACGAGCCGTAGTTTACTACGTGGGACATCACGTGGATCGTAGCGTCTTCCCACCTGATGATTCTGCCATTGTGCCACACATATGCGCCGTGCTCGGGGTTATTGATCATGTTCCTGCTCCTTGGTTGGGGTTTGAGGGGATATAGGCCTGTCTGTGCCCATCTCAGTTCCAGTTTTTCGAACTGCGCATTGCAAAACCCATCATACGAAGGGGCGAAGTCGCGGGTCAAGAAGAAACGAAAACGACCCCAACTCTACTCTCTACCGGCGTCACCAAATGTCTTTCAGCTTTAGGACGAAGCCGGGGAGCACGGGGTCGCCACTGATCGTTTCCGGGTTGTCGATTTGCTCTGGCTGCTGGTTCGGCCTGTAAACGTAGACTGATCGCTGTATCGGGTCGAGGAGCAAGCCGAGCCTCGCGCCGTTTTCAATGTACTCAACCATCTTTGCCTGAAGGACGGGCAGCCGGTCGTCGGGGGACCTGAGCTCAACCACAAAGTCGGGACAGATCGGCGCGAACCTCTCCCGTTGCTCGGGAGCGAGAGCATGCCAGCGCTCTTTTTTGATCCAGGACGCGTCGGGGGATCGCTTTGCCCCGTTGGGCAGGATGAAGCCGGTCGAGGAGTCGAACGATAAACCGGTCCCATCAGCCTCAGCCCAGTTGGCCACACGTTGGGTCAGCGTGCTATTGCGGCGGCCGGTTTCAGAGCCGGTTGGAGGCATGATTATGAGTTCTCCTTCGGCGGTCATCTCAATCCGCAACTCGGGATTGTCGCGGCATAAGGCGTAAAACTCTTCCTCGCTCACTCTCACGGAGCGGAAATCGACAGTCCAATCCGTCGGAGTAGCTTGATCAATCAAGTGGGTCGATTGCGCCATAGTGCGGCTCCGTACTGGCCCGATTCTAAGGTGGACAGCCTCAGTAACACAACCGCCGCAGCGCAACGTGCTCGCTGCGTTATTCGCTCCTCACCTGCGCCTGCTGCGGGTTGAGATCACGAGGCGGCGCCAGTTTCGTCGGAAGAGATCGAAGTGACGTCCGGTCCTGTTTCAAACGTACCGCTCCATCGCCTCGTCCCATTTGCCTTGGGCTTTCATTATCAGCTCGATCACTTCGCGGACAGCGCCGCGCCCGCCCGACTTCTCGGTCACGAGGTGTGAGTACTGCTTCGCTTCATCGGCGGCGTCGGCGACTGCTACCGCGAGTCCCGCCCGGCGCAGCAACGGGATGTCAACAACATCGTCGCCGACGAAGCACACTTCGCCGTCGGTCACTCCTTCGTCTGACAGGACCTTTTCGTAAACTTCCGGTTTCACCCACGCCTTCTCATAAAGGTGCGCGACGTGGAGTTCCTTAGCTCTCGCGCGCACGGCGAACGACTCGCGGCCCGAAATGATCGCGATTCGCAAACCGGCTCGCTCGGCCATCACCATCGCGTGGCCGTCCCGGACATCAAACGATTTGGTCTCCTCGCCGCCGGGCAGAATGATTATTCGCCCGTCGGTCATCACGCCGTCGCAATCGAGGATCAGCAGCTTAACGCGCCGGGCTCGCTCTAAGACATCGTTGCTCGGTTCGGACACAATCTCCTCGTGAGGTCGCCGCGCGTCTTGCGGGCTAACAAAAGGAATCCTTCAACTGATCGAACCGGTCGATCAGCACGTCTGGTTCCGTCACTCGCAACTGTTCCGCCGTGCGAAACCCGTAAGCAACAGCGCACGTGCGAGCACCCGCGGCGCGGCCCGCTTTTACGTCGTTCTCGCTGTCGCCGATCATCACCGCGTCGGCGGGCGGAGCCTCCAACGTTCTGAGCGCCGCCAGGACCGGTTCGGGATCGGGTTTGCGCGCGGCCACGGTGTCGCCGCCGACGATGCAGTCGAAGCAGTCGCCTATGTCGAAGTGATCTAGGATCAGCCGGGTGAAGCGAACTTCCTTGCTGGTGACGACCGCCTTGCGCTTGCCGCTGAAGTAGCGCAACGTCTCGGCAACGCCGGTATACAAGCGCGTCGTCTTCAACATCTCGCAGGCGTAGTGCTCGTGCATAAGGCGGATCCCGCGCTTGTGAAGCTCGTCGTCAGGCGGTTGATGATCAGTATGGGTTGCGGTGAGGCAGCGGTAGACCAGCACGCGGACACCATCGCCGACGAAACCGCCCACGGTCTCTTCGTCGAGCTGGGGCCTGCCGACGTCCCTGAGCATCAGGTTGATCGAACTTGTCAGGTCGCGCCGCGAGTCGATCAGCGTTCCGTCGAGGTCGAATAGCATGAATTGGACCTTGATCATCTTGGACCGCAGCGATCTGTTGCGACCTCTAGCGAGAGGAGCGTCCACGACGGGGACTACCCAAAGCGGCGCCAAGTCGCCGCACTCCACCCTACTCTTCCTCTTCCCTCAGCCTCGTGAGCACCGAGAAGTCTTCAAGCGTCGTCACGTCGCCGCGAACCTCGCCGCTCGTCGCGATCTCGCGCAAAAGGCGGCGCATTATCTTACCGCTGCGAGTTTTCGGCAGCATGTCCGTGAATCGGATGTCGTCGGGCTTCGCCAGCGCGCCGATCTCTTTCTGCACCCACTGTCGCAAATCGTTCTTCAACTCGTCGGACGGCGGCTGGCCGGATCGCAAGGTGACGAACGCGGAGATCGCCTGGCCTTTCAGGTCATCCGGCCTGCCGACGACCGCAGCCTCGGCTACCAGCGGATGGGCTACCAGAGCCGATTCCACCTCCATCGTAGACAAGCGGTGACCGGATACGTTGATCACGTCATCGACCCGGCCCATGATCCAGAAGTACCCGTCCTCGTCCTTTCGCGCGCCGTCGCCCGCAAAGTACACGCCGGGAATCTCCGACCAGTACTGCTCGACGTAGCGGTCGGGATCGCCGTAGATCGTCCGCAACATCGCGGGCCACGGGCGCTTGATCACGAGATAGCCGCCCGACCCTGGCGGAACCGGCTGGCCGTCACGGGTAACGACGTCCGCTACGATGCCGGGGAAGGGCCGCGTCGCGGAACCCGGTTTGGTCGCGATTGCGCCGGGCAACGGAGTGATCATGATCATTCCGGTTTCAGTCTGCCACCACGTATCGACGATCGGGCAGCGCTCGCGGCCGATCACTTCGCGATACCACATCCACGCTTCGGGATTGATTGGCTCGCCCACCGTCCCCAGCAACCGAAGGCTGTTCATCTCGTAGCGCCGCGGCCATCGCTCGCCCCACTTCATGAAAGCGCGAATCGCAGTCGGAGCGGTGTAGAACACGTTGACCTTGTGCCGCTCGATCATCTGCCAGAAGCGGTCGGGTTCGGGGTGGTTGGGCGCGCCTTCGTACATCATCGAGGTCGCGCCGTTTTGCAGAGGCCCATAGACGATGTAGCTGTGACCCGTCACCCAGCCGATGTCCGCGGTGCACCAAAAAATGTCTTCGTCCTTCAGATCGAAGATCCACTTCGTCGTGATATACGTCCCGACCGAATAGCCGCCCGTCGTGTGCAGGACGCCCTTCGGTTTTCCGGTGCTGCCTGAGGTGTAGAGGATGAACAGCGGATGTTCGGAGTCGAGCGGCTCGGCGTCGCATTTGTCCGAAGCGTCGGCCATCAACTCGTGCCACCAGTGATCGCGGCCCCATTCCATGTGAACCTCGGAGCCGCTGCGCTTCAAAACGACTACGGTCTTAATTGACGGGCACGACGCGACGGCCTCATCGACGGCAGGTTTGAGCTTCACTTCGGCGCCGCGCCGGAACGCGCCGTCCTGAGTTATCACCGCGACCGCCTGCGCGTCGTTGATTCGGTCGACGAGCGCCGAGGCCGAGAACCCGCCGAATACAACCGAGTGAGTCGCGCCGAGTCGCGCGCAGGCAAGCATCGCGATCGCAAGCTCGGGGACCATGCCCATGTAGATCGCTACGCGGTCGCCCTTGCTGATGCCGAGCGACTTGAGCACGTTGGCGAACTTGGAGACTTCGGTGAGGAGTTGCTGATAGGTGAAGGTGCGGATCTCGCCGGGCTCGCCTTCCCAGATGAGCGCGGCCTTGTTGCGGCGCCAGGTCGCGACGTGACGGTCGAGGCAATTGTACGAGAGGTTGACCAGACCGCCGGGGAACCATTTGGCCCACGGAGCGTTCCATTCGAGCACGTTGTCCCATTCTCGGAACCAGTGGAGCTCGGCCGCGATGTCACCCCAGAATTTTTCAGGGTCAGTTTCGGCAAGTTGCGCGAGGCGTTCGTACTCTTCGAGGCTGTTGATGTACGCGTTTTGGCTGAACTCCGGGGAAGGTTGAAAAAGTCTGCGCTCATTCAGAATCGAATCAATGGACTGCGACATTCAGGCTCTTCTCCGTGTGGTCGATTGGTGAATAACGAGAGCCATCAAACTACCACAAAGCCATTCCGCGCCTCAACGATGGAGCACACAGCGCGGGGTCAAAGGGGGCGTGATTGGAGCGGCGCGAGCCGCAATTGCCTTGCGCGAATCCTACCCACAGCAATGGGTAGATCGTTCAAAGCCCTGCCTAAATCAACAGTTGAGGTTGGGTGTAGCCGTTTGCCACCCGCCGTATCTGTCGTCCTGCGTGACTTCTCCGGTTGGCTCAAGGCGAGTTCCGACTTCGAGCACGCCCGTGATGCGGTTGCCTTCTCCCTGCTTTGCCTTTCATCTTTTGCCTTCTTATAATCTCATCTCCCGGTGACGCTTCTGATGTTCGACCAAACTCACCGCAGGACCTTCGCCGATCACGATAATCAGCACGCGAGAAAGGCACGGTGAGTCGTAAGGGAGGGCCAATGCTGGTTCCCAGACCGCAACTAATACCATCGGCCGAGCAAGTGCGCGAGTTCCTCCGCGAGACCGGCGCGCTGCGCGAAGGCCACTTCGAGTTTCCTAATGGCTATCACTCCGAGCACTATTTCCAGATGCCCCTCGCGATGCGCTATCACGGCAACGCGCGCGTGCTCAACGTCGCCCTGTCGCGGTTGCTCAGACGAGAACCCGAGGTGAGGGCGGCGCTGCCCAATTGCGCGATCGTCGCGCCCGCCGCCGGCGGGATTCCGGTCGCGTTCGGCATTCGCGAGGCGCTCAGCGCCGATCAGATCTTCTGGGCCGAAAAGGACGACGGCCGTTATTACCTCCGCCAATACCTCGACGTCCGCGGCGTTAAGTGCATTCTGGTTGACGATATCGTCCGCTCGGGCAAGGTCATCCACAACATGCTCGACGTCATCCACAATGCGGGAGCCGAAGTCGTCGCGATCGGATCTATAGTCCACTTCAACGACACTCAGCTCGAAGTCGGCGACATTCCGTATTACTCCCTGCTGCACGTCGACTCGAAGTTCGTCACAACCGATAAGTGCTCGCATTGCAAGAGCGGCGGGCCCCTGGAAAAGGTCTGGATGTGATCAGACCTGGAATCTGGAGTCGGAGTAGAAATGACCATTACTGATCACCCCCTCCACAGATCCGGACGAGCGCTACTAACGCATCCGGCTCCTGCCTTAGGTGATGACGCCAAGTCGCCTCAAAGGATATGGGTGATGCAGCCTCGGCAGTGGCAGCC
>DATDOV010000019.1:0-214291 GCA_035293105.1 Blastocatellia bacterium
TTCGCGGTGGAGTTCAACCGGACGACGCAGACGCTGAACCCGGCGAACACGATCCAGGCGACGAGGATCGTGGTGTTGAGCAACTTCCTGATAGATGCGTTGTTCAACTTTGGGACGGTGAACGCGGGCAAGACGTTCATGGTCTTTGCGGTTGGTCCGGGGGGTACGAGCCGGAACCTGACGCAAGGACAGACGCCGGCCGGATGCGTGTTCGGGAACGAGCAAGGTGTGCAAGTGACGTTCACTTGCAACACGATTCCGCCGCCTCCGGGCCCGATCCCGCCGCCCAACCCGGCAGTGATCACTGGGTGCACGCTTGAACGCCTTGCGTCCGGCACGTTCACACTGGACGTGGTCGGCAGGAACATCAAGCGAGACGCAACAGTGACGATCGGCGGGAAGACACCGAAGAAGGTCAAGTTCAAGGACCTCGATCCCGCGAACGCCGGGGCGTTCTCCAGAATCACGCTTAAGGGCAGGGTCTGCAGCGGCTTGCCTGGCAACATCGTAATCACTAATCCGGGGCCGGATGGGCCGTCCACTCCGTTCCTGTGCGACAAGACTTGTCCGGCACAGTAAGCAACCACGGGCGTCAAGTGAGAGGGCAGCCCCTCTCACTTGACCGCCCTAAACAAGATTCGGAGTCCAACAAGGGGGACCTAATCGGTTCCCCTTTTTGTTTTCTCCTGCGACACCCAAGGGGCCCTCGTTATTCCGACAGCTCCTGGGCCGCTTCAGTTGGACCTTGGCTTGTCAACCGCTGTTTGACAACTGCCAGCGGCTGAGATAGCTTTCCGCCGTTGGTCATAGAGGGGTCAGAGAGTGCGGAAGCAATTGCGGCTCGAAATCAAAGGCAAGGACGGATTCTGGGAGGGCGCGTTCCGCGTTGAGTGGAACGCCAAGTTTCCCGGCCGAAGGTTGATCGACGATGGCGGCGGGCACATCATGGTTGAGTCCGAATGGATGGGAGACCTCGACCGAGTCGCAGAGCAGACTTTTTGCAAGCTGATTCGCGCGCCCAACAACCCGCACCGCAGACAATGGATCCGATCGCTGGTGCGGAGAGGATTGCAATAAAGATCATGCCGGAAGAAAAAGACAGCATCACGCGAAGAGAAGCAATCAAGAACATCGGCCTTGGAGTCGGGGTGATCGCCTCACTGCCGGTGCTCGGTAACACCGGCGCTGCCCAGGACGCCGCGACGCACGATCACGCGAGTAGGGCTGCGGGAGCCGCTTCTGCGCCAGCGCCGCTCCGGTTCTTCACTGCCGACGAGAATCAAACCGTCACCGAGATGTCCGAACGCATCATCCCCGCCGATGAATCATCTCCGGGCGCAAAGGCCGCCCGCGTAAGCGAGTACATAGACCTGGTCGTGAGCGAGTCAAACGACTTCGTGAAAGAAACGTGGCGCGAGGGCCTTGCGGCGATCAACAAGAGAAGCGTCGCGATGTTCGGCCTGAGCTTTGCCGCCGCCAACGTCGATCAACAAGTCGCGCTCCTCAAAGAGATCAGCCGGAGCGAGAGGTCACCCCAGACGGTCGAGGAGAGATTCTTCCGCACCATCAAGAACGCGACAATCGACGGTTACTACACCTCTGAGATAGGCATTCACAAAGAGCTTCATTACAAGGGCAACACGTACTTGAAGGAGTTCACCGGCTGCACTCACCCCGAGCATCAGCAGTAAGCTTCCGGTCAGAGCGATTGGTGATGAAGAAATAACCGCAGAGGACGCCGAGGATCGCAGCGGCTGCTTCAATGCAGAGGGTCAATCCTCTGCGACACGCAGCGTCCCTTGCGGTTGAGCCATTGATTATGACGGTGAGACGGCTCCTGCTTATGTTGCCCGCAATCTCTCTTCTATCGCTCTCGGCTCATGCGTCTGGCCCGGACCTGAAGCTCATCCCAGAGCCGAAATCACTTGAAACACGCACGGGGACGTTCACGATCTCGCCGAGGACCCGCGTGGTGGTCAACTCAGCGCACGCCGATGAAGACCGCACCGCAGCCGAGACGCTCGCAGAAGAGATAGAAGCCGCAACCGGTTTGAAACTCAAGATTACGACCTCACGCTCGATGCCGAAAGCAGCCGGCGGGATCTATCTGGCCCGCGTGGGCGACGACGGGAGCATGAAGTCCGCGCTTGAAGGGAAGGGTCTCGCCATCGACGACAAGTTCGACGAAGACGGCTACGTCCTCGCTGCGGACCCGGAGCGCATTCTCATCGCGGCAAGGACGGGGGCAGGTCTGTTCTACGGCGCTCAGACCCTCAGGCAGTTGTTGCGCGTTGGTGACTCTAAACAACTCGTCTGTCCCGCAGTCCAGATCAAAGACTGGCCCACCATGCGATGGCGCGGGGTCCACGACGACATCAGCCGCGGTCCGGTGCCGACGCTGGACTACTTGAAAAAGCAGATTCGCACCTGCGCCGCCTACAAGCTGAATCTGTTTTCGCTCTACATCGAGCACGTCTTCGATTATCAATCGCATCCTCTCATCGCTCCCAAAGAAGCCGCGCTCACCGCCGGCGAAGCTCGTGAGCTGGTAGCGTACGCCGCGCGCTATCACGTGACGCTCTTGCCCGAGCAGCAAGCATTCGGCCATCTGCATCACGTGCTCAAGAATGAAATCTACAGCGAACTGGCCGAGACTCCTCACGGACACGTGCTGGCTCCGGTGAACGAAAAGTCATACGAGCTGATCAAGGACCTCTACGGCGAGCTTGTGCCGCTCTTCCCCGGCCCGCTGTTTCATATCGGCGCGGATGAAACCTTCGAGCTTGGCCGCGGCCAGACCAAAGCGCGTGCCGACGAGGTTGGGCTCGGCCGTGTCTACCTCGAACACCTCAAGCGAGTGTCCGAGATCCTGAAGCCCCACAACAAGCGGCTGATGTTCTGGGGCGACATCGCGATGCGCTATCCCGAGCTGCTCAACATTCTTCCAAGGGATGCAATCGCGGTTGCGTGGGCTTACGGGCCGGCGCCGAGCTTCGACGGGATGCTCAAGCCGTACAAAGACGCAGGATTGGAACTCTTCGTGTCGCCGGGCGCGAACAACTGGAACCGGATCTTTCCGAATCTCGATGCCGCGTTCATCAACACCAAGAACTTCGTGCGCGACGGCCAGAAGTACAAGGCGCTTGGGATGCTGAACACGACCTGGGACGACGACGGCGAAGCGCTGTTCGGGATGACCTGGCCGGCGATCATCTTCGGCGCGGCGTGCGCATGGCAGGAGGGCGAGTCCTCGATCGAAGCGTTCAAGGCCCGATACGACTGGGCGTTCTACCGAAACACAGACGCGACGTTCATTGAAGCGATTCAGAAGCTGACGCGCGCGCATTCACTGCTGAGAGAAGCCGGGGTTGGCGAGGCCTACGACGAAGCGTTTTGGGCCGACCCGTTTTCGGAGAACGGCTCCCGCTACGCGGAAAAGGCTCTGCCCGCCGCGCGCGAGCTGAGACTTTCGGCCGAGCGCGCGCTCGAGTCGCTGTATCGTCATCGAGCGAAAGCCCGGATGAATCAAGACACGCTCGACTATCTGATCTTCGCGGCGATGCGATTGGACTTGCTTGGCATGAAGATTCAGTACACGAGCGAGATCAGCAAGTACTACTGGGACGCTTACCTGAATATGGGCGACCGCGGAAGGGTGGGCCGCGATCTGAACGAGATCACGAGCATTAACGCGCGGCTTGAAGACTTGCGCGACGCGGCGACGAGACTGCGCGCGATGTATTTGCAGTTGTGGGCGAGGGAGAATCGCCCGTACTGGCTCGGGAACGTGCTGGTGCGCTACGACAACCTCGCGAGCCTGTTCCAGTCTAAGATCTGGACAGTGCAGGCGGCCGAGCAGCAATACCGCCAGCGGCAGACGCTGCCGACGCCGCAGCAGATGGGGTTTTTGATCAGGTGAGTTTTGCCTGCGGTAGCCAGTAGCGAGAGGCTCGCGTCGATGGGAACAAGGCGCGCCGACAATCGGAGCCCACATAGCCACTCGCCGCCGCATTGAGTTTGCCGCGGGCCCCGCCAAGAATCGTGCCGGAAATCCGTCTGTTTACATTGAGGGATGAACAGTGAGGAGGAGGCTCGATGGGGGAGATTCGATTTCGCGCCACGGGACCCAGTGAGGATGACGGGCGGGGAAAGAGGCTCGATCGCCGCACGGCCGCAACGCGTAGGATGGGCTGGATCCTGGTGGGCGGCGTTCTGCTATACGTTCTGGGCGGCGCGCGGCCCACCGGTCGCGTCGAGATCACCTCACCCGCGACGGGAACCAGCACTCTCAGCGCACAGATCGCCGTCTCCGGGCGCGTAACCGACACTCAAACCGACGCGGTTACGTTGAACGTGAACGGATCGTCACAAACCGTCCCGGCCAACGGCGGCGTGTTCGAGGCCCAGATCGCGCTGGCCTTCGGCGATAACACCGTCGTAGCTTCGGCCAACGCAGTCTCCTCCGAATCGATAACCATCACAAGACCGCAGCCGGTCGTCATGATACGCAATCCCGCCGGAGCCACCAGCATAGGCCGGTCTGAAATCGAGGTGCTTGGGTCCGTGGAAAACAGTGACGAACGGGCGGTCACGATCGACGTGAACGGCGCCGCGCAGGTTGTCGCTCTCACGGACGGGCGGTTTTCAGCAATAGTCAGGCTCGCCGTCGGATCCAACGTCATTCGAGCGTTCGTGGCCGGAGCGGCGTCGGAAGCGGTCGAAGTTGTTCGGCTCGGGGCCCACGTCACCATTACCGCGCCCACCAGCGGGTACACGACTGCCGGCGAGGTCGTGACAGTCGTCGGTACCGTTGAGAATTCGGACGCCGACGCAATTAGCCTCGACGTGAATGGCTCTCGTCAAATGGTCCCGGTGCGCGATGGCGGCTTCGTTTCTGATGTTCGGCTGACGCCAGGGGACAATAGAATCATCGCGTCGGTGGGCGACGTGACATCGGAGGCGATCGTGATTCATCGAGCGCCGCCCCCGGTGATCATCACGATTACGTCGCCGCAAAGCGGGCCGACCAGCGACTCAGTCGCGTTGGTGCGAGGCGTGGTGCAGAATCCTCGGCGCGGCACGATCACTCTAACGGTTAACGGTTCTCCTCGCGAGGTGGCTGTTGAGCGCCGCGCCTTCGCTGCGCGAGCGCCTCTTGAGATCGGCGCCAACGTCATACAAGCCTCCCAGGACACAGCGGTCTCCAACGAAGTCGTCGTTGACCGGCTGGCGCCGCCGACCGTCATCGAGATTATCTCCCCGAAGAGCGGCGAGACGAGGAACTCATCTGCGCGAGTGACCGGGAAGGTCACTAATCCCTCGGGGCGGACGATCACGCTGACGGTGAACCGTGGTGTCCTCACCCTTGGGGTAACAAACGGCGGCTTCTCATCCGACGTGCAGCTTGAAATCGGGGAGAATCGCATCCGAGCTTTGCAGGGCGCGGCAACTTCTAACGAAGTGGTCGTTAACCGGCTCGCACCGCTCACCCTCATCGAAATCACCTCCCCACAAAGCGGCGAAACGACGGACCCGTCCGTTCGCGTGATTGGAAAAGTAGTAAACCCAGGAGAGCCGACTGTCACGCTCAGGGTCAACCGAGCCGTTCGCACTCTTACCATTACAAACGGCGGCTTTTCGTCGGACGTGCGGCTTCAAATCGGCGACAACCACATCAGAGCCTCTCAGGGGCAAGCGGTGTCCAATGAAGTCGTGATTCGTCGAAGGCCGGTCGACGTTCCTCCTGCACCCATAATCGTGATCTCTTCTCCGAAGGACGGTTTCAGGACCAGGTTCCGCTCGATAGTGATAACGGGCGAAATCCAGAATGCCGACCCTGCGGAGATCACATTAGAGGTAAACACGCAGAAGATCGCGGTTCCGGTTTCCCAACGAGGGTTCAAGCAAAACGTCATCCTCTCGCCAGGGCGGAACTTGATTCGAGCCTTGCTCGGTGTGGTTGTTGTCTCCAACCAGATCACTGTTACGCTCGATGCTGGCAATGATTCGGACCGGACCGGTGGCCAACAAAATGAGTGCGCCAGGATCAACTGCGACTGTGGCAACTTGCGCGCTTCGCACTCTCTGATGGACAACTGGCGAACCGCGATCGAGAGTTCTGCGTTTCGCGCGATCCCTCAGACGCCGCAGCCGCGCCAGACAAAGCGAGAGCAGTGCCAGGCAGCGGAGGAGCGACTGATTCGCGGGTGCAAAGAATCCGGCACAGTCACGGGAACCTGTCCCGCAGACGCTTCCGGCCCTAACGCATGGCCTCCAGCTCGAAAGAGGCGAACCTTCTCTCAGGACCTTCCCAATATCCAAGGAGTCAAAAAGCCATGAAGATCGATGGAGTGACTGCACTGGCCCTGGTGGTGATCGCGTCGTTTGCTATCGACAGAATAGTCACCGCGATCCTGTTTTTGGGCTCGTTCGCCGGGATCGTACCCGACCCCGACCTGCGCGAGTCCGGCCCCGAACGGGTACGAGCCGCGAAAGCGTACAAGCTCATCTACTTCATACTCGCCGGCGGGCTCGGAGTTGTCGTGCTTGCCTACTTTGGCAACGTCCGGATTCTCCGAGCTATGGGCATACAGGAGGCGACCCCTCTGGTGGACACGCTTGTCACCGGACTGCTGTTGATGGGGGGCGCCGAGCGGCTGTCTCAATTCATTCAGAGTCCGGGAGGCTCGAGCGAGGAGAAGTCGGCGGCCCGGCCGATCGAGGTCACCGGGACGTTGAAGTTGGAAGATGACGGGAGCCGAAAAACCTCCGGGCATGCCGGCTGACGATTAGTCGAAGCTTGCTCTCCCATCTTGTTGATTGCGACGGTATCGCGGTGTAACGTCTCACGTGAGGATTGTACACCGTGAAACCGCTCACTCTTCAGGACGTTCTATTGGCGCGGCGGCGCATCGAGCCTTACTTGCTGCGCACGCCGCTGCATTCCTACCCCGCAGTCAATGAACTGATCGGTACGGACGTCTTCATCAAGCACGAGAACTATCAGCCGGTCGGCGCGTTCAAAGTCCGCGGCGGGATTAACCTGATCTCTCAACTGAGCGACGAAGAGAAACATCGCGGCGTGATAGCGGCATCCACAGGCAATCACGGCCAGTCGGTCTCGTATGCCGCCCGGCTGTTTGGAGTCAAGGCGCGCATCGTCGTGCCCGAGAATGCCAACCCCGGCAAGGTCGCCGCCATGCGAGGCCACGGCGCGGAAGTGATCTTTCACGGCGCCCAGTTCGACGAGGCGCGGCTGCATTGCGAATCGCTCGCTCGCCGGCACGGTTATCGCTACATTCACTCCGGCGACGAGCCGCTGCTGATCGCCGGCGTCGCGACCGAAGCGCTCGAGATGCTAGAAGACGAGCCCGGCCTTGACGTCATCATGGTTCCGGTCGGAGGCGGAAGCGGCGCGGCCGGAGTGTGCATAGTCGCGCGCGCCGTCAAGCCCAGCCTCAGAGTCATCGGGGTTCAGTCCGAAGCCGCGCCGGCGGCTTACGAGTCATGGCGCGCGAGGCGATTGGTCGAAGCGCCCAACCGGACTTTCGCCGAGGGACTGTCGACCGGAACGGCATTCGCGCTGCCTCAAGCAATCTTGTGGGAGCACCTCGATGACCTTGTTCTTGTCACTGACGGCGAGATCAAGCGCGCGATGGTCTGGATGATCGAGCGCGCGCACACGCTGGCGGAAGCCGCGGGCGCCGCGCCTCTGGCCGCCGCCTATCGTATGAAAAACGACTTGGCTGGAAAGAGGGTCGGCCTCGTGTGTTCGGGCGGCAATTCATCGTTGGAGCACCTCAAGCAGGCCCTTCAGTGTGAATGACAAACGGGGTAGAGGGTTTCTAGCGCTCCGGGGAGGACTACTTCTCCCTCGCTTTCGGTCCTTCTCAGCCCCGTTCGATTGCGATACGATTGCCCACGCAGTCGCCGGGTAGACGGAGTCCCGGCGCGGAAGGAGCGAAGCGAGTATGTCATCACTTGTGCTGGGATTCGATCTGGGTGGAACCAAGGTCAGTGCGGCGGTCTTCGATCACGACAACACGATCATCGGTCGCGCGCGCGCCAAGACCAAGGCATCGCGTTCCGAAGACGAGGTCTTTGCAACCATCGTCAGCGTGGGCCGGCAGGCCATCGAGAGCGCGGGCATCGACCAGAAGGCGCTCGCCGCCATCGGCATAGGCTCGCCCGGGCCGCTCGATCCCGACACCGGCCACATCATTGAATCGGCGAATCTGCCGTTTAAGAACTTCCCGCTAGGGCCACGTCTGGCCGAAGAGTTCGGCTGCCCAGTGACGCTCGAGAACGACGTGAGCGCCGGCACCTACGGCGAGTTCAGAGCCGGAGCCGCGCGCGGAGCAAAGGACGTGCTCGGAATGTTCGTCGGCACGGGCATAGGCGGCGGTGTGATAATCAACGGCGCGATGTATCACGGCTTCAACAAGAATGCCGGCGAGATCGGCCACCTCGTCGTAGAGGCAGGCGGCGCGCGATGCAATTGCGGCAATCGCGGCTGCCTTGAAGCCTACGCGAGCCGCACGGCGATGACCCGGCAGATCAAGAAGGCCATCAAACGCGGCAAGAAGACGCTCATCACTGAACTGGTCGACAAGAAGGCCGACCGAATCTCGAGCGGCGCGCTCAAGGAAGCGTTCGACGCCAAGGACGAGCTCGTCGTCAAAGTTGTTCGCCGTGCGGCCAACTACATCGGCATCGGTATCGGGAGCCTGGTGAACGTGCTCAGCCCGGAGATCGTCGTGCTGGGCGGCGGCGTGATTGAAGCCCTGGGCGATGACATTCTGCCGCGCATCGAGCGAAGCGCACGCAAGATCGCTTTTGAGTACGCGATGAAAGACGTCAGGATCGTGAAGGCCCAACTCGGGGACGACGCCGGCGTGATCGGCGCGGCGAAGCTCGCGCGAGAGGCGCTGACTCGGTCGGGCGATGCGGCGACGGCGGCAGTGGGGAGCTAAACGCAAAGTCGCAGGGACGCAAAGCCGCGAAGATCGGAAGGAGGGCGCGTGGAATCTGATCGCCAGCTTCTTACGCAAGCCACCCGCTACAAGCGATGAAAGGCAGATTAGCGAACGCGAAATGGAGATGGGGAGGATTCTCAACCGTCGGGACCTGAAGCGGACTCCTCCGTGGGCGAAGCCGATCGTCGCCGCTGCGCTCAGATTGACGTAGGGCTGAATCGGCGCGGTGGAATGCGTCCCGAGCCTGTTGCAATACGTCAATCAATATGGCGCTTGGAACGAATTCGCCGAATCACGAGACCTAGCACCAGCGATGAATGGAAGACCCAGCTTTCTCCTCGCACTGATCGCCGTTGCACTCGCTGCCGTCATCGCCGCTTCTCAATCGAAGCCCAAACCCGCAAAGCCGCCTAAACCCAAAGCCGTCGAGCGCTACAACCTCGCTATCCAGCTTGGCAATCAGGGGCGCTGGCAAGAGGCAACAGAAGCCTACAAACAGGCGATCAAAATCCAGCCGGACTTCGCCGATGCCTACAACAATCTCGGCAACGTCTACATGAGGCTCGGCGAAACCGCGCAGGCCGTCGATATCTTCAAGCAGTCCATTCGCGCCAACCCCGGCTTCGCTCACCCGCACTGCAATCTGAGCGGCGCTTATTACGCGCTCGGCAAGTATGAAGACGCCGTCGAAGAGGCTAAACAAGCCGCCCGGCTCGATCCCGCGTTCGCCGAGGCTCGCTACAACCTGGGTGCGGCCTACGGCAAGCTCGGTCGCTATCAGGAGGCAGTTGTCGAGTACAAGGAGGCCGTTCGGCTCAAACCCGATTACTTCACCGCCTACAACAACCTGGGTGATGCGCTCCAACAAACCGGCCGGCCAAACGACGCACTCGAAGCTTTCCTCCAGGCAATTCGGCTCAAGCCCGACTACGCCAAGGCGCACTACAATCTCGCTTCGGTGTTCGTTGGTCTTGGCCGCCTCTCGGAAGCCATCGAGTCCAACAAGCTCGCGATTCGGTACGACCCCAACTACGCCGACGCCCATGTCAACCTGTGTGCCGTGTACAACAAACTGCACCGGCCCGAGGACGCGTTCCAAGCCTGCGCTGAAGCCATCCGCCTCAAGCCCGACTCCGCCGAGGCCCATAACAACTCCGGGCTGGCGCTCGTCGAGCTGAAGAGATACGGCGAAGCGATAGAAGCCTACCAGCGCGCAATCTCGCGCAAGCCCGATCGCAATTTCATTCGCTCGAATTTGGGTGAGGCCTACCGGAGCGCCGGCCGCTACGAGGAAGCGATCGCGACGTTCAAGCTCGCGATCGAATTGAAGCCCGGTGACGCGACTGCTCATTGCGGGCTCGGTCTGGCGTACGGCAGCGCCGGTCGCTTTCAGGATGCGGTGGAGTCTTTCGCGCGAGCCATCCAGATCGATCGTGATTATGCCGACGCCCATCACAATCTCGCCGTCGCCTGTGAGCAGCTCGAGCGATGGCAGGACGCCATCGAAGCGCTGAAACAGGTGATCCGGCTGCGTCCTGCCGACGCCGAAGCCCGATACGACCTGGGCTACAACTACTCGAAGCTGACCCGGTGGCCAGAGGCAAGGGATGCATTCAAGGCGGCGACTCAGTTGAAGGGTGACTTCGCGCGGGCCCACTTCGCGCTGGGGGTGGCTTTCTTGAATCTCGGGGACAGAGATTCAGCGCTGGCAACGCATCGGGTGCTGTTCGGCCTCGATCCGAATCTCGCGAAACAACTGATGGACCAAATCCCGAAGTGAACCCACCGCCCTGCTCACTATCACGGACACAGCCCTCCCGATTAACAACGACATACTTCTGGAACCATCCTGCGGCGGCCCCGTTTGAAGGTACTAAACGGCGGTCAACGTGCTCTTATGAGTTGACAGCCGAACAATACGAGAGGGGAGGTCCACCGCATTCGGATGGCCGCAATGTTAGAGCAAATGAACGGGACGCAGGGAACACTGTGGGAATGCAAAGATTGCCACCGGTTGATTCCTGCTATAGAAACGGTAGCCTTCCACCTCGTCGACCGCATTCTCTACGGCTGGTGCGAGACCTGCTTCAGCCATGAAACGGCTGCCTTGAAGCGCGAGCTCGCTCAAGCGAGCTAGGTGGCCGACGGAATGCGCGATGCGCTTCTTCGTAGTAACGAATTCATTCGTTCCACGTCGGCGAGACTCAACTATCAAGAACGAATGAATTCGTTACGACGAAGGATTATTCCGGCAGGCTCCTGGGCGCACGTTAGATCTCCGAGGCGAGCCGGCTTGACCCCAACATTTCGAGTCTGTAAGTTAGGGCGTGGCTTCGGCAAGAGGTGGCGACGTGGAGACGGCCAAGGGGCAGACTCGCGAGGAGACTCTCAGCGGGCTTGCAGGTCGAATCGACAGCTTCGAAAAGTATTCCGGCCCGCACTCGCGGGTGATGGCCTATCTTGCGGTGCGGCTCGCGCGCCGGTTCGGACTGATCCAAACAGACGTCAACGCCATAGCTGAGGCGGCGCTCGCGCATGACATCGGGTTGTTTGCAATGTCTCCCGACTATCACTCGACGCGCGGGCCGCTCAACGTCGAGCAGCGCGTTGATCTGTGGCGCCATCCGATAATCGGCGAGCAGCAAATGGCGAAGAGGGAATTTGGGCGGGCCGCCCAGTTGCTCGTGCGCTGGCATCACGAGTGGTGGAACGGGTCGGGCTATCCGGACGGTCTCGCCTTCGAGGACATCCCGATCGGCGCGCGAATTCTGCGAGCGGTTGAGCTGTTCAGCGCGGTTTCTTCCGAAAGGCCCTACCGCGGGGCTCTTCCTCCGGATGAGGCGCTGGAGGTCCTCAAGTCATCCGCCGGGGTTGAATGCGACCCCTACGTCATGAAGGCCCTGCTGGCGTTGCTCGAAGAGCTGCGCGAGCCGCCAACTGAAACGGACCCGGCAGCGACCGCCTTCGGGCACGCGGAAGCAGAGGTGAACGCCGCGGCCGCGGAAACGCATGCGGCTCAATCAGCCGAGGCGGAACCTACGGGGTCAGCACCGGCGTCCGCGCTGCCGTCGATCGAGGCGATCGTTTCGCGCGCGCGATTGAAGGAACCGAGCCAGGACGACACGTATTGGGGCGCCTGGAGCAGGAGCCGCTCCAACCGGAAATCACTTCTTGGCTTCGAGGCGAGCGTGCTGCGGCAACTCGTTTTCAAGTCGATTGCGGTCGCGTTCAGCGGAGGTAGCCGGCTCGACTGGTATCTGGCGGCGTGGCGCAAACACGTGCTGTCGAACGATCCGCGCGCGTGGGCGGCCGCGCTCGCGCGCGCGACGATCGAAGCGGGCGAGTCCTTGAGTGAGGACCACATCGCGCGGCTGCTCCGCGACGTTTATGTGCCACGGGCCAGCCTGAGGAACCCCGGCTTGCGAGTTTGGTTCACCGAGACCGACGCGTGGGCGATGGACAACCTGCGCGCCAACATTGACGAGATCGAGGATGCAGCGCATCGCGCGCGTGCGATGGCGCTCGGGATTCAAGCGGGCGACTACGCTCTATCGTTCAACGAAGAGACGCGCGGGCTCAAGCAGCCGCTCACGAGGGTCTTCCCCATGCTGGCCCACCAGTCGCTCCCCTTGCCGACGGCTCATCTCCAGACCCATGTATTCAACCTGCCGGCCGAGGAGTTCATAAGGAACTCACACGCGGATGCCCTTTATCTCAGTCTGCCCGCCGCTCACGCGGAGCACGCCGGTTCCGCGGTGAGGGGCGACTGGCGCGAGTGCTGGGTGCGGGCGACGCAGAATGCGGAGACGGATGAACTGCTAGCGCTCACCGCGAAGCCGCAGTCAAAGCAAGCCTACCTGGACGCGGTTGACCGATTGCTTGGACTTGCGGCGCACATCAAGACGTGGGCCATTGGATGTCAGGACGTGGGGATCGCATCGGCGCGCGACATCAGCGAGTTGATCAAGGTCCGGCGTGCGGTGCGTGCAACCTACTCGAAAGACGTAACCGAGGCCGCCGGCGGCATGCGCAGCTACATAATGATCGCGGAGTAGTGAATCAGGGGTGCGGCTCGGGTCCGAAATCCGCGGCGCCGTCTATCACGATGTCTTTTTCCGGGCGCTCGATGCCGCCCCGCCTGTGCTTAACCATCGACCACAACTTGCCCAGCAAACCGTGCGACACATAGGCAGTCGAGATGATCAACAAGCTCCACTGCGAGTAGAACCAGACTGCCAGTACGACGAGCGCCAGCGCGAGTATTAAGACCCGGGGATGGTAGTTTCGCGCGCCGGCATGCTTGAAGCTCGTGTAGCGGATTGTGGAGACCATCAGCAACGCCAGTAACGTCACCAGCGCCAGCAGAGCGATGGCAAACACCCTCCCGTTCAGCGCAACCGTCCGGCCCGCCACGCTGAAATGATATCCAACGGCGTATTTTACCGGAGCGGGAGAGAAATGTGCGATCGCAGCGATCAATCCTGCGCCCGACGGAATGGGCATCCCGACGAAGGCCTTCTTTTCGATCTTAGGGTTCTTGGGCGGCAGGTTTGGGCTGGGCTGCCGCGCTTGAACGTTGAACCGCGCAAGCCTCAGCGAGCCGCAAATGACGTAGAAGAAGGAGGCGCCCCAGGCCAGCTTGTGAAACTCCGGGAACTGGCCGTAGCCCCACGAATACGCGAGCACTGCGGGCGCGATGCCGAACGAAAGTACGTCGGCTATCGAGTCGAGCTCGAGCCCGAACTCCGAGGTCGCCCGGGTCATTCGCGCAAGACGCCCGTCAAGGATGTCGAACAGCCAGGCGAAACCGATGTTGATTGCGGCCCGGTCGAAGTGGTCCGTCGCCAGATCGACCCGCTCCAGCGAGAGCCAATGGACTCCCGCCAGCGATTCCATCACCGAGTAGAATCCGCAAAAGATGTTGGCCGTGGTGAAGAGGCTCGGAATGACGAACACTCCTTTGCGAAACCGGCGGCGCAGACGGCGCTCCCGGATCTCTTCGGACGCTTCGTTGTTCGATCTATCAGCCATTCCGTCACTCCGCGCGAAACCGCCCTATCACCGTCACGCCGCCGACGACCCGGTCGCCGCGCCTCGCGAGAACTTCGACGCCGGCGGGCATCACCACGTCCATTCGCGAACTGAATTTCATTAGTCCCACTCGCTCCCCGATGCGAATGCGATCGCCCTTCTTCTTCCAGAACACGACGCGGCGCGCCAGCACCCCCGCTATCTGACGAACAACGATAGTCGCGTACCGCCCTCGAATTGTAACAACGTTCTGTTCATTCTCAAGGCTCGCGATGTCTCTGGAGGCGACGTGGAACGCGCCCGGCTTGTAGACAACTTCGATGATCTCTCCGGCAATAGGGGAACGGTTTATGTGAACGTCGAGTGGCGAAAGAAAGATCGAGACCTGTGTCGGAGAGTCCTCTCGCGAGGGCTCGACGGGCCCAACGGCAACAACGCGCCCGTCGGCAGGCGATACGATTAGACGGTCGTCGTCAGGCGAATCGCGAACCGGGTCCCGAAAGAAGAAGGCCATGAATCCGGCGAGTCCCAGGCAGGCAATCGCGCCCGCCCACCAGCCGAGCAACGCCAGTACACCGGCGGGCAGCAGGAAGAGAATGATATAGGGGATGCCTTCCTTTGCCATCAGCTAGCGGGCTCGGTCGGCGCGGGCGAGAATGCGTCTTCGACGACCTATTGAGTCCAAATAAAACTAGTTACCCTTGACCGGCATCCTGAGTGCGCCTTGGGTGGGCCGCTATCTACCGGTCGCGAGTAACCAATGTGATCCTATAATGCCTCTCTCGGCCAGATGCCGGTCAAATCAACGACCTGCGGCCTGCTGTTGCTCTCTGAAGCGCCGCATGATCGTTTCCATCTGATCTTTAATATAAAGCTTCTTCTTCTTCAGAGTCGATTCCTCCATCTGCTCCTCGGCGCTCGGGTAATGCAGTGCAGCCAATTCGCCTAACCTCTTATCGTACTGACCGTGCTCGCGCGCGAGCTCCGCGAACTGACTGTCGTTGGCTAGAAGATGCTGCTTGAGCGCTTCGGTTTCAGAAACATTCATGGCATTTGTCTCCTTACTGTCGTTTGAGAAAGACCAGTTCAGATGCGTGCAAAAATGTTACTCGAAAGCCTCGAACGACGCAACGGTACGCATTGAGCCGATTGACCGGCGAAAAATCTGGTCGGAATTGTGTCGCCTCGCGAAAGTAATCCGGGATGAGGTGTCGAGAGAGCCCGCTGCTGAGGCATTGAGTCCCCGGAGTTAGCGTTGGTTGGGGCGCTCCAATCTGGATGCGTAGAACTAGCCCGCGACAGTGAGGGATCAACGTCCGAGGATGTCGAGAGGGAAGCGTTCCGGCGCTACTTTTGCTCCTGCGGGATGACCTTGTAGACGGTCTTGCGGTATACGACGATCGCGCGCTGGTCGGGAGCGAATTTCACGAGGTAAGCCTTCAGGTCTTTGTATTTGGCAATCTCCTCGTTATAGACGTCGCTGTCCCTTATCAGCGTGATGACCGGCAGCTCCTTCGTCGGATCATACGACTCGTCGGTCCAGGTATCTTTTATCAGAAAGAACTTCTTCTTCCCGATCTTCATCGGCTCGGTTGAACTGCGGCCGCGAGCCGGCTCAGCCGCATCGCTGTCCCTGAGCAGGAGCTTGGCGGAAGGCTGAGCTATCTCTCTGCGGGTTGCTGCGTCGGTCCTTCGCGGGGCGGGTGGCGCCGCGATCGGCGCTTCGGACTTGATCGTCGCTCCTTCCGGAGGCTTCGGCTCCGCGCCGGCGTCTCCGGGCTTCAGCACCGCGACGCTGGTTGTGTCCTTCTCGTCGGAGGGGAGGCGACGTGCTTTCTGTTTGTCGATAAGCGGCAGTTGTTTTGTTTCTTCCGCCTGGGCGCGAGGAGCGGCGGGCTGAGCCTTCGCCAGTGGACCTTCGAGGTCTGCCGTGCGCTCGCCCTGGTCTCCTGATTTCGTGTCGCCCTTCTTTAGTCTCGACTCGGCGACCAGATGGCCCTGGTCGGCCCCGGCACCCGATAATTGACCGGCTTTTTCGCCCGCGGTCTTTCCGAGCCTCCGGGCAGGCGCAGTTCGATAAGCTCCGATTCGGCCCTTCTCTGTTCGCAGAGCGGGCGCGGCGCTGACAGCCTCCCCCAGCGGAGACTGGTCCAAAGCGGAATCGCCCGCCGCGTCCTTACTGCGGAGGTCGGCGACTTCGGATTGCGGGGTTTGGCCGTTCTTTTGGGAAACCAGCAACGGGATGCTGACGGCGATTGCGATCACTCCGACTGCGACAACGGCCCACTGCGGCCTTGAAACGGATGCAAGCCAGAGAGTGAGGCTCCTGAGAGGGACTTCCTTCGCGGCGGTTCTCACCGCCGGCGTCTCGTCCCAACGCTCGCACATTCGCGCAAGCGCAACGACGCCGGTTCGACAGGGCGCGCAACTCGAAAGGTGACCCTCGTAGCGCGTGACCTCGGCGACCGACAGGCGGTGTTCAACATAGGCGTTGGCCAAATCTGAATCGAAGCCCGCACAATTCGGCTTGCCCTCGGCGCGACGCCCGAGGTGGACCCGAAGCAGGTTATCCATCGCTCGATCTTCGGTTTTGTGGCGGCCGTTCATTCCTTGGGGTAACTCCTAAACGAAGAATGCAAATGTGCCACAAACTTGCGGTTTTTGTCCTTTGTGCCTCATCTGTCCCTCATCTCGGCGCGGCCGCTCCTCCGGCGCTCTCGGTAGCAGGGTCGGCCTTGCGATCGGACCCTCTCGCGTCATACAGGTATTCGCGCACGTTGATGTCCAGATGTTCGCCCGCCATCTCGATGGCCTCGCTCACTTCGCGCCGATTGAAGCCATGATCGCGCGCCAGACTCTTCTCAACCATTTTGCGCGCCCGCTTCTGAACTTTCGACAACCACCGGCTTATCGTCGCCTCATGGACGTTAAACAGGAGCCCGATCTCGCGCAGGGTCATCTCGTCGTAGTAGTAATACATCAAGAGCAGCCGGTCGCGAGCCTCTAAATCTCCGAGCGCGCGCCGCAGAGCGTCAGCGACCGCATTCCGGTAGCGCTGGTTGGTGGACTCGAACTCGCCGTTCGCGGGCTTATGCGACGAGTCGCCGACGCGGGCCAGCCGGTCCATGTCTTCCGGTTCTTCTGTCTGGACGAAGCGGCTGGACTGACGGTGCGAATCCGCCGAAAGCTGAAAGACCACCGCGCGCAGCCAGCCTCGAAGCGAGCCTCGTCCCGAATAGAACGCGAACTTGCTCACCCTCACTCCCTCGGCTTCGCGCAAGCCGTACAACTCCGCGAAAGTCGAGTCCGCGAGCTGCTCGGCCGCCGTCGGGTCCTGGGTCATCGTTCGCGCGATGCCGACGAGGTAGCTTCGGTACTCGCTGAAGAAATCTTCCCACGCCGCGTCTTCTCCCTTGGCGCAGGCGACGGCGAGGCAGAGGTCGTCACAGTTGAGCGATGAAAGGAACTCGGCGACCGCGTTGCGCGAGGCCCGGGCCACTTGGGCGCTCGCCTCATTCATCAGTTCGGCGAGATACTTCTTGGCGGACGAGTGAAGGGCGCCTGCCATCTCGTCGTCGGTGACCGCGTAGCGGCGCCGGACGCGTGCGAGGGCTTGATCGACCTCGTCTCTAAACGCTTCTCGGAATTCGTCGACGTTCATTGTTGATCCCGGGCGCTCGTTAAGACCTGGCTCGCCGGCGGCATCGCATCGAGGCGGGTCCATGCTAGCACAAGTCACGGCCTTTTGCGTAAGACGATGCTCGCCTTTGTTTGCCCTTCCTTGACACTCGGAATTTGCCGTCGATAGTATCCGCCGCATGCCCGACAAGTCCCGCAAGCGGCTGTTTCTCGTAGACGCGATGTCCCAGGTCTACCGCGCATTCTACGCCATTCGTGGGCTCTCGAATTCCCGGGGTCTCCCGACAAACGCGATCTTCGGCTTCACGAACATCTTGAAGCGAATCATCTCGGCTGAAAAGCCGGACTACCTCGGCGTTGCGTTTGATACACCGGAGCCGACGTTCCGACACGATGCCTACGAACCCTACAAAGCGACGCGCGCCGAGATGCCCGACGACCTGGGGCCGCAGTTGCCTTACATCGACCGCGTCTGTGAAGTCCTGCGCGTGCCGACCACCCGCGCGCCGGGGTACGAAGCCGACGACATCATCGGCACATTTGCGACCAAGGCGGTTGCGCGCGGGCTTGACGTCGTCATCGTCACCAATGACAAGGACATGTCTCAGCTTGTGAACGATCACGTTAAGGTCCTCCGCGCCGATCGAATGGGGAATCTGAGTTTGATGGACGCAAGGGCCGTCGAGGACAAGTTTGGCGTCCGGCCCGATCAGATCGTCGACCTGCTCGGCCTGATGGGCGATACGTCAGACAACATACCCGGCGCGCCCGGCGTCGGCGAAAAGGGCGCACAGCAGATCATCCAGCAATTCGGATCCATCGAGAGCGCGCTCGCACACGCCGGTGAGATATCGCGAAAGTCCTACCGCGAGAGCCTTCAAAACAACGCCGAGATAATCCGCCAATCGCGCGAGCTGGCCCGGATCGACTGCGGTGTTCCGGTCGCGCTTGACCTCGACGCGCTGGTGCTGGAGGAGCCCGACCGCCGCGCGGCATACGATCTCTTCAAGGAGCTTGAATTCACCCAGATGATTCGCGAGTTCGCCGACGCAGCGAGCGAACCGGCCGCGAAACCACGGGCTGCGAAATCAACCGAGGTCGAGTATTCCAGGATCACAACCCGTGCGGGCGTCGACAACTTGATGAGCTCGATCTGGGCGGCCGATCAGTTCAGCCTCGCGATGGCCGAACGCGAAGGCGCGCTCTTCGGCATCGCGATCTCGACCGCGCCGGGCAAGTCCGCGCTCGTTGACCTGGATAGCTGCGAACCGGAAACTGACGCGGTCGCAACGCTGAAGGAAGCGTTCGAAAACGGGCTCGTGCGCAAATCCGTGCACGATTGGAAGGGAGTGCTCACTTCGCTCGATGGTTACATCCGCAACCGGCAGGCTCGCGCGCGCAAGCAGAAGACGCTGGAAGAGGCCGAACAGTCGGGCCGCATCCGCGATTTCAAACCGGCGATCCGCCTCGAAGGCGTCGAAGACGACACGATGCTCGCGGCCTACCTGCTCGATCCGAACAACAACAACTACCGAGTCCGGGACTTGGCGCGCGAGCACCTTGGAGTCGAGACGGCGGAGTTGATCGACGGCTTTGATGCGGCCGGCTCGCGCGCGCTTCAGGAGGCCGAGCTAACCGGCCGGCTCGCAGCGACGCTGCGCCAAAAACTGAACGAGAAGGGGCTCGAGCAGGTCTACACCGAGATTGAGCTTCCCCTGGTCGAGATACTGTTTGAGATGGAACGGCTGGGAGTTCGCATCGACGCCGGCGCGCTCAGGCAGGCGGGAAGCGCGATGGAAAAGGAACTAGGCCGGCTCACGGCGGAGGTATACAGGCAAGCCGGCCGCGAATTCAATATCAACTCACCGGCACAGCTCGCGGACGTTTTCGAGTCGCTGAACTTCGAGGTCGGCCGCAAAACCAAGACCGGGCGCATATCCACGTCGAACGAAGTTCTCGAGGAACTAGCCGTGAAGTACGAGCTACCCCGTCTGATCATCGAGTACCGCGAGATCGCAAAACTGAAGAACACTTACGTCGACGCGCTTCCCAAGCAGATCGATCCCGACACCGGCCGGCTTCACACAACGTTGAATCAGGCCGTGGCGGCGACCGGCCGGCTTTCATCCACGAACCCGAATCTGCAGAACATCCCGATCCGCTCGGAGCTTGGCCGGACGATTCGCGCCGCGTTCGTCCCCTCGCCGGGATACGTTCTGATGTCGGCCGACTACTCGCAGATCGAGTTGAGGGTCTTCGCTCACATCACAGGGGACCCAGTGATGACCGAGGCCTTCAACCGTGGAGAAGACATCCACGCCCAGACCGCCCGCTCGGTGTTCGGCGCGAAGACTAAAGAAGAAGAGGCCGCCATGCGCCGCGTGTCGAAGATCGTCAACTTCGCGATCGCGTATGCAGTCGGCGCGTTCGGGCTTGCGCAACGGACCGGTTTGTCCCGCGCCGAAGCCAAAAAAGCGATCGAGGATTACTACAAGACCTACACCGGCGTGCGCCGCTACATGGAGGAAACGCCCGGGCGGGTGCGCGAGACTGGCGGCGTTCGCACGATCTTCGGCCGTGTTCGCCCGATTCCGGACATCAACAACCGGAATCACAACCTGCGCGCGAGGGCCGAGCGCGAGGCCATCAACGCGCCGATTCAAGGGACGGCGGCCGACCTGATGAAGCTGGCGATGATCAAGGTATACCAACGGCTCAAGCGCGAGAAGCTGGGCGCCCGGATGATCCTTCAAGTGCACGATGAGTTACTGCTGGAAGTGCCCGAAGGCGAAGAGGAACAGACCAGGGATGCCGTCCGCTCCGAAATGGAATCGGTCCACGAATTGACTGTTCCGCTCGTGGTCGACGTCGGCGTAGGACGTAACTGGGTGGAGGCGAAGCCGTGACGCCGAGGGCTCTTTTGCGATACTTGATGGTGTGCGGTTGATTTACTGCCGCGACTTCAGTTCCGCTCTCGAGGGACCCTCGCGGCGCTTCATTTGAGGGCGGCCTGCAAGTCTCGCGATTTGGGTGGCAATGGTCAGCTTACTATTAGATTGAGAGGAGGACGATTCTGTGAAAGATCATCTTAGGTTGCGCGCAGCGTGGTTTCGATATTTCTTGCTTCTTCTGGCGCTGGCGGTCGCTTTGCCTGCGGCGGGGTCGGACCCGCCGTCGGTGTCGCCCGATGAGGCGCTCGCCAGACTGAGAGTGGGCAATGGGCAATTCGTTGCTGGAAAGCTGAAGGCTAAGCACGTGGTGTCTGAGCGGAAGCGCCTCTTAAAGGGCCAGGCGCCATACGCGATCGTGTTGAGTTGTTCGGATTCGCGAGTCCCGCCCGAGTTGGTCTTTGACGAATCGCTCGGCAAGTTGTTCGTCGTGCGCGTGGCCGGCAACGTCGTGGATCCCGTCGCGCTTGGCAGCATCGAGTACGCGGCCGAACACCTGCACTCGAGGCTGCTGCTGTGCTTGGCCACCAATCGTGCGGCGCCGTGGAGACTACGATGGCTGGCGGCGACGTCTCGCCCAACATCGGGCGCATCGTCGAACGCATAATGCCGGCTGTGAAAATCGCGAGGCAGCGCGGCCTCGACGAGGAGGGCACGCTCAGGGTTGCCATCGAAGAGAACGTGAAGCTCCAAATGGGTAACGCGGTGAAGGAGAGCGAGGTCCTGCACGAACTTGTTGAGAAGAAGAAGTTACGGATCGTGGGGGGCGTTTACAGCTTGCGGGATGGCCGAGTGAAGTTGCTTCCCACGCGCGAGTGACGCCGGTCCGGTGACCGTCGGATGAGCTATCAACGCTATCATCACAACCGAAACCACGGCTGCCGTGTCAGCGAGTTTGTGCTGAAGGGCTACCGTTCGGTCGCGCTCGAGAACGAGAAGCTGCGCGTGACGGTGCTCGCGGACAAGGGGACGGACATCTTCGAGTTTCTGTACAAGCCGCTCGACGTCGATTTCATGTGGCGGAGCCCCGCGGGGCTGCGGGCGCACGCCAACTATGTTCCAAGCAGCGCGCGCGAAGCCGGCTCTTTCATGGACTTCTACGAGGGCGGATGGCACGAGATGTTTCCCAACTGCGGCGCTCGCTCGGTACATCAGGGCGCGGAGTTGGGACAGCACGGCGAGGTCGCGCTGCTGCCGTGGAACTACGTGATCACGCGGGACAAGTCCGACGTGATCGAAGTGCGATTCAATGTGCGCACGGTTAGAACGCCGTTTCATCTAACGAAGACCCTGTCGCTCCGCCGCAATGAGCCCGTGTTGAGAATCCGCGAGCGAGTGACCAACGAAAGCGGCCAGGAGGTTGATTTCACGTGGGGCCATCACCCGGCGCTCGGCTGGCCTTTTCTCGACGAGCACTGCCGCGTTGATCTGCCCGATTGCCGCATTCGCACTTTCGGGGAGTTCAACCCGGCGACCGCTCGATTGAAGCCCGATCAAGACACCAGATGGCCGACGGCGGAAGGGTCGGCAGGTGGGTTAATCGATTTATCCCGGGTTCCCGGCCCTGACGTTGCAGCCAGCGACATGGTCTTCCTCGACGAGATGTCCGACGGATGGTACGCCGTGACTAACACGGCTCGACGGGTCGGCTTTGCGTTGCGTTACCCCGCGGACGTTTTCAAGCGGCTGTGGTACTGGCAGGTCTATGGGGGCGGGCGCGATTATCCGTGGTGGAGCGCGACTTACAACATCGCGCTCGAGCCTTGCGCGACGTTGCCCGTGCTTCAGCGAGCAGTCGAACGCGGGGAAGCCCTGAAACTGGCTCCGGGAGAGAGTTGCGAGGTTGAGCTCCTGGCCGTGGCGTTCGAGGGGGTTGAGCGCGTCAGCCGCGTGAGCGAGAGTGGAGAAGTGGAGGCCTAAGATAGGAAGAGGCGGCGCGGTTAAGGCTTTGATTGTTTCAACCGCTCGATCCCCTCGCGAGCCGTCTGATCCTTCCGGCCCGAAACTTCGAAAGCCCGCTCATACGCCGCCAGCGCTTTGTCGTGCTGCTTGTCGCTCTCATAGACGTATCCCATCTCCAGCAGCGCGGCGAGATTCGTCGGCGCGAGCTTCACTGTTTGTTCGAGCGCGGCTGCTGCCGGCTTCCATTGGGAAGAGCGAGAGAGCGCGAATCCCAGATTGAACCACGCGGCGGAGGAATCTGCGTGCCCCCGCGCGAACTTGTCGAGCAGCGGGGCGGCCTTCGCGTACTGGCGATCGAGCAGGTACGCCTGACCGAGAATGCCCCACGCGGTTTCATCGTCCTTCACGGCGACGAGCCGCTCCCCAACCGAGATCGCTTGCTTGACGGCCGAGGGGTTCTGCCGTGCCTGCGCGAGATAGATGTCGCCGAGCAGCGAGAGCGAGTCGGCGTCCTTTGGATCAATCGCGACCGCCTGATTGAGCGCCAAAGCAGCCTGGTCGCTGCGTCCGAGCTTATGGTGCGCGAACCCGATGAAGTAAAAATTGTTCGCGTTGGTCTTCATCTCGGCTGCGGCGGCGGTCAGCGCGGGGATGGCTTCGTTGAACCGTTCGGCGAAGATGAAGGAGCGCCCGAGGGCCGCGCGCGCAGTCGGGTCTACTTTCTGCTGGAGTTTTTCCGAAAGTCGGACGTAGGTCAAAAAGGCAGGAATGGCCTTGTCATACTGCTTGAGCTGATAATGCGAGTAACCAGTGAAGTATTGTCCCGCGGCCTGAGCGTTCTCGTCGTTGCCTGCGCTCTTGATGTAGCTCTGAAACGCGTCGATCGTATCTTCGAAGGCTTTGAGCTGGAAGTGGCTCGCGCCGATGTAGTACCAGGCTTGCCATGCATCGGGGTTGGCGCGAAGCACGGCGTGGAACTCGCGGATCGCCTCGCGGTACTGTTTCTGATTGAAGAGCGAGACGCCGCGGTCCCAGTCTTGTGCATGCGCAGAGGCGCCGAGGATTCCGATCAGAGCTGACGCGCTCAGAACTGCCGACCATCGCTTGAGCATTAGCTTACTCCGTTGATCTGATGCGCTCGACGAACCGTGCGCTGATTCTATCGGGCGAGGCTCAGTCGATACAAGTCACGGCGTGCCGGACAGTCTTCAGATGATTATTGCCCGGTGGCCGCGTTGTCCGCCCCTTCGCTAGCGCGCCGGCCGGCTTGCCAGCGGCGTCCACTTTGCCGCACAATAGGCCGAGCGTTCGGGCAAGCAGCTCGCAACCAGGACATGCAGATTCCAATCAGAATGAGGTATGCAATGAAAACTATTTCATCAAAGGTAGTGCGGGCGGCGGCGATTTGTGCGCTCACACTGATCGGGGCCGCCGCCTCCGCGCGAGCTCAGTATCCCCAATCGCCGCAGCCGCAGTATCCCAGCGGGCAGCAGGACCCGAGCCGCGGAAGGGCGCAAGACGTTCCAGGTCCCGAGCGCGAGGCCCTGACCAAAATCAACACCGCGCCTGACGCCCAAACTAAGCTGCAGTTGGCCGGCGAGTTCGTCAAGAAATTCCCCAAGAGCATCAAACGCGCCGAGCTTGCCGCCCATGTCGGCGGTGAGATCGCCAAGGTGCAAGACAACGCCCAGCAGATAACCCTGCTTGAGACCTTCCTGACTGTCTTCGATAACCCTAACGAAACGCAGATGGCAACCCTAGGTCTCATCGACGCATACATCAAAGCAAGCCGGTTCGACGACGCATTCAGGCTGGCCGGCACTCATCTTGAGAAGGACCCCAATGACGTCGCCGCGCTGACGCGCATGGCCATTCTCGCGACCGAGCAGGCGAAGGCGAACAACCCGAAGTTCGTGCAACAGGCCATACCCTATGGGACGAAGGCCATCGAGCTGATCGAAGCCGACAAGCGGCCCGCCTCGATAGATGCGGCGATGTGGACTGAGTATAAAACGACATGGCTGCCGCTTCTCTGTCAGTCGACCGGGATACTCGCGCTGTTGACCGGGAATAAAGTCGAAGCGAAGGACAGGCTGGAAAAGGCCGCTTCGCTGAATGCCAGCGACCCGGTGACCTACATGCTTCTGGGCGGAGTAATCGATGGGGACTATCAACAGCTCGCGATTCGGTACAAAGAGATGCCGTCGGGTCCGGCAAAGGAAGACACGCTGAAACAGGCGCACGCGAAACTAGATGAAGTTATCGAGCTGTTCGCTCACGCGATTGGTTTGGCCGAGGGCGACCCGAAATACAAGAACCTCTACGATGGACTGATGCCCGGTTTGGAGAGCTACTATAAGTACCGGCACAATGGCTCAGTGGATGGCCTGCAGCAGCTTATCGGCAAGTACAAGAAGACAACGTTTACGCTGCCTCAATAGGTCAAGGGTCATGGGCGGTCCGCCGTCTCACTCCTCCGCGAGATGCACGTAACCGCCTCGGAAATAGGCAAGCGGACTGCCGCCGTTAACCACGGAACTGTCCACCTCACCCACGAATATCGTGTGATCGCCGCCCGGATACACGCTCACAAGGCGGCACTCCACGGACGCAACCGCGCCTTCGAGCAGAGGTGACCCTCGCGGCGCCTCGCGATAACCAAGTCCGTTGAATCGGTCCTCCTCCTTCGATGCGAACCTGCGCGAAACCGACTCCTGTTCTTCGGCGAGTATGTTCACCGCGAAGTACATATCGACTTTGAGGTGATCGTGAAGCGAGGCTCGCTTGTCGAGGCAAACCAGTATGAGCGGCGGCTCGAGCGACAGCGACGTGAAGGCGCTGACGGTCAACCCGCGCAACTTATCATCATCGCACCTGGCGGTGACCACCGTGACGCCGCTCGCGAACTGACTCATCACCAGCCGGAACTCATCCTTGTCAACAGGCATCCACCCTCCTCTGATCGCGATGAGCGACTATTGTGCAGACCGCGCCAAAAGAGTGTCAAGCAAGGCGCCCCTGCCGCGCGGATAAGGGGATTCACCTGTCACACGTTGGGCACGACCTTCTGGAATTCGCCGGCGATTCTCACTTTAGAGGGCTGTAGAGGGCTGACACGGCGGCGGCATGCATCTCCGGAGGGTAGAACGGCTTATGGCGGCGCGTTTCTCATCTCGTGTAGCAATCGCGGTTGGCTTGTTTGTTCTTCTGGCCTGTGTTTTCGATGGTGCGGCCCAGGCTCAATCGACGTTTGGGCCTGAGACGTACGTCCGAGAAGGCCGGAAGACGCGCGTGACCCGCACGTTCGGCCTCGGCAGTACATCAGTTCCCTTCACGCTGACTCTGATCAATGGCAATGCCGATGGCTCGCTCCGATTCAGGAAGGGAACGCTCTCGCTGAACGGCGAGGTGATACTGAGCACGGGCGTGCTAAACAGGAAGTTCGCTTCGCTGACGGTAGCGATCCACCCCGGGCCGCAGAACGACTTGAAACTGACGATGAAGGGCGGCGATCCCGGCAGCTTTGTCACGGTCGCGATTGAGCCCACGGCCGGCACCGTCTTGAACGACCCGTCCAGTCAGGAAGCGGTCGGCTTTCCGGGCGGGGTTGTGGTCGATCAAACCCGTCACCGCGCTTACATCAGCGACAGGCACTACGACTCGGTGTTTGAATTCGACATCGCGTCGGCAACCATCACACGGAGGTTCGCCGGTCTGGATGGAGACTCGACTCTGGGCAACGGCGCAACAACGGGCATAGCCTTCAATCCGAGCACTCGCACGATAGTCGCGGTGAACCAGGGAATGGCGCTCAGTCCCGGGGGCGTTGCGCCTCCGGGCAGCCTCGCCTTGATTGGTTTGGACGGCGGCTCGGTTACGACCGAAGTGCTCATCGGTTCTCAGGGCGAGACCCACCCGTACTTCGTTGCGGTGAATCCTGCCAACAACACCGTCGCGTTCAATGCGCTGTACTCGCAGAACAGCAGACGCGCCTATTTCATGAATGTCGCGTCGGGTGCTATGAGGATTCGCGACGAGAGCGTAGTCCTTACGGGCGTAGCGATCAATCCGGTCACGAACCGGTTTGTGTTTGCGGGCGCTGACGACGCGAGCCCGGTGCTGATCGTGTACGATGGCCTCTCACCATTCAGGCGAGTCAGGAAGATCGCTTCGACTGCGCGAGCAGGGACGACGTTCGACCGATTGGCGATCAACACCGCGACCAACATCGCGGTCGCGGTGAACCAGGGTGAGCGCGCCGTGTTTCTGTTCGACCTCGCAGACGGGGCCGAGATTGCGCGCATACCGATATTGGTCGGCAACGTATTAGAGCCCGGCGCCGACGTGGCGGTGAATCCCGAGACGAACACGGCAGTCGTAACCAGCCGCTACCTCGACCGCGTCACGGTCATCGACCTGGCTACGAAGCTCGTGACCGCTGAGATTCCGCTGCCTGTTGGTGCTCGGCCGCTCGGCGTCGACATCGACCGCGAGTCGAACCGCGCGGTGGTGACTGAGAATGGGTTTTCGAGCTCGATTCGAAACGGCAGCATCTTCGTCGTTCAGTTGCCTCGCCCGTGATTAGGCGTTCGAGGCAGGCGATTAGAGTACCGCTTTAACCGGGCTTTTCCCTCCGTAGGTTTTTCTATACGCCTCCATTATTCGCCCGCTGAGCGACGCCCTCGGTACCCCTTCCACTTCAGCCGATTTTCACCGCGATGTTGGCCAGCGTGTGCCTCGTATCTCGGGGCCGAGGTGCGTTGAACGATTTGCCGCTCTGCCGGGTGTCGTATAGAATGCGCGTTCCACGGAATGCCTCAGTGGTTATGAACCCCGGCGTGGGCTGCTTTGATCGGGCCCAGCCAAGCCGGGTTAGATACCCGCGTACAATACACCGACGAGGTAGCGCTTCGATGGATACAACCAAGACCATGAATGGAGTGGCCGTATCAAGGGGCCACTCGAATGAAAAGCACCCGAAGGGCCTCTACGTTCTGTTTGCAACCGAGATGTGGGAGCGGTTCAGCTTCTACACGATGGTAGGGATGTTCACGCTTTACCTTCGGGACCCCGTACAGGGCTTTGGCTGGTCTCCAGCGCAAGCTTCGACGCTGTATGCAAACTATCAGATGTTCGTGTACTTTAGTCCGTTCTTTGGCGGTTGGCTTGCGGATAAAAGGTTGGGTTACCGCAAGGCGGTGATGATTGGCGGGTTTTTCTTCATGGCTGGGCACTTGTTGCTATCGGTCCCCTCCCTTCCGTTCGTGTATGCTGCACTTACTTGCCTGGTCATCGGCAACGGCTTTTTCAAACCCAACGTATCGGCGATGGTTGGGAACTTGTATCCCGAGGGCAGTCATCTGAAGGACAGGGCGTACAACCTGTTTTACATGGGCATAAACGTAGGGGCGTTCCTTGCACCCCTGGTCGCCACGGTAGTGCAGGCAAAGTTCGGCTTCCATGTCGCCTTTGCCGTGGCCGTCTTTGGGATGATCATCTCGGTCACGATTTTGTGGCGGTTGAAGCGGCACATAGAACCGGCGGATCGGCCGCGCCAGCCACTGACGCCGACGTCAATCGAGAGTACATCTGCGCGGTCGGACGCCCAGGAGCGCCAGAGCAGGATGGACGCCGTACCGGAATGGAAAAGAATAGGCGCGCTCTTAGTCGTATTCCTAATGGTCATCGTCTTCTGGATGGTGTTCCATCAAAACGGGACGACTATAACGTACTGGGCGGATGAGAACACCGACTGGAACGTCCGCGGGATCATCTCAAACTCGATCAACCCGGGTTGGGTGATTCTGTTGACGTTCCCGGTGGTCGGTTTCTGGAGATGGCTGGACCGCAAGGGTAAGGAGCCATCGACACCAACCAAGATGGTAATGGGAATGGTGCTGACGTCCTTGGCCTTTCTCGTTTTTTATGCGGCGGCCAGGATCGGCGAGGCCCGAGTGACTGGCGATGACATCTACGCATTCAAGATGTCACCAGCGTGGCTGTTGGGCGCGTATGGGGTCCTCACACTCGGGGAGTTGATGTTGTCGCCGATGGGACTTTCTCTTGTTTCAAAGGTGTCACCCATGCGGTTTCGGGGCCTGATGATGGGACTCTGGTTTGTGGCAACCGGAATAGGCAACAAGCTCACGCAGATTGCGG
Organism: Blastocatellia bacterium; assembly: GCA_035293105.1. GTDB lineage: Bacteria > Acidobacteriota > Blastocatellia > UBA7656 > UBA7656 > DATDOV01. Next base: position 28,655 of record DATDOV010000019.1, read on the forward strand.
TCTTTTGGACCGAGTGGAAACACTCGACGTTTTGGATTGTGTTGAGCGGGCTTGCTCTGGCGATGGCCGTGGTGCTGTTGGTTCTGCTGCGGCCACTCAAGAAGGCGATGCCGGGGGTGTGACCGCATGCACTCGCCGCTTCCCTTTCGAACGAAGCTTCGGATTTCCGTTGGCTGGCGAGTTCGAGTTCTGATTTCAAAGAATGGGATTGTAAGAATATGACGAGCGAGACATTGTCGACGGCGGTTGGACCCCAAGCCGCATCGGACACGTCAGGAATCGGCGGCCACCCAGGGGGATTGACGACGCTCTTCTTCACTGAGATGTGGGAGCGGTTCAGCTATTATGGGATGCGCGGACTGTTGGTCCTATTCCTGAAGGCTGCGGTCGAAGAAGGCGGGTTCGGACTCAACGCAGCAACAGCGACTGCGATATACGGTCTATACACATCTAGCGTTTACTTAGTTGGACTTCCAGGCGGCTGGATCGCCGATCGGATTCTCGGTCACCGCCGAGCCGTATTTATTGGCGGGGTAATCATCGCGCTGGGCCACTTCAGCATGGCGATTGGATGGGTCGTTAGCTTCTACTTGGGTCTGGTCTTGATAGTTATCGGCACGGGTTTGCTCAAACCTAACGTCAGCGCCATAGTCGGAGATCTTTACCCAGAAGGTGGGGCGCGGCGCGACGCGGGTTTCTCAGTCTTCTATATGGGAATCAACCTCGGAGCTTTCATCGGTCCTCTGCTGTGCGGGTACCTTGGGGAGAAGGTCAACTGGCATCTGGGATTTGCTGCGGCGGGCGTCGGGATGGTGTTTGGGTTGATCCAGTACAGGGTAGGCTTCAAACGGATGGGAACCGCGGGCCTAAAGGACGTCAAGCCGGACGAGAGAGGACGATCTGTTCTAATGTTGCTCGCGGGGCTCGGCGTGTTTGCGTTGATCGCGGGCATTCTCGCCATCCTCAACTCACGGGGTACCGTTCATCTGACTCCGCAAGGCGTCGCGGGATCCCTGGGCTATGCGATCGGCGCCTTGGCAGTGGCGTATTTCGGGTTCCTGCTGATCTTGGGGCGATTCAATGCTGTCGAGAAAAAGCGCATAGTGGTGATTCTCGTCCTATTCATAGCGGCGACGATGTTCTGGTGTGGCTTTGAACAGGCGGGATCGTCGATGAATCTCTTCGCGAAGGACTTCACAAACCGCGTTGTTTTCAGCAGGGAGATGCCGGCCTCCTGGCTTCAATCGGTCAATCCGCTTCTGATAATTGGGTTCGCCCCGATCTTCGGCGCGTTGTGGGTGCGCCTTGGCAACCGTCAGCCATCGATACCAGCGAAGTTCGCGCTTGGACTTATTCAGCTGGGGGTAGGCTTTTCGGTGCTGGCTTGGGCTTCCGTATATGTTGGCAACACCAACGACCCTAACAAGGTCACCCCCGTATGGCTGATAGCGACCTACTTCTTTCACACTACAGGCGAACTCTGCTTGAGCCCGGTGGGCCTGAGCGCAATGACCAAGTTGTCGCCACCAAAGCTTGTGGGTCAGATGATGGGCATATGGTTCATGGCCACTGCCTTCGGTAATCTCATGGCCGGGTTGCTAGCCGGCAAGATGGAGAGCATGGGATTGGTGGAGCTGTTTGGATCCGTTGCACTTTGGACCGCAGGAGCAGGACTTCTTCTCCTCTTGATCAGCGGGTTGGTCAAGCGACTCACCGGCGGCGTGAACTGATACCGCTCGTGAACGACGCGAAGTTCAGTGGACCGGCGCGTCCTTCGAAACTCTTCTTTTGAGTCACGAGGTATCCGATGAACTGCAGATACTACTCCCAACGGGCATTGCTGTCTCTGCTAATGGCGATTCTCGTCCTTCCAGCGCGCCTGGAAGCTGCACAGAAGACCCCCGAAGCTTCACGCGGTTCCGCGGCAACGACCAACGGCAAACCTTTCGCCCTAACCATCGACAACATCACTCGCGGCGCCGAACTCATAGGCTACCAGCCGAGCGGGGTGCGATGGTCCACTGATTCCCAGCGCATCTACTTTCAATGGAAACAAGCCGGCGAGCCCCGTGAGAAAGACCCCGACACCTACGTCGTTGATCGCGACGGCTCCGGACTCAAGAAGCTCACCGAAGAGGAAGCCAAGAACGCGCCCCCCGTCGGCGGGGAGCAATCGAAAGACAAGAAGCTGACCGTCTTCATCAACGACGGCGATCTGTTCCTCTACGACCACGCCGCCGGACAACGCCGCCAGATCACCAAAACCACCGACCTCGAAACGAACGTCCACTTCACCCGCGACCAGCGACACGTCTACTTCACGAGATCGAGCAACCTCTTCGTGATGTCGCTCGATGGCGGCTCGCTCGTCCAGATGACCGACATTCGCCCGGCCGGCGCAGCTCCGCAACAGGCTCCAGCAGCCGGTTTCGGGTTCGGTCAGGGAGGCGGCCAGCAAGCCAGGCGCGACACCGGCCAGCAACAACGCGGCACCGACAGTCAGGAGTACCTCAAGAAGGAAGAGAAGGAATTGCTCGACGTCGTTAAACGCCGCGCCCAGCGACGCGAAGAGGACGAAGCGAAACGTAAACGCGACAACCCGCGAAAGCCGTTTCAGCTTCAGGCCCGGCAGTCCGCCGCCAATCTCCAACTCTCGCCCGACGAGAAGTCCGTCCTCGCCCTGGTCACCGAGTCGAGCGAGGGCGGGAAGAATACCATCGTGCCCAACTACATCACCGAGTCGGCGTACTCGGAAGACATTCAGAGCCGCGCGAAGGTCGGCGACGTTCAGCCCCGTGTGCGACTGGCCATCATCAGCGTTGAGACCGGCGAAGTGAAGTGGGTCGATCACGGCCAGAAGGATGCAACGCCGCAAACGGAAGCGCGGGCAGAGAGGTCAACCGCGCGGTCTCAGGAGCGTGCGGCCGAAGATCAGACGCAACAGCAGGCGGGCCGCGAAGGTGAAGCTCAGCAGGGCGACGTGCAAACCGACCAGCCACGCCGTCCGACCGGACCCCGTGAGCGCGCCGTCCAGTTGTCTCAAGCCCTGTGGTCCGAGGACGGAACCAAAGCAGTCGTCTCAGCGCGCGCGGCTGACAACAAGGACCGCTGGATACTCGCGCTCGATCCTGCTATGGGCAAGACGCGCGTCATCGCTTCGGATCACGACGACGCATGGATCGACGGGCCCGGCGCCTTCACACTCGGATGGATGAAGGACAGTCAGCGCGTCTACTTTCAATCCGAGCGCAGCGGCTACGCGCACCTTTACACCGTCTCGTTCGAGGGCGGCGAACCGAGGCAGCTCACATCAGGTAGGTGGGAAGTCACCGGCGTTCAGATGTCGGATGACAAGACCCGGTTCTTCCTGACGACCAGCGAAGTGCATCCCGGTGAGCGCCACTTCTACGTGATGCCGGCGGAAGGCGGCGAGCGCGCTAAGGTCACGGCGATGCCCGGAAACAATCAGGTAGTCATGTCACCCGATGAGAAGGCCTTCGCGCTAATCTACTCCTACAGCAACAAGCCGCCCGAGCTTCACATTCAGGAGAACCGCGCGGGCGCGACGGCCATCAAGGTCACGTCTTCACCGGCGCCGGAGTTCTGGACTTACAACTGGACCGAGCCGCCGATCGTCACGTTTGCGGCTCGCGACGGGGCGACGGTCCATGCGCGTCTCTACAAGTCGAAGAACGTCAAGCGAAGCGGGCCGGCCGTGATCTTCGTCCACGGGGCAGGCTACGCGCAGAACGTGCATCGCTGGTGGTCGAGTTACTACCGCGAGTACATGTTCCATCACCTGCTGATGGAGAACGGCTACACGGTGATGGACGTGGATTATCGCGCGTCGGCGGGCTACGGGCGCGACTGGCGGACGGGCATCTACCGTCACATGGGAGGGAAAGACCTGGACGACCAGGTCGACGCGGCCCGCTGGTTAGTGAAAGAGCACGGCGTCGATGCGAAGCGAATCGGGATTTATGGCGGGAGCTACGGCGGCTTCATCACGCTGATGGCTATGTTCACCGAACCGGACGTGTTCGCGGCGGGCGCAGCGCTGCGTCCGGTGACCGACTGGGCGCACTACAATCACCCCTACACATCCAACATCCTCAATCTCCCTCAGAAGGACCAAGAGGCATACAAGAAGTCATCGCCGATCTATTTCGCTCAAGGGCTGAAGGGCGCGCTGTTGATTTGTCACGGGATGGTCGACACGAACGTTCACTTCCAGGATACGGTCAGGCTCGTCCAGCGGCTGATAGAACTGCGGAAGGAGAACTGGGAGCTTGCAGTCTTCCCCGTGGAGGATCACGGATTCCAAGAACCGACCAGTTGGGCGGATGAATACAAACGCATTTTCAAGCTATTCGAGACAAACTTGAAGAAGGGGATGCCGCAGGAACGTTAACAGGCCGGAGCATCCCGGTTCTTTTCGGGCGCGCATCATCACGACGGACCATCGCAATTCGCCAGAACCGTGGATTAGCTCGGTGTCTCACAGGTCGGTGCAGCGCCGGTGACGGGAATCTTGCAGCGCCTCCTCAGCGAGACTGTCTAGTCGGCCGGCTGCAACATCCTCTTCCAACTCCTGGTCCCAAATGCTGGCATCAAACTCGGCGAACCAGGAACGAAATGCCGCCAAATCCGCAGGCGACGAACCGCGCACCGCGCACTCGATCTCTTGAACCGTCGTCATAACGGTAGCTTAATTCCATTATTCGTTCAGAGCAACCGTGCAATTCCAATTCCCAATCGTCGTCGCTCTCGCCGTGAAGTCCAATTATCGCTTACAGAATAAGGTCCGCGGGCTGCGGACGCACTTCGATCGTAGTATCATTACCTGCGAGCAACGGAGGTGACGAGTCGATGAAGTGCCCGATATGCGGAAAGCCTACCGAGTGGGAAAACAACCCGACCCGTCCCTTCTGCTCCGAGCGCTGCCGAATCATCGACCTCGCAAATTGGTCCTCTGAGGAGTACAAGGTCTCGCAGCCACTCAAGGACATTGACGAGAGTCTCCCACAATCGCAAGATTAGCCTGTTGGACAGATCTTCAATCTCTCGAGTCTGCTTGAAGGTGCCCGATGCCCGAAGACAACAGCCAGCAAAAACTAAACTGGTCGGTCAGCCGCATCCTCGCAACGGTCGCGGTCGTCGCTCTCATCGCGATCTTCGGCGCGACGATGTTCTCGTGTAACTCGGGAATGAAGACGGCTTCGAACGTCGTGCTCCCCGGCGCTGAAGTCGCCGACCCGGTGTCCAAAACCGTCCCGCCGGACTTCGACATCAAGACTCTCGACGGTCGCTCATTCAAGCTCTCCGACTATCGCGGCAAAGTCCTCGTCGTCGACTTCTGGGCTACGTGGTGCCCGCCGTGCAGGCAGGAGGTCCCTCAACTTGTCCGCATAGCCAATCAGAATCGCGCGCGCGGCGTCGAAGTCGTCGGCTTGCACATAGACGACCGGGGCCGGTCCTCGCCAGATGACATCAAACTGTTCATCGCCCGCTACGACATCAGCTACACGATTGGGATGGCCAGCGACGAGATGTTCGTCGCCTACCTCGGCACGGAGGAGACCGCGATACCGCAGACGCTGGTCTTTGACCGAAAGGGCCAGGCGGTTGCGCACTTCGTCGGCTACACCGAAGCCGATGCGCGCCGGCTGGATGAAGTCGTAAACCGCGCGTTGGCTGGGTCGTAGGTATGCGATGACTGCCGGGTTGACCGCCGTTGGGCGCTGGACTACCTTTCTTGCTCACCAATAACTTCGGCGAGGATACAACATGAAGACAGTATCGATCTTGCTGCTGATCGGTCTCACGGCCTCGTGCGCGGCGGCGACTCACGATCCCGGCGAAGACATGACAACCATCGAGTTGGGCAAGGGCAAAGTGACGATCCACTACGGCACCCCCAAGCTCAACGGCAGAAGCCTCGACGACATGATAAAGCCCGGCCTCGCGTGGTTCATGGGCATGAACTTTCCGACTACGCTGGAGACAACGGCCACGCTCGATTTCGACGGCAAGAAGCTTCCCCCGGGGAAATACGCGATCTTCGCGCGCGCCGATGAACACCGGAACTGGACGCTGCTGATCTCCTCCGCAATCGCGCGGCAGTTCGACCCCTCAACGGTAGTGCTCGAAGCGCCGCTGCGGTTCACAAAAGACGGGCCGTCTCAGGAACTGCTCAAGTTCACGCTCGAGAAAACCGGCAGTGGTGCTTCGATGGTGGTTGCGTGGGGCACGTATCGCTTGCAGCGAGGCTTCAGCGCTTCATCGTGAGATCGCTTAGCCGATTCAACAGTGACGAGCGGTCGCCTCGAGGCCGCGCGAGCAACGCCACCCCCCGGCGGGCACGATCTCGCGATATTCTTGACGCCGGCGCTTCAGTTCAGCGGTCGAACGGCTCAAGGATTCAACGCGACAGCGACGGCGGCGGCTGGTCTTTTCGCAACGCAAATGGGAGGTCCCCGATTGATCGTCATCCCCGCGATAGACCTGAAGGGCGGCCGCTGCGTGCGACTGCTCGAAGGGCGGGAGGACAGCGCGAAAACCTACGACCGCGATCCCGCCGAGGTAGCTCGCGCTTACGAGAAGGCAGGCGCGCGGTTGATTCACGTCGTGGACCTTGACGGCGCGTTTCTGGGCTCAACGTCGGACAATCAGCGAATCATCAAACGAATCGCGATTGAGGCCGGCATTCCGATAGAGGTCGGCGGAGGAATCCGTTCGCTCGCCGATATCGAGACAATACTGAGAAAAGTCGGCGCGCGCTATGTGGTTCTCGGGACTCTGGTCGTCGAGCAACCCGACGTCGTTCGCGCCGCGCTCTCGGAGTTCGGTGACTCGATAGTCGTCGGCATCGACGCTCGCGGCACTGAAGTCGCGACGAGAGGATGGAAAGAGGTAACCAGCGTCGACGCGCTTGAACTGGCGAAGCGAATGGCTGAGATGGGAGTGCAGCGGATCATCTACACCGACATCACGCGCGATGGGAGGCTTGAAGGTCCCAACCTCGATATGACCCGCGAAATCGCGCGCGCTTCGGGAGTGCGAGTGACCGCCTCGGGCGGCGTCTCGACGCTTGCGGACATCGAGAAGCTGTGCGGGCTTGAAGCTGACGGCGTGGACTCCGTCATAGTAGGAAAGGCGCTCTACGAAGGGCGCTTCACGGTTGAGCAAGCGATCTCGGCCGCCCGGCGCGCCGAGGCCTGAGGTCAATCCGCTTCTCATCCTGCGCACGAAACTAACAGGATGCTTGCCAAGAGAATCATCCCCTGTCTGGACGTTGATCGGGGCCGCGTGGTCAAGGGGATTCGCTTCGTCGATTTGATTGATGCCGGTGATCCGGTCGAGCAGGCGCGCCGCTACGACCGCGAGGGCGCAGACGAGCTTGTCTTCCTCGACATCACCGCCTCGTCCGACAGTCGCGAGATCGTGCGCGATATGGTCCGGCGCGTGGCGGATTCGGTTTTCATCCCCTTCACGGTTGGGGGCGGCATCCGCACGGTCGAGGACATGCGCGCGATTCTTGCGTCGGGCGCGGATAAAGTCTCGATCAACACGGCAGCGATTAACGATCCGACGCTCATCAGTGAAGGCGCGCGGGCGTTTGGCTCACAGGCCGTCGTCGTAGCAATCGACGCGCGCCGCGTCCTCGCCCCGTCGCCCCCTCCCCCCGGCCCCGCGTCCCCCTGTTGGGAGGTTTACACACACGGCGGCCGCACCCCGACCGGCCTCGACGCTACTGAATGGGCGCGAAGAGTGGAACAGCTCGGCGCGGGCGAGATACTGCTGACCAGCATGGACCGCGACGGCACGCGCGACGGATATGACATCGAGCAGACCCGGGCGGTCTCGGAAGCGGTCTCGATTCCTGTAATCGCATCGGGAGGGGCGGGCGCACTCGAGCATCTCTACGAAGCGCTGAGCAACGGAAAAGCATCGGCCGTGCTGGCAGCGTCGATATTTCATTTCGGAGAGTTCACGATCGGCCAGGCGAAACAGTATCTGCGCGACCGAGGCTTGCCGGTGAGATGACTTGCGGGCTGGGCTGCATGCGGCACCGCGAGCGGTAGCGAGCGTACCAACTTGCCTGCCTCTTGCGCGGGGTAAGGCGCTTGCCACCGCTCGCGGTGCTGATACGCGGTGGTGACACGCGGTGCTGATACAATCGCGAAATGAACATTCCTCAGATCAAGTTCGATGAGCGGGGTTTAGTACCGGCGGTCGTGCAGGACGCAGGGACCGGCGAGGTGTTGATGCTCGCCTACATGAACGCAGCGTCGTTGGAGAAGACCATCGAGACCGGCGAAACCTGGTTTTGGAGCCGCTCCCGCGCCCGCCTCTGGCACAAGGGCGAGACTTCGGGTAATACGCAACGGGTGGTCTCTGTCTCGCTCGATTGCGATGGCGATACGCTCTTGGTCCGGGTCGAACCTCGAGGTCCCGCTTGTCATACGGGTGCCCGCAGTTGCTTCTTCACGGAATTGAGCGCGCAGGATGAATAAGCCCACGTCGGCCCGACAATACTGTCCGCAGAATGAGGAAGCGACCGAGGTTCGTCAGCCGACGTGAAGCTGCTGTAAAACTTTCCAGGTCGGCGTGTAATTTCTTCCGGGCTACTTCCAATAGGGGCGCGTTCATCCCTCGATTCCTATCAATTCAGCCTAATCCCGACGCCGTTCTCTCCGGCACGGCCCTTGAAACAAGACTGGTCCCTCCCCAAGAAAGCTCAAAGTCCTGCCGGGGATTCTTTCACTTCTCCGAAAGAGATATGTGGATGGACTCTCGACTACGTCTGGCTTGGACTTTGATCGGGCCGACAACTTCGACCATTGGCATAGGAGGTGACGATGAAAGCGATTCTTGTGGTTCTTACTGCGCTCGCCTTGAGCGGACCGGCCGCTCTTGCTCAGACGGATGAAAGAAAGAACTCATCGACGGCTGCCACCCAAGCGAAATCGGAGGCCAGCGCCAAAGCAAAGGCGAACGAGGCGACGCTGGATGCCGGCTCCAGAATCGATGCGAACCTGAACTCCTCGCTCGATTTGAGAAAGGCAAAACCCGGCGATTCGTTCAAGATGAAGACCAAGCGGGCTGTGAAGCGCGGCGGCAAAGAGGTGATCAGCCGCGGCTCAACGATTACCGGCCACGTCGAGGAAGTGACCCGGGCCGGCAATGTGACCAAGGTGAATCTCTTGTTCGACCAGATCGAGGACAAGAAGACGGGCGCGGCGGGCCCGCTTCACGCCAGGGTCCTGGCGGTGACTCGTGTTGAACAGAGCGCGTCGACGACGGCAGATGAACCGATGGCGCCTCCTCGCCGCCAACAGGGAGGGCAACGTCAGGCCAACGGCGGATTGCTCGGAGGAGTGACGAGCACCGTTGGCGCCACTGCCGGTCAGGTGACGTCTACTGTCGATTCGACAACGAAGGGCACACTGGGAGCGGGCGCCGATGCGGGAGGCGCGACCGGAGGACTCACGCGAGGAACGATTCAAATCCTGACCGACGCAACGGCGACCGCGACCTCGGCGACGACGCTCGAAATCCTGTCCGCAAGACCGGTGATCGAGAGCGGGACCACGTTTGTCCTGAAAACCACATCCGCCCTCACTCTGACTTCAAGGGAGGAAAAACCGAAATCAAACTGAAGCCAGACCGTTGGATGTACTCGAGAGACGTGTTCATCCATGGATCTCTCGCGGGAAGTAGAGGTCGCTCGTTGAGAGACTCACGCCGAGCAGTTTCAAATAGAAAAACAGCTCGTGCTTGTGATTGACCAAATGCTCGAAGTTCCCAAGCAAAATCGTCAGCAGCGCTTCGCCTTCCGCTGCGAATACCGTGGGGATGCGGCGTCCTAAGTCGTCGTCCGTTATTAGCGCGAAGCCTTCTTCGATGCAGGACATGTACTCGCGAATTCGCGCGCGCGCTTCGTCAATCCCGCAGCGGTGATTCACGGGCAGGCCGCGCAAGCGTGAGAAGTGAGCGAGCCGTTCCGGGTAAGCTGCGTAGAGCGCCGCACAGAAGCCTGCCAGACATTCGAGCAGGTGTCCGAGGAGTTCACCCAACTGCCGTGCGCTTTCATGTGGCCGCCACTCGATGGACTCGGGCGGAACAAACGACAAGAGATGCTCGGTGCGCTCTACCTGCTCGGCAAGCTTGGTCAGAATAAGCGGTGGAAGGTCTCTTGAATCACTCAACGCAGTCTATACGTCGAAGTACATCGCGAACTCGAGCGGTGTCGGCCGCATACGAATGGGATCGACCTCTTTCGTGCGCTTGTAGGTAATCCAGCGCTCGATCAGGGCCGCCGTGAAGACGTCGCCCCTGAGCAAAAAGTCGTGATCGGCTTCGAGCGCTTCGAGCGCCCGATCGAGCGAACCCGGCAACGTCGGCACGTCCTTCAACTCTTCGGGAGACAGATCGTAGATGTCCTTATCGAGCGGCTCGCCCGGATCGATCCGATTTTGTATGCCGTCCAGCCCCGCCAGCATCATCGCGGCGAACGCCAGATACGGATTACAAGACGGATCGGGGAAGCGAACTTCGAGGCGCTTGGCCCCCGGCGAAGGCGAGTACATCGGGATGCGAATCGCGGCCGAGCGATTGCGCCGCGAGTACGCGAGATTGACCGGCGCTTCGTAGCCCGGCACAAGCCGCTTGTAGCTGTTGGTCGTCGGCGCCGCGAAGGCCGCCAGCGCCGCCGCGTGCTTGAGTATGCCGCCGGCATAATGAAGCGCGGTTTCGGAAATGCCCGCGTACTTGTCTCCGGCGAAGAGCGGCTTGTCGCCTTTCCATAGACTCTGGTGGCAGTGCATGCCGCTGCCGTTATCTCCGAACATCGGCTTGGGCATGAACGTGGCCGCTTTGCCGTAGTAGAACGCGGTGTTCTTGACGACCGACTTGAACAGCATCACGTTGTCTGCCGTGCCCAGCAGTGTAGAGTAGTGAAAATCGATCTCGCACTGGCCGCCCGTGGCTACTTCGTGGTGGTGCATTTCGGGTTCGATGCCGACCGATTGGAGATTCTGAACTATGTCCGAGCGAAGGTCGTGCAGCGAATCGACCGGCGGCACGGGAACGTAGCCCTCTTTGTGGCGCACGCGGTAGCCCAGGTTCTCTTCCGCGCGGCCCGAATTCCATATACCTTCGCCGGAATCGAACCTGTAGCCCGCGCTGTTGACTTCGTTGTGATAGCTGACGTGGTCGAAGATGAAGAACTCGGCTTCCGGGCCGAAGTAACAGTGGTCGGCGATGCCTGTGAATCGCAGGTAGCTCTCGGCGCGTGTGGCCACCGAGCGCGGATCGAGGTCATAACCTTCTTTGGTCATCGGATCGACGACGTTCGAGAACAGACACAGGGTCGGCTCTTCGTAGAATGGATCCAGCCAGAACCTCGACGAGTCGGGGATCAGCAGCATATCCGACTCATTGATCGAGGCCCAGCCCCGCAGCGACGACGCGTCAAACCCAACGCCCGAGTCGAACGAGTCTTCGGTGAACTGGTTGATCGGCACCGTCACGTGATGCCACGCGCCGGGCAAATCGGTGAACCTCAGGTCGACGAACTTCACCTGTTCGTCAACCGCGAATCGTAAAACTGTTTTGGGATCCATTCAGCCGCTCCCTTGCGCCGTCCAGTGTGAATGTCATCCACCTGAGCGCATCAGCATAAAACCGCGTTCCAAGCAGTGTCAATCAGCATTCGTTTTGACGCGTTCGCGAATTGCTCAACCCGCGTCGAACATCGTCGCGATTGAAGCTCAGTGCGAAGTCGCCTATACTCGCGCGAGCCTCGTTTAACGAGGTGCGGGTAGTCATGGAAGCTGGCCTCATCATCTTTGTGCTGATACTCGCGGTTTACGCGGGGTCTCTGATATTCCTCAATTCCAAGGTCAGCCAACGCGAGGAGAGTCGCTCGGGGAATCGTCTCATCGACACGAGGCTAGGCTACCGCGCGTTGAAGGCATTCGTAACTTCGGTTGGATTGACGTTCGCCGTGACGCTCGCCTTCCTGTTGATAATGTTCCTCATTATTGTTTTGAGCCCCGGCCGGCTGGAGTGACGCGGCGGCAGGCAGGCAAAATAATAGCCGCCGATCACTTACGCAATCAGCGGCTCGTGGTACTGTCGATGCGGGGCCACGCCCCCTTGTGCCCCCGCATCTCGAGTTGTCGTTTCTGTCGCTTCTCTCAGTGTAACTGAGCTTCGTGTTTTGTGACCCGAAGGTTCTGTGCTTCCTTCGTGATCTCAATGCGTTGAATGGAAGGCAGGGCCCCCATCCTCCCTTCCATTCTCCACACTTTAGTTCTGCATCCCGCAGTTGCTCTTAGCAGAAGAGGTTTTCAAAACTGTCGAACTGCTAGAACCGGGCGGGTGTTTTGCAATGGTTGTGCCAGCATTGGGGAGTCCCGGCGCCCGGATTGAGCTTCATGACTGATGAGTTAGGTTAGACGGCGGAGCTTGAGAAATCACTTTCACTCTTTGCCATATTCCCCGGCCTGATAATACCAATTTTTGCCATCTCGCCATGACAAAATGCGTCATTCCGCATCTGTTACCGTTCCCCAAAACCGTGGCATTCAGCCCCACTAATCAAGCGCTCGCGATTGAGTTCCGCCACATCTGCATCGGTCCGACGCAAAATGCTACTCGCCGTTGACAAGAATTTGAACCGAATGAGGGGGCGCATGCTTGCGAGCGCCGACAGCGTGCCGGATAATCAGACTCCTCGACGGAGATGGCGGGCAGCGTTAATACAAAAAAACCACCGAGTGCCACGGGCGACAACGCGTCAGGCCAAGGTCACCGGGTTCGCAAGCCGAGTGGCAACGCTCGGCGGACTGACAAGTTCGGACGTGTCTTCGAGCGGATATACAAACTTGTATTGCGCATCCCGCGCGGTCGGGTGATGACTTACGGCCAGATCGCGCGTTTGCTCGAGGAGCGCTACAGCCCACGGCTCGTGGGTTGGGCCATGCACGTCACACCTGAGGACTCCCGCGCGATACCGTGGCATCGCGTGATCAACTCGCGCGGAGGAATCTCGACCGGCCGCGTCATGCCCGGTCAGCCCGACCTTCAACGCTGGATGCTCGAGGCCGAGGGCGTCAGATTCGATGAGCGCGGACATTGTGACCTCGGCGTATATCAGTGGTCGCCCCGTCGTAGAAAGGCACGACCCGCGGCGATGGCCGGCAAGAAAAAATCGAAGCGCCCGAGCCCCCTGCCGAGGTGATCGTGCGATTAGGCAGCCCGGACAATAGGAAGACGACGGAATGGAAATCACGACCGAGAGAGAGCGGGAGATACTCCGCAAGTTCGAGATCAATCACTTCCCGCGGCTGGTCGGGCTCGAGCTCGATTCGATCGAGCCCGGGAAGGCACGGCTGAGCGTCGAGGTCCGGCAGGAGCTCATGCAACTGCAAGGAGTGATGCATGGCGGCGCGATCGCTACGTTGATCGACACCGCCGTGGCGTTTGCCATCATCGGCGCGTCCGAGCCCGGCGACCGCTTCACCACGGTTGAGATGAAGGTCAACTACCTTGCAGCGATCCGCGAGGGACGCGTGACTGCCGAGGCCCGGCTGATTCGCGACGGCCGCCGAATTGTGGTCGCCGAGTGCGACGTGTGGGACTCGAGCGGCAGGCTCGCAGCGAAGGGCCTCCTGACCTACATTCGCCTCGACGGCTGAACCTGCCAGGCCGCTTTTCCCGTGACCACGGAATGACGTGATTTGAGTTAGCGCTGTACCGCCGTTACAATGAACGGCTGGCAAGAGCTCCCGCGATGAAAGGATCGCCCGCGTCCACCGAACCGTCGATCGTATGAGTCCGTTCCGCAAGCTGCTGGGTTACTTCGCGCCATATCGCAAGAAGATCATCTTCGGTATGGCGTGCGTCTTCATGACGAACGTCTTCAAGCTCAGCGGCCCTTTCGTGTTGAAGCATGCGATCAACGAGATGTCCGCCTTCCTGAAAACCGCCGACGGTCCTGAAGTCCCGCACGTCACGCTGTTTCGCTACGGGGGCTTGCTGGTCGCGATCGCCCTCGCCCAGGGATTATTTCTGTTCACTCAGCGGCGAGTCTTGATCAACATGTCGCGCGACATCGAGTACGACCTCCGCAACGATTTCTACGCGCACCTCCAACGCCTGCCCTTCGCCTTCTATCAGACGCATCGGACCGGGGACCTGATGGCGCGGGCGACAAATGACCTCTCGGCGGTGCGAATGATAGTCGGGCCGGCGTTGATGTACTCGATGAACACGGTGTTCGCGATGGCGTTGCTGCTGCCCTTCATGGCGTCGATAAGTTGGCAGTTGACGCTGCTGACATTCCTGGCGATGCCGCTCGTCGCCGGTGCAACGAAGTTCTTCGGCAGCAGGATTCACGACCGCTTCGAGAAAGTGCAGGAGTACTTCGGCACCGTGTCGAATCGCGCTCAGGAGTCGCTGGCGGGGGTGAGAGTGCTGAAGGCGTACACACAGGAGCGCGCGGAAATCGAGAGCTTCCGGCAGGTGAATCGCGAGTTCGTTGACAGGAACCTGGGATTGATCCGTTTGTCGAGCGTCTTTCATCCGATCCTGCAGTTCTTCATCGGGCTGGGTTTCATCGTGGTCCTGTGGTTCGGCGGCGGGCAGGTGATGGCCAATAGAATCACGATCGGCGATTTCTTCCAATTCACACTGTATCTGGGTTATCTCGTCTGGCCGATGATCGCGCTGGGATGGGTCATAAACATCTATCAGCGCGGCATGGCGTCTATGGGCCGGATGAACCAGATACTCTCGATCGAGCCCGCGATTCGCGACGCGGACCGAACGCGCGGCATCGAGAACATCGACGGCGAGATAGAATTCCGGAATCTGACCTTCAATTACGACGGCGCAGTGGAAGCTTCGCTCAAGGAGATCAACCTCCGAATCCTCCCCGGCGAAACGGTCGCGTTCGTTGGCGCCGTAGGTTCGGGCAAATCCACGCTGATGAATCTCGTCCCGCGCTTGCTGGATGCCGACAACGGCCAGGTGCTGATTGATGGCCGGCCGGTTCAGGAGATTCCGCTCGCGCTGCTACGCTCGTCGATTGGCTATGTTCCACAAGAGACATTCCTTTTCAGCGAGACGGTTGCGGGCAACATCGCGTTCGGCGCCGCGAGCGCAACCGAAGGGGAGATCGAGCGCGCGGCGGTTGAAGCCGGCATCGCAGAGGACATCGACGAGTTTCCCAAGCGCTACGATACGCTGGTCGGCGAGCGCGGCATCACGCTCTCGGGCGGCCAGAAGCAGCGGACGGCCATCGCCCGCGCGCTGATCCGCCGGCCCAGGATACTGATCCTCGACGACGCGTTGTCTTCAGTCGACACGTACACTGAAGAGAAGATACTGGGGCACCTCCGCGAGATCATGCGCGGCCGCACGAGCCTGATCGTCTCGCATCGCGTATCGACGGTGAAAGACGCGGACCTGATCGTGGTGCTTGAGAACGGCCGTATCGCCGAGCGCGGCACGCATGATCAGTTGATCGCACGCGGCGGATTGTACGCTGAATTGCACGAAAAGCAATTGCTCGAAGAGGAGTTGGCGGCGAGTTAGATGACCGAATCGCATCAAGAAGAAGAAGTTCTAGGGAAGGCGTACGACGCGCGCTTGATGCGGCGGCTCTTGAGGTACCTTCGGCCGCACAAGGCGCGCGCGCTCACTTCGCTCGTGCTCACGATCTTGAGCGCACCGCTCGCGCTTGCCGGACCGCCGCTCACCAAAGCCGCCATCGATCTTTTCCTCGCCCCCCAGCCCGGCGTCGAGCCTACCGGCTTTTCACTGTTTCTCAAACAAACGGCTGAGGTCGTCGGGCTTGGCGGGACCCCATTTCAGGGTCTCCTGTTCATTGCGATAGTCTTCCTGCTTGCCAATCTCGCGTCGTTCGCCGTCCAGTACACTCAAGCCATCGTCATGCAGACCATGGGTCAGTACATAATGTACGACCTGCGGAAGCAGATCTTCTCGCACCTGCAGAAACTGCCCGTCCAGTTCTATGACCGCAACCCGGTGGGCCGTCTGATGACCAGGCTCACGACCGACGTCGATGCTCTCAACGAGATGTTCACCGCCGGCGTCATCGTGATCTTCGGCGACCTGGCGATGATCTTTTACATCGTGATCTGGATGTTCAAGGTCAACTGGCAGCTCGCGCTGGTTTCGTTCGCGATCCTGCCCCTGCTCGGGGCGCTGACAACATGGTTCAGGCTCGGCGCGCGGACTTCGTTTCGTGAGGTGCGTGTTCGAATCGCTCGCATCAACGCCTTCCTTCAAGAGCACATCACCGGCATGCCGGTCGTTCAGTTGTTCAATCGCGAGGAAGAGGAAATGCGCCGATTTGAGCGGATCAACGAAGCGCACCGCAAGGCGAACATAGACACGATCTTCTACTACGCGGTCTTCTATCCGGCGGTCGAGATCGTCGGCGCCATCGGCATAGCGCTGATCATCTGGTACGGCGGCGGCCAGGTCATCAGCGGCATTGCGACCATCGGCACTTTGGTGGCGTTCATTCAGTTGGCGCGGTCCTTCTACGAACCGATATCCGACATCAGTGAGAAGTACAACATCCTGCAATCGGCGATGGCGTCCTCGGAAAGAATATTCCGCCTGCTCGACGAGCCAGTCGCCATCGAGTCGCCCGAGAATCCGGTCCGCCTGGGGCACACTCGGGGACGCATCGAGTTCCGCAGCGTCTGGTTCGCGTACAAAGGCGACGACTGGGTCTTGAAGGACGTGTCATTCCTCGCGGAGCCCGGCGAACGCGTGGCCTTCGTCGGCCACACCGGCGCGGGCAAGACGACGATCACGAACCTGCTGCTTCGCTTTTACGACGTCGGGCGGGGCCAGATTCTGCTCGATGGTGTGGACATCCGCGAGCTGGACCTCGAAGAGCTGCGAGCGACCTTCAGCATCGTGCTTCAGGACGTCTTCCTGTTCTCAGGCGACATCGCGGCGAACATCCGGCTTGGCAACAGCACCATCAGTGACGAGCGATTGCGCGACGCGGCCCGCCAGGTTCACGCGGATGAGTTCATTGGGCGAACGGCCAACGGGTATGCGACCGAAGTGCGCGAACGTGGCGCGGGGCTCTCAGTCGGACAGAAGCAGTTGATCAGTTTCGCCCGCGCGCTGGCCTTCGATCCTCGCGTTTTGATCCTGGACGAGGCCACCAGCTCGATCGATACCGAAACCGAGATTCTCATTCGCGACGCCGTCGAGCGGCTGATGGAAGGGCGCACGTCGCTAGTGATCGCGCACCGGCTGTCGACGATTCAGTCGGTGGACAAGATCGTCGTGATGCACAAGGGCGAGATTCGCGAAGTCGGAACACATCAGGACCTGCTTGCGATGCGTGGGCTTTATTGGAGGCTCTATCAGCTCCAGTTCTATCAGGACTACAAGCGCACTTTCGTTGAGAGCGTCGCGGATGATTGATGAGCATGGGAGGTGTCATCACGTGACTAAGCTGTCGGCCGAAGAGCTCAACGCCTTCCTTCAATTCCATTTTCCCCACGGCGAGGATTCCTCCTTTCACGTGGAGAAAGTCGGCGACCGGTCGGCGCAGGTCCGCCTTAGGTACCACGACCGTCACCTGCGGCCGGGCGATACGATCTCGGGGGCGGCGCTGATGTCGTTGGCTGACGCCACTACGTATGTCGCGCTGCTCGCGATGATCGGCCCGGTTGCGCTCGCGGTCACGACTAATCTGAACATCAACTTTCTCCGCAAACCCGGAAAGCGGGATGTAATCGCCCAGTGCCGGTTGCTCAAGCTCGGCAAGCGGCTCGCGGTCGCGGAAGTGACGATGTACTCAGAAGGCGAGTCAGAACCCGTCGCTCACGCAACAGTGACGTATTCGATCCCTCCGGAGCGCTGAAACGGAGAGATTCCCGCCGCGTCACCCCGTCGCCCCTTCTTTAGTCCCCGGGCTTCCTGTACGTATTCAATTCGACGGACCCTCCATCGGTTTCAAACGTGATCATCCCGTCGCGGCCGGTTTGAAGCAGCCTGATTCCGCGTGCGCGATAACGATCGATCACTTCATTGTTCGGATGGCCGAAGCGGCTTCGTTCCCCAACGGAGATCAGCGCGCACCGGGGATCGACGGCGTCGATGAAGGCCAGGGACGAGGAGCTTCGCGAGCCGTGATGCGGCACCTTGAGCAGATCGGCATGCAACTCGAAGCCTGACTGGAGAATCGCGTCCTCGCCGAGTTGCTCGATGTCCCCGGTCAGCAGGAGCGACACCGACCGGTAGGAAAGGCGTAAGACAACCGAATCGTTGTTGCCCGACCTCACAGGCGGCGCAGAATCACCCGGCGGCCAGAGCACCTCGACCTGCACGCCCTCAATCTCGAAGCCGTCCCCAGCGGCAATCGTAGCGAGCGGAATCGCGTGCTCGGAGACCGCCTTCGCGAACGCATCGAATTCAAGGTCAGACCCGGACGCCGGCACATGACCAACCACGGCTTCGCCGACTCGGAAGTTCCGCACCACATCCGAGAGACCGTCGACGTGGTCGGCGTCGGCGTGCGTGGCTACGATGTAATCGACGCGCGTCAATCCGATCGACCACAGGAATCTCGAGACGACCGCGTCTCCTACTGAGAATTCCTCGGGAGAGGGGGGTTCACTCGTGTTGTTCGACTCGTCGTCGACGCGGGCCGCCGAAGTCGCGTTGCGATTGCCGAACCTCAACTCGCCTCCTCCGTCGACCAGCATCGTCGTACCGCGTGGGAAGACGATCAAAGCCGAATCACCCTGGCCGACGTCGAGAAAGTAGACAGTGAGCTTGCCGTTCGGCAAAGCCGAAATCGGCCGGACGACCGCTATGATCGCAATCAGCAACGCGGCGACGGCGAGAGGCGCGGAGACACCGAGACGCGGTGTGGGTGAGGACGCGGCGACACGGAGCCGCGGCGACTCGGCGATCGCAGGCTCGTTCGCTCGGGAGGCCGGAGTCCCCGCGTCTCCGCGTCCCCGTGTCTCCGCGTCTCTCCTCCCCTCTCCGACCGGTCGCCACCTGTCGATCATAAACACCACCAGAAGCAGTGGCGCGAAGTAGACGATGTAGACCATCGCGCCCCACCCATCGTAGTGTGCGACGCGGAACGTTGCGCCCGGCAGTGAGGAGAACGGCTCGATCCCATTGACCAGCAGGTAACGCGCGGCCTCGACCACTTTCACTACTTGCCCTGCCAGCCACGAGCTCGCCGCGCTCGTTCCTATCGCAGCCAGGCCGCCCAGCATCAGCACCGCCGTCAAAAGCCCGGCGACGATGTTCAGCAACACGCCGATTGGCGTCACGCGATTGAAGTAGGCCGCCATCAAGGGAAGGGTGAAGAGTTGAATCGACGCGGACGTTATGAGCAGGACGACGACCGCTCTCGCGACTCCCTGAAGCCGTATGAGCCCCAGCACCCGCGCCACTCCAGTCTTCTCAAGCCGGAACCGCACCGGCGCGTGCCGCATCTCCTCCGTAAATCTCCGATGGTTCCAGAAGAGCGATTCGGCGAAGCTCCTCATCACCCGCGAGCACACCGGCGGATGCGGAGTCTGAGTCGTGGGCTGCCACTCGCCTATCGCCCGAAGCTTTGCCGTCAAGGGCAGCGCGAGCGCGACGATCCCGGCGACGGCGGTGAAGCTCAATTGAAAGCTCGGATCGGCCACGAGAGCCGGTTTCAGGGCCAGCATAACGAAGGCCGCCAGCGCGACCGTGTTGAGCGACGCCGACCGCCGAAACAGCAGTGGTCCTATCAGACCGACCGTGATCATCACCGTCGCCCGCGTGACCGGCGGCGCCAACCCCACCATCACCGCGTACACCCACAGCAATGTCAAACAAACTAGCGCCGGCACAACAGCCCGTCGGCCGCGTCTCAACCAACCACCCATCAACACCCAGGCGATTATCCCGACGTGCATACCCGAGATTGAAAGGACGTGAAAGGTGCCGCTCTCCCGGAGCCGTTCTATTGTGGCTGCGTCGAGGAAGTGGCGGTTGCCGACGATCATTGCCTTGAGCGTGCCGGAGCCCGGTGATTTGAACACGGCGTCGATGCGCTCCATCGTCCGAGTGCGCAAATCATCAAGCGTCGCCAGCAGCGGATGGACCGGTGCGTCGCCGATCCGCTCGATCAGGAGCGGGCTCTTCACTGTTCCCTTCAACTCGAAGCCCTGCCGTTCCAGGAACTCGTTGAAGTCCGGCGAGCCGGGATTGCTGAAGGTGCGCGCACGTTCCAACCGCACGAGTATTCGCACCCGCGAGCCATTAGCAAGTTGAAGCTGTTCGAGCTCACCCTTCGAATCGTCGGCGTCGGAGCTGGGCACGAACAAGCGCACCCGGCCCGTTGCAGCAGTGGCGCCGGCTTTCGTCCGCACCGACTCGGCGCCGACTTCCAGATAACGGCTCTCGGGCGCGGGCTCGGGCGTCGCGAGCAACAGGCCCGTCAGCTCGACCGGATCGTTTGGGGTAATCGCCCCTGCCTCGAAAAGCCGGGCGAGACTGGTGTCCACGAGCCGGGTACGTTCGGCAAGCGAGAGAGAGGATCCGATCGTCGTCACGGCAATCAGTATCGCGAGGGTCGCCCCGGCGGCGGTCCTTGTCCAGACGAACGTGATGGCGAGGATGGCCGCCGTGAAAAGGAGCGCCAGGATGACCCATAGTGAAGTCGCAAGCTCCCGGTCGGCGAGGATGCCCACGACCAGAGCGGCCGTTAGATATAAGAAGGGCTGGCGTCGCGGCGACAGGTCGGATTCGATCAGCGGTCGATACATCGTTCGCAGTGTCGGCCCGGCGGCGCATCAGCCTTCGTCGCACTCATCCCGGTTGACAAGGGCAGCGCCAAGGTAAATCATCTACGCAAGATGAGCGAGCGCCCGTTAGCCGACCTTCAACAGCAAATCATCGATTTTGCCGCCGCGACCGAAGCACCCGAAGAGTCGTTCTTGATGAGGCGAATGCCGCTTGGCGATCCGGACAGCGCGCAATCGGTGATCGACGGCCTGACCCTCTCCCTGATCAGCTTCTGTTATCACCGGCATCCTCGCGGAGAGAACGTTCACGAGATAATGGAAAAGCTTGAAACCGCGCGGCCCGAATCCGAAGAGGCCCGCGAACTCGAGCGCCGCGCGGATGATGCAGCCGCCTTACAGATACCTTTCATTGTGAACCTGAACAGGCTGGTTGAAGAGTATTACCACCTGCGTCGTCAGTTGGAATCGATCGTTGTTGCCGGCAGATGACCTTGGCTTCAGCGCCGGCGATTGTGATGCAATGACGACCGAGCGATCAAGTTTTACGGCCGGCGTTCGAGCTAGTCGTCATCATCCGGGTCGGCGGCCTCGGACTCGCCGCTAGAAGACAGTCCCTTCACTTCGGCTGAAATCTCGGCGCGCCGCTCTTTCGCCAGCTTCATGATCAGCGACAGGTGTTTGCGCGCGCGGCGGGCTGCAGCCTTGTTGCCCTTTTGGCGGAAGACCATGTTCTCGGCGGCGAACCTGCCGACCTCGACCAGCAACTGCCCCGTAGTCGAACCCTGCGCGCGCCGGTCGAACAAGCGGCGGTCGTGGAGGCTCCGACGTTCGGGCATGCCCGGAGGCGGTCCGAAGTCTTGCTTGCGCCTCTCTTCAAGTCGCCGGTCCTGTCCGATGCGGCGGTCCTGACCGCTCCATTCGTTAGCATTGTCCTCTGGCATGTCTGCCTCCAAAGTCACATTCGTCGGCCTGCGAATTCAGCGTCGATGGGGCCTTCCACCCTCGGGGACCAACTGTCGTCAAACGCGGCCGGCGCTAGTCTAACATAGAGAGGGCAGGTTTCAAGCGTTGATTTTCCTTCTGTTGGTTATCTTCTGTCGGCCGGCGCGGCGGGTGTGCGTGCAGCGCCTGTATGTAGATTTTTGTTGACACGCCCGGCGCCGTCGGTGTACTCTGCGGCTTCCGATCGAGGACGTGGTGATTTAAGGCAACTTGCTCCACGTTAAAAATGTGCTAAACCGCTGCGGGAAACATCGAAGCCTTGCGCCGGTCTAGCGCAGGGCTTTTTCGTTTTGATCTTTCACAATGACAGCGTGGCGATTTATGGCGACTTGCTCCACGTAAAAAACTGCTAAACGGCCCGAGGGAATTCAAAAAGCCCCGCGCTGGTTTGGCGCGGGGCTTTTTCTATTTGGAGGTTTTAACATGAGATTTTTCGAAGGACTGAAATGCCGCGAGTGCGGGCGCCGCTATCCGAAACAGCCAACAGCCGGATGCGAAGACTGCTTCGCTCCACTCGAAGCTGAGTACGACTATGACGCGATCGCGCGAGTGTTGTCCCGTGAGGTGATCGCCTCGCGCGAGAAGAGTCTGTGGCGGTTTCGAGAGCTGCTGCCCCTCGACGACGCGCCCCTGGTTGGGCGGGCGAGCGGCGCCACTCCGCTGATAAGAGCGGAACGGCTAGGACGCGCCATCGGAGCTTCAAACCTCTACATCAAAAACGACGCCGTCAACTCGCCCACGCTCTCGTTCAAAGACCGTGTCAGCGCAGTCGCCATCAACAAGGCGCGCGAGTTCAAACTGGAAGCCGTCGGGTGCGCCTCGACCGGCAACCTCGCGAACTCCGTCGCCGCCAATGCCGCTGCAGCCGGACTGCCCGCCTACATTCTGATTCCCGACAACCTCGAACCGGCCAAGATCACCGCGACCTCTATCTACGGCGCGCGTGTGATCGCCGTGCGAGGCAACTACGACGATGTGAATCGGCTCTGCACTCAAATAGCCGAACGCCATCCCTGGGGTTTTGTGAACGTCAACCTCCGGCCATATTACAGCGAGGGATCGAAGACGTTCGGCTACGAGATCGCCGAGCAACTAGGCTGGCGCGCGCCCGCCGCGATCGTCGTGCCGATGGCCGGCGGTTCGTTGATCACCAAGGTTCACAAGGGCCTCAAGGAACTCGAACGTCTCGGACTGCTCGAAGAAGAAGTTCACACCCGCGTCTACGGCGCGCAGGCAGCGGGCTGCAATCCCATAGTCGACGCGGTCAAGCGGGGCTCGTGCGACATCCGGCCAGTGAAGCCGGACACGATCGCCAAATCGCTTGCCATCGGCAACCCCGCCGACGGGTATCACGCGGCAGGACTGATAGCCGGCAGCGGGGGCTGGGCCGAAGACGTCACCGACCCCGAGATCGTCGACGGCATCCGCCTGCTCGCCCGGACCGAAGGCATCTTCACCGAAACCGCCGGCGGCGTGACCGTCGCCGTGACGAGAAAGCTGATCGAGCAAGGCCGCATTCAACCTGACGAATTGGTCGTCGTCGCGATCACCGGCAACGGCTTGAAGACCCAGGACGCGGTTGAACTCGCCAGGCCGCCGGTCATTGAGCCGCGGATTGCTCAATTCGAGCGCGCCATCACGGGCCTTACTGCCCGGGCCTCAGGGATCTGAAAGGAAAGGAGAAGAACATGTCACTCAAGATAAACATACCGACGCCATTGCGAAGGCTCACCGGCAACGCGGAAACCGTCGAGATCGAAGCCGGGACTGTCGCGGACATCCTCGCGCGGCTCGACCTTCGGTATCCCGGGTTTCGAGATCGGGTCTGCGAAGAGGGTGGGCAGGTACGCCGCTTCATCAACATCTACGTGGACGGCGAGGACATCCGGTTTCTGGACAATCTATCGACGGCCGTCCCCGACGGGGCGGAACTTTCGATCGTGCCGGCCATCGCCGGCGGATGAGGAGAATAAAATGATAGACCTTAAGCGAAAGTCTGCGCTCATCACCGGTGCGTCGCGCGGCATCGGTGCAGCTACTGCCGTGAGATTCGCCGCGGCCGGCGCGGATGTCGTTGTGAGCTACTTCAATCACGAGAGTGAGGCCCGGCACGTAGTCGACGATTGCCGCGTGCTCGGGGCTAGGGCCTTCGCCGTGCAAGCCGATGTGTCCCGCTTCGATGACGTTCGCGCGCTGTTCGATCGCGCCATCGATGAGCTCGGACGCCTCGACATCGTCGTCGCCAACGCCGGCGTGTGGACCGGAGCGCCGGTCGACCAACTCGACGAAGCGACCTGGGCTGAGACAATCGACATAAACCTGAAAGGGGTCTACGCGTGCTGCCACTGCGCTGCGAGGCTGATGGAACGCCAGCAATCAGGCCGAATCATCACCGTGTCGTCGACGGCGGGCCAGCGCGGCGAAGCGTTTCACTCGCATTACGCGGCGTCGAAGGGAGGGATCATCGCGTTCACCAAATCGCTGGCGGCGGAACTGGGTCCGTTTGGCGTCACCGCGAACTGCGTTGCTCCGGGTTGGGTGGACACTGACATGTCGGCCGCGCCTTTGCGCGATCGCCGTGAGTTTGAGAAGATCATCGCCGCCATCCCGCTTGGGCGCGTCGCGTCGGCCCAAGACATAGCCGACCCGATACTCTTCCTCGCGTCGGATCTCGCGCGACACATAACCGGCGAGGTTCTGAACGTGAACGGCGGGTCGGTGCTCTGCGGATGAGAAAGACAGGTTCGTGGTTCCGCTGACGCGGGTTTGTGGTTCATGGTTTGTAGTTCGTGGTTGGGAACCACAAACCAGGAACTACGAACCACAAACCACGAACCAACCATTCTATGATCGTCATGAAATTCGGCGGCACGTCGGTTCAGGACGCCGCCGCCATCAACCGCGTTGCAGGAATCGTCGCGAGCAGGCAAAGCCGCGGCCCCGTGGTAGTAGTGTCCGCGATGGCGCGGGTCACCGACGGCTTGCTGCTGCTCGCGCGCGCTGCGACGGAGCGCCGGTTAAGCGAGGCGCTGGCGCTGATCACCGAGCTGCGCGGCCGGCACCTTTCGGTCGCGCTAGAGTTGCTCAACCCGGCGGCGTCGTCGGCGACCGACCCCTTCTCACTCGAGTCCGTCGAGCGCAGCATCGCTGAGCAGTTCGCCGAGCTTGAAGGCCTCGCTCGTTCGATTGCGATGCTCGGAGAGCTGACGCCGCGTAGCCAGGACGCGATCGTCTCGTTTGGCGAGCGCCTGTCATCTTCACTCGTCGCAGCGGCGTTTCGCGCTCATGGGATCAAGTCGGAGCTCGTCGACTCGCGCAGTTTTATCATCACCGACGATCACTTCACGAGCGCATCGCCCCGGCTGGCTGAAACTTATCAACGGGCTCGCGCCGCGCTTCTTCCGATCGTCGAATCGGGCGGCGTACCCATCGCTCAGGGCTTCATCGGGTCAACCGCGGAAGGAGTGACGACGACGATTGGGCGCGGCGGTTCGGATTACTCGGCGGCGCTAATCGGTGCGGCGCTCGAAGCTGAAGCAATCGAGATTTGGACCGACGTCGACGGGCTGATGACCGCCGACCCGCGGGTTGCCCCCGACGCGCGCCGCATTCGAGTCATATCATTTGCCGAGGCGTCGGAGCTGTCCTACTTCGGCGCGAAGGTGCTGCACCCGAGCACCGTGCTGCCCGCCATAGAGCGGAGGATTCCCGTGCACATATTCAACACGAACAATCCGTCTTGCGAGGGGACGCTGATCGTCGCGGAACCCCGCCCCTCCTCGAATCCAATCAAATCGATCGCCTTCAAGCGCGGGGTGACGATCGTGAACGTCGCGTCGACTCGCATGCTTCAGGCGCACGGGTTCTTGCGCGCGATCTTTGAGGTGTTCGACCGAAACCAGACCTCCGTCGACGTCGTCACGACTTCGGAGGTCTCAGTCTCGATCACACTGGACAGTGATGAGCGGCTCGAAGCGATCAAGCGGGACCTCGGCGGAATTGGCGAGGTGACGGTCGAGCCCACGAAGGCCATTGTCTGCGTTGTCGGCGATAATTTGAAGTTCACGCCCGGCGTCGCAGCACGGTTGTTCCGTTCAATCGAGGAAACGAACATCAACATGATCAGCCAGGGCGCATCGGAGATAAACCTGACGTTCGTGATTGATGAGAGTGAAGTTGAACCGGTGGTGCGTTCCCTGCACGCGGAGTTTTTTTCCGAAGCGGACGCCGCGGTGTTTGATTGAGCGCGGCGTTGCCCGGAAGGACCGACTCTGGCGAGCACCCGACGCGACACATGTTTGACTTTGCTGCGTCGTGCGATGTATCCTTGCGTTCGTTGATAATCAAGATCGTGGCGATTTAAGGTGAATTGCTCCACGTAAAAAACTGCTAAACAGCCCGGATTCAGCCCCGCGCAAGTTTAGCGCGGGGCCTTTGACTTTATGGGAAAAGATTTTCGCAAAGCCGTAACCGATGACCGCGTCTACGTATTCGACGGCGCGATGGGGACGATGCTTTACTCGCGCGGCGTCTATATCAATCGGTGCTACGACGAACTGAATCTCGCATCGGCCGATCTCGTGCTCGCCATCCATCGCGAGTACGTGAAGGCCGGGGCCGACGTCATCGAGACCAACACCTACGGCGCCAACCGCGTCAAGCTCGCCGGCTACGGGCTCGAAGACAAGGTTCACCAGATCAACATTGCAGGAGTGCGCCTCGCTCGCGAAGCAGCCGGCGACCGCAGCTTCATCGCCGGCGCCATCGGGCCGCTCGGTATTCGCATCGAGCCCTACGGTCCGACTTCAGTCGACGAAGCCCAGGACGTCTTCCGCGACCAGGCCGCGGCGCTCGTCGAAGGCGGGGTCGACCTGTTCGTGCTCGAGACGTTCTCCGATCTGAGCGAGATAGAACAAGCGCTCGCGGCCGTGCGCTCGGTCTCGGACCTTCCCGTCGTCGCCCAGATGACGATTCAAAACGACGGCAGCACCAGCTACGGCACCTCGCCTGAGACCTTCACCCGGCGGCTCAACGAGCTGGGAACCGACGTCATCGGATTGAACTGCTCGGTCGGGCCGCACGCGATGCTCGATGCGCTGGAGACCATGCACCAGATCACGGCGCGCAAACTGTCAGCCCAGCCCAACAACGGTCTGCCGCGCCAGGTCGATGGCCGCATGTTTTACATGGCGTCGCCCGACTACCTCGCGAAGTACGCCAAGCGGCTGATTCAGGCCGGCGCGAAGTTCGTCGGAGGTTGCTGCGGCACCACGCCCGAGCACATCAAGCAGATTGCCAATGCCGTCGCCGCGCTTTCACCGGGAAGATCAACCGTGAGCGTCTTCGTTCCAGAAGAGAAGCCCGTTGACGTTCAGGTCACCCCTCGGGACGAGAAATCGCGATTCGCGCGCAAGGTGAGCAACGGCGAGTTCGTCACGTCGGTCGAGATTGTGCCGCCGAAGGGCTGTGACTCGGCGAAGATGCTCGAAGGCGTCCGCCTGCTGAAAGACGCCGGCGTCGATGCGGTCAACGTCCCCGACGGCCCGCGCGCGCAATCGCGCATGGGCGTGCTTGCGGTCTCGACGCTGATCGAACAACAGGTCGGGATCGAAGCGGTTGTCCACTACTGCTGCCGCGACCGGAACCTGTTGGGCATGACCAGCGACCTGCTCGGGGCCGCGGGACTCGGGTTGAGGAATCTTCTCGTGATCACCGGCGACCCGCCGAAGATGGGACCCTATCCCGAAGCGACGGCGGTCTTCGACATCGATTCGATAGGCCTGGTGAACATGGTGAACCGGCTCAATCACGGGCTGGACATCGGCGGCAACCCTATAGGCGCGCCGACGTCGTTTTACGTCGGCGTCGGGGTCAATCCGTGCGCGGTCGACCTCGACTACGAACTGCGACGCTTCGAGTGGAAGGTGGAAGCCGGCGCCGAGTTCGCGATCACGCAGCCGACTTTCGACGTCGAGCAACTCAGAAGCTTCCTGAAACGAATCGAGCACTGCCGGATTCCGGTGATCGCCGGAATATGGCCGCTGGTGAGCTATCGCAACGCCGAGTTCCTCGCCAACGAGGTGCCCGGCGTTGTCGTGCCGGAATCAGTGCTCGAACGCATGCAGCGGATCACGGACAAAGATGCGGCGCGGGAAGAGGGCCTCGCAATCGCGCGCGAGACGCTCTCCGAAGTGCGCGCGCTGGTGCAGGGAGTTCAAGTATCGGCCCCGTTCGGCAGAGTTCAATACGCGCTCGACGTGTTTTCAGTGTTGTAGAGCTGCTTGAAACACCGTTGATCGCGATGCTAGGTTTGGCGGGGGAATTCGTGAATCACTGGAGTAGCCGTCATGAAAACTGCGAAAGCCAAGCCGACCATTTCAGCCATTGGTTTGATGCTGATTGCCGCGTCAGGCCTTGCGGGGCAAGGAGTACAGCAGCCGCCTTCTCAACAGCCGCCGATCGTTCCCGGCGCGCCGCGTCCCGCGCCTCGGCCGCTGACCTTCGCTGAGACGATGAGAAAGTATCTAAAGCGCCTTGGCGCGAGTGTGGACGAGGACCGCACCAAGCCCGAGATGGTGGTGTCCAATTATCCCGACCCTAAAGGTAATAAGACCACGATCGTCATCACCAACGACCGGCGCAAGAACCTGCTCGGGTTGTACATCTACAATTTCGGCAACGTCGCCAAGGCGCCTAATCGCGAAGAGGTCTTCAGGTATTTGCTGGCGGCGAACGACGCTATAACGATCGGGAGTTTCTTCGTCGATGGCGAAGACGACATCGGCTACAAGTACCTGGTGAGCGGGCCCCAGACGATCACTCAGGATGCGTTCGGTCAGGCTTACCTGACGATGGCGGCGGTAGCCCGCGAGCGCCGAGCAGAGATCCGAAAGCTGCTCGGACTGTCTGACGGCAAACAAGAAAAACCGCAGGAAGTGAAGAAGGCCGCCGAAGAGAAACCGCCGGGTTTGGGAGCTGCGGACGGCAGGTTGGATCGGAGCGATCCCCCAGGTGCGAACCTGTTTGGAGAATACGGGAATACCGCACACGGCAGTGTGGGGATTGTTCAAGTCCAACCTACGCCGAGCACGGCACAGCGAGACTCCCGAATACCCCACACGGCAGTGTGGGGATCGTTCAAGTCCAACCTACGCCGAGCACGCTGCGGCGAGACTCCCGAATACCCCACACGGCAGTGTGGGGACTGGAGTTTGGACATTTCGGAAACGCCAAATCCAGAAGGGCCGCTCAGTCTCAGCAAAGTCACAGGTTGGGAAGAGGCACTTGTGCCCGCTTGCTTACGCTACTACTCAGGGTCGAGGACTCGGGTCGAAACGCAAGCGGGCACAAGTGCCTCTTCCCAACCTGTGATTCCTCCTATGGTTGGCGGTGAGATTGATACTCGCACCTTATCGAACAGTCCGTCGCCGAACACAAATGTCCAAACTCCAGACCCCACACGGCAGTGTGGGGGTCGTTCAAGTCCAGCCTACACCGAGCACGGCACGCCGAGGCTCCCGAATACCCCACACGGCAGTGTGGGGATTGTTCAAGCCCAGCCTACAGAGCGAGGACACCGCGATACTCAGGAATCCCCCACACGGCGGGTGGGGATTGCTCAAGGCAAGCCTACAATACGACTTCGTTTGGGCGTTACGGCGTGCCCCTCCCCCGACCCCTCCCCGCAAGCGGGAAGGGGCGAAGGGCTCTGCCGCGCCTCTTCGTGTAGGCTGGACTTGAACGATCCCCACACTGCCGTGTGGGGTATTCTGCAGGCTGCTTGATTCTCGTGAGGCGCTGAGATGGGCGTAGGCGAACAGATCAGAGGAGGCGAAGGTGAGTTTCCGAGGCAAGGAGTACAAATACGACGTGGCGTTCTCGTTCCTTCAGCGGGACGAACATCTCGCCTTGGACATGACTCTTAGCTCTTGACGGTTACTATCGAAATGAACCAACGGCAAGAACGCCAGCTACTCCTTGAAAACGCGCTCGCGGAACGCATACTCGTGCTCGACGGCGCGACCGGCACTGCCATGCAAGCGCGGCATCTGACGGCGGCGGACTTCGGCGGGCCACACCTGGAAGGCTGCAACGAGAACCTCGTCATCACCCGGCCCGACGTCGTGCTCGACATTCATCGCGACTACCTCAAGGCCGGCGCCGACATCATCGAGACCAACACCTTCGGCGGCACATCGATCGTTCTCGCGGAATACGGACTTGAGGGTCAGACCGGCATTCTCAACGAAACTGCGGCGAAGCTGGCGCGTCAGGCCGCACAGGAATGCTCGACGTCAAACAAGCCGAGATTCGTCGCAGGCTCGATGGGGCCTACCACCAAAGCCATCTCGGTGACCGGCGGGGTGACCTTCGACCAACTCATCGAAGCATTTCACGATCAAGCCGCCGGGCTCGTAAGGGGAGGCGTGGACCTCCTGCTGCTCGAAACTCAGCAAGACACTCGCAACGTGAAAGCGGGATTGATCGGCATCTGGAGACTGTTCGATGAGATCGGTTTCAGAATCCCGGTGATGGTCTCAGGCACAATCGAAGCCACGGGCACGATGCTCGGCGGCCAGTCGGTCGAAGCGTTCGCGACGTCGCTGATGCACGCCGGCTTGCTGTCGATCGGACTCAATTGTGCGACCGGCCCCGAGTTCATGACCGACCACATCAGGAGCCTGGCAGGGCTGGCGGAGACACGGATCTCCTGCGTGCCCAATGCCGGTCTTCCGAACGAGGAAGGCTGCTACCTCGAAACCCCGGAGAGCCTCGCCGGGACTCTCGAACGATTCGTCGGTCACGGATGGATCAACATGCTCGGCGGCTGCTGCGGAACGACCGACGCTCACATCCGCGCGCTCTCCGAGATGGTGGAAGGCAAACGCCCGCGAGTTCCGGCGACGCACCACCGCACGCTCTTCTCAGGGATCGACTTTGTGGAAGCGAGCGACGACCAGCGTCCGTTGATCGTCGGCGAGCGCACGAACGAAGTCGGCTCGCGTAAGTTCAAGCGGCTGATCACCGAAGAAAAGTACGAAGAGGCGTCCGAGATCGCGCGGCAGCAGGTGAAAGGCGGCGCGCAGATTTGCGACGTGAACCTTCAAAACGCGGACCGCGACGAGTTGCACGACATCGACCTGTTCTACGACAAGCTGGTCCGAAAGGTCCGCGTGCCGATCATGATCGACACCACCGATCCGGTCGCCATTGAAAGAGCGCTCACTTACTGCCAGGGCAAATCGATCATCAACTCGATCAACCTCGAAGACGGCCTCGAGAAGTTCGCGCGGGTCACGCCGCTCGCGCGAAAGTTCGGCGCGGCGCTGATTGTCGGCTGCATTGACGAAGACAAAGAACAGGCGCAGGCCATCACCCGCGAGCGAAAACTTCAGGTCGCCCGGCGTTCCTACAAGCTGCTCACCGAGGACTTCGGCATTCGGCCTGAGGACATCATCTTCGACCCGCTGGTGTTCCCGTGCGCGACGGGCGACGTGAACTACATCGGCAGCGCGGTCGAGACGATCGAGGGCGTCCGGCTGATCAAACAAGATCTCCCGCTCGCGAAGACGATACTGGGCATCAGCAACGTGTCATTCGGCCTGCCCGACGCCGGGCGCGAAGTGCTCAACTCGGTCTTCCTCTACCATTGCACCAAAGCGGGGCTCGACCTTGCGATCGTCAACTCTGAAAAGCTGGAACGTTACGCGTCTATTCCCGAACAGGAGCGCCGGCTGGCCGAAGACCTGTTGTGGAATCACGGCGAGGACCCGATCGCGGCGTTCGCGGCGCACTTTCGTGCGGCAACGTCGCGGACCAGGAAGAAGATTTCCGATCTGGCGCTCGATGAACGGCTGGCCAACTACATCATCGAAGGAACGAAGGACGGTTTGATCGCCGACCTGGGTTTGAAGCTCACGGAAGCGGCGCCGCTCGAAATCATCAACGGGCCGCTGATGACAGGAATGTCGGAAGTGGGCCGCCTGTTCAACAACAACGAGCTGATCGTCGCCGAGGTCCTCCAGAGCGCCGAGGCAATGAAGGCGGCGGTCTCTCATCTCGAGCAATTCATGGAGAAGGACGAATCGGCGGCGCGCGGCCGGGTGATCCTGGCGACGGTCAAAGGCGACGTGCACGACATCGGAAAGAATCTCGTCGACATAATCCTGTCGAACAACGGCTACGAGGTGATCAATCTCGGCATCAAGGTCGCGCCGGAAGTTTTGATCCAAGCGGCGCGCGAGCACAAACCGAACGCGATAGGGCTTTCGGGGCTTCTGGTGAAATCGGCGCATCAGATGGCGATCACCGCGGGCGACCTCAAAGACGCCGGCATCGCGCTGCCGCTGTTGGTCGGCGGGGCAGCGCTGTCGAATCGTTTCACGCGCGCGAAGATCGCGCCGGCGTATGGCGGGCCTGTCGTCTATGCGAACGACGCGATGAACGGGCTGGACATTCTCAACCGTGTGATGGACCCTGAGTCGCGCGCGAAGCTAGAAGCCGAATTGCTCGAAGCTGACCTCGGCGCCGCCGGGCCCGCACCGCGACCCGCGGCCGTTGAGAACCAGCAACGCAGCTCGAAGATTTCGCTCGACGTGCCGGTTCCGCCCGTACCCGACCTCGCCAGACATGTGATCGACGTCGAAGACCTGGACGAAGTCTGGAGCTACATCAACCCGCAGATGCTATATGGCCGGCACATGGGATTGCGCGGGCGATTCGACGATCTGATCGCGGCCGGCGACGAGCGCGCCCTCCAGCTTGAAGAAAAGATCGAGAAGGTGAAAGAAGAGTGCCGCGCAGGGGGAATGCACGCGCGGGCGGTCTGGCGGTTCTTCGAAGCCGAGCCCGACGGCAACCGCATTCACTTGTTCGCCGGTGAAGGCGGAGGGACGCCGATTGAGACCTTCGATTTCCCACGGCAGCAAAAGGAGGACGGTGTCTCGCTGAGCGATTTAGTGCTGCCGCCCCGGCGCGACCTGCGCGGCCGGTCTATAGCGCGGGACCACATCGCGTTGTTCGTGACCACTGCCGGCGAAGGAATACGCGAGCGGGCAGAAGAAGCCAAGCAGCTCGGCGAGTACTTGAGGTCGTATGCGCTTCAGGCATTGGCGCTCGAAACCGCCGAAGCGCTTGCCGAGTGGCTGCACGCGCGGCTGCGTTCGGCGTGGGGATTCCCCGACCCGGAAGGCCTATCGCGCCGGGATCTGTTTCAGGCTCGCTATCGCGGGAAACGTTACTCGTTTGGTTATGCAGCGTGTCCCGATCTGGAGTCTCAAGCCGGGTTGTTCCGGCTGCTGCGGCCCGAGAAGATCGGAGTTCACTTGACCGAGGGCTTCATGATGGAGCCCGAGGCGAGCGTGTCGGCGCTGGTGTTTCATCATCCGGACGCCACTTACTTTTCAGTTGGTGCGCAGGAATTCGCCGAGGTCAACGCCCGCTGAAGAAATCCAACGTGTCGACGAATAGAAACGCCAGGAGAACGGCAGCTCATATTCTCCTGGCGTTTTGCTTGCGGCTAAACCAATCTCAATAGGCGATGATGGGGTCGGTGTAGACCCTCTTCACGCGAACGCCGTTTATTCGCCGCGGGAGGCTCGGCTCAATCCCCGTCGTTTGATCCACATAGACGACGATGACCGCTTCGCTCGGGTTGCTATCGGAAGCGCCGACCCCGACACCGATGACTGAGGGTCGGGCAAACAACCTCGCCTCGTGACGGCCCTTGATAACGGTCGCACGCGCGATCGCGTCCTCGGGAAGGGCCGAAAAATCAGCCTGCGCCGTCAGCGCCGTCCCGCAAGTGGTGCCGACAAAGCTGACCGATTCGCCGAGAGCGGTCCCGACCTTCGTAAGCACTTCGCCGATCGGGTTTCCAATCGTGGTTGAACTGCTGCCCGCGAATAGCAGAGCAACCGGTTGATGGCAGGCGTCATTGGACACGATGAGCGACCCTGAATCTCCGCCCGCGCTGAAAGTGGTGCTATTGATCACGACCTGGTTGGTGTAGGGTACGACGAACTTCTTCCCTGAACCGACAGCCTCTCTGGTACTGAACGTTCACGCTGGTGTTGATCGAGGCTACCGAACCGGTTGTAAATCCGGTCGTCCGGCCGCTCTTGGCGACCGACAGCCCTACCGATGGCGCCTTTACCACGCTGCTTGGAATGCCGATGTCTTCTATGGTGCCTGACGTATTCATCGCTCCGGCGCGAAGCTGAGCGACGGCGGCGTCGACGTTTGAACCGAGCGGCGGTGCTGCGGTGAAGTCGGCGACGATGGGAGGCAGCGCACAGTTATTGTCGATGCGCCCGGGCTGCGATACGTCTTCCCCGGGTGCCGCCTAGTCTGAGCGGGCCAAGACGTGATTGTTGCTGAGAATGTAGTTGGCCCCGCCGCTGGTGACTAGAGAGCCAAGGGTCCCACTGCAGCAGAACCGCTTGCTGATGTCATTGACGTTGCCCCCGGAAACTCCAAAGTTTTGGTTGGCTACCCGATGATTCGCTCCGCCATCGGCCCATATTGATGGCCCGATCACGAGCATGAACAGGACGAGAGGAACCGCAACTAAGCGGCTCGCGAGTATTCTTTTCATCACGTCTCCTTGTGCTGTCAAAGAAAGGACCTAACTCTCCTTCCGCACGTTCCTTGGGCGCGGAATCGGAGTGGGCAGTCCGAATCAAATCTCTTTCCGAAGCGTCGAGTATCTAACAACAATCCTGGTTTTGTGTCAATGGCGACAAAGCTGATTAGAGCGCCGTCCGCCGAGAATCCGAGTCCAGGAACCGGAGCTTGATATCTCAAACGAGGCGCGCGCCTGTCTTAAACGAAGAAGACCGGGTCACTGTGGCCCGGCCTTCTTACTCCGAGAGAGCCTCTCCAGTGCTTCAATCGGCCTCGGCTAACTAGGTTTACTCGAGGGTTCTGACCTTCTTTTCGATCACGTTGAACCCTCTATCCAGACTCATTCCGTTGAAGCGGGCCACGACCGGGTCGGTTGGATCGACGCCCTCAAGGAAGCCATCGACGATTCTGTATCGCGCCTGATGGTTGATCAGGTAGTAGGTGCCATCGCCTTTGCTCTTGAGGAACAAGAGGTACGGTTCGCCCGGCTGGTACGGCCCGCCGTCATTGATGTTGAAAACGGCGCCGTCTGCTGTTACTCCTCCGGTTTGTTCCAGCACTAGCGTCGAGTCTTCGTGAACTCCCTTCAATATCGATCCGACGGCAAAAGTGTTGTTGGTGAACGGAGTCGCGTCTTCTCCCTCGCCGACAACGCGACCCGGTTCCGCCCAGAGGTGGTCGGCCGTTACAATTAAATCGGCGCCGGCAACCAGTCCCCCAGTCGTCTTATAGATGTTCTTCCAGTGCGCCATAGCCGTCTGCGCCGGCTGCGGCTTTGGAGTCAAGAAACTGCCCACGGCCAGGGCCACCACCACGCCCAGGGCCAGAGTCAAGCTCAAAATCACAATCCTCTTCATCTTTCATCCTCCTAAAAGTTGAAGCCCGTACTTGCCTGGGGCGGTTATTGTGGAACGTGCGCATAAATCGACGCCAGTTGATCCCGGTCGTGCTGGTTGATCTGGTTGCCGGCAGTCAGGATCGAGTCGTTCATGCAGGTCGTGCTCGAAGTGCGGTTGTGGTTGAGGCCGAACGTGTGACCGACCTCCTGACAGGCGACGTGATTGACCGCCGTCTGCGAGTACCGAGCGGTATCCCGCATGTAGGTGTCGTTGATCTTCGAGTTTGCCGCGTTGATGTGGCAACTGCTGACGCTTGTGAGCGACGCCAGCCCCAGCCAGCCAGTCTGGCCATAAGCTCCGTAGAACATCCTGAGCTTCGGCGTGGAGCTGAGCACGAGGTCAACGACCGTCGTATGCCACAACGAGATCGAGCCACTGTAGGCGCTGGTGTAGCTGCTCGCGCTCCTGACGACGGTGCTCTGCGCAACGGCGCTCGCGTAGGGCACGGTTCTCGGCGAGTAGTGGTACGCGGTTGAGCCGCTGCAAATCCACGGGTGGTTCGCCAGCACCACGCCGGTCCCTACAACGAGCCCCATCATGAAGGTTGCGGCGACCGGTAGCAGTCGCCTGCGGTTGATTAGCTGCATTGGGTCATTCCTCCTTTGAGTGTTGTGTTGATGGTCAGGCAAGCAGCAACGCGCCGCTCGCCGCTTCGATAACTCGGCTGCGCATTCCCTCGGATCAAGCCCGGATCCCCTTGCCCGGCCGGGAGCCTGAACGGCGCTCGCAAGCCGCATGGCTGCGGAACGCCACCTGCCTGCGCGGGCTATTCCAAGTCAAGAAGCCTGTTGATACCTAATGAAGAATGAGACAACTGGTCGAGTGGAAGCGCCACTCTAGCAATGTGTCGAACCCCTGTCAACGGCCTTTTAACCGCTGGGCCTTATCGAGTCCATCTAGCGCTTCGGGCCAGCCGGGACGAATCTTGAGCGCTCTTTGAAAAGCTTGAACGGCCTCATCGGCGCGGCGCTGAAAGAGGTACGCGGCCCCTAAACCTGTCAGCGCGTTTGCATCGCCGGGTTTAATGCGCAACGCCTCCACGAATGCGCGCTCGGCCGGCGCGGGCAGCTCTTTATACGAATCCCACGCCAACTCAGCCAAAACGGAAGCGGGTACGTCGTACTGGCGCGCCATCTGACACGACTTGATTCCAGCCTCGAGCGCGAGCCCTCGTTTGCCTCGATCGCTTTCGATCAACGCCTGCACCATCCATCTTACGGCTGCGACGTTGGACTGGATATCGTCTTCGCTGAGCACGCCCCGGGCATCTGCAAACGAGATCGGGACCCGCGGCGGCTGCCATTCCATGTGAGTGAGGGCTTCGAGCGCGTTCAGCTTCGCGGGCTCAAAGGTTTCTGAGAACAGCGTCATCGGCGCCCGAAACTCTATCATCGGGCGATCGATGCTGTTGAGAGCGCCGGCGCCGGCGAATCGCCTCAGCTCATCTCCTCCGCCGACGTATCCGCCAAACACCTCGGCAGGCCGATCCAGATAAACGCTCTCCAGGCCGGCGCGCAACGCGGGGTTCGCAAGCGAGTCTTCCAACCGCTTCCAGTGAAGTTGAATGGGGCCCTCCGATCCGACCAGGGCCAGCACCGGAGTGTTTGAGCCGAAATTCCCAAGCCACCCGCTCACTTCCGGGAACGCGGCGAGGAACGTACGGACGATTATCTTGAGGTCATCCTCGGACAGTTGGTAAAGAGGGAGCCACTG
Source organism: Blastocatellia bacterium (assembly GCA_035293105.1). Taxonomy (GTDB): domain Bacteria; phylum Acidobacteriota; class Blastocatellia; order UBA7656; family UBA7656; genus DATDOV01. Next base: position 65,700 of record DATDOV010000019.1, read on the forward strand.
ACAGAATATGCCGCCAGGAGCAAGCGCGCGGCGGGCCGCAAGAAAGTGCTCACGCGAGTAGAGCGAACCGACGCCAGCCTGCCACGGGTGAAACAGGTCGGCGATGACCACGTCGTACCTTCCGTTTGGCGCCCGAACCGCGCGAAGCGCATCCGCAGTCAGCACGCGCACCGCGGGGTCCTCGAGCACCCGGTAGTTCGAGTCGGCGAAGTTTCTCCTCGCCAGGTCGACCACGCCCGAGATCAACTCGACCGCAACCAGATCGCGAAGCCGGTGCAATGCGATCGCCCCTAACGTATTGCCTGTTCCGACGCCGAGCACCAGCACTCGATCCGGCGAGGGGTGCAACAGCATCGGGAGATGTCCCTGCCGCCGTTCGGTGAATACACCGCGTCCGCCTCCCTGCGAGTAGGTGTTATTCACCTTGAGCTTCTTTTCTTTTGCGCGTCCGCCGTATTCGACAACTGAGACCGTAGCCGCCGGGTCCTCGCGGAAGTCTATGAGCGTCTCGCCGGGTTTGCCCCAGATTCGAATGTCTGTGGGTGCAAGGAAGAAGAGGAGCAGCGCGACAACCAAGGCGCCAATCATCGACAACGGCCTGCGGCGAAGCGGGCTGAAAGCGCCGACGGCAAGAGCGACGAGCATTGCTACCCCGGCGATCAAAGCGAGGCCCTTGTGAAGACCAAGTGCCGGGAGAAGAAAGAAGCCGGCTGCGAGCGGCGCCACCACCGAACCAAGCGTGTTGGCGCCCACCAGCAAACCAACACGGTCGGAGTGCGGCGAAGACTTCGCCAGATCCAACAAGAGCGGAAAGATTATTCCCATGCAGAGCGTCGGAACGAAAATAATCGCCGCGCTCAGCAAGCTCTCGACGGCAATGGCACGTCGAAGGAACCCCAATCCCACCAAGCGCAGCAGGTCTTCTGAGAGGTCCGGGACCCATCCGATCAAGAAGAGGCTGATGATGATGTAATTCGCCAGGACAACCTCAACGGCAGCGAAAAGCGAGAGAGGAGAAGTGTGTCGCAGCCACGCTCGGTATACCCAGCTTCCCAGCGCGATGCCGAGCAGAAAGACCGCGAGTACCGTCGCGAAGCTGTAGACCGACCCGGAGAGGACCTGGTCGAGCGCCCGTGACCAGAAGACCTCGAGCGAGATTGCGATGAAACCGGTCGCGAACAGCAACATTGATAGCGGCCAGGACGACATCGCTGTCGGCGCCGTTACATCGGCAACCGTTTCGTGCCCGCCAGTCACATCTTCCTCGGTCGCCGCGCGTTGGGAAGGACGTTTCAGCGTGAAGGCGAGCACGGCCGCAAGCAAGTTTCCGAGCGCCGCAACAACCAGCGTGTTCTGTACGCCAAGCAGCCGAATGAAGACGAACGCGCTCAACCAGGCTCCCAGCGCTCCGCCCAGCGTGTTCGCCGCGTAAAGTGTCGCCACTCCGGAGCCGGAATTGGAATTCGACCGTTGCCACCTGACGACGAGGGGAAACGTCGCGCCCATCAGCGCCGTCGGAATGACGAGCAGGAGGCCGGCGATCACAAGCCGGTAGATGATTGCGCTGCCGGTCCCAAGCGCCAGAGGAGCGTGTTGATCATAGAAAGGCGTCAGCAAGCGGACGCCGTACGGGAAGAGGACGCCGGCGAGGCCAACGACGGCTTCGATGCCGGCATAAATCTTCAGCGCGTTCCATCGCGTCAGGTCGATTCGATCTGAAAGAAAGCTCCCGGCCGCGATGCCGGCGAAGAAGATAGCAAGGACAACCTGAATAGCGTAGACAGTGTGGCCAAAGAGATCGCCGAGGAGCCGGACCCAGATGATCTCGTAGGTGAGCGCCGAGATGCCGGTGATTGTGAAGGCTAATAGCAGCCGTCGGGGCAACGATTATTCGCCTTTGCTGGGCCGGGCCGGGATCGCGGCAGCGACCTGATGACAACATACCGCCTAACGAATTTCCGTAGCGGGCGCTCCCGCTTAGCCGGGATACCGGAACCGCCTACTCCGTTCGCATCGCGCAATCGCGCGGTTCACTTGAGTGGCCGCAAGCTCGACTCAGCCGCCGGCGAACTGGCGACCCAGCACCGCTTCGAGCACCTTCAGCACCCGCTCACCATCGCCGACGTACAGGACAACCAGTTTGCCGCTCCTGAAGAAGTGAGGTGTCGCGACCCATGTAACCTGCGTCGTGGCGACGCTCCTGCCGTCCCGTGCTACAAGCGCGGCCTGTTTTTCGGCGACCGCCGGGCTGGCGTACTCGAAGACTTGAACATCCTCGCCGTTTACTTTGACCACTCTGCCGCTGACCGAGAAGAAGGGTTGCGCGACTTCGTCCTCTTGCGCGGATTCAACCTTCGCTCCCCGGTCGCGCAGTTTCTCGATGAGGTCCGAGTGGTCGATGACCTGCGGTTTACCCTGGCGCTGGCACGCGGTCACCGCGAGTACAGAGACCGGCGAAGCCAGCATCAGGACCAGCCCCAAGCCGGTAAGGAACCGTCTTCGCTTTCGAGCCATCGCGTCTCCGTACAGTATTCCTTCGTCTGCGTCTTACCGCGTGCAATTAGACGCGAAGGATTGGTGCAGGAACGAAAAAGTCAGGTAACACGACCGTGCCACCTGACTTTCCGCGACTGCACACTGGAATTCGCGGCGCCCGGGACTCGGCAACCAGCGGCTTGAACGAGAGAGAATACTACTCGATCACCCTCACTCGCTTCTCGATGACGCGCTGACCGGCGTCAAGCGGCAAGCCGTGGAAGCGTGCGACTACCGGGTCAGTCGGATCGACGCCTTCCAGGATGCCGTCCTCTACGCGGTATCGCGCCTGATGGTTGATCAGGTAGTACGTCCCGTCACCCTTGCTTTTGAGAAACAGAAGATAGGTGGCGCCCGGCGCATACAGTCCGCCATCGTTGATGTCGAACACCGCGCCGTCCGGCAGAATCCCTCCCGTCTGCTCCATGACGAGTTCTGAACCATTGTGGTCGCCCCTTAACACCGATTCGATCGCAAACGTGTTGTCGGTGAAAGGGGTCGCATCCTCACCTTCGCCGGCGATGCGGCCCGGTACGGCTGCGACGTGGTTGGCGACTACAATCAGATCAGCGCCGGCCACCAATCCACCTGGCGTTCGATAGATGTTCTTCCATTGCGCTCGCACCTGGCGCGGTTGATGATCTGCTACGAGAAAACCGGCGGCGACAACGGCGGTTGCCACTCCGGCAACCAGGGCCAGACTCATAATCGTTATCTTCTTCATGACTAATCCTCCTAAGACCGGCTACGGGATACTCGCGTAGATCGTCGCGAGCTGGTCCTTGTCGTGCTGGTTGATGTGATTGCCTGCCGTCAACACAGTGTCGTTCATGCAGGTGTCGTTCGCGTTGCGGTTATGATTCAACCCGAACGTATGCCCGACCTCCTGGCACGAGACATGGTCGACGTTGGTCTGCGAGTAACGCGCAGTATCCCGAAGGTACGAGTCATTCAACTTGGATGACGCGTTGCCGATCACGCAGTTGCTCGGGAATATCGTCGCCAGGCCCAGCCAGCCGTTGAGTCCATAACTGTCATAGTACAACCTCAAACTCGTGCCGCTCACGAGATTGATAACCGTGTTGGGCGAGTCCCAAACCTGAGAACTGGTTGATCCGTTGAAGGCGCTGACGTAGTCTTGCGGGTTTCTCGCCACGCTGTTGTTTGCTGTTTCTTCAACCGGGCTCGCGAACCCAACGGTCCTGCTCGCCCAGTGGTAGGCTATTTTGCCCCGGCATCTCCACGCGTGGCTCGCATAGACGAAACTTGTGCCAACGACCAGGCCGACCGCGAACATCACCGCGACCGGAAAGAGTTTGTTACGACGGATGAGCTTCATTTGATAGACCCTCCTTTTCATTGTGAGAGCGGCCGCGTCGCCGCTCGGTTCAGACATTCCGGACAGGCGGTCTCGATGACGTCACCTACTTCGCCGTCATCAAGCGGCTTGTCCCAGAGCGCCCGCACTATTCCCCGAGAATCAAGGACAAGAGTGAGCGGAACCTCAGTGGCCCCGTACCTCTTCTGCAGTTCGATATTCGGAAACGGCACCGTCGTGAACGGTATCTTCACGCGGCGGGCGTGCTGGACGGTGGAATAGGAGTCTTCGATCGAGAGTCCGATGACATGGACGCCCGCTTTAAGCCGCTTGAGCTTGTCGTTGACCTTCGCCCAACCAGACATCGCGGCTTCGCAGCGATCACAACTCGGACTGTAGATGAACAGCAGCGTGTTGCCCTCGCCGCGAGCCGCGACGCGGACATTGCGTCCGTCGGTGTTGGGCGCGGTGAACTCCGGTAGTTCATCTCCCTCCCGCACCCTCCGGACCGACTCGTCGTTGGCAGACGCGGGGCCGGCCGGAATGCGGCTGCGCAATTCGACGTTCTGCCGCCAGAGGTAGACTGCCGTGCCGATGGCGCCGATCGTCAGAACGAGGAGTGCGATGACTAAACTCTTAGGGCGACGTTTTTTTTCCATCGTCGCAAGACTGCCTTTCTTCAGATGGCTGGCCGCCCGGCCAAGACGCCTTTAGTCAACACAGCCTGTAGACATCGAGATATAAGCCAGTTCGTGGGCTGTGTGACGGATACCGGGGATCGGCGAAAATCACCAGTCCAGCCGGACCGAGCAAATCTAACAATTCATCACTTGCGAGTCAATGACTGTGCGAAGAACATGCGACCGCTCGATCAAAAAGACTGAGCGGCGATTCCAAGCGCTATTGACCGCACCCCTCATCGGACGTACTATACGCCCATCTTCGAGTCGCAGACTTTGGCAGCTTTCAACTAACAACATCTGATCGGCCGCCCGACGCGGGCTCGCCCAATCAGGTGACGAACCAGGCGCATGCGCGATTCGATCCGGATGAGTCGCGCTTAATACCTTTCGGTTGGAGGAGGCACCCATGAATAATTGTCGGAAAAGATTACCGCATCTTATTGGAAGGCGCGCGAAATCAACACTGAGCGCGCTCCTCACGTTGCTGCTTATCGGCGGCAGCATTCAAGCCCAGACCGGCACGTCTTCCGTCCGCGGCACTGTTGTCGACGCGCAGGGGAAGGTCGTCAGCGGCGCGACGGTCAAGATCAAGAACGACGCAAAGAACTTTCTCCGTTCCCAGACGACGAACGAGAGCGGACTGTATGCTTTTACCGCGCTGCCGCCCGACACCTATAGCGTTGAAGCCGAGGCTGCCGGCTTCAAAAAAGCGGTTGTCTCTGGCGTGAGGGCGGCCGTCGATACGCCGGCGGTCGTCGATTTGAAACTCGAGGTCGGCGGCGTCACCGAGACCGTCACCGTCGCGGCAGGCGGCGGCGAGGTCATCAACAAACAGGACGCCAGCCTCGGCAATGCGTTTGAGGCCAAGCGCATTGAAGAGCTTCCGCTCAATGCGCGCAACATCGTCGGGCTGCTTTCGCTTCAGCCCGGTGTGACCCGCGACGGCTTCGTGAACGGCGGCCGCTCCGATCAAGCCAACGTCACACTCGACGGCGTCGACAGCAACGAACAACAGACCGGCCTCGACATCGCAACCGGAGAGGCATTCGCAAGCGTGTTGCGCTCGACCGTGGATTCTATGCAGGAGTTCCGCGTTACGACTACGAACGCCAATGCCGACGCCGGCCGCTCTTCGGGCGCGCAGGTTTCGCTGATCACGCGCTCAGGGACCAACCAGTTTCACGGCTCGCTTTATGAATACCACCGTAACACCGCGACCACCTCGAACGACTTTTTCAACAACGCCGCAGGAGTCGAGAAGCCTCAGCTCCTTCGCAACATCTTCGGCGGCGCAATAGGCGGCCCGATCAAGCGGGACCGCGCGTTCTTCTTCTTCACCTATGAAGGCTTCCGCGAGCGCACGGGCCAGTCGGTCGTGCGCGAGGTTCCGCTGCCGTCGCTCGGGCAGGGCATCGTGCGATACTTCAGCGCGAGCGGAGATAACGGAGCCGGCTGTCCGCCCGGGACCCCGAGCGGCGTTATTTGCCTGAATCGCTCGCAGATCGGCCAGGCGTATCTCGCGGCCAACGGGATCGATCCGGGAACAAACTCTGCGGCGATCGCGGTGCTGGCCGATGCGGCTCGCCGCTACAAGGCCAACGACACGACGGTTGGCGACGGTCTCAACACAGGCGGCTTCCGGTTCAACGCCAACACGCCCTCGAACCTCGGCGTGTACCACTTGAAGTTCGACTACAACCTGACCGACCACCAGTCGGTCTTCGTACGCGGGTCATATCAGAACGACAAGATAACCCAGGTTCGCCGCTTCCCCGACACACCCGCTCCGCTGCTGTGGAACCATCCGAAGGGCCTGGCCCTGGGTCACACCTGGACGGCATCCAACACGCTGGTCAACAACTTCCGCTACGGATTGACGCGGGCCGCTTTCACGTCGGAAGGCGACTCCAACCAGAACAACATTTTCTTCCGGTTCATCTACCAGCCGGTGAACTTCTCCCGAACGCTGGCCCGCACGACTCCCGTTCACAACATCAAGGACGACGTCTCGTGGGTGAAGGGAAGTCACGCGACGCAGTTCGGCGGCGACGTTCGCTTGATCAGCAACACGCGCTTCTCGTTCGGAAGCACGTTCGACAACGCGATCACCAACCCGTCGTTCTACGATTTCTCGGGCGACGTGGTGATCTTCTCCGAAGAAAATCTCGACCCGATCTTCCCGGACGTGTCTGGATCTTCGGAGACTGACCTGCGCGATGCGCTGACCGCGCTCATCGGCCGCTTCTCGCAGTTCGGGACTAACATCAACTACGACGAGAGCGGGAAGCTGCTTGCAACCGGGTCGGGCATCCCGCGCACGTTCGCCACCCAGGAATACGAGCTTTACTGGCAAGATAGCTGGCGCTGGAAGCCGAACCTGACGATCACCTACGGGATGCGATGGTCGACGTCGACCCCGGTCTACGAGGCCAACGGCGTTCAAGTGACGCCGACGCAGAGCCTCGGAAAGTTCTTCGACGACCGCGTCGCCAGCGCCGAGAAGGGGATTCCCTTCAATGCGCTGATTACGGTCGACAAAGCCGGGAGGAAAAACGACCGCCCGGGCTATTACGATCAAGACTGGAACAACTTTGCGCCGTCGATCGCAGTCGCGTGGTCGCCCGATTTCGGCGACAACTTCTTCGGGCGGCTGTTCGGGCGCAACGGCAAGAGCGTGTTGCGCGGCGGCTTCCGCATGGTCTATGACCGGATCGGCAGTCAGCTCGCAGTCACATTCGATTTGAACTCGACGCTGGGCTTCCACTCGTTCAAGGGAGTGTCAGCCAACACGTTCAACGTCGGCTCGAGGCTTGGCCCGTCATTCACCGGGTTTGGCCAGGCGGTGCGCCCGCTGCTCGCGGCTCAGGGCGTCACGGTCGCTTCGAGCGTGAGCTTCCCACAGACGACTCCGGCTGATGAGGACCAGCGAATCGAATCATCGCTGGACGACACGCTTACGACGCCGGTGAACTACAGCGTCAACCTGTCGTACGGGCGGGAGGTCGGACACGGGCTTTCGTTCGAGATGAGCTACGTGGGACGTTTCGCGCGGGACCTGCTAGCGACGCGCGACGTGATGCACCTTAACAACATCCGCGACCCGAGGTCTGGGATGGACTTCTATAGCGCGATCAACAAGCTGATCGACTTCCGGTATCAGAACCGGGCCATCACCTCGATCGACAACATCCCATTCTTCGAGAACCTGCTGCCGGGGCTTGCCGGGACGTTCAACGTGCTGGGCAGATCGGTCCGCCTCAGCGCGACGCAGGCGGCGTATCGGCGGCTGGCTCAGACGAGCGTCGGCGGCCGAAACATCACCGATTACACGTTCCTGCAATTGCTGTGGGACGACCAGCCCCAGTCGATCTTCAACAACACCTTCTTCCATCCGCAGTACGCCGCGTTTTCGGTCTTCTCGACGATAGCAAAGTCGAACTACAACTCGGCGCAGTTCAGCGTGCGCGAGCGGATCAAAGACCTGACGCTTGACTTCAACTACACGTTCGCCCATTCGCTCGACAGCGCATCCGGTTTGCAGACTTCGGGGACGTACGGGACGGCGTTCATCGTCAACCCGCTGGATCCGGACCTGAACTACGCGAGCTCGGACTTCGACATTCGCCACATCGTGAACGCGAACTTCGTCGCCGGGCTGCCGTTCGGCCGCGGCAAGCGGTTCCTGACCGAATCCTCCGGGGTCGCGGACGCTTTTCTTGGCGGCTGGCAGTTGACGGGCATATTCCGGTGGAACTCGGGGTTGGCCGCAGGCGAGCCGTTCGAGGCGGACCGCTGGGCGACGAACTGGAACGTGCAGTCGAACATGGTTCGCGTCCGGCGGCTGGTCTCGTCGCCGACCAAGAAGGGCGAGCCTAACATCTTCTCGAACCCGGGTGAGGCGTACCGGAGCTTCCGCGATCCGCGCGCGGGCGAAGTAGGCGACCGCAACATCCTGCGCGAGCCGGGCTACGTTTCGCTCGACATCGGACTGTATAAGACGTTCAAGATTCGCGAGCGTCAAGCGCTCACGTTTCGGTGGGAGGTCTTCAACATAACCAACACGCAGCGGCTGACGGGAGTGACCGGCTTCAACATGGAGCAGGACCCGTTCTTGCCGAACAGCGACGGGACGCCCAAGGAGCCGCCCTCGGAATTCGGCAAGTTCACGGCGGTGCAGACTCCGCTGAACGAAACGAAGGGCGGCCGCGTGATGCAGTTCGCGCTGCGGTTCACCTTCTAGTCAACCGACTGATTGGCAGTAGAACTTCTGGGAGCGCGATTCTCCGAATCTCGCTCCCAGTTTTCATTCTCATAAGAAGCCGCGCCACCGTTGTCGCAAACTGAAAGCGCGTGCTAGCATCCCCCGCAGAGAGTGTGATCAAGAGGTCTCAACATGCACCTAAAAATCAAAACGGCCTTCTTCGCAGCAGTGATCGTCGCGATCGCTTCTGTGGGTGTGTTCAGCTTCGGGCAATTCTCGACATCGCAAGCCCGAACCGTCCAGCCTGCGTCAGTGCTAGGCGATTTGTTCGACACTCGCAACGTGATCGACGGCAACACGAGCACTCGCGCGAGTTCGGGCCGCGTGGATTACGCCGGCTGGAGCGTGAGCGCCGATCTCAACAGCGAGCAGTACATAACCGGCGTCATCCAGGATCACGGCCGCTGGTCGGAGGACTACCCTGGTAGTTACCGGATCGACGTCGCCTCTGCCACTGCCGGCCCATGGACCGAGGCCTTCAGCGGACAGGGTCGCAGCGGGGAAAGCCGCGCTACGTTTGCCGCGCGACGCGGGCGTTTCATCCGCATAACCGCGACAGGCCGCCGCGGAGGAGGCGACGAATGGTCGATCGCCGAGCTGAGGATCATAGTCGATCCGTTCGGGAGACCCGGCCCGCGTCCTGACTTGCCGGGATCGCGCCGGCTGTTGAGAGACCTCTCGTACGCGACCGACAACAACACAGAGACCCGCGCCTCGAGCCAGACACCGGACTACGCCGGGATGGCCGTCGTGCTTGATCTCGGCAGCGAAGATCGGCTATCGCGAGTCGTTCAGTTGCACGGACGCTGGGCGGAAGATTATCCCGCTGAGTACAAAGTCGAGGTGAGCCGGCGCGATGACGACGACGATTATCGCGAGGTCTGGCGCGGCCGCGGCGAGACCGATCGCAGCACCGCGAGCTTCAATCCGGTCACGGCGCGCTATGTCCGGATCACCGCGCTGCGAAATCGCGACACTTTTCACTGGTGGTCCATAGCCGAGCTGCGCACCAGCCGCGACTCCGGCCCGTTCGACCGCGGCGATGACGACGGGAACGTCGATCGCCCGATTCGACGCGTCACCGCGCGATGCTTCTCAAACCCGGATGCGGTGCTCGGCAGAGACACGAGCACGCGAGCGACCACGGGAAGGGCGGACTACGTTGGCTGTTGGATACAGGTGGAGCTTTTCGAGACGAGCCTTGTATCGAGGGTGCTTCAGGTGCATGCGCCCAACGCCAAGGACTATCCCGGCCGCTACATCGTCGAGGTAAGCCAGGACGGCCGGCGCTGGCAAAAGGTATGGCAAGGCGATGGAGCCGATGACCGCTCGCGGGCGAACTTCGATCCGGTGCGCGCCCGGTATGTTCGAATTACCGCCACGGATACCGGCAACGAGCGAAGATGGTGGTCGATAAGCACTCTGAAGGTGAGCGGGGAACGGTAACAGAAACGAGGCAGGAGTTCATCGTCATCACTCATCGTCTTCCTCTCCGTGGTCTAATCTCACCATCAGCACCGGGCACCGGGCTTTCCTGATCACGCTCTCGGCGACGGAGCCAAGCAAGGCGGTCTTGATCACGTCGACCACACCCGTCCCTCTCATACCGACGACGATCACGTCAGCGTCGATCTCGCGTGCATACTCGATGATGACCAGCTTCGGGTCGCCGCGACGGAAGACCTTCTCGATTGTAACCGCAGTTCGATCAACCCCGGCAAGCGTCGCCGACAATCGTTCTTCGACCAACTGCTCAACCGCTGTTTGTAACTCCTCATCCGTGGTGTCGGCGCCGAGAAGCCCTTCTTTGACTGCGATCCGAAGGGCGCTCTCATCGCGGACGTGCAACAGGTATAACTTCGCGTCGAGCTGCGCAGCCAGGGCGTACGCGTGATCAAACGCGAGCTGAGCGTTCTCGCTGAAGTCGGTCGGAACGAGTATGTTGTTGATTCGCACCAGCGTCGCCTCCCGAATGCCGGCGGACATATTCTACCAGTGTTCTCGCATGAGGCGAGGGAAGACGGAGAACGCTTCGAACCCGCGCCGCTTGAACGCCATCACAATGATCGCCCCGGCCCAGAGAAAGTAGAGGCCGGTGACGGCTTCTTTGCCGCGTTGCGCGAACAGCTCGATTCGATCGGCGCCCACCGACAGCAGTCCCGCCAGTTGGGTCGCGAGACTGTTGTGTGGCAGCGCCGGGTCGAGCGGCCTCTCGAAGCCCGACAGCACGAACTGAATCAGCCACAGCGAAAACAGCAGTGCGGCCTCCCACCACGAGAAGCGCATGTTGGACAACAGCAGCGCACCGAGCAGCGACTGCGCGATCGTCAGCAGAATCTCGAGCTGCTGATGCTGGTCGAAAACTATAGTGCCCCAGTGGCCGAGCGCCAGCGCGTACGCGATCGGCAGCATCGCCACCAGCATCGTCCACTGGTTGATATTCGAGCTCACCATGTTCATCAGCGCAATAGGGGCACTGGTGACTCGGCGGGCCCAGTTGAACGCCGAGACCTTCTCCGGGAACTCCGAGAGGAACGGCGCGACCCATTGAACGAAGACGAACGTCGAGAGCCCCAGCGACAGCGAGATGGCCTTCAGGCTCTCAAGGAACGGGTGCGCGGCGAAATAGAGTATCAATCCGCCCGCGAGGAACAGGCCGCCGATCATCCCGTTTCGCGCCACGGGCCGCTGACGCAGGATGTAACGCGGAATGCGGTCCAGGTCTTCCATCTTTTCTTCCGATTGCGGCGGAATCTTTTTCAGGAAGTAAAGATAGACGATGTAGACGACGGTCAGCAGTACGCTGTCCACCCAGTTGAGCGTACCCTTGAGCCAGACGATCGAGAAGTACCCGATCGAGATGAGCAGAAAGACGACCTCGACCGCGTGCTCGCGATCGAGCCTGATGTCGCCGAGCCGCTGCTTGCTCCGCTTGCGGTAGAAGAACGCGGCGACGGCGTAAATCATCGGCCAGCCGAGTCCCACGAGCAGTCTCAGGCTGCCGGTGAAGTTGGCGGTCATCAACGCGGTCGCGTGCTGAATCTGCTGGGGATCGGTCGAGTAGCGCGCGGTCTGGCCCGCTTCCCACGCGATGACCGCTTCGACGGCAAACTCGGGCAGCGTCTGGAGCCACGCGAGGATTGCAAGCGCGAGTCCTTGTGAAACGAGGAACTGAGCGGCCTCGGCAGCCCACGCGATCAGCATCGCCGAGCCAAGAACGGAGGGGAATGTCCAGATCGCCGACGCCGTGCCGGAAACGAAGCCCAGCGCCGATGAAATTGGTTTTGAAATGGTCTTGAGGATCGCCGTGTGTAGCATCTGAATCCTGGCCCGTGTGCGAGTCTTCCATCGCAAAGCGCCAGTCAAGGCAGCGAGGCAGAACGCGCTTGAGCTTATACCATGCGGCTCGGACACCCAACAAGGAGCCGCCCAACCGCCCAACCGCGTGCGCGTCAAGATCTGGCGCATACCACGCGAGAATGGGTTCTTGATGGTGCAGCACACAGACCTTTCTGGTTGATGAACCTTGAAGGTGGTCCTCGCTGCTCTGAGCACCTGAACGCCCGCGGATGGGTCATCGCGAATGGCGAACGCCAAGAAGAGGGTTGGAGATGAGAAAAGTGCGGGCTAATGACGGTGCGGGACCCTTACTGGCAGAGATTCGTTAAGGCGCCACTGTGTTTCAATTCAGCGCCCAAACGCAATTCGATCAACGCGGCGTCGGCTTGCTGCGGTTCTGCGCCGATCTCACCGCGTCGGGGGTGATTCCGGCCTGACGATTCAAGAGCCGCTCAAACAGCCCGGCGGGCAACCAGCGTTTCAATCCGATTGCAAGCCGGGCATGGCGAGGCGCGGCGTAGCGCGGACGCGGATTCCGGGCGGTCAACGCGCGTTCTATGAGGACCGCGATGTCGTCCGGGCCGCCAGCCAATCTCCTCATCCGCTGATACCCTGCGTTGAAGCCGGTGACGAACGGGGCATAGGGACCGGCCTCCTCCGTGATAGGCCGCGCCAGTTGGTTCGCGACATCGAGGAACTCGGTGATGATGAAGCCGGGTTCGATGATCACCACCTTGATTCCGAACGGCGCAAGCTCGCCGCGCAAGCCGTCCGATATCGCTTCCAGCGCGTGCTTGGTCGCGTCGTACACCGACGAGAGCGGGCGCGCTATCCTCCCTGCCACCGAGCTGATGTTCACGATGCGCCCGCTCTCCTGCTTCCGCATGATTGGAATCACGAGCTGGGTGAGCGCGATCAGCGAGAAGAGGTTGGTCTCGAAGTTCTGCCTGATGTTCTCGACCGGAACCAGCTCGATGGGGCCGCGTTGTCCGAAGCCGGCGTTGTTGATCAGCGCATCGATCCGCCCGAAGGCGCTCATCGTTTCTCTTACCAGCCGCGCGCGGTCGTCCGAGGAAGTCACATCAGCCGCGACCGCGAGCGCGCGGCCACCCGCCTCTTCGATCTCCCGCTTGAGCGCCTCCAGTCGGTCCCGTCTGCGTGCGGCAATCACGACGCTGGCGCCCGCCCGCGCGAGCCTCCGCGCGGCCGCCTCTCCGATCCCCGCCGACGCTCCGGTCACGATCACTACCTGGCCATCGAGTTTTGTCATGGTCACTCAGTCCTCGGTCCTCGTCGCTCGGTGCTTCGTCACAGGTATTCCCTTATCATTCGCCGCCACACGGGCCAGTCGTGAACCGTCTGGCCGCCCCAATCGTCCAGGCGGTGCGGAATGCCTCGCTCGCTGAGGACGCGCGAGAGATCGTACGTGCGCTCGCGGCAGATTGCGATGTCCAGGTCGCTGGTGACGAGAAAAATCTCGACCCGCCGAATCAGCTCCAGCAGCCGCTCGTCGGTCAAGTTGGCCATGTAATCAACAGGGTTGTTGAAATAGGCGTCGTCGTCGAAATGGCCGTTCAGCAATTGTCTGATCGAGTAGGAGCCGCTCAGCCCGACTGCCTTGCGCACAAGGTCCGGGTGCTTCAACGCGAAGTTGACCGCCAGGAACGCGCCGAAGCTGGCGCCGACGGTGATGAGAAACTCGTTCGCGTTCCTGGCGCGAATGAACGGGAGGGCCTCTTCGATCAGATACGCTTCCCAGGCATTGTGCCGCGCCACGCGAGCGGGCGGCGCAATCTGTTCGTTGTACCACGACTCGATGCCGACGCTGTCGACGCAGTAGAGTTGAATGAAGCCGGCGTCGATCTTGTCCGCGAGAGCTTCGATCATGCCGGAGTCCTTCCATTCGAAGAAGCGCGCGGTGGAAGTCGGGCAAACGATCACTGGCGCGCCCTTGGTCCCGTAGACGAGCATTTCCATATCGCGATCGAGCCTCGTGCTGAACCACTTGAAGTACTCCTCGTTTGGCATGGCGTGTAAGGCTAGCGGCAACGGGCGGGAGTTTCAAGGCGGAAGGTCGGAGGTGAAGGGCGTTTAGAGTACCGACTTCAGTCGGGCTTTTTTCTCGGTCAGCGCAGCCACTGACGATAACCCCCAAACAAAGCCGGTACTCTCAACGCTCGCTCCACCCATCCCTGCAAGCTCACCGCTTGCTGACGCGGTTGAAGTGGATCAACAGCGGTGATGCGGTCGCGGTGCTTTCGAGCTCGAAGCTCGCGTCGGCCGGCGATTGATGTTCGACGAGGCGATAGCCGCCGCCATGATTGACCGAGGAGCCGCCGCCCTCGACGCGCGCGAGGAATGCCTCCGCGGCGCTGATGTCAGGCGTCGTCTTTTCGGACTTCGGCGCGCCAAGGGCCGCCAGCGCGTAGGACTTGAGCAGCTTAGGCCAGTAGGCGCGAAACAGCGACGCACTCCCAAACACATCGGCGGCCGTAATCCTGCCGCCAAACGCGACGACGACTCCCACGACGTTGGGGCCGGCGAACCTGGTTTTGAAGACGCGTTCGTAATCGCCGAGCTTCCCCTTCACGTTCTTGTCTTCGTAGACGCTGTTGAGGGTACCGGTGGCCGTTCTCGTTGCATTTGCGCTGACGGTTTCCGCCACGCCGGACCAGACGCCGCTCTGACTCTTTTCAGCCTGGGCCTTTTCGCGGACCTTCGGTTCGGCCATCGCGTCGCCGGCGGCTGTGAAGCCGGCGGTGCCACCTGTTCCAGATCCGCTTCCAGAGCGGCTTTCGACGTTGAGGCTCTGACCGAATCCCGCGTCGCTCCACCGGCCGTGCTCGACGCAAAAGACGTCGAGCGGCACCGGTGCGCTATTCGACTCGACGATGCAATCGTGGCCGACCATGCGGTCCTGCTTTCCGCCAATGACCATCTCCCCGGCGATCAGTATGAGCAGCTTGCCGGAGTTGTTCACGAGCGAGAGTTGGTTCACCTCAGCCGATTGCCGGTTTCTGACCCGGCGGCCATCGGAATCCAGTTCCGCGACGATGACCTTGCCCGACCGCAGGCCTTCGTCCAGCGTGATGAATTCATCGGTGTTGGGCGTCTCTTCCGAGATCACCGGGAAGAGCGTCAGGTTTCCGAAGGTCTGAGGCGTACCGACCCGCCATCCCGTTTTCAATGGACCGCTCGTTGGCGTGGTGTTCGCGGCAGCCGCGCTCCGCTCGTCTTTCGTGAACACGGATCGTCCTGCTGACGCAAGGAGAAACGAAGAAGAGGCGAGGGCGAAACAGCCTACAAGCCCAACCGTCAGCAGTCTAAATCGGTTTTTCATAACATCTCCCTATTGTTGAAGTCGGAGCACGGCTGGCAAGCTCGTCGAAGGTAGAATGCAGCGGCGGGCTGCCGCTTGCAGATAACAAGGGCCTGCTCCGCGCGCCCATATGCGCATAAACGCCGGCTACCGCCGGTCCTTTTGCGGTGGGACTTCGCGATAAGCTGAGCAACAGTGGGCAAAAGTATGGATCGGAAGCCGACAATAGAATACGGATACGAGGTGCTGAGACGAGGTGATGTTCAGCCTCGGGATGTCTGCTGAGCAGTTTTCGGAGGAGGCCAGGTTCCTGCTAGCGGCAAAACACCACGAGTTGCGCAAAGTCACTTCTGGACAGGCGGCTCGGTTGTCGGCCAAAGGGCTGGTCGATTTTCTGATGTCACTCACGAGAATAGGCATTGCGGTGAGCAATCTCCAGCCCGGAGACGCGGATGCAGAATTGAACTTCGCTGGCAATGGCAGAACGCATAGTGATCAACACTGGCCCATTGATTGCGCTGGCGCGAATGGACGCGCTTGAGGTGCCCGCGTGTCGGCGCGTCGCCCTGTCACCGCGCCATCCTCGACTCCGAATAGGGTATATGCATCAACGCGGACTCTTGCGGCTCACCCGCCCAATCCGCTTTCTCCAGTATCCAGGACGTCTGTGCTGATGCATGACGGCTGCGATGAGGATCCGATTCTCTTGCAACTGGTAGAGCACCGTGAATGGAAAGCCGGAGACAAGCCGCTTTCGAATGTCGTCTTGTTCTATGGGACCGGCTAATGGAAACTGACGAATATGCCGCGTAGTCTCTTCTACTGCTTCAAGGAACTGGAGACCGAGACCTTCGTCTCTTTCGTCATAGAACCGGGCTGATTCGAGCATCTCTTCATATGCTTCCGGATGGAAGACGATCTTCATCGCTCCAGGGCCTTGCGCGCATTCTGGAATGCTTCCTCGGAATCAACGCCCTGTGCCTTGCCGCTGCGAAGCTCTTCCAATCGTCGTTCCGCCTCTGCGAACCACAGAGCGTCAACGCCCGTTTCAATCTCATCATCAAGGCTGGAAGCAAGCTCCTGGGCGAGGCGAACGCGATCTCTCAGGGGAAGTTTCATCGCATCCGCAATAATCTCGTCGTAGGGAGTAGCCATTGCCGATACCTCGCGGTCCAATGTGCAAGTTAGAATAGCAGAAGGGTCCAGCGACTCTCAAATAGCGCCCGTGATCTCGCCGCTCGTCACTCCTCGGCGATTGCTTCCCAACTCTATGCCGCTTCAACATCGACCAATAGGAAAAGTAGTGCAAATCCCGATCTCGAGGGCTCACTTCTTCGGCGCCCAGTAACCCCGTCGCGTCCGGGTCGTCACATCAGCGCGGGCGGCCCTCACCTCGAGTTTCCGCCAGCGGCCGTCGCGTCTGTCATTAGTTGAATAGTAAGTGATCGTGTACTGGTTACGGAGCTCGTCGACGATGTCATTGAACGCGCTTTCGAGCTTGTCGCCCTGCGGAGAGTTGACGTAACGCCCGCCGGTCTGAGCCGCCAACGCCTGCATGTCCCGCCGTCCCCGTCGCAGCGGCTCGACGTAACTCGCGCTTCCAATCATCAAATCGTCGTCGATCAGATCAATCGAGTAGACCGTCACTCCAGCGGCCAGAGCTCTCTTCATCACCGAGTCGAGACTCGCATCGCGGCTCGTGCTGTCCCAGCCATCGGTGATCAACAGCAGAGCGCGCCGAAGCTCGGGCCGCTTCGAGAGCGCTTCGACTGCCCGGTCCATGCAGTCGTAAAGACGGGTGTTGCCTTCCGCCCTCGCCTCCCAGATGTAGTCGGTGATATCGCGCGCGCTGGAGAAATCCTGAAACAGCCGAATCTTGTCGTTGAACCCAAAGACGGCTACCTGGTCGTTATCCCGAATGTGCTCGATGAACGACGCAGCCGCGGCTCGAACGAGGCCGAACTTCCGCTCCATGCTGACGCTCATGTCGACGAGGATCGCCGCTGCGAACGGGGCCTCTTCCGCCGAGAACGAGTTGAGCGATTGTTGAGCGCCGTCTTCGAGCACAGTGAAGTCTCTCGCCGCGAGCCCGCGGGCATACTCTCCGGTGGCGTTGAGGACACTGACGCTGAGCACGACGAGGTCCGAGTGGAGGCGCACCGGCTCATCAACTTTCTGTTCCGCAGTGCGCGTATTCTGCGGCCTTGTTTGCCGATGGGGCGTGGCCGGGTGAGCAGGGCGAAAGACCACGGCGGTTTGCACGAGAAGGAGCGCGAGCACGCAACGCATTTCTTGTGTCCTTCTCGCGGTATACATCGGCAGGGTTACTTTCGGACTGCGCGGCGAATGAATTTGGTCAAACGGATGATCTGGTTCGAGCTGGCGATCAGGGTTGCGGAGACAACGTAGCGGCTCTGGGCCATCACGCTCTTCTTGATATCGGCGGCCGCCGAGCTCATTTGATCGATGGCGGTCTCAAGCGCGAGATCAGACGTAGCTTCGGAGTCATCGCCCTTGCCTCCGGCGTGGTTCAGAATGCGCTTGGCAATCTTCTCCATGTTGGCGAGCTTCTTGAAGTCCGCGGACGAAATGGCGCCGCGATCGTGGTAGCCTTTCGAGACCTCCATCGACAAATCGCTGAGGTGGGTGACGTCGTCGACGAATTTGCGGTGTTCCATTTCAGCCCGCTCGATCTCCATCTTCACCCGCATCTCCTCCGGGAGGTTTATCTCCGGACCGTTTTGCTCCGCCTTTTCCTCCGGTGAGGACGGGCGAGGGTGGTCGATGGGTCTCGGCGTTACCGTTTTGTTCTGGGCGCCGGTCGGGATCGAGACGAGGAGCAGGAAGACGAGGCTCACAGTAGTGCGGTACTTCATAACGATTCTCCGCTGAGGTACTTCCGAGGAGTTTGTAGCACATTCGGCTATGACGCTTCAATCAAGTCGCGCGAAGTGTGCCGTAAGCTGATCGCGCGAACGTCACCACCTTGCAAGATTCCTGGGATGAGGGTCGGGGGTTACATCGACTTGGTGGACGCCAGTCCGGTGAATGCGGCGGGCGACACGTTAGAGCCATTGGGGCTCGCATCGCAACAGTAGAGCGCGGCTTGAAGAAGCTCATCGAAGCTGTCGCCGTCGCCGGGATTCGTCGCGTATCCAACAACGACAACCAACTCGTCGGGAACGTGCGGGTAGCCGGTCTTTTTGATGGCGGCGCGTATCCGCTCGGCCGCTTCTGCGGCTTCTTCCCGCCCGCTGTCGGGCATTAGCGCGACGAAGAGGTTTGAAGCTTGTCGGGCGACCAGGTCCGTCTCGCGGACCTGCTGTTTTATGAGCCCGCCCAGGTACGCGATTTGGAGGCTTGCAGCGGAGCGTCGGAGCGAGTCGGAGGGGTCGGCGGCTTCGGCGCGGACCGCGATCACAGACAACGCGCTGCCAAGCCGCATGCTGCGGGCGCGCTCACGCTCGTATTGCGTCGCGAGAGCGCGCTTGCTCACAAGGCCGGTCACCGGGTCAGTTATAGCGGCCCGCTGAGCTTGCTCATACGCGATGGCATTGTAGACGGCGTCGGATGCCGGTTGCGAGATCGATTCGATCAACTGCATATGCTCGCTTGCATAGTTTGCGACCTCAGTCGAGTAGAGTGCGACCGCGCCCAGCGCGTCGTCATTCTTGGCAAGTGGAAAGACAATCGACGCCTTGTACTCGTTGATACTATCGGGGCCAAGAAACGCCAGGTCGAGCGCCGGGTTCGCGTTGTACATAGCGTGGCGGTTGGTGATGACCCAGCCGGTTATTCCGGCGCTCAAGGGTTGCCGCCGCTTGGTGAACCGTTCCGCATGTTGTCCGACGGCATGGACGATTTCAAACTCCGAACGCGAGCGGTCCACGAGGGAAATCGCGCAGGTTGTGAACGGTATGAGCTTGGCGAGGCGGCTCGCCAATATGGTCACGGTGTCTTCCAGCGAGAGCATGCTCCCAAGCGTGCGGGACATCTCGTACAGAGCGGTCACCTTCTGATTCGTTTCGGTGATCGAGTACAGGGCCGCTGTTGCGCGGTCTATCCTCTGCGCCGAGGCGCCCGCCTTGAGCCCTGCTGATGCAAGCTGCTGCTCGCGCTTGCGCATCCTCGACTTCTTGAAGCTGGCCGCTTCTGCTTCGAGTTGGTCCACAGACGCGAGGAACACCTCGACGAGTTTGGGGTCAAAGAAGGTCCCGGCGTTTTGTTTGATGTAGGTCAGCGCTTCGTCACGGCTCATCCCTTTCTTATAAGGCCGGTCCGATCTGAGCGCGTCGTAGTTGTCCACTAACGTCATTATCCGCGCGGTTACGGGAATCTCTTCGCCTTTCAAGCCATCGGGATAACCGCGGCCGTCCCAGCGCTCGTGGTGGTGGCGAACGATGGGAACGACAGGATACCTGAAATTAACATTGGACAGCATATCCGCGCCGATGACGGTGTGGAGCTTCATCTGCTCGAACTCGTGCTCGGTCAGCTTGCCCGGCTTGTTCAGGATGTAGGCGGGGACGCCGATTTTGCCGATGTCGTGGAGAAGAGCGCCGGCCTTGAGCGCCTCGATTTCGCCCCCGGACAGCCCGATCATCTCTCCCACTCTTCGCGCGAACAGCTTGACCCGCTGAATGTGATCGTGAGTAACGTCATCCTTGGCGTCGATGGCCATCGCCAGCATCTCGAGAATGGAATCGTAGACGCCGGTGAGATCGTGATAGTGGTGCTCCTTCTCGGCAATCTTGTCGTGATAGGTCCTGAGCGTGTAATGGATGATCGTGGGCAGCGGCAGGATCAAGAGCACCGCGACCACGGTTGTGACCAACCCGTAGGAGCGGTAGACGTGGTCGATCATCCCGGAGACGGTCGCGCCGGCGATGATCGCTACGGGCTCCCACGGGAAGGTTTCGCGGAAGCCGCTTTGGGCGCCCTTGCCCGAAGTGCGAGCCGGCAAGGCCGCGATCACAAGCAACCGGACAAGATAGTGGGTCAGCCCCAGCGCGATGGAAGGAAGCGAGAACGCAAGCAACTCCCCGCCTGCTCCCGCCGGTAAAGGGTGACCGACGACGTAAGGTTTGACTATATGATAGACCTGCGCCGCACAGTAGATTGAGATCGTATTGGTCGCGACGCTGAAGAGAATCCGCTTGATGTCCCGCCTCTGACGCCGCGCCGTCAGGCCCGCGCCAAACGCCGCCAGCACGACTCCATGGTAGGGCCCCACCATGATGATGGCGCAGCACGCAAGGGCTTCCCAAAGGAACACGCTGCTGTGAGATCCGGGGATTGGAACGAGACGGCGAGTCGAGAATAACGCCGTTCCGAGCGCCAGCGCCGCAAGGCCGGGAAGAGCGCCGCTGCCGGCCGTGATTACTTCCCGCGTCGAGATCGCAATCATCGCGACTGCAATCGTCAACGGGAAGGCCAGCAAGGCCGGGCCACTCCTTATATTTCGGGAAGGACGCAGGGCTGGGGCTTCCATACTCGGTTACGCTCCGAGGACAATGCGCTCGCGCAGGCGCGCGAGAGACACGCGCGATTGCCTCTTCTTTCTGAGTGAACTGTCTGGCCGCGACTATGGCCGGGCTAGCTGTAATCGCCTTCCCAGATCACTCCCGTGCATACACCTGGTCTGTTCATGTTCCTGGCTCCTTTCAAAGTCGATTCTTGATTCCGCGCGGGAAGAGGCGATGCCTCTTGCTCACGATTCTGACGATCTCGAACCCGGGCGCGTCGTCGCCCTCAGCCATCACCCGCACGAGGGCATGCTGGTTGAACATCACGCCGCTTGCGAACGTACTCTGGTCCAACAAGTTCGACGACCAGGTGGGCTGGACGGCTGACGTGCTGGCGAATGTGTTGGTATCTGCCATCCACAGCCACCCGTCGGTCAGCACCCGCCCGTCAGTCATAACCCGCCCGTCGGTCACCAATCGCCCGTCTGCGGACAATCGCCCATCGTTCGACAATCGCCCGTCGTTGACCAACCGTCCATCCGAGATCAGGTAACCGTACAACAGCTTGAACTCGGGAGTGACTTGCCAGCCGGCGGTCCTGAAAACCGAAATCCTGTGACGGCTGTCGTAGAAGTAGGCGATCCCGTGCGAGAAGAAGACGTTGTTGCCCCACGCGAAGGTTTCGTTCGCGATGGTGCTGGTGAATTCACCACCGCTGTTCTGCGACGAGTAAAGCACCCGGTCGAGCAGCTTCGGGTCCCGTCTCAACAAGGGTGAGCCCGGCGGACGCCTTTCGATTTCCCGCTCGAACACCCTCGTCAATCGCACCGCGCCGTCGACGTTGAGGTACCCCGCGCCTTGATTGAGCATCGCCAGCAGCGGATTCAATTCCTGAAGAGACGGCAACGGTTGCGCCGAGAACTGAAGGATCGACTTCACGAGTGCCGGCGTGAGGCTCGGGTTGACGCTCAGCATCACCGCTACCGTGCCCGAAACAACCGGCGCCGCAACCGACGTCCCGCTCAGCCACATGTACACGTCTTCGTCGTCGCGCGAGTAGACGGTCAGGTTGTTATTGACCGTCAGGGAGTTCTTATCTGCGGCGATGGAACGAATGAGAGTTCCGGGCGCGACCAGATCCGGCTTGGCGATGCCGTCGACCAGCGTCGGCCCGCGCGAGCTGTAGCTTGCCATGGTGTCGTCGGACCGCACCGCCGACCCCCACGTGTTGGTTGCGCCGACGGTAATCACCATCGGATCGTTCGCCGGCGCGAGTATCCCGCCGTAGACCGTCTTGCCTTCCGCGTCCTTGCCGTAGTTGCCCGCTGCGACGACGCAGACGATCCCCGCGCCGACCGCGCGTTCGACCGCCTGGCAGAGCGGGTCCGTTCTGTATGATTGGGTGACGCCGGCGCCGATCGAGAAGTTCGCGACCCGAATGTTGTACCGGTCGCGGTTTCGAATCATCCATTCGATCGCGGCGATCGTCTCGCTAATGTAGCCCGACCCGTCCGCGCCTATGACTCGCAGGTCGACGAGGTTCGCATTGAAGGCCACGCCCGCGTAGAGATTCCCGACCTCGGCTCCTGCCTGGAGCGATTCCCTGCCCGACCCGGCGGCAACCCCAGCGACGTGCGTGCCGTGGCCGTAGGGATCGTAGCCTCGCTTGAGGTCATCGCGGCTCAGGGGTTCCGACGTGACGAAATTCTGATGGGTGAGGACTCGAGGCCGCGACGCGTCGTTGATCACTCGCAGGTCTTCGTGCACCGGGTCGTAGTCGTAGATCCCCGAATCGAGAATGGCTATGGAGACATCGCCTCCGTTTGGTCCGTCGGGGAGCGACTTCAGATAGTCGCGGATGGCCGGCTCGCCTCTTGTTTCATCGAGGCCGTCGTCGCCTATCACGTTTTCGGCGCCGGTCGTTACTCGCAGAAGGTTGTAGTCGTACTGGCTGCCCTGGAGCTTGATCTCGCGATCGAGCGAGACGTAATCGGTGAGGTCGTCGGAGGCGATGGCGGGAAGCGCGCTTCGCGGGACCGAGGCGACATAGGAGTCGATCAATGGGAGAGGGGTCTTAAGCTCTCCGCCGACGCGATCAAGGGAGTCGCTCAGTTCATTGCTCGAAGCTCGCGTCCGCAGTATCACGCGGACGGCATCGTTTGAATCGGGGACGAAGTCTGAAGCGAGATCGGCCAGCTCCGGTGAGAGCTTTCCACCAAACTGGCCGGTGGTCCTGCTATTCGGTTCAGGGGAGCCCGCGCCGACTCTTGGCGTCAGGGCGACAAGGCCGATCGCCATGACCGCCGTCATCCCCACGCTCAACACCGGCGCCAAACCTCTCCGTCCCATTCTCACCCTCCTTCACTCTCTATGATTGCGTCGCTCGGTAAGACCTTTTCACTCTTAGGGGAATTAATCCCCACTTCGGTTATTCAACATCGGTGCCACGTCAGAGCGAGAAGCCGTGTCGTCGGTAAGTCGCTCATAAGACGGAGGGTAAGTTACAAGTCACGATGCCCAGCTCGCAGGGGACTCGCGGGCTTCGGTCAGGTTGATCAGGTACCGTCGGTCAAATTGCAGGGCTGTCGATCCTCCCCCGCCCCGGCATGACCCGGCATGAAGACG
This sequence comes from Blastocatellia bacterium, assembly GCA_035293105.1. Taxonomy (GTDB): domain Bacteria; phylum Acidobacteriota; class Blastocatellia; order UBA7656; family UBA7656; genus DATDOV01. Next base: position 89,245 of record DATDOV010000019.1, read on the forward strand.
TTGCGCAGCTCAGAAGACGTTGCGCAGCTCAGCCACTTCGTTGAATACGGGCTTCAAGAACGGTCCCGCACGCGGTCAGAAACTCGTCGAGCTTCCGCTCCGCGCCCTAAGCAATCGAAGTGAATCCTCACTTCGTCCAGTCCTCGAACAAGAGATTGGGAATCCGTCCATAATCTAGAGCGTTGCGTGTGAGCAGAATGCCGCCGGTCGAAAGCGTGATGGCGGCGATGGCAAGATCACATGTCGCTCGTCAAAGTCGGACCGAATGGACAAGTCACCCTCCCGTCGTCGCTGCGCGAGCGGGCGAAGTTGAATGTGGGTGATCCGGTCGAAGCGAAATTGGTGAAGGGCAAAATCACGCTGACACCTGCGAGCCTTATCGACCGACACATCGCCGAAAGCCAAGAGCAGATCAACAACGGCCAGTTCTACGGACCATTCGATACCGCCGAAGAGATGATCGAATCACTTCGCCGAAACAGCAAGAAAAGCAAAAGGCCGGCGAAACACCCCGCCCGAACATGAGGCTCCTTTTCTCCCTTGTGGTGAACCGCCGTATGATTTGAACAGGTTCCGCGAGACTACACATCGGAGGAATTGATATGTATGAGAGTATTCTGCTTTCGGATGAACAAAAGGATTTGTTGATACAACTGGTGGAGCGCTACAAGAATTTGCCGAAGGACAAGCGCGAAAGATTCTATTTCGTCCGTACGGATCGGGGCCGACGGATTCCTAACGGCCGAGGCGAAGTCCGGCACCCCCACACTGCGAGGTTTCCCGCATCACAGGACGACATAGACGAGCTTATTCGTCAGGGTTTGCTCACCTCCGCATCGGACAGCACGCTTCTAACCTTCGTTCTAAGACCCGACCCCTTCGCTTACTTCGAGAAGATGAAGGAGGAGATGGGGCAACCCGTTGAACAGATTGCGGGAACAGTGCGTGCCTACTTCGACACGGCTGACTTCCAGAGCAGACACCCTGGGGCGTATCAAAAATGGGCGGAGGCCGAATCTCTGCTGTGGTCTGCCGACTCTGATCGCCAGTTTACAACGATCGGCCACCTCTGTCGGGAAGCAATTCAAGAATTCGCCACTGAACTGGTCGATCGATTTCAGCCACCTGATGTCGATGTGGATCCTGCCCGCACTAAGAATAGAGTACGGGGCGTTCTGGAACTTCACAGAGACAAACTGGGGAGCAGGGAAAAGGAATTCTTGGATAGCTTGATCGCATATTGGAGCGCTGCGAACGACCTTATACAGCGTCAGGAACACGGAGGCCAGATGAGCGGCGGCGAGCTGATCTGGGAGGATGGACGACGTGTCGTCTTTCAAGCAGCATCGGTGATGTTCGAGTTGGATAGAAGTCTATCGCAGTTTCAGTAATCCTCAGTATTAAGGCTCGTAGTACCTCAGCTTGCCTCCACTGATTGAAATCACTTTGCCCATGCGTTTGCGCTTAGCGCTCCACTCCGGCAGGTTTAGGATAGTCCGCAAACTTCCCGGAATCTCGCGCGCCCGCTCTCGGGGCAAATTGAAACAGATAACACAATAGCCGCGATGAGCCTCGATCTTTCGCCAAAAATCACCGTAGTTGATCGTGATGAAAGTCGGTTGTTTGAGGTCTTGCAGTAAAGCGGGAATGCTGTCGTCTTTGATAATACTGTGAGGCCGGAGAGAACCCAGGACGATCACGCTGCCAGCGTACCACTTTTCAATCTCGGTCTTGAGATAGGGTGCTGACAACTGATCGTCCAGCACGATCATGCGTAGCTCTCTTCGTAATCGTACCGCTCAGAGAGCGCCACGGCTTCCTCGACGGCGGCGATGGGAATTTTATAATAACGTGAAATTTCCCGGGGGCTGTCGCCGGCTCGCAAACTACCGATTACGTGACGCGCGTCAATGCGCGTGTATTTGATCGAGGGCCGCCCGCCACAGACTCCAGGCGCCGCTACGAGATACTGACCCAGAGGGTAATACTCATAAACGTCGCCGCCGTGATGCTCTCTCACCAACTCCATTTTGACTGTCTTGTTCCGCGGCAATCTGGCTGCCATGTCTTAACCGTCCTTTCACCGGGAGTCTAGCACAACCCAGATTGGCGCCGACCCAATGTCTGGCAAGCAACTCGAAAATCACACGGTCGCGGTGTCGTGGTCAAATTCCCCGGCTGGCTGGTCGAGCCTCCACTTCTTTATCCCGCCCTTTCGTTGAAATGCCTTCTCGCCTGTGATATACGAAGGGCCGCAGTTGGCCGAACCTCAAGTCCGGCTGCATCTCACGCCATAAACAAAACCATGCCAGAGGAGACTCACGTGGAGGCGCATATGAAACGACTCATTCTACTTCTCTTGATCGCGGCGGTGACGCCAATAGCGGTTCGCAGCGCCACGCCGGAATCTAACGAAGCCGCTCTGCTCGCCAATCTCAAATGGCGCTCGATCGGCCCCGCGAACATGGGTGGCCGCGTCACCGATATCGTTGGCGTGCCCGGCGATCCATACACCTTCTACGTCGGCGGCGCCGACGGCGGAATCTTCAAGACCACCAACGGCGGGACGACTTTCAAGGCCTTATTCCAGGACCAAGCCGTGTTATCGATCGGCGCCATCAGCATCGCACCGTCCGATCCAAACGTGGTCTGGGTCGGAACAGGCGAAGGCGATCCCCGCAACAGCGCGTCATTCGGGAATGGCGTGTACCGCTCGACCGACGCCGGTGACACGTGGAAGCATCTGGGCCTCGCCGACACCGAGCGCATCAAGCGCATCAGGATCGATCCTCGCGATCCTGATACTGCTTACGTCGCTGCGCTTGGGCACGCGTGGGGACCAAACGAAGAGCGCGGCATCTTTAAAACAGCCGATGGCGGGAAGACCTGGTCGAAGGTCTTCTACATCGACAAAGACACCGGGGGCTCGGACCTCGACATAGACCCGCAGAATTCGCGCGTACTCTATGCCGGCATGTACACGTTTCGCCGCCGGCCCTGGCGCTTCGACAGCGGCGGCGGGGCGACCGCTCTCTATCGCTCCAAGGATGCCGGGGCTACCTGGCAGAAGCTGACCAGCGGGCTGCCCAGAACTCCGATGGACCGAATAGGCGTCGCCATCGCGCGCAGCAATCCGAACGTCGTCTACATGATCACCGAGACCAAGACCGAGGGGAACCTCTTCCGCTCCGATGACCGCGGCGAGACCTGGCGCATGGTGCACAACGATCCGAACATCAACTTCCGGCCGTTCTACTACAGCGACATTCGCGTAGACCCGAACGACCCCGAGCGCGTCTATTCGCTCGGCGGCGGGTTGTCGATGTCGCGCGACGGCGGAAGGACGTTCGGTCGAATCGCGAACGGCGTTCACGGCGATCATCAGGCGCTGTGGATCGATCCTATGAACTCGAACAGAATTCTGAGCGGCAGCGATGGCGGATTCCAGGTCTCGTACGACAAGGGTCAGACGTTCGAGATCATCAACAACGTCGTGCTGGCCCAGTACTACCACATCACCTATGACATGCGGCAGCCGTACTACGTCTATGGCGGCTTGCAGGACAACGGCAACTGGGTCGGGCCGAGCGCGACGCTCTACCGCGAAGGCATTCGCAAAGACGACTGGTACACGGTGAGCGGCGGCGACGGGTTCTTCGTCGTGCCTGATCTCAGCTCGCCCAACATCGTCTACTCCGATTCGCAAGGCGGCACCATCTCCGTCACCGACACCAACAGCGGCAACACCCGAAGCATCCATCCATACCCAAAGGAAGTCGGCTCGTCGGGCAACGCGATCGCCGGCTACAAGTACCGCTTTAACTGGAACCCGCCGATAGTCGCGTCGCCGCACGATCCCAAGACCGTCTACTACGGCGGGAACGTGTTGTTCAAGACGGTCAACTACGGTCACTCGTGGGAAGAGATAAGCCCGGACCTGACGACCAATGACAAGAACAAGCAGCAGTCTTCGGGCGGTCCGGTCGTCACCGACAACACCGCAGCCGAGTTCCACTGCACAATCCTGACCATCGCAGAGTCTCCGGTGAAACCGGGCGTCATCTGGGTCGGCACCGACGACGGCAACATTCAGGTCACAAAAGACAGCGGCAAGACCTGGACCAACGTCGTCGGCAACATCAAAGGCTTGCCGGCCAATTCGTGGGTTCCCTGCATCGACGCGTCCCGCTCTGACGCCGCAACCGCTTATGTTGCCGTCGACCGGCATCGCGACGACGACTTCGGGCCGTATGCGTTCAAGACGACCGACTATGGCCAGACGTGGACCTCGATCAAAGGCGATCTCCCCGCTAAGGGCTACGTTCACGTGGTTCGTGAGGACCCGAAGGTCAGGACCCTGCTCTACGCCGGAACGGAGCTCGGCGTGTTCGCGTCGTGGGACGGCGGCTCGCATTGGATTTCGCTGCGCAACAATCTGCCGCCCGTCGCAGTCAACGACCTTGCGGTTCATCCGCGCGATAACGACTTGATACTGGGCACGCACGGGCGTGGCGTGTGGATACTCGATAACATCACGCCGCTCCAGCAACTCGCCGAAGCGAAAGCTGCGGACGCTTACTTGTTCGACATTCGTCCCGCGACTCGCTATCAAATCTGGGGCAGGGACTCTAATCTCGGGCAGAAGACCTTTACCGCACAGAACCCGCCCGCAGGTGCGATGATCGACTACTACTTGAAGGCCGACGTGAACGGCCCGATCGTCATAACGGTCGGCGACAAGAGCGGCAAGACTATCCGCACGATTCGAAGCACTGCGAACAAGGCCGGCGCCAACCGGGCAGTGTGGGACCTCCGATATGATCCTCCGACTCCCGCGCCGGGCGCCGGACCGGGCGGCGGCTTCGGGAGAGGCGGCGCGGCGGGAGCTGGTGGCGGACCCGGAACGGGCGGCCGTCCAGGCGCGGGCGGACAAGCCGGACCTCCGACTCAAGCAGCGGCGGGCGGAGCTGCAACGCCCGGTGCAGCCGCGGGTCCGGCGGATCAACCGCCCGCGGAAGGATTCGGCGGGAGATTTGGATTCGGGGGTGGACCGGCGGTCGTCCCCGGCGAGTACACCGTCTCGATGAGGGCGGGCGGGAAGCAGCTTTCGAAGACCGTGCGAGTCGGATTGGACCCGCGAGTGAAGATATCCGATGAGGATTTGGATGCACAGTTGAACGCTGCGCTCGAGCTGCGCTCGCTCACATCGACTCTCAACAACGTTGTCGCTAAGATCGATGATCTCACCCGGCAATTGACCGCGTTGTCGGAAAACCTGCGGAAGGCGCCGGAGGCCCCCGAGTCGGCGGGAGGCAGCGGTAACGGCGATGGCGGTTCACAGCAGGCGGCCAAGCCGGCGGGCAATCCGCAGACCGACATCAACCAGGCGATCGAGGAACTCAAGAAGTTGCGCGCGACTCTGGTACGTGAGGCTCAGTTTGGGTACCGCTATCCGCCGAAGCTTCGCGAGGAGGTTAACTCGTTGTCGGGATCGATCTCAGGGCCGATCGCCCCTCCGACCGAAGCGCAGAAACTTCGGCTTCGGGAAGTGACTGCCGAAACCCAGAAAGCGGTGGCTGATCTGAACGCGATCATCTCGACGTCGATTCGAAAGATCAACGAGAGCTTGAGCGGCCAGCCACACGTCGTCAGCGGCGCGGCACTCAAGTGATCGCGAGCGCGCGCCGACAGTTCTACGTCAGGAGATTTCCGATGCGTCTCGGTCTGTCATTTTTGGTGCTGATGTCGGCTCTGGTGCTTTGTGCCTCCGAAGGACGGGCGGCTGAGCCCGGCTATCTATACGATGCGAGGTTCGTTCAGGCTGCGCCCGGGAAGCTCCTCGAGCTGATCGATCATTACAAGTCCCGCGCGCCGGGGTACGGGGCGGCCGGCGATGAACCGCCGCTGTGGATTCGGCACAGTCAGGGCGACAAGTGGGACTTGATGATTCTGTTCCCGATGGGCAGCTACGGCGATTACTACCGGGCGGACCGGATCGCAAAGAGAAAGCAAGCCGAGCAACCGTTCGCGGAGAAGCTCAAGGGACTCGTCGCGTGGCAGGAGGACCTCCTAGTCTACGGTCCGCCGTCAGACAGACTGCGAGAGGCATTCTCCAAAGCGGCGTTCTTTCACCTGGAGATCTTTCAGTCCTTGCCGGGCAAGCAGGCCGACCTCTACCGGGAACGAGAGATGGAGAACGCGTATCAGCGGGCGCTCAAGCGGCCTGAGAACTTCATCTTCATTCGCGACCAGGGCGCGGCGTGGGATTTGTTTACGCTGGGCTGCTATCGGAACCTGAAGCACTACGCTGAAAGCGGCGACATCGGGGAAGCAGATCAGGAGGCCGCAGCGAAGGCCGCCGGCTTCGATGGCGCGACGCGAATCGGTCCTTACCTGAGGACGCTGATCGCCGCGCATCACGACACGCTGGCGGTGGCGGTGAAGTGACGTAGCGCACGCTGCCAGCTTGCGCTACCGTCGTTAAACGAGCGTGCAAACCAAGGTGCGCATTTTGGCAGCTTGCACTACGTCGTCGCTGAGTCGAGGGTGGGCCTATGACTCGCCGCCGAAGAGTTTCGCTTCGCGTTCCTTGATCTCCTCGGGCGTCGGATCCTCGATGTGCGTCGCAATCGCCCAGACGAACCCGAACGGGTCTTTCACGTGGCCGTACCGGTCGCCCCAGAACTGATCCGCGAGCGGCATAGTCACTTCGCAGCCGGCGGCTACCGCTTGCGCAAAGAGGGCGTCACAATCCGCAACGTACAGGTGCAACGTCATCGGCCAATGGCCCTCGGCGATCGGCGGACGCCCGAACTCTGGAAATGGGTCATTGAACATAAGGTTTGAATCGCCTATGCGCACGTGGGCGTGCATGAGCTTGCCACCCGGTCCGGGCGACCTGGAAACCTCGACCGCATTGAACGCGGGCTTCAAGAAATCGATGTAGCTCGCCGCTCCGTTAACGGTGAGATGCGGCGTCAACGTGCGAAAGCCTTCGGGAATGTGGTTTTTCGCTTTTGCCATAGCGCGATCATAGTAGGACAAGTCGCGCGGTGCGGCAATAGCCCCACGGGTTCATTGATGGGTCTGCGACCACAACCACCATCGCCAGTCCCGGAAGGGACTGCTGAAAAGAGTACGGGCGAACCTGCGCCCTTAGATCCCAGATGTATCGCCTATCGGGTGACCGATGACGGCGAACAGCTCTGGTATTTTCAGTGCAAACGTTACCAGACACTCGGCGCCGCGACACTCATAGAAGAAGTCGAGAAGTACAACAAGCTGGTCGCCGCTGATCCGACGAAAAAGCCGTTCGGCGTTGTCTTCGTGACTAACGCCGTGCTCTCTGCGGATGCGCGCGAAAAAGTGCGAACGTTTTGCAGTGAACATGGCTACGACACCGAATTCTGGGCGCGCACCGAGCTTGATCTGCACGTGAAGAAACACCAGGACATCGTCACGGAGTTTTTCAACGTCACGCTCCCGCCGCCCCTGCCACAGAACTACATCTCGATCGCTCGTTTGCCCGTCACCGGTCCTGATCTCTTTGGCCGCCACGCCGAGCTGCAACTCCTCGACGACGCCTGGGAGAATCCCAACACCAACATCATCGCCTTCGTCTCGTGGGGTGGCGTAGGCAAAACGGCGCTGGTCAATCACCGGCTGAAGCAACGCCACCTAGGTTGAATCCAGCTCGTGTCGCGTTGTTGCATTGAATCCCGAAGGGATAGCGGAATAGAGCCACGGGTGAGTCCGCGAACCCGTGGACAGAGGCGTGGAGCAGCACTAACTAACCCGCGAAGCGGGTGGCGGCCCTTGGTTTGAGAATCCGGTAGACGAGAAGCGACGTCAGTATGTGTCGAGATGCAAGCTGCTGGTCGTTCGTGACCGCTTGTCGTCACCCTCTCCGAGGGCTCGGATGGTTTGCTGTTACTATCCACGGGTTCGCGGACTCACCCGTGGCTTTATGCTGCCATCCCTAACGGGATTTCTGCCATCTCGCGCTCAAAGTGTCCGCATCGCTCGCCTGGCCTCGCCCTGAGATCCGCGATCGTTGGTTCCGAGCGCCAGAGAATCCGGCATTCGGCTCGTTGCCCACTCCGTCGAAACCAGCCGGCCGACGCGGGATGGCCCGTTGCTTGACGCTGTTCAACACCCAACCGTAAACTGACTTTCAGTCTCGGCGAAGCGCTTTACGTCGCAAACATTGACGATCGGACCTGAAAGTTGCGGATAACGGCATGTCACACAACCTGTTTGGCTCACTTCAAGAATTTCAAATCACCGGCGGGAAGAAGGGCAAGCTCTACTCGCTTCCACAACTCGAACGAGAAGGCGTCGGCCACGTCTCGCGACTCCCGGTGAGCATTCGCATCGTGCTCGAATCCGTACTCCGCAACTACGACCGCAAGCGCATCACCGAGGACAACATTCGCGCGCTGGCTAACTGGAAGCCTCAGCAGGAACGCGCCGAAGAGATACCGTTCGTCGTCGCCCGCATCCTGCTGCAAGACTTCACCGGCGTTCCGCTGTTGGTCGATCTGGCCGCGATGCGATCTGCCGTCGCAAGGCTCGGACGCGACCCGAAGCTCATCGAGCCGCTCGTGCCCGTCGACCTCGTCATAGATCACTCCGTTCAAGTCGATTTCGCCGGCCTCAATAACGCCGCGACGCTCAATATGGAGATGGAGTTCAAGCGGAACCTCGCTCGCTATCAGTTTCTCAAGTGGGGCATGCACGCTTTCAACAGCTTCAGCGTCGTGCCGCCCGGCATCGGCATCTGCCATCAAGTCAACCTCGAATACCTCGCGAAGGGCGTGCTCGCCAAAGACGGCGTCTACTATCCCGATACGCTCGTCGGGACCGATTCGCACACGACGATGATCAACGGGTTGGGCATCGTCGGCTGGGGCGTCGGCGGAATCGAAGCCGAAGCTGGGATGCTCGGCCAGCCCGTTTATTTCCTCACCCCCGACGTCGTCGGCGTGCACATGAGCGGCAAGCTGCGAGAGGGAGTGACCGCGACCGATCTGGTCCTTCACTGCACCGAGATGCTGCGCAAGGCGAAAGTAGTCGGCAAGTTCGTCGAGTACCACGGCGAGGGCGCGGCGTCGCTCACGGTTCCCGACCGCGCGACGATTGCCAACATGTCTCCCGAGTACGGCGCGACTATGGGTTTCTTTCCGGTCGATGAGGAGACGATCAGTTACTTGAAAGCGACCGGCCGCAGCGATGAGCAGGTCGCGCTGGCTCGCAGCTACTTCGAGGCTCAGGGCATGTTCGGCATTCCGCGCAAGGGCGAGTGCGACTACACGACGGTGCTCGAGCTTGAGCTTGCCGAAGTGCAGCCGGGAATCGCCGGACCGAAGCGCCCGCAGGATCGGATCAATCTGCCGGATGTAAAGGGGCGATTCCGCGAACTGCTTCAGAAGCCGACGGCGGAGAATGGCTACAACAAGTCCAAAGAAGAAGTCGTCCGGCGCTACGGTGCAGCGATCGGGACCGCGGGCGCGGACAAGCCGGTCCGCGGAGGAGGCGATCAGGCATCCGAAAACGCGCCGGTGACTCTTTCTCACAACACCAGCGTCGGCAATACCAACACGTGGTCCGAAACCGAGATGATGAACAACCGCCCCACGCCCGATCGAGTCACCGATGGAATTGACAGCGCGTCTGGGGAGACGAGCATCGACGTCGGACACGGCGACGTGCTGATCGCTGCGATCACTTCGTGCACGAACACGTCAAACCCAAGCGTCATGTTGGCCGCTGGGCTCGTCGCCAAGAAAGCCGTAGAGCGCGGATTGAAGGTCGGCCCGGCGGTCAAGACGTCGCTCGCGCCCGGCTCACGCGTCGTCACCGATTATCTTGAGAAGACCGGGCTGCAATCATACTTGAATCAGATCGGGTTTAATCTCGTCGGCTACGGCTGCACGACTTGCATAGGCAACTCCGGGCCGCTCGATCCGCGCATCGAAGAAGTCGTCAACAAGAACGACGTCATCGCCGCGAGCGTCCTGAGCGGCAATCGCAACTTCGAAGCGCGCGTGCACCAGTCGATCAAGGCGAACTTCCTGATGAGCCCGCCGCTGGTGGTGGCGTTCGCGCTCGCCGGGACGGTCGATATCGATCTGACTCGCGAGCCGATTGGAAAAGGGCGGGATGGCCGCGACGTCTACCTGCGCGACATCTGGCCGGCTCAAGAAGAAGTGCGGGACGTAATGCGCGCGGCGCTCGATCCCGAAACCTACCGGCGGCTCTACAGCAGTTTCGTCGAGGGGAACGCGATGTGGAACGGGATTCCGACCAACGCAAGCGAGCTGTACGAATGGGACGCAGGGTCGACCTACATTCAAGAGCCGCCGTTCTTTGAAGGCTTCGGCTTGGAGCGCGGCGGCGTGACGGCGATCAGGGGCGCGCGGGCGCTTGCGATCTTCGGCGATTCGGTGACGACCGATCACATCTCACCGGCGGGCGCGATCAAGCCGGCCTCGCCCGCGGGCTTCTACCTTCAGTCGCAGGGAGTGACGGTTGCGGACTTCAACAGCTACGGCGCGCGGCGAGGGAACGATCGAGTAATGACGCGCGGTACGTTCGCCAATGTGAGAATCAAGAACCTTATGGTCCCGGGCGTCGAGGGCGGCGTTACGGTTCATCAACCGACGGGCGAGCGGATGAGCATCTACGACGCAGCTATGAAGTATCAGGCTGCGGGAGTTCCGCTTGTTGTGTTCGCAGGTCAGGAGTACGGGACGGGCAGCTCTCGCGACTGGGCGGCGAAGGGAACGGCGTTGCTCGGTGTGCGAGCCGTAGTCGCGCAGAGCTTCGAGCGAATCCACCGCAGCAATCTCGTTGGGATGGGCGTGCTGCCGTGTCAGTTCAAAGACGGAACGAGCGCGCAGACGCTCGGGCTCGATGGCAGCGAGACGTTTGATCTTGTTGGATTCGAGGATGGAATCCACCCGCGCCAGGAGGTGACGTTGAAGATTCAGCGCGCGAGCGGCGAGTCGCAGGAGGTTTCGTTAACGCTGCGCATCGACACGCCGATAGAAGTTGATTACTACTCACATGGCGGGATTCTGCGGTACGTGCTGAGGCAGTTGATCGCGGACAGTTAAATACCTGCTGCCGATCCTCGAGCCGAGTTATAATGGCCGTGGAAAGGACAGGGCCTATGACAACCACAATCCAAGCCGTATATGAACGAGGCCTCCTTCGGCTGAAAGAACCGATACCACTCAGTGATGGGACGATCGTCGAAGTGACGATCACGACAAGCGAGCCCTGTAGCGAGACACCCGCCGAGATACTCTCGGCTATCGCCTCCTTGCCCATGGAAGGGGATGGCGCTGAGTTCTCAGCGAGAGACCATGACAAGGTTCTCTATGGCGAGAAGACTACGCGATGATCTTCGTTGACACAGGGGCGTGGTTCGCGAGCGTAGTGCCCTCAGATGCTGATCATGCTTCTGCGTCGCAGTGGTTAGATCAAAACACGCAACCGCTCTTGACAACTGACTACGTCATCGACGAAACGCTTACGCTATTAAGGGCGCGGGGCGAGTCAACACGTGCGATTGCCCTTGGCGAACAGTTCTTTCGCGGCGCGCTCGCCAAAGTCTACTTCGTGACCGAGGAGGACATACGCGAGACGTGGGAGCTCTTCCGCAAGTTCTCTGACAAAGACTGGAGCTTCACCGATTGCTCGAGCAAAGTAGTAATGGAGAAGCTCGGAATCACTCATGCATTCTGTTTCGATCACGATTTCGTCCAGTTCGGATCGATCGTCGTGGTTCCGTGACGCCGCGATGCCTGACGTTCCCAGTTTTTGCCTCGCTTGACCCGGGCCCGAACCCGGCCATAGAATCCCCGCGCTTGGAAGACCAACTCGCAGACCTGCCCGAGAATGTCCGCCGCGCGCTGGCTGATTTCGTCGAGTCGGCTCGCGCGGCGTTCGCTGACGACCTGCACTCGATCGTGTTGTACGGAAGCGCGGCCGAAGGACGACTGCGCCGGTCTTCCGACGTCAACGTGTTGCTCGTCCTCTCGCGATTCGATGGGGCCAAGGCGGCGCAACTCCGCGATGCGTTGAGGGTGGCCCACGCCGCGATCCGGCTCAAGGCGATGTTCCTGCTCGAATCCGAAGTCGCATCGGCAGTCGAGGCCTTCGCGGTCAAATTCGGCGACCTCGCGCGCCGCCATCGCGTCCTTAGCGGCGCAGATCCGTTCGCCGGAATCACTCCGTCGCGAAGCGCGTCGATCACGCGGCTCAAACAGACCCTCCTCAACCTGACGCTGCGCCTCCGCGAGGCTTACGTCGCGCGAGGCTTGCGCGAGGAGCAGCTCGCCGCCGTTGTAGCCGACGCCGCCGGGCCGTTGCGCGCCTGCGCGGCGGCGCTGCTTGAATTGGAAGGCAATCCCGCACCCTCGCCCAAGCAGGCCCTCGAACAGACGGCCGCCGCCATGCCGCACGAAGATGAACATGAGTGGGCGGACGTGATCTCGGCGATATCCGCTGCGCGTGAGCAAGGCCGGCTTCCAGAGGGCGTCGCGGGGCCGATGCTCACGGCGCTGACCGAACTGGCGATGTCGATGCAGGCTCGCGCGGCGGCTCTCTCGTGAGGTGACGACGTGAACCCGTTTGACCTGCCCGGCCCCGACTTCCTCCTCTTCTACGCCATCTTCAGCGCAGCGGTCATCGCGATCCTAGTGCTTTCGAGGCGCGTATCTGAAGGAGGGCCGCCGCCCAAGATCGACCTCGCCGACGCTTACTTGATCGCCTATCTTCGCGGCGGAGAAAACGAGACCGCGCGGGTTGCGATGGTCTCGCTGATCGACCGGCGAGTCCTCGAAGCAAGCGGCACCACCGTGAAGGCCGCGAAGGGCGTCAGCAAAGACTCCGTGCGCCGCCCCATCGAAAAACTGCTGGTTGAGCGCTTCGCTCACAGCGGCGAGGCTACGTCGATCTTCAGTGACTCGAGTGTCAAATCGGCATGCCGGGACTACAAGCTTACGCTCGAAGCGAGGGATCTGCTTCCCGACGCCGCAACGTCCGGGAAGCGGTTCGGCAAGTTCGCCATCGCCGCCGTAATCCTGGCCGGAACGGGCGCGATCAAGATAGCGATCGCGCTCTCGCGCGGGCGCACCAACATCGGCTTCCTGATCGTCCTCACAGTGATCGTCACCGTCGCCGCCTACGTTGTGACCTTCCCGCGCGTTACGCGGAAAGGCGCCGCGCTGCTTGAAGACATCAAGGGACTTTACGCCGGCCTGAAACAGCGCGCGACGTTCATTAAACCGGGGGGCGCAACGGCCGACGCGCTGATGCTGATGTCGGTGTTCGGAGTCGCGGCGCTCGCAGGCGAGGGATTTGGATACACGAGGCAGCTCTTTCCTAAGGCGGCCGCGTCGTCCGCGTCAGGAACGTCGTGGTGGTCCTCCGGCAGTTCCTGCGGCAGCTCTTGCGGCAGTTCCTGTGGAAGTTCCTGCGGGGGCGGGTGTGGCGGCGGCTGCGGAGGGTGCGGGTCATGAGCGACGGGAGGGATCAAATCGGGCTTGGCTGGCGGCGTGAGCTGGCCGTAGGAATTCTTGCCAACCTCGACCGCATCGACGTCGTCGAGGTGATCGCGGATGACTACTTTGACGCGACGCGAAGGGAGCGCCGCGCGCTACGCACTCTCGCCGCTCAAATACCAGTCGTCCTGCACGGCGTGACGCTGGGCCTGGCGTCGGCCGTTCCCGTTGAACGTCGGCGATTGGAAAGGACCGCACGCCTGTGCGACGAAGTGCAGCCGGATTACTGGTCCGAGCATCTGGCGTTCGTTCGCGGCGGCGGAATAGAGATCGGCCATCTAGCAGCGCCCCCGCGAAACAACGCCACCGTCGAAGGCGCGGCAGCGAATCTCGAGCGGGCTACGCGAATAGTCGGCTCGGCGCCGCTGGTTGAAAACGTCGCGACGTTGATCGATCCTCCCGCGAGCGATCGCGATGAGGCGACGTGGATCAATGACATCCTCGGCGCCTCGCGCTGCCGCCTGTTGCTCGATCTTCACAACCTCTACGCCAACGCTACGAACTTCGGCTTCGACGCGAGTCACTTCCTCGCGCGGATTCCGGCTGAGCGAGTCGCGGCGATTCACCTTGCGGGCGGCAAATGGATCGGGGATATTCATAATGCGGCCGGGCGGCGGCTGCTTGACGACCACCTTCACGACGTGCCCGATCCCGTGTATGAGTTGTTGACCGAAGTCGGCGCGCGGGTACCCGGTCCGCTCACCGTGATTCTCGAACGCGACGGGCATTATCCGCCGATTGACCGCCTGCTGGAGGAATTGGACGTCGCGCGGGCGGCGTTGGCCCGAGGCCGGCGGCAACGCGACGCGGTGAGCGAGGCCGCAGCATGAGCGCGACGCTTCTCGAAGCATTCCTGGCGAAGATCTACGTGAACGAAGACGCGCGGGCAAGTTTTCTCGCCGACCCGCGCGGAGAAGCTATCCGAGCCGGCTTGAGTCAGCATCAGGCCGACGAGCTTGTACAGATCGACCGCGTCGGGCTTGACCTGATGGCTGAGAGTCTCCGACGAAAGCGCGAGCGACGCGGGGGATCCCAGACGGGCCGCCATCGCTAACATTGAATCCGCTCAGGTCAGGAAGGCGAGCTTGCTCCCGCTGTTTGAAGGCTGAATTGGCTGCATTTCTTGAGTTGTCTGAATCAGCGGGAGCAAGCTCGCCTTCCCGACCTGAGAGCTGGTGACTTTGGCGATTGGATTCGTGATCTCTCCGAACCGGGAAGACGGCGAATGACCGACCTCAACTACAACGCGGACGTGGTGGTGATCGGAGGCGGGCTCGCGGGAATTGCCGCTGCGCTCGAGCTTCTGGATAACAACAAGAGCGTCGTGCTGATCGAGCGAGCCGCGGAAGAGAAGTTCGGCGGGCTCGCGCGCGTATCGTTCGGCGGAATCTTCGTCGTAGGCTCGGATGAACAAAAGCGCGCAGGCATCAAGGACAGCCCGGACCTTGCGCTTCGAGATTGGATCGCGTACGGCGAGTTGGGCGAAGCCGACGTTTGGCCGCGCCGCTGGGCTGAAGCTTACATCACGCAGTCGCGCGACGAGGTGAGAGGCTGGCTGCGCGAGCGCGACGTGACGTTCTTCCCCGTCGTCAACTGGGTCGAGCGCGGCTTGCACGAGCCCGGCAATTCGGTCCCGCGATTTCACATGGTGTGGGGCACCGGCCAGGGCCTCGTGCTCGGCCTGCTGAAAGTCCTCTACGCGCATCCGCGCCGCGACAAGCTCCAGTTACATTTTCAGCATCGCGTGACTAACCTCATTCGTACGGCGGGCCGATTCACCGGATGTGTGGGTGTCGATGAAACGACCGGCCGCGAGTTCACCGCAACCGGCGACTGCGTTGTGATTGCCGCCGGCGGAATCGCCGGCAATCTCGATATGGTGCGCAAGAACTGGTACAAGCCGTGGGGCAAGCCGCCAGAGCAGCTTCTGAACGGTTCGCATCCCGAGGCCGACGGCGCGATGCTCGAGATGGTTCGAAGCGCCGGCGGCCGCGTGACCCATCTGGACAAGATGTGGAACTACGCGGCCGGGGTGCATCATTGGAAGCCGCAACACGAGCATCACGGGCTGTCGCTCGTTCCGCCCAAGTCCGCGCTCTGGGTGAACTACGAAGGCCGGCGCATGGGCCCGCCTCATCTGGTCACCGCGTTCGATACGCGCTATCTGGTTGAGACGATCTGCAAGCAGAAGAAGAAGTATTCATGGCAGATCTTGAACTGGAGAATTGCCAAGAGAGAGCTTGCGGTCTCCGGCTCGGAGTTCAACCACGCGATTCGCGACCAGAAACGTCTCAGGTTCCTGCTCGGGCTGCTGCTGGGCAACCCCTCACTCGTTCGTGAGTTCATCGACAACTGCCCGGATTTCGTGACAGCCAACTCCGTGCCGGAACTTGTCGAGAAGATGAACGCCCTCGCCGGAACCACTGATGTGGACGCGAAGCTGTTGGCCGAGGAAATTCGGCTATATGATGAGCAGATCGGACGCGGCCCGGCGTTTCACAATGACGACCAGTTGCGACGCATCGCCCACGCGCGACAGTACCGAGGCGATCGCGTTAGGACTTGCAAGTTCGCCAGGATCGACGACCCGAAGGCGCGGCCGCTGATCGCGATTCGCGAGTTCATCCTGACGCGCAAGAGTCTCGGCGGAATCCAGACCGATCTCAGCTCACGAGTGCTGGACGCGAGTGGGGAGCCGATCGCGGGGCTTTACGCGGTTGGCGAGGCGGCGGGATTTGGCGGCGGCGGGATTCACGGCTTGCGTTCGCTCGAGGGGACGTTTCTGGGCGGCTGCATCTTCAGCGGTCGGTTGGCGGCGGCAGCGATTGTGAATGGGTAGCCGGGGTTGGGGCAAACCGCCAAGGCGCCAAGGTCGCCAAGACTAACGCGAAGAGCAGAGAAGCTCGTGGCGCTGTCTTGGCATTCTTGGCGCCTTGGCGGTTCATTCCCATGCAGGCGAGTCTGGTCGCATACATGAATGGAGAGCAGAGAGCATGAAAAAGACCGGCGCGTGGCTGGCAGTCTACGCACTCGAACAAATCGGGGTGAAGTACACGTTCGGCATTCCCGGCGTGCATAACACTGAGTTGTACGACGAGCTGAACAAGTCAGACCAGATCACGCCGATACTCGTGACGCACGAAGGCTGTGGCGCATTCATGGCCGACGCCATCAGCCGCACGAGCGACACGATCGGCTGTTTGGCGATAGTACCCGCGGCCGGGATGACCCATGCGATGAGTGGGATCGGCGAGGCGTATCTCGACGGCATCCCGATGCTGGTGATCTCGGGCGGCATCCGGCGCGATTCAGGAAAGCGCTACCAGCTTCACGAGATCGATCAACAGCGCATACTTGCCGGAATCACGAAAGCGGCGTTCCTGGTTGAGAGGCACGAGGATGTCATTCCGACGATCTACCGCGCTTACGAGATCGCTACATCGGGCGAGCCGGGTCCGGTCTTCGTTGAGCTGTCAGGCGACGTCCAACTCTTCTCGGCCGACGTGAAGGAGTTGCCGAAATACCAGCGAGGTTGGAAACCCCCGGCCGTCGACGGTGAGAAGGTCAGGGCCGCCGTTGACCTCATAAAGTCGGCGAAGCGGCCTGGGATCTATCTTGGCTGGGGCGCACGCGACGCAACCAAGCACACGATCGAGCTTGCGGAGATAGTGGGCGCACCCGTTGCGACTACTCTTCAAGGCTTGAGCGTGTTTCCCGCCAGTCACCCGCTGCACGTTGGCATGGGATTCGGCGCATCGGCGGTCCCTGCGGCGCGAAAGGCATTTGAAGGCTGTGACTGTCTGATCGCGGTGGGAGTGCGGTTCTCGGAGCTTGCAACCGGGAGCTACGGCATGCCGATCCCTGATAACCTCATTCACATCGACATCAACCCAGAGGTCTTCAATAAGAACTACCCTGCGAAGATCACCCTCGAGGCCGACGCCGCCGATGCGCTGCACGCGCTTCTCGATGAACTCAAACGGTCGGACATCCCGCCGCGCGATTCCGCCGGGCTCCAGCAGGCGATCAAATCAGAGAAAGCCGTGTTTATTCGGTCGTGGACCGACCGGCCAATTGACAAGCTCGTCACTCCGGGGATCTTCTTCCGCGAGCTGCGACGGCGGCTTGACGATGACGCTTACGTGGTGGTCGACGATGGCAATCATACTTTTCTCACGGCGGAGCTGTTCCCGGTGTATCGCTCGAAGCACTTCATTTCGCCGACGGATTTCAACTGCATGGGCTACTGCGTGCCGGCGGCGATCGGGGTGAAGCTGACTCATCCCGATAAGCAGGTCGTCGGAATCGTAGGGGACGGCGCGCTGCTGATGACGGGATTGGAGATCATCACCGCGTCGCGATTGGGATTGGGAGCGGTCTTTTGTGTCTTCAACGATGGCGAGCTTGCGCAGATATCTCAGCTTCAGGAGGTGCCGTTGAACCGCAAGACGTGCACGGTCCTTGGCAACCTTGAAGTGAACGGCATAGCGATGGCAACCGGCGCGGCGTATCTGGCAATGGAGAATGACCGCGCGGCTGGCACGATTCTCGACGAGGCGTTGAGGATCTCAGCGGCGGGCCGGCCGGTCATCGTCGACGTGAAGATCGACTACACGCGCAAGAGCGAGTTCACGAGAGGAATTGTGAAGGTGAACCTCGGGCGTTTCCCATTTAATCAGAAGCTCCGGTTCATCGGGCGGGCTATCAAGCGTCACATACTTGGATAACGCGTACAAGATAACGCGCGTACTTGTTGTCTGGGGATGCGGCGTCAGGCTCGTGCGGAGTTGCGATTGCGGGCACAACTGGGAGTTGCAGAACTCCAGAGGAGTTCAATGTGTATAGACAACGACGACCGTTACTGTGGCCAACTCCGTAGGAGTTGAATGTGCCAGCTCTTGAAAGCGGAGAACATTTCACCCCTCCGAGGTGAGGCCCTCTCATCGCCCTCTACTACAAACATCAAACCACTACGTGGTCACCGCAGACCTGCCGTGGGCATTTCCGCAACCAGGCGGCACGCAAGAACTGACGCGCAGCTTATGGTCTGATGTCGATCCGACTTGGCATCCGGATGTGGTAAGCTAAGGGCCGGAAGCTCGAGGGTAACAGGAGCTTCAACCCGGGGGAGCTTGTCATGGCGAGAAGACTAGAGAGGCTGTGTTTCACGACGGCGCGTTCATTCCTGAAACGCCATGCGACCTACCGGACGACTCTGAGGTCGATCTCGTCGTTGAGGGGCCGCACCTCATTCCTCCGGCCGTAAGGGATCTCGAAGAGCGGAGGCGGAGAATTTCCAATGGAGATATTATTAACCATAGCTGGCACTTTGATAACTACGGCATCTCTTGTATATGCAATTAAAACGAACAGAGAGAAGCAGAGGTTTGAGAGACTCGTGCGTGACAAATTAGCGGGCATAGCCGGCAATGTTTGGTTTTCCGAGAGGTCGGCTGATTTGTCTGACAAGAATCTTACCAGAGCAAGAGATGCAGCGTTTGCATTGGAGGAAAGCGATAACAAGCAAAACGTCCTCAAGCATATTCATAATGGTGCCAGGGATGCTGTTGCAGCAAAAAGGATGCTCTTGAACTTGCTGGGCGAAGTTTTGTCCATGCAAAAAGGCATGTTTGGAACGGATAAGATCGCACATCCTGAGATCTCTGAAAACCAAATCCAGTCCAATGAACAATCCGAACCTCATCACAAGCAGCTCAACTCGGACGGCCTAAAGGTCGCCGGTTAGCCGCGGCGTTAGGCGGGAACTGAGTGATGAACGAGGGAGAGTTCGAAATATCACATCCTCCCCTCGACATCGAGATTGGAAACTATGAGGGTCGTGTGTGTTATACAAGTGGGGTTTGAGCGACTTGCCAGTATCCCTTCTATAAGGGTGGCAGGATGAAAAGGTTCCTCTCGGTTTTAGTAGTCATCCTCTTTGCAGGGGCCATCCGGCTCGACGGCGCGCTGTTCATTCAATCATCGTCCGGCGACGCGACCTGCACCGCCATCACCGACTCTTACGTCAGAGAATTTCTGCGGCGCAATCCCGCCGTTAGCACCTACCGCGGTGGCGCGGGACTCGATCCCTCGCTTGCCGAATGCGACGGCCGCCTGCGCGATCACTCTCCCGATGCGATCACCAAAGAGGACCGCTGGCTCTCGGAAACGCTCAAGGCGCTTGAAAGGATTTCACCTGCGACGCTCTCACCGCGCGTGCGCACCGAGAGAGAAATCGCGCTCGCGCAAATCCGGTTCCTGCTCCGTCAACATCAAGTCCGCCGCTATCAAGAACGCGCGCTTGATACCTACACCGATGAGCCCTTCCGCGCGGTTGATGCGCAACTCCAGGCGATGACCCGGACCCGCGAGGGGTCAATGGGCACGGCGGCGGAATGGTCGTTAGTAGTCAAGCGGCTCGAAGCGATCCCGCGGTTTCTGTCGGTCGCCCAACGACAACTCGCCGCCGGGGTGAGGTCGAACAACACGCCCGACTTTCGCATGCTGAAACGCAACGGACTGGACACGACGGAAGCCGATGCGGTCTATTTCGAGAAAACCCTGCCCGGGCTTGCCGAACAGCGAATCGCCGCGCCGCAACGAGAGATTCTGCTCGCCCGAATCCGTGAGGCCGCGAAACAGGCTGCGGCGGCCTATCGCAGGCTTCGCTCTTTCGTGGCGAAGACGTTCTTTCTTGATCCAACGTCCAGGACTGAAAGCGCGGTCAAACCTGAGTTCCGAGGCGACCGCTTCGTGATGGGCGAAGCCGAATACAACTGGGCGTTGAAGAACAACCTCAAGATCAACAAGAGCGCCGCCCAGCTCTTCGAGGGGTCTTGGCCCGTCGTGGAAGCAACAAAACAGGAGATGGCCGCACTCGCGCGCGAGATCGGAAGGCAACATGGGTGGGCGCTTCCACCGGATGACATGGCCGCGGTCCGAGCCGTGTTCGACGAACTCTCGAAGGACTATCCGAAATCCGACGACGAGATGGTCGCGTGGTATCGCATCACAGCCGAACGGCTCGTCGATTATGCGCGGCTTACCGGTCTGTTCGATGTGCCTGCCGATTACAAGCTCGAAGTAGCTGTGACTCCGCCGCCGCTTCAAGCGTCGATCGACGGCGCGGCGTACTTTCCGGCGCCGCCGCTCCGCAATACGGGAATCGGGCGCTTTTACGTCACGCCGACAGGAAACAACCAGGCTAAGCTCCAAACGCACAATCGTGCGGCGCTCGCCGACCTCGCCGCCCACGAAGGCTTTCCGGGCCACGACTGGCACTACAAGACGATGACCGAGCATCGCAAAGACGTCTCCGTACTGGGATGGCTCACTCCAGGTGGAATCGAAGACTCGTCGTCGATGTGGATGGACGCGATGATGGCCGAAGGATGGGCACTCTATGCTGAGGCGCTGATGGCCGAGCCGCAGCCGGGCGCGCCGCGAGGCTTCTACACTCCCGAAGAACGGCTCTATCAGCTTCAGGGGAAGTTGTATCGCGATCTGAGAGTTCGCATCGACACCGGCATTCACACCGGCCGTATGAAGTATGACGACGCAGTGGATCTCTTTTCCGAAGTCGTCAACTTCCTGCCGGGCTCGTGCCGCGACGCGAAGGCGCTCGAGAACCCCGCCAAGCGCGCGAGCTGTGAATCGGCCGAACGCGCAATCTTCCGTTACTCGAAGTGGCCGACGCAGGCGATTACCTACCGGCTGGGCAAGGAAGACATCTTCGCGCTTCGCGACGAGGCCGCTAAGATCGCAGGCGCGAGCTTTTCACCGAAGGCGTTTCATCTTCTCGTTCTGAAGCAAGGCAGAATACCGGTCGCCTACTACCGCGAGAGCCTGCTTGATCAAATGAAGAAGGCGCGGCATTGAAGTCCGAAAACGGCCAGCATTCCCAACCCTGAAGCTCTATACTCCGCGTATGAATCTTGACCGCAGGCACTGCTATTCGGCGCTCAAGAGCCGCGATGAGCGGTTTGACGGCCGGTTCTTCGCGACCGTCCTGACGACCGGCGTCTATTGCAGACCGATCTGCCCTGCGCCGACGCCGCGGCCCGAGAACGTGAGGTTCGTGCCCTGCGCCGCCGCAGCCGAAGAAGCGGGGTTTCGCCCGTGCCTGCGGTGTCACCCGGAAACTTCGCCGGGCACCCCCGCCTGGCTCGGAGCGTCATCGACAGTCTCACGCGCGTTGAGGCTCATATCCGACGGCGCACTTGATGAAGCAAGCGTCGAAGATCTCGCCGGCCGGCTGGGCATCGGCGAGCGCCACCTGCGGCGCTTGTTTGAAAAGCATCTCGGAGCGTCGCCGGTCGCCGTCGCTCAAACGCGGCGCACCCACTTCGCAAAGAAGCTCATCGATGAAACTTCGCTCCCGGTCACGGAGATCGCCTACATCGCCGGCTTTTCGAGCATTCGCCGCTTCAACGATATCTTCCGCAAATCCTTCGGCAAATCACCAAGCCAGTGCCGCCGAGGCAAGACTGGCGATGACGAACCGGAGGATTCCCGGCTGTGTCTGCGATTGGCCTACAGGCCGCCGTTTGACTGGCGTGCGCTGAGCGGCTTTCTCCGGGCGCGCGCGATACCGGGCGTCGAATCGATTGACGAGACCGCGTATCGAAGAACGGTGAGAATCGGCGACGCTTCGGGCGTCATCGAGGTCCGCCCAATCGAAGGCCGAAGCCACTTGCTTCTGAGCGTGCCGCCTGCGCTGTCGAAAGGACTCGCGCAAATCGCGGAGCGCGTCCGGCGCTTGTTCGACCTGAAAGCCGACCCGGTTGAGATCACGAATCATCTCAAGCAGGACCCGGCACTCGCGGATGCGATTCGTTCCCGCCCTGGTTTGCGAGTCCCCGGCGCGTGGGACGGATTCGAGATCGGCGTTCGCGCCATCCTCGGTCAGCAGGTGAGCGTGAGCGCGGCGACGACCCTCAGCGGGAGACTGGTCGAGGCGTGCGGCGATGCGCTCCTTGCGGCGGATCGAAACGGACTTCGCTATCTGTTTCCAGACCCCGAGCGGCTGAGCCGGGAGAAGCTCACGAACATCGGTTTGCCTTCTAAGCGCGCGGAAGCGATTCGTGAATTCGCAAGGGCTGTGCGCGACGGCGCAGTCGAGCTGACGACGTCGGCAAGTTTAGAGTCAACCATCGAGCGTCTCACGGCATTGTCCGGCGTTGGCGCGTGGACCGCTCATTACATCGCGATGCGCGCTCTGGGGGAGCCGGACGCGTTTCCGTCGGGCGACCTCGTGCTACGACGCGCGGCTGCTCGACGCAGAGGCGAGACGCTTCGAGAATCCGATTTGTTGGAGCGAGCCGAGCAATGGCGGCCCTGGCGCGCGTATGCCGCGCTGTACCTTTGGACGAGCTATACAAACCGCAACGGAGCTTAAGGGGATTAACATGATTGAAGAGGCCACATTCTACACTTACCTTGGTAGCCCGGTTGGGAAGCTCCTGCTGGCAGGGCACTCGGCGGGGCTTTGCGAGATTCGCTTTATGGACGTCCCTGGCGCGGAGCCTCACGAAGCGGCGTGGCGCGAGGACGACGCGCCGTTTGCTGACGTCGTCGCGCAGCTCAGAGATTACTTCGACGGCAAGTTGCGCGAGTTTGACGTGCAGCTCGCGCCGAAGGGAACTCCGTTTCAGCTTGAGGTGTGGAAGGCGCTGCGGGAGATACCCTACGGTGATACGATTTCATACGCCGAGCTGGCCCGCAGAATTGGAAAACCAACGGCGGTGCGTGCAGTCGGAGCGGCGAACGGAAAGAACCCGCTTTCGATCGTCGTCCCCTGCCATCGAGTCATTGGCAGTGACGGCTCGCTGACGGGCTATGGCGGAGGGTTGCGCAACAAGGAGTACTTGTTGGCGCTTGAACAACGAGTTGCCGAATACGTCTCCGGGATGACGCGGAGGGCGGTCGCGCTTCAACTCCCGCTCGACTGATGGTCCGAAGTCCCCACCCTTCCCCCGCAGCCGGGAGTACGATAATGTCCACACGGTGAGCGACGATCACATCACCCCACGCAGCGGGTTGCCGAAGACGGAGCCTGGCCCCCGTCCGACCAGTGAGCGGCCGCCGCACGTGCCCGGACCAGTCAGGCGTTTCTTCGCCGATCTCGGACCCGGTCTGATCACCGGCGCGGCCGATGATGATCCCTCAGGCATCTCGACCTACTCGGTAGCCGGCGCGTCGTTCGGCTACGGGATGCTGTGGACCGTGATCTTCTCGTTTCCGCTCATGGCCGGAGTTCAGTTGATGTGCGCGCGGCTGGGCCTGGTCACCGGGCGAGGACTGGCCGGAGTGATCCGCCTGCGCTATCCGAAGTATGTGCTTTGGGGCGCCTGCGCGCTGCTGGTCGTCGCCAACACTATCAACATCGGCGCCGATCTCGGAGGGATGGCGGCGGCGCTGGAGATGGTCACCGGCGTCACGCGCTTCGTATGGCTCCCGCTCACGGCCGGACTGATAGTCGTTCTGCTCATATGGTCCCGCTACCGTTACATCGCGCGTGTCTTCAAGTGGCTGACGCTGGTCTTGTTCGCTTACGTCATCTGCGCGTTCTTCACGCATCAGGATTGGGCGGCTGTGCTGAGAGCGACGTTTGTGCCGCACGTCGAGTGGAACCGGCGCTATCTCGCCACCTTCGTAGCCATCCTCGGCACAACCATCTCGCCTTACCTGTTCTTCTGGCAGGCGGCGCAGGAGGTCGAGGAGGAGCGAGAGATGGGGCGGCGCACGGTGCGAGCGCGGCGCGGCGCAACCGACGAAGAATTGCGTACGGCGCGCAGAGACGTTGTTGCGGGCATGGCGTTCGCCATCGCCATCGAGTACTTCATCATCCTGACCACGAGCGCGACTCTATTTGCGACGGGCCAGCGCGAGATCGAGACGGCTCAACAGGCGGCCGAAGCGCTGCGGCCGCTGGCGCACGAGGCGGCGTACTTGTTATTCACGCTTGGGTTGGTGGGAACGGGGATGCTGGCAGTGCCGGTGCTTGCCGGGTCGGCGGCCTACGCGGTGTCCGAAGCGATGCGGTGGGGTGGGGGGCTCGACGAACGGCCGAGGCTCGCGCGGAAGTTCTATGGAGTCCTGGCGGCGGCGGTTCTAGTCGGACTCGGGCTGGACTACATGCGATTCAACGCTGTGCGGATGCTGTTCTGGGCGGCGGTGGTGAACGGGGTACTCGCGCCGCCGCTGATCGTCATCGTCACTCATCTGACGGCGGACCCGAAGGTCATGGGAGGCCGCGCGAATCCTCCGCTGCTGAGCTGGCTTGGCTGGGCGACTGCGGGGATCATGTTCGCCGCGACGGTTGCCATGATCGTCGTGTAGGACATCAGAGAGTCTCGTCAGGCGAGCTCGAGCATCACGACCCATTTCCCACCAAGTGCGTGTGTAGAGACTTGTGCCTCAGGCGCGTGGGTTGTCGTGACTGCGGTCACGGCGGAGCGTGACCTCCGTCATATTCTCTTGTTCTCTGATTCTATAGTATCGAGCGTGAAGTGGAAGCGATCGCTAGGCGGCCGGCTGTTCAGCCGGATGGAGGAAGAGAAGATGAGAAGACTAGTCATTGTAAGTGTGATCGGCGCATGCCTCGTGGCGAGCGGCGGGTGGTTTGCCGGCGGCGAGCGTGCCATTGCCGGGGACCGCTCAGCGGCGGCTGATAAGGGGCGAGTGCTCTTCAGGCAGCACTGCGCAAGCTGTCACGGGCTCGATGCCAAGGGGAGGGGTCCCGTGGCGGCTGCCTTGAAGAGCGGACCGCCCGACCTGACGATCATTCAGGTGCCGGGCGAGAAGTTCCCCTCATACAAGGTGGCGACGATCATCGACGGCGAAAAGGACGTGACCGCTCACGGCACGCGGAAGATGCCGGTGTGGGGCGTCGTCTTCCGGCGAACTGAGGGGGACTTACTCAAGCAAGCCAATATCTACGCGCTGGTGAAGTACATAGAATCGATTCAGACCGCTGGCAAGTAACCAGTTTCCGGGGTGTCAGTCCGCAGCAGGCCTGCTGTCGGCCCGAAGCGGCAAGTTCATCGGCAGGGTTGAGCTTGCGAGCCTGGGTTGACACCAGGCCTCGGCGGACTGACCCCACGATATTACCGGCGGGCCTCTACTTCTTCATAATCGGGTCCCAGCAGCGTCGTCCAGCTCGGCCGCGGCAGGAAGCACTGAGAATGACAGCGCGATCAGCACGATGAAAGCGGCGGTCGGAGGCGCGACTCGTCGATGACCGGATTCCCATCCGCCAAGGCATCCCGTTCCAGTCGATCACGCGAGAGTAACCCCTTAAGCAAGAAAGGGCCGTCGCTCCGTGCTTGCGCAACATAGTCAGTAGCGGGGCGATCACGAGAGCCAGTAGAGCCAGTATCGTTGAGTTGATTTCGGTTCGGGCGGTGGTTTATTCTCGACTAGCCGGCGCGAGTTGCTGCCGTCGCATGCTCGCGTCGGTTCAGCGTGCAGGAACGCAAGGAACTAATGCTGACCAGATCGGCGCTCTTACATTTATCCCGAAGTGACGGCTTCAAGAAGTTTCTGACTCGCTTCAGGTCATTCAACAACGTTACCCGCCGCTTCGTTGCCGGCGAAGGAATCGAGGACGCGGTCGAGGCGATACGCGACCTGAATCGGAAGGGGATTAGTGCTTCCTTTGATCACCTCGGCGAATCGATCACACAGAAGGCAGAGGCTCTAGCGGAGGTGAGCGAGTATCTCTCTCTGTTTGATAACATAACGCGACACGGTCTTCGGTCCGGGGTGTCGGTCAAGCTCACGCAGCTCGGTCTCGACATAGACTCGGACTTCTGTTATCGGAACACTCGCGCAATAGTCCAGGCGGCACGCGATTGTGCTTGCTTTGTTCGCATCGACATGGAGGATTCTTCAAAGACCGACCCGACATTGGACGTCTTTCGCCGGCTGAGACTTGAGTTCGACAACGTCGGAATCGTCATTCAGTCCTATTTGAGGCGAAGCGAAGCGGACGTTGAGGCATTGCTCGACGCGGGGGCCGCCATCAGGCTCTGCAAAGGGGCGTATGACGAGCCGCCGTCGGTGGCATTTCCAGATAAAGCCGATGTAGACGCGAATTTCGTTCGAATAATGAAGGCGCTACTGTCTTCGGGCGTGTATCACGCCATAGCGACCCACGATGAAAAGATGATAGATGAAACCAAGCGCCACGCGCGAGACATTGGCCTCGCGGCCGAGCGATTCGAGTTCCAGATGCTATTCGGTGTCAGGCGCGATTTGCAGGAAATACTCGTGTCCGAGGGCTACCGCATGCGGGTGTATGTTCCTTATGGCCGGTACTGGTACCCCTATTTCATGAGAAGGCTGGCCGAGAGGCCGGCAAACATCTGGTTCGTGCTGAGGAATATGATCAAGGGTTGAGTCCGCGGGCCCTTTCCCAACTCGGAGCGAAGCGCACGCCGGTCTAGGTGGAGATTCGGTATCCTTCGGCGACTCCAATTCGCGCTGGGACTCTCCAGACGGTTGCACGTTTGCCCACGGACTGCGTCTTGGCGGACGCCTGCTTCAGGACTTCCAAAGCTTTCTTAAACATGACGTCATCAACGGGAGGCTCAAGCGGTTTCGGAGTGACCGCCTGC
Organism: Blastocatellia bacterium; assembly: GCA_035293105.1. Taxonomy (GTDB): domain Bacteria; phylum Acidobacteriota; class Blastocatellia; order UBA7656; family UBA7656; genus DATDOV01. The sequence continues at coordinate 116,435 of DATDOV010000019.1, forward strand.
GGCTGTTCCGGTTTCTCTTCCGCGTCCTGATCGTCATCCCCGCCCGGTATGACAACCTCAGCTACTACTGGTCGCTCCACCTTGACAGTCGGGCTGATCGGCTCGTCCATAAACGGTTTGCCCGCGACGGGTGCGTATTTTGCGGTTGTAATCAGAAGCGCGCCGCCATCGGAGAGGTAGAATAACTGTTGCTCAGAACCCGCCCCGAATGAACGCTCGCCGACCAGTTCTCCCCGCTTTTGGTCTCGGATGGCGGCGGCGATTACCTCGCCGGGTCCGGCCGTACTGCGGTCCATCACGACGACCAGCGGACCGCTAAACACAACCTTCGCGGCGTCCGCGTTGTAGGCCTGGGTCTCTTTGCCGTTCTTACCGATCACGCGAGCCAGCGTACCTGAGCCGATGAACAGATTTGCCACCGCCAGCGCCTCTTCCATGCTACCGCTCGCGGTCCCGCGCAGGTCGAGGGCGACCTTTTGACCGCCCTTCGCCATCAGGTCCTTGAGCGCACTCTTCACTTCGCTCGCTTTGCCGGGGTTCAGGCTTGTGACCCTGATATAACCGATGCCGGGTTCTTCCAGCCGTGACTCGATGGCCGGCTGCGCTATCTTAACTCGTGCGACGCTTACTTTGCGCGACTGGCCGCGATGCAGAATGCGAACCTCGACAGATGTGCCGGGCTGACCACTCAGGAATTCATGGATGTCGTAAAGGCTCAAGTCGCGCGAGGGAACCTTACCGACGTACTCAATGAAGTCGCCGTCGCGGATGCCCGCCTGGTCAGCGGGCGAACCTTTCACAACGGTGACGATGTAGGCGTATCCGCCGACCTTTGATAAGACCATCCCCGTCTCGGACCGAACGGCCTTCGGATCGTACTGCTTCACTTGTTCGGGAGTGAGATATGCGCTATACGGGTCTAGTCCCTCCGCCAGTCCACGCAAGCTGCCGATTCGCACTTTCTCGATATCCGGCTGGTCAACGTAGTCGCGGATGATGAGTGCGAGCACCTCATCGAAGATCGTGAGTTGGGCGTACTGGCTGCCTTTGGCCACCGCCTGCCCGGACTTTGACATGAAGCTTCCCACGATTGCGTAGAAGGCAATGATGGTGGAGAAAACCACGATGGCGATCTTGGTTCTGAATTGCATGCGTCTGCGCTCCTTAACACCCGTTCGCTCGATATACTAACCCGCCACAAATCCGGGGCGCAAGATTTGATTGAGGATTTGATTAAGGATTCGCCGAAGGAGGCAAAGTAGACGTGTTTGACATCAATCGTCGCCCCGAATAGATTCTCTCGGAACAGATGAGCACCTCTCAACAATCAGGCTCGCTTCCCGAAACCGGCCAGGCCGAATCAACCGCCGAGTCAAGCCATGACGAAAGTGCGAAGCCGGACGAGCGACGGACTCCCAGGCGACGCACCCTGGCTGTCGATGTCAACGTGTTACGCCGGCGAGTCTATGTGCAGTCAGACCTGTCGAGTTACTCCGTGCTCGACCGGTTGAAGATCTATCTGGCGGACATCTTCTTCTACGCGCTTATTCGCACAATCTGCACGACGCTGCGGTGGGAGATTGTCGGCAGCGAACACCTCGCGCGGCTCGAAGAACAACGCGAGCCGATGATCTTCACCTCCTGGCACTCCGCAATTTTCGGCGCAACCTGGTTCTGGCGTAGGCGGGGAATCGTCGTGATGTCGAGCCACAGCCGTGACGGAGAGTACATCGGCCGCTTCATCAAACGATTCGGGTACGGCACTGCGCGAGGCTCGGCGACTCGGGGAAGCGGGCGAGCCCTTGTGGAGATGGCCGAGTGCCTTGATGCCGGGATCCATACCGGCTTTACGATAGACGGTCCCCGCGGGCCGGCATACGTGGCCAAGCCCGGCGCAGTTACTCTCGCTCGCCACAGTGGGAGGGCGATTCTGCCCTTTCATGTCGCTGCTCGCAGATGCTTCGAGCTTCCGAGTTGGGACCGACTGCAGATTCCGTGGCCGTTTACACGAGCCGTCACGCTCATCGGCGAGCCGGTCTATGTGCCCCGAACCGCGAACCCCGGCGAGACAGCCGAGTATCAGGACAGGCTTCAATCGGCGCTTGACGACCTGCGATCGGCCGGCGAGCAATGGCGCCGCGGGTAACGAGCGCCACTGCCATTGTGAGCGCATCGTCATCAGCGAGAATACGTACGAGAGCCAAGGTTCAATCATTTCGGCGTCGCCTTCCGTCGTTCTGACCGAAGTCCATCAGCCCTCACCCAATTATTCTGAATCCCGATCAAGAATATCAGTAGTTTACTGAATCGGCCTTCGTGGAATCCGATTTGCCCTATCGCTCGCCAGGCGATCTGGCTTGTATCTGTACCTCGGGTGTTGGTCAAAGCAGAATAGAAAACGGAGGCCCGCATGAGGCATAGGATAGACCCCGCACGCACAGTCGTACTCCTCACAATCTTCGCATTACTCTCCGCGCTACTACTACCGAAACCGCAACTGGCAGCGAGCCGCATTGATCAAACGCTGAACTCGCGTCAAGAACAAAGCGCGCTGGAGAAAGCTGGCGTTCAACCGACCTCCCGAGAGGCATCTGAGTTCGACAGCGCGGTGTCGCAACTCGACCCGACACTTCGCGAGAAGATCGCCCCGGACCTTGCGCCGGTCATGGTCGACGGAGGCCAGACCGCTGCGGCGGACGCTCAGGAGGCGATCCGGGAATTCAGCAGTCCCGACGACACGCGTTCAAGCGACGTCGAGCGCTCGCGGGTGATCGTACAAACCTACGGGCCTCCGAGCGACGACCTCTTGGCAGCAGCGGCAATCAGGTCCAATAACAATGCGCTCATGGACGAAGTGGAGGTTAGCACTCGAGGAGCGGTCGGTAAGTCGGCGACGAGCAGTTTTGAGAGCCTCAATGGTTTCGTGGCTGAGTTGACGGCCCCCGAACTCAGACTGCTCGCGAGCATGGACGATGTCAGCTACATCTCGCCAGACAGAGTCACCCACTCGACTGCGACACCGGACACCAAGCTGCGTGACGAAACGGGCGACACCAACGTCAGGAGTTCCTACGGCCTCAACGGCGAAGGCGTGGGTATAGCGTTCCTGGATTCGGGGATCGACTGGAATCATCCTACATTTGAGGACAGCTATGGAAGAGGCCGCGTTAGCGTCGTGGTCGACGCCGTAACCGGAGAGTCGACTTTCAGCGATGTTTACGGCCATGGCTCGGCCGTAGCCGGCGCTGCAGCGGGGCTGTCTTATGGAAGCATCAACGGTATTGCCTCGGGTTCTACGCTCCTCAGTGTTCGCGTGCTCAACTCGAATGGCCAGGGGACCGTCAGCGACGCAATCCGCGCGCTTGATTGGTGCGTCGCTAACGCATGGCTGTTCAACATCCAGGTCATCAACATGAGCATGGGAGCGGCCTCGGTCGACTCCTTCACCAATGATCCGCTCTGTCAGGCGGCCGAGCGCGCGGTCAACGCCGGCATCGTAGTCGTTACCGCTGCGGGCAACAATGGGAAAGATCCGTACGGACGCGAAGTCTATGGCTCGATCACCTCGCCGGGCAACGATCCGCTGGTCATCACTGTGGGTTCCGCAAACACCCGCGGCACCGGCAAGCGAAGCGACGACATAGTGAATACATTCAGCTCGCGCGGGCCGACGCTTGGCTACAAGCTGGATTCAGCGGGGAAGAAGCAGTATGACTTCGTGCTCAAACCTGATCTCGTCGCTCCGGGTAACGCCGTTGTTACCGCGAAAGTCAGCGGGTCGAAACTGATCAGCGAGCACCCGGAACTCACCTACAACGGCTCCTCGACGCAGATGATGCTGAGCGGGACGTCGATCGCTTCAGGCGTGGTCGCCGGGTCGGCAGCAGTCTTACTCCAAGCGAATTCCGGCCTGACCCCAGGGCTGATCAAGGCGATTCTCCAATACAGCGCGCAGCCGATACCGGGCGCGAACGTCTGCCAGCAAGGCGCCGGACTGCTCAACCTCTACGCGGCAGTCAAGCTTGCCAAGTCTTTGAAGAACCCGTCATCACTCAGTGCCGGGAATTGGCTTTGTCTCTATTCTTCGCTGCCCTCGCTCGCAACCACGATAACAAACGAATCGTGCGCTACGAGTGGCGTAATCTTCTCGAACATGAACCACGTGTGGGCCGGCAGCGAGTTGTTCCTGCGCTATCAGTTGATCTACAAGCCGGGCATTCTCTGGTACGGCACATCGGTCAAAAACAACGGGGTGCTGGTCACGAGCGGCACGGTGATGACATCCGGCATCAGGGACGTCACCGTCAGTATCAGCAACAACAACGGGATGATCACCTCAGGGGTCCTCGCCAGCGGAGTCATACTCTCATCGGGCGTAATAGTCGTCGAAGGAGTTGTATTGTCCGAGGGGGTCATCATGACTGAAGGCGTGACGCTGTCTCAAGGGGTCAGCCTCGGCGAAAGCGTAACCCTATCCGAGGGGGTGATAATAGCTGAAGGTGTAGTGGTCGCTGAAGGAGTGATTCAGGCGGCCGGTCTCGCGCAGTCGGCGGCTGGTGAACCCTGAAGCCGGGGTTCACGCTGAGAGCCTGAGAGCGCACGGTTTAGTGGCCTCGAGAATCGACTAATACGAACCAGGAATCGGATGAACACGGGGAGCACCATGACTATTCGGCTGAACATGTCGGACTTCAACACCGAATCCAAGTGTTTCTGGTGGGGAATGACCAGCATAGGTACGGTGGTAATGCTGGTGTCGATCGGCAGCCTCTTCACTCTAACCGGCGGAGACTGGCTCAAGTTCGCGCTGCTGTGCGTGCTGGTCTTCCTGGCGAGCCGCCGCCCGCTCCACATCCCCAACACGGAGGCGTCGGTCAGTGTCTCCGACGTGTTCATCTTTCTTGCCGTGTTTTTCCTCGGCACCGGCCCGGCCGTGGTGCTCGGCTTCATCGACAACTTCATCGCGGCGCGCCTGACCGCCAAGCGCCCGACCAGTTGGATACTGGCGCCGAATCTGATGGCGATCACTGTGTTGCTATCCTCGACGGCATTCCAGTGGGTATTGAGGCTAGCGCTCGGCTACGAGCCGGAATGGCCGATCGGGCACGCCGAACTGCCGTTCCCGGTTTTGTTCCCGGCTCTCGTCGTTCTGGCGTTCGTGCAATACCTGGTCAATTGCTGGCTGGTCGCGTGGTTCTATGCGAGGCGCGCCGGTAAATCGCCATACCACTTCTGGCGCAGCGGATACCTGTGGACCTCGTGGACTTTCTTCGGCTCGGCCATCGCGGCGGGATTGATCTACTTCGCGATCGAGCGCTACGGATTCGTCTACGTCGGAGCGGCGATACCCATAATCGTCGCGTCGTACTTCACCTACAAGGTCTACTTCGAGCATATCAACGAAAAGACGCGGCACATTGACGAGGTGAGCCGGCTCCACCTGTCTACAGTTGAGGCGCTGGCCAGCGCAATTGACGCGAAGGACCAGACGACTCACGGCCACGTGCGCCGCGTGCAGATATACGCCGAAGGGCTGGCCAAACTCTTCAAGCTGTCGAACGCCGAGATCGAGGCGCTCCGGGCCGGCGCGCTATTGCATGACGTCGGCAAGCTCGCGGTGCCCGACCACATTCTCAACAAGCCGGGCAAGCTGACCGCTGCCGAATTCGAGAAGATGAAGATTCACACCGTCGTGGGCGCGCAGATACTCGAGCGGGTCGGTTTCCCCTACCCGGTCGTCCCGATCGTCCGGCATCATCACGAACGATGGGACGGAAACGGCTACCCAGACGAGTTGAAGGGCGAAGATATCCCGATCACCGCGCGGATACTCTCTGTCGTAGATTGCTTCGATGCGTTGCACGAGAACCGCCAGTACCGCCGGGCTCTCACACGAGAAGAAGCCATCGACTTTTTGCGCCGCAACGCCGCCTCGCAGTTTGATCCCGAAGTCGTGCGGCTGTTCATCCAGTACCTTCCCCAGTTCGAGGCGCAGATCGCAGCCCAGCAAGTGGAGGAGATGGAGCGCACGGCGCCGCTCTTGCTGAAAGGCAACGGCGCCGTTCCCGCGGCCGGCTTGTCGCAGGAGCACCTGGATGTGGGGTCGATGTCGCCGCCGAGCTATATCGGCCAGATCAACCGCGCGCACCAGGAGGTGTACGCGCTCTACGAGGTCGCCCGAACGTTCGGCAGCAGCCTTAACTTCGAGGACGCGATGGCGATCATCGCGAACAAGCTCGGTTACGTCGTGAGGTTCGACACATGCGTGATCTACCGCTACTACGAGTCGAGGGGGATTGCAGTGGCCGAACACGTTACGGGCGCGCACGCCGATTATTTGCGCGGGCGGTGCGTCGTCCCCGGCGACGGGATCACCGGGTACGTCCTGGCGAACCGCAAGCCGTTCACTCACACCGATCCGATGCTCGATTTCGCCGACGCAAACCTGCCTTACGGCACTCACTACAGCGCGGTCGCCGTTTTCCCGCTGCTGAAGGATGGCCGGCTTCTGGGCGCGCTGGCGTTGTACTCAATGACGCTGGCCGACTACACGGCCGACGATCTGCGATTGCTCGAAACTGTTGCGCGCATCGCCTCCGACGCGCTCGACAACGCGCTTCGCTATGCTGAAACGAAGTCGGACGCGATGACCGATCTGCTCACCGGGCTTCCGAACTCGCGCGCGTTGCAGCGGAGATTCGCGCAGGAAGCGGCGCGGGCCGACCGTTCCGGCGCGCCATTATTCGTCTTGATGCTTGACCTGGACAATTTCAAACCGATCAACGACACCTACGGCCATCAGGTTGGCGACGATTTCCTCAAGGCGATCAGCAGCCTGCTCGGTTCTCAGTTCAGCAAATACGATTTCTTCGCGCGCTACGCGGGAGACGAGTTTGTCGCGTTGATTCCCCAGGTCAGCGGAGAACAGTTCGAGGAGTTGTGCGACCGGCTCCGGCGCGCGGTGGATCAGTTTGCCTTCTGTGTGCGGCCGATGAAGTACGCTCGTGTCGGCATAAGCCTCGGCGCCTCCCTCTACGGCCGCGATGGCTGGAGGATGGACGAGCTGATCCTCGCGGCGGACCGCGCGATGTACGCCAACAAGTACCAGAGTAAACTCCAGACTGGCACAGACCCCTCGAACATCATCTACATGCCCGGTTTTTCCGGAACTCCCGTCTCGCTCCAAAACTCCGCGCCTCTCTCCAGAACGTCGGATCAGGTCTGGGAGTCGACTTTGAACTAACCGCGTCCCGCTTATTCCAATGACCTCCCCTATCACGCAAGGCGCAACAGAACTGCGTCTACTTCCGAGAGAATCGACGGGCCTGCAAGGGCGCCTACTTCGCGCGTCGATGATTGAAGGCCCGGCCAATCCGTCATTGCCGTTTCAAGCGCGCGGCGCGTGCCTACTCCGAATGGGGGTATCAATCATCCGTCAGATTGACCAGTCTACGTCCCTCAGCCTGACTGATTGCACAAGGCGGAATTGCAGTGAATCGCGTCCTGATCGCTGGTTTTTGAGCGGAAATGCGGGTTCTTTAGGGAAGACCTGCGCGGCACGTCCATTGCCTTTATGTCAGGCGGGTGGGTTTTCCTTTCGATCCCTTGGCTCAGTTTTTTAGGCCACTTGCTTGGCCCGAATTCGAATGAGGTTGAGATGAACACGATCAAGCGGTCTCCAGCCCTAAGTTGGCTTGCATCGTTATCGCTGCTTATTGCCGTATGTGGCAGCAGTTTTCTGGCAGGCAATGCCAGCGCTCAGATCCGCCAGGCTACGGCTCCCTTTGGCAAAGCTCAATCCGAGAGAGTTTCCGTTGATCTGCGTGACCGCATGCTCAACGTGCGCGCGACCAGGAACTACAAAGACCGGGTCTCGGTGATTCTCCAGTTGAAGGGCCGCCCGACGGCGCCGCTCAGCGGTCTACTCAGCCGCTATGGCGTGAACGTCAAAGGCGTCATTCAGAGCTTGAATGCCCGAATCGTCGAGCTCCCGACTTACGTGGTAGAAGAGATGGCCTCTTACAATGAGGTCTCCTATATATCGATGGACCGGGACGTTCAAACGCTCGGCCACGTCGAAATGACGACGGGCGCCTCGATCGTTCGCGACGCGATCACCGGCGGACTCGACGGCTCGGGCGTCACGATTGCCGTTCTCGATTCCGGTCTCTACAACGACCACGAATCCTACGAGGCGAGGAACGGCGACTCCCGAATCATCGCTAACGTAGACTTCACCGGCGAGCGCATCACTACTAACGACCCGTACGGGCACGGCAGCCACGTAGCTGGCCTCGCCGCCGGCAGCAACCGAATCAGCACCGCGTACACCGGAATCGCGCCCAACGCCAAGCTCGTCAACCTCCGAGTGCTGAACTCGCAGGGGCGAGGCACGGTGTCGGCGCTGTTAGCCGCTCTCGACTGGGTGTGGGCCAACCGGACGGTCTACAACATCCGCGTCGTAAACATGAGCCTCGGAATGCTGGCCATCGATTCCTACAAAAACGATCCGGTCTGCATAGCTGTTCGCCGGCTGGTCGACGCGGGCGTTGTCTGTGTTGCAGCAGCCGGCAACAACGGCAAGAGCGCCGACGGCCAGAAGCAGTACGGCATGATCCATGCGCCGGGCAACGAGCCTTCCGCTATCACCGTCGGCGCGACCAACACCTTTGCGACCGACGCCCGCAGCGACGATGGCGTCGCCACTTACAGTTCTCGCGGGCCGACGCGCAGTTTCTGGACCGACACGACGGGCGTCAAACACTACGACAACCTCATCAAGCCCGACCTCTGCGCGCCCGGCAATAAGCTGGCCTCGACCCAGGCCAGGGACAATCTGCTGGTGACGAGTCATCCGGAGCTGGACGCCGCAAGGACCAGGGAAGATGAGCGCGACATGATGCGGCTGAGCGGGACTTCGATGGCGACGCCCATCGTGGCCGGTACCGCGGCCCTGATGCTGCAAGCCAATCCGCGGCTGACGCCGAACATGATCAAAGCGATCTTGATGTACACCGCGCAGCCGCTCTCAGGCTTCAACATGCTCGAGCAGGGCGCGGGCGAAGTTAACATCGAGGGCGCAATCCGCCTGGCCAGGCTCGTGCGGACCGACCTGACGGCCGCGACTGCCCTGGGAGCTAACCTGTTGGTCACCGGCGCGCCCCCGACGCCTCAATCGACCATCGCTCGCGAAACGTTCAGTTGGTCGCAAGGCATCCTCGTGAACTACTCGTACGCGACCGGAACAAGCCTCATCACCAAGTATCAGAAGATCTACGGCACCGGCGTGCTGTTGGGTGACGGCGTGTTGCTGGGAGACGGAGTAGTTCTTGGCGATGGGTCAATGATGTCGTCCGGCGTGCTGCTCGGCGATTATGTTATCACCAGCAACGGCACCCTGCTGGGGAACGGCCTGCCGTTCCTGAGTTGTGGCAGGCTGATAGGCGACGGCGTGCTGCTAGGCGACGGGGTGTTGCTAGGCGACGGCGTGCTGCTGGGCGACGGCGTGTTGTTAGGCGACTTTCTGTTAATGAGCGACACCATCGCGCAATCGAGTGCGTCGCAGTTGCATGGCGACCCGGGTCCCGCGCCGGATCCGGAATGACCGGCAAGTCTCATCTAGTTCCTTGAAGCGCGAGCTGCGCGCTTCTGCACAAGAGGACCGAATCGAGAGACACTGGTAATCCCAGAACACTCTCCAAGGAGGAGATCATGTCGTTATCGGTAGCGCCAGGAGGAACCGCGGTGGCTCAAGGGCAGCTTTCTTTGGGTGCGGACTCCTGCCTGGCCGTTCAGACCCTCACTAACGAGCATGAGAGCGAGGTATTGGAATTCCTGGCCGTTCGCCCAGTCCATACCGTTTTTATGGCCGGCTTCATTCGAGACAATGGTCTGGTCAGCCCCCTCAATCGCGGCACATTCTACGCCTGTCGCGACCCGAAAGGCCGGCTTGAAGGGGTCGCCCTCATCGGACACGCGACGCTGGTTGAAGCGCGGACCGAGGGCGCACTCGCCGCTTTCGCCCGCCTGTCACAGGATTGTCCGTCGGCCTACTTGATTCTTGGCGAACAAGAGAACGTCGAGCGGTTCTGGAGCCACTATTCTGAGACCGGCTGCACGCCCCGGCTGGTCGGCCGCGAATTGCTGTTCGAGCGGCGATGGCCGGTTCCTCAGGACGACCAGGTCCAGGGCTTGCGCCCGGCCAACATCTACGACGTCGCCGAGGTGCTGCCGGTGAATGCCGAGATGGCGTTTGAAGAAAGCGGCGTCAATCCCATGGACGCTGATCCGATGGGATTCCTCTCTCGCACGATCCGACGAATCGAACAGGGTCGCGTGTGGGTTTGGATAGAAAACGGGCGCCTGATCTTCAAGGCAGACGTGATGGCCGACACCCCTGGCGTCGTGTACCTCGAAGGCGTCTACGTGGACCGGGAAGAGCGGCGAAAGGGATATGGGCAGCGATGCTTCTCCCAGTTGTGCAGAAGTTTGCTCGTGCCCGGGAGGTCAGTCTGTCTCCTGGTGAATGAAGAGAACCGCGACGCGCGCGCCTTCTATGAGAGGGCTGGATGCAAGCTCGTTGGGCATTATGGAACGATTTTTTTGAACGGAACCGGTGGTTGACCTGAGAGTCATGGGCGCGCGCGGGGGATAGGCAGCGCGCCGGGATGTTTTCTGCGTAAGGCCCGAGGATGGTCAGAGAGAAAAGCAACACGATCAGCCTGCTCTACCAGACGGTGATAACCGTCTCCGGCGTAGGCCTGTGGATTGCCGCGGCGGTGAATCTTGCCGTCGGCTATGGCCTGCGTCAGCAGTTGATGGTTCTGGCTCTCACGCCGGTTGCGGTCCTGGTCGGAATGTTCCCCCAGCACTTTCGCTTGCCGCTGGGGTCGAGGTTCACCCGCGAGCGCCTCACGTTCACGCTCACCGATGCCATTGTGCTTCTGGTCGCCGCCTGGTACGGATTCTCCGCGGCGGTCTTCGTCGCCGGGATAGAGGGTTACACTGGGTCCCGCCGCACCGTTCGCCGCTGGTCGAGCAATGTCTTCTCTTCGGGAATGATGGCGCTGACAGCCGCCGCCGCCGCCGCGGTCCTCACCGGCGTTTTGCGATACGGATTCGGCAACGTTGGACCCGGATTCGAGCTTCCCATTCTGGACATAGCCGTTGCGGTCCTCCTTGCCAGCACGGTTCAGATTCACGTCAACCTGCTGCTCATGTCGACGTTGCTTGCGCTGCGGCATGGCCACTCGGTCATCCGCCATTTCCGGAGCTTCCTGTGGGCGGCGCCGATGTTGCTGCCGACCGGGACAGCCGCCACCCTGATGTACTTTGCGCTCCAGCACAACGTGCTGACGGTGGCCGTCATCGGAGGCCCGATCCTGCTCGCCATCTACTTCGGGCAGCGACAGTATCGCAACGGTGTCGAGGAGCGGATCGCGGTAATGGAGAAAGCCCACCGCGAGACCATCGAAGCTCTAGCCGTCGCCATCAATGCCAAGGACGAAGTGACCCACGACCATGTGCGGCGCGTCGAGATTTACGCAGCCGGCGTCGCTCGCCTTTTGGGCTGCTCGGAAATCGAGATCGAAGCGCTGAAGGCCGGCGCCTTGCTGCATGACATCGGCAAGATCGCCGTGCCCGATTACATCCTGAACAAACCAGGCAAGCTCAGCGCCGCCGAGTTCGAGAAGATGAAGATCCACACAATCGCCGGAGCTCAAATCCTCGGCCGCGTCGAGTTCCCTTATCCTATCGTGCCCGTCGTACGCCACCACCACGAGCGCTGGGACGGCAAGGGATACCCTGACGGGCTGGCCAGCGACGGGATTCCGCTGACCGCGCGCATTCTTGCGGTGGTGGACTGCTTCGATGCCGTGCGCGAGGACCGCCAGTATCGAAAGGGCATGTCACGCGAGGACGCTATCGGATTGATCTCGCTTGGCAGCGGCACCCAGTACGACCCGCGGGTCGTCAGCACCTTCATCGCTCACCTGCCGGAATTCGAGGCCGAGATTGAAGCGCAGCGACGTCACCCCGCGCCTACATTCGGCATCGAGCCTTCCGAAGAACTCTCAGAAGCCGCGCGGCAGGTGGCTCCGGGAGCCGGTTTGGCAGACGACACCGCCACTGAGCAGCCCGGCCATACGCACCCTCTGGATGGCGACGTGAGGGCGCTTGTGAGCCTCGCGCATGCCGCCATCCGCGCACGCAGTCAGGACGAGCTCGTTCGCGCATTCACCGACAAACTGAACACGCTCGTGCCTTATGACTTGTGTGCGATAACGCTTGTTGTGCCCGAGACCGGCCACAACGTTGTGGTTCACGCCTCAGGCCGCAACGCGGAACTGGTCAAAGGCCGCAGCATCGCGCTCGGCGAAGGCGTGACCGGCTGGGTCATCGCCAACCGTCAGCCCTTCTGCAACACCGATCCGAGGCTTGACCTCCCGCCCTCGCTTATCGAGCAGTTCGCGATCTATCGGACCCTAGCCGTGTTTCCGATCATGAAGGCCCGCACCATTCATGGCGCGGTGACGCTCTACTCCGCCGACCTCGACCAGTACACGCAGGATCACCAGCGGCTTATGAGTGAAGCCGTGGCGCTGATGGCTACTGCGCTGTCATCGATCTCGGACTCCGCGTCGCCGCCCGATGGCGGGTCCCAGATCGTGAGCATCACTGAAAGGCTGCGAATGGCGGGCGCCGTAGTCGAATCCGACCTCGCGCACTGATCCACGTACACCTCCGATTCCACGTGTCGTCCTTCGCCTGTTGCGCGTGGTTTAGCGGCGCGCCCGGTTAATCGCAGCGGCCATCTCGTCCATCACCTGCCGCTCGGTCAAGTTCCGCCAGCAATGACCCTTCCCCGGACCATAGACGATCCTGCCCTCGTAGGGCGGATCGGCCTTTGACAGAAACTCGTCCAGCATATGGACCGCGTTGTTCAAGAAATAGTCATCAGACTCGCCGGCCCAAATATGAATCTTGCCTCGCAGTTTCGGCCCGAGCGTCTTCCAGTTCTCCTCGAGCACCATTCGCAGATCGTACCGCTTCCAGTGCTCCACCGCGTCGCGGTCTATCTCGCCCGTCTTCGGGCTCCACAGCGGACGCGGGCGGCCATTCGATCCGCGCGCGCCGTACGCTGCGTTCCATGCGCCCCACTGCTCGCCCGACATCGTCCAACTGCCGCCAAGCCCCAGCACGTTCTCCATCTGGCACTCGTGGCGGATCGTGAACCGTACGTCGCCGTCCAGGTCACGCGCGCTGGGCCGCTCGAAGCCGTGCTCGTTCACGTAGGCGTTCGTATCTTTGTAGATGTTGATGAGTTGAAAGCCGCGAAAGTCGACGCCGTCGGGACAGTACGACCACGTTCCGTTGAAGAAGTCCGGATAGAAGACTTGAAGCGCGAGCGACACCCACCCGCCGGTTGACCCGCCGTCGAGCACGCGAGCGGAAGGCTTCCCGGCGCCGCGGTACTTTTGCTCGACGTATGGGATCAGCTCGCGAGTTATCGCGTCGCCGTACGGACCGTTGTTGTCGGAGTTCACCTGATAGCAGTCGCCGTATGGGCCGTCGCCGTCGAGAAACAACAGGATCATTCGCGGCGCGCCTTCGTCGAGCCACGCGGCGCGAAACTCCGAGCCGGCAGCCATCATGCCGAGCGCCCCGGTGTACCGCGCGCCGTAACCGCCAATGTGAACGCGCAGCGGATACTCGCGTGAGGGCTCGCTCGACCAGCCCTTCGGCAGGATCACACCCGCGCGTAGGAGAATCGGCCTGCCGTGGAAGCTGCTCAACAACTCCGATTTGATTTTGACGAACTTGACGTACTCGCTCTCGGCCGCCGGTTGTTCCGGTGCGACCCTCCCGGTGAGTTCTATCTTCACCGTGCCGCTGCCGCTCGGGTCGAGGTGGACTTGTCGGACGGCGCTGTAGAGATTGCCCGGCGCGTTCATCGACTTCAGATCGACGTTCGAGTCGAAGAGCGCCTGAACGTAGTAGTCGCCTTCCTTGAGATCAGCGAGCTTGTCGATCGGGAAGGTCGCCGCGCTGTCATCGACGACTGCGGCCAAACCCGGTCCAAATCCGCTTACATCGCGCGCGAGAATCGGGGGCGCATCAAAGCCGGTCCGGCCGACGGTAAATCGCGGCTCGGGGCGGCTGTCCGGGTTGAGGATGACCACCAGACGTCCGTTTTGAGGCGCGGAAAGGAGATTCGACGCAACCGTGACCTCGAAGCGCAACGGCGCGGGCTGTTGTGTGTGAGTGGGAACCGCGGCGACAGCGAGCGCCCCAACTACCAACAATGTTCTCTTCATTCAGTCTCCAGAATGTTCATCCACGAAGGACACGAAGCAACACGAAGAAAAAAACTGGGAGAGACCGGGAGAATGGAACGGGCGAAACAGGCGGGCGAGTTTGCGAGCGCGCCGTTTCACGATTCTTCCATTGTCCCGGTCTCTCCCAGTTCTTGCTTCGTGTTGCTTCGTGTACTTCGTGGATCACTCTTTTGCGGATCAATCCATTCGGGCTATGGCCGACTGGTCCAATGATTCCAACAACGCCGCGCGGGCGAGCTCGACCGCGTCCGCGTCCTTCGACTCGATCGTTATCTTCACGCGGTACTCCTCGCTGGTGAACGTAGGATAAGAACCGATATCAACGCTTGGGAACCTCGACGCCACCCCATCCAAACGAGGCGCGATGTCGAACTCGTCCTGGCGCGTGTAGATCGCCGCCACGTGATAAGGTTCGGCTCGAAACCGTTCGCGAATCGCTTCGAATTTGCTGCGGAACAGTTCCGGCACGCCCGGCAGCACGTAGACATTCTCGGTTGCGAGCACCGGCCAGCGAATGCTCCCGCCGCGGATCAACTCGGACCCTTCCGGCATATCAGCCATTCGCATGCGGGCTTCGTCGGCGCCCTCGCCGAAGTACGCTCGCAACATCGCCGCCAATTCGGGATTGCGAACAACCGGCTTGTTGAACGCGCGGGCGACCCCTTCGATGGTCAGGTCGTCGTGCGTCGGCCCGACGCCGCCCGACGTGAAAACGTAATCGTATCCCGCCGAGCATTCGCTGACGGCTTTGCTGATCTGCTCGACCTCGTCGGGGATTATCACGATTCGACGCAGCGCGACGCCCAGACGGTAGAGCTCGCCGATGAGGAAGCTGCCGTTCTTGTCTTCGGATTTCCCCGTCAGAATCTCGTTGCCGATCACCACGATGGCAGCCGTCTTCTGTCGCATAGCTGCCATATTAACTTCGAGGCGCAGGCGCGGCAATGCCCGTCAACTCTCGCGAATCCCGCGCGGGTGGGGGTATAGTCCTTCAGGCTCCAGGCAGGAATGAAGGAGGTTCAACGATGGGAGACGCGTCATCGTTGCTGATGGTGCTTCTCGGATTGATCATTGGGGCGACCGCTGCCGGCGGCGTTGTCTGGCTCATAATGCGAGCTCGAGTCAGCGGCGCCTACGATCGGGCTCGCGTTGACAGCGAAGCGGAGCGCGCGACGCTCGGCGAACGGTTGCTGGGAAAAGACCGGCAGTTGGCCGAAGCCAGAGCCGCCGCCGAAAAAACAGCCGCCGAGTTGGGAGCGTTGCGCGATGACCTCAAGCTCGAATCAGCCCGCCGTTCGGCCGCCGAGGAGAGGAACTCCCGCATCCCGGCTCTGGAAGCCGAGTTGAAAGCCCGCGACGCGGAGATCGCGGCGTTGAAAGAGGAGACCGCAACGCTTCAGGCACGAAGCGCGGAGTTGTCGACTGCCATCCAGAAAGAACGCGAAGCCGCCGAAGAGAAGCTCGCCTTGCTCGATGACGCACAGCAGAAACTGTCGGACGCATTCAAGGCGCTCTCGGCGGAAGCGCTTCGGAGCAACAACCAGTCTTTTCTCGATCTGGCACGGGCGACGCTGGAACGATTCCAGGAAAGCGCGAAAGGCGATCTCGAATCCAGGCAAAAGGCGATCGATGATCTGGTCCTGCCGCTCAAACAGTCGCTCGAGAAGGTCGACCTCACGATCAAGACGATCGAGACCGCACGCACCGCCTCGTACTCGACCCTGACCGAGCAGGTGAGGTCGCTCGCCGCTTCGCAGAACCAGTTGCAGACCGAGACCGCGAATCTCGTGAAGGCCCTGCGCGCGCCGGCGGTCCGAGGGCGCTGGGGCGAGATTCAGTTGAAGCGCGTGGTCGAGATCGCCGGCATGGTCGAATACTGCGACTTCGTTCAACAGGAGAGCGTCGAAACCGACGACGGAAGGTTGCGGCCCGACATGATCATCCGTTTGCCCAACGGCAGAAATATCGTCGTCGATTCGAAGGCGCCTCTCCAGGCTTACCTTGACGCGCTCGACGCCTCCGACGAACCGGCCCGCCTCGGCAAGCTCCGCGATCACGCCCGCCAGATTCGTAATCACTTGATCAAACTCGGCGCGAAGGGCTACTGGGAACAGTTCGACAACACTCCCGAGTTCGTCTTCCTGTTCCTGCCCGGCGAGACGTTTTACAGCGCCGCGCTCGAACAGGATCCGAGCCTGATCGAATACGGCGTCGCCGAACAGCGAGTCATCCTTGCAACCCCGACCACGCTCATCGCGCTTCTGAAGGCAGTCGCCTACGGCTGGCGGCAGGAGCAGCTCGCCAAGAACGCGCTGGCCATCAGCAAGCTCGGGCGGGACCTCTACGATCGCATCCGCGCGCTGGCCGGCCACTTTTCCAAGATGCGCAGCAACCTCGAAGGCGCGGTCGATTCCTATAACGCGGCGGTCGGTTCCATCGAGCGCCGCGTGCTGGTTACAGCCCGCAAGTTCAAAGAGCTCGGCGCGTCAACGGCCGACGACATCGACGCGATGGAGACGATCGACCGGACTGCGCGCTCGCTTCAGATGGGGGAGACGGGTTTGATTCCGGGCTTGATCGACGATGCGGACGTTGAGGACGAATGACCTTGCGGGCGGAAGATACTGGGTCTCGGTGCGAAATTGTCGAAGGAGATTTGGATTGGACGAGTCTTAGGCAGCAACCGGCCGCGCCTGGTGGCCCGCTCGGCCGACCTCATCGCCGAAGGCCGGGCCGACAGTCTTCTCTACCTCGCGGCTTCTCACCCTCTGCTTGATCTCGTCACCAACCAACTGCTCGACGGCAATCGCAACCGGGGAGTTTGGGGTTCGGTCCCGGTCCACCTCTTCCGCGGATTCGTCAGGCACGTGCTGGAGACCGCGGTCGAAGCCACCACCGGGTTGTCGCTCGCGCCGCGAGTTCCAATCGATCGCGAAGAACTGCCGCTGAAACAGTCTCTCATCTCTCAACTGATCAAGCGGCTTGCGCGAGCGGGAACCATCAAGGCAATCGCGCCGCTCGCCAATCGAGACGGCTGCATTAACACTGTCGCGTCGCTCATCGGCGAGATCGAACGCGCCGCCCGCCCGCCCGCCGATTTCGACGCGATCGTGCGGGCGCGCGTCCGTGATTTCGAGCAGGGCGAGCGCGGCAATCAAGCCGGGGCCTCCTCGCCGACTATTCACCTTCAGCGAGACTTCGACCGTGAGATCGGGCTGATCTACGCGAGTTACTGGGCGGCGCTCGATCGGTTTCACATGACCGATGACGACACCGACCAGTTGCGCGCGCTCGCGGTCTTGCGCGGCGACGTAGACGGAATACAAGTCGAGTTGCCCTGGCTGTCCGAGATTCGGCTTCTCGTTCTTGACGGCTTCTTTGACTTCACTCCCGTTCAAGGCGAAATGCTGCGATTGCTGATCCCGGCGATTCCTGACGTAATCGTCAACCTCAATCGCGATGACGAGAACCGCGAGATATTCCGGCCGTTCAGCCAAACCATCGATCAGCTCTATTCGATGGCGCCCTTCGAAATAGTCGAGAGCAGAGACTCCCAGACCGTAGCAGGCGCGCTCTCGCCGTTGAGAGCGCGGCTGTTCAATACCGCCGCGGCAGAGGGCGCGAACTCAAACGCGGACTCAAGCGATGAGTCGGCCGCCGCCGACTCTTCCGAACTTACCGCCGCGCAAGTGAACATCAGATGCCTTATGTGCAGCGACCGCGAGACTGAAATCCGCGCGATCGCCAGGGAGATCAAACGGCTCGTGCTCGTCGAGGGCTACTCGCTCGCGGACATCGCGGTCGTCGTTCGCCAGCGCGCCTCCTACGCCGATGCAATCGCCCGAATCTTCGATGACCAGGCAATCGCGTGCAGCTTGGAACGGCGGCTGTCGCTGGGCGAGGTCCCGGCCGTTCGAGCTGCGCTGAAGCTCCTCAACATGCTCGCGGAGATGGCGCGCGACAAGGAAAAAAGTCCGAAGGTGAGCGATCTCGCGGATCTGATCAAGTCGGACTACTTTCGCCTCGGCGACGGGGACCTCGCCAGTCTGCGAGACCGCTTCGTCCGGGATCACGCGCAGCTTCTGAGTGACGCACGAAGCGATGACGGCGACCCGGGCATCGGCCGATGGGATTCGGACCAACTGGAGAACGTCGTCGCTTACGTCGGCGGCGAGTTGCGAGCCGATAGCTGGCTGCACAGGGCGGGTCGATTGACGGCGCCGCTCCGAGCGATACGTCCCGCTCTTGAGGCCTCCGACGAGGTGGACGCGATCACCGAGAGCGCCGAAGGCGAGGACCTCATTCGCGACATCGACCACGACGCTGACCGCGAGCCCGAAGTAGGACTTCTGCCGTCGGAGCATCCCGGCTCCCATCGAAAGCCGAAACCGTCGACGGAGGTTCATCCGGCTTCGATTGCGTGGTCGGCGCTGATGGTCGAGCGTCTCGCACACCTGCTCGGCGGGTTTCCGCGCGAGGGCCGGCCGAGGGAACTGCGCGACGCTTTGATGGAGATCCTCGATGCGCTCCGGTTTGCCGTTGAGACGAGGAAACCGTTGCTTGAATCTCGGTCTGGGCTTGATTTCGATCGCGCGATGGTCGATGTGCGCGGACTCGAGGGCGTACGCCGGGCGCTGGCCTCCGCAGTTCGAGCAATAGAGATGGCAGAGGAGGTCGTGCCTGAAGGGACAGGTGCGGGTCGAATCATGCTGGGCGCGTTCATCGACGAAGTCATCCGCTGCATTGCGGCGCAGACGTTGCGAGTGGGCGGGGGAGACCGCGACGGGCTTCAGGTGCTCGAGGCGACCGACGTCAGGGGACTGCGATTTCGCGCGGTGTTCATCGCGGGCCTCATCGAAGGCGGTTTCCCGCTGCGCGCCTCTCGCGACTGGATCTACCCGCACGAGGAGCGCGAGCGGCTCAAGCAATACGGATTGACACTCGAAGACATTTCGCCCGACACGCTGCTGAAAGAGGAACACTACTTTTATCAGGCCGCATGCCGCGGAACCGAACGGCTGTACCTCACGCGCCCGCTGCTTGTCGAAGAGAACGCCGACGCGGAAACCGTCGCCTCTTACTACATCGATGAGTTGCGGCAGGCGGCTGCCCCGGCCCACATAGAGCAGGAGATAGTTCGCCGGCACTACGACGGCCGCGAAGTCGCCGCGTCGTCTACAGCCGCCGAACTTGCGATCTCGCTCGTGCGATTGAGCGAGAGGCACCTGCATCGCGCCGATCGGGAAGGACTCCCGCCGCGGCAGGTCGTCGCAGCGATGATCGAGTGGGCGGCGCAAGAGGGATATCTGAGTCGCGCCGCCCTGGAGCGAATCGCGATCGAACGCGAAAGGGCCGGGCCGTCGTTTGGCCGTTTCGACGGTGAGATCACCGACGCGCGTCTCCTTGAAATGACGCGCGAGCAGTATGGACCCCGACACGTCTTCAGCGCGAGCGAGCTTAGTTTGTATGGCAAGTGCCCGTTCCGGTTCTTTGCGCAGCGAGTGCTCCGGCTTGAGCCGCGCGGCGAAGCCGCCCTCGATTTGCCGGCGCTGGACGCCGGGCGCTTGCTGCACGAGGTGCTGAGGCGGTTCTTCGAGAAGCATCGGCGGCAGCGGCTCGCGCCTCTCGATCGCGAACCGCTGAGGCAGGAGCTTCAAGCAGTCGCCGACCAGGTCTTCGACGAACACGAACAGAGCGTTCCGCCGCTCAATCCTCACGTCTGGCGAATCGATCGCGAGATAAGAAAGGTGTTGCTCGATCGCGTGCTGGCTTATGAGATCGCCGTCGAAGAGGCGACGCGCGCGAAAGACGTCCGCGCAGCCTACTTCGAGCTTGCGTTTGGAATGAAGAGCGAGCACGCCGATCCTGACTCGAGAGAGGAGTTGCTTGAGTTGCGGCGCGCGGGCCGCGAGAGTGCCTCTGAAGAACGCGCTCTAGTGCGGGGGCAGATTGACCGCGTGGACGTCGCGCGAGACGGAATAGCGGTCGCGTATGACTACAAGCTGTCGAGGGGAGCGAGTCTGGCCGATATGGAGGAGGGCCGGGATCTCCAGATCGGTATATACCTGGCGGCGCTCGAGCGTGTGCTTTTGCCGGGACACGTGATCGCGGGGGGCGGGTACTATGTGATGCGCGGCAGTCAGAACCGGCGGAATCGCGGGTTGTATCGAGCGCGGATGAGCGGCTACACGGGTGTCGGCGCGAGGGCGGATTCAAATTTGACGGACGCGGATTGGTCGCGGATGCGCGCTAGGATGGAAGAACGAATATGGGAGTTCATCGACGCCATGCGCGCCGGCCGATTCGTAGTCGCTCCGTCATCGCCAAAAGACACCTGCCCGACGTGTGATTACTCCGCCGTCTGCCGTTTCGACAAATACAGAATCAGCCGCAAGAAGGCACAAGAATCGCAAAAGACTGACAGGCGGGAACCGGCAGATGACGCCTGACGCCTTTGCGCTTGTGATACGCCTTTGTGTGTCTTGTGCTTTTTTGCGGCGACCAATCTTGAATGGAGGAAAGAAATGGAAAAGGACGACATCTTTAAGCTCTGCGACGTGATACGCGAGACCAGCTTCGCGATTCACAGGTACCTCAGGCACGGTCACCTCGAGAAAGTCTACGAGAATGCGCTCGCTCATCGGCTGAGAAAACTCGGTCTCGACGTGAAGCAGCAGCACCCGTTGAAGGTGTTCGATGAAGACGGGACGTTGATCGGAGTCTATGAAGCCGACTTGTTTATCGACAACCGGCTGATCGTCGAGTTGAAGGCATGCAAGGCAATCACGGATGAGCACATCGCACAAATCCTCGGGTATCTGCGAGCGTCGCGGATCGAGCACGGGCTGCTCATCAACTTCGGCGCTTCGAAGCTCGAAATCAAGAAGTACATCCTAACCGTCGAACCGTGAAGTTTTTTACTGTTATGTGACTTCTGTGCCTTCTTGTGGCTGATCTGAAACCAAATCAAGCTGAAGCCGCTCACACGATCGACCGGCACATCTCCGTGACTGCCGGCCCGGGCGCGGGCAAGACGACCGTCCTCGTCGACCGCTATCTCCACATTCTCCGCTCCGTCGATATATCGCTGGACCAAATCGTCGCGATCACCTTCACCAATCGCGCGGCAAACGAAATGCGCGAACGCTTGCGACGAGACCTCGATCGCCTCCTGCGCGAGTCGGCCTCACGCGAGCGCCCGCGTTGGATGCGGTACAAGCGCACGCTCGACGGCGCAATCATAACGACGATTCATGGTTTCTGCGCGCGTCTGCTCCGAGAGTTTCCCGTCGAAGCCGCGCTCGACCCGCAATTCGCCCTCCTCGACGAGCACCAGTCGGCGATGCTCGAAGAGTCAATCGTCGAGGAGGTTCTCACCCAGTTCATCAACGCCGGTCACGAGTCGATCACTCGTCTGGCGGCGGGTTTTGGAAGACAGGACCTGGCCGGGGCATTGATCGGCATCTACCGCTCGATGCGCAATCAGGGTTTGAGCTACGCGGACGTCGCGCGAAGGACCGGCGAGAACCACGCGACGCCCGACGACTACGCGCGGAGCCTCGAACAGTTGGACGCGAGGATGTCGGAGCTGTTCCGCGCGCGCGGCTTGACTCGCGCGGCTCAAAAGGACAGGCGAGATGCAGAGCGCAGATGGCCGCAGCTTCTAGAGGCGCTCTCGAGTGCGACGGCCTCCCTTTCACTCGCCGAGTACTGTCAGGCGATAGAGGACTTTCGACTGGCGCGGCCCACAGCTAGCGGCACGCTCGCCGATCTGGTCCGAGCCCTGGACGATTTGATCTGGGAGAGGAAGCTGGGCGGACTCGTTCCCCGTCTTTACTTCGATCTTCTCGCGAGAGAATACGCGGCCGAGATGCTCGCGGTCGTCGCGCACATTGAAACGCGGCTGGCTGACGAGAAGAGGCGTCTGTCCGCGCTGGACTTCGACGATTTGCAATTGCGAGTCTTGAAGTTGCTCGACGATCACCCCGAGGCCTTGCGCCGCGCATCCGGCAGGTACCGGTACTTTCTGGTCGACGAGTTTCAAGACACGAACAGCTTGCAGCGCGACTTGATGACGAGGCTGGCGTTGGGCCGAACCGCGCGCGCAAACCTCTTCATTGTCGGCGACCGCAAGCAGTCGATTTACGGCTTCAGGGGCGCTGACGTTGATGTCTTCCGCGAGATGACGGCCGAGATGGAATCGGCCGGCGGAAAATCGGTCCCGCTCAACCTGAACTTCCGGAGTCAGGCGGCGCTGATCGGCTTCTTCAATCATTTGTTCAAACTCGTCTTCGCGCCGGGCGACGAGTTGAGCAGCAGCGAGCTGGGCGAACTTGGATACGTCGAGCACGAACCGAGCGAGCCTCAGCGCGAGGCCCTCGACCCGAAGCCCCTCGTCGAGTTGCTCGTTGACCTACGGCCCGACGAGCAACGCGACAAGACGGCTTCACGTCCGGCGGAGTCGGCCAGAGAACGGGACGCCGGGCAGTTGGCGGCGCGGATCACGACGCTGGTTGCCGGCGAAGGGGGCGAATCGGCGCGCAAGTTCGACTACCGCGACATTGCGTTGCTGTTCAGAGCGATGACCGAGGTCTCTCATTACGAGTCCGCGTTCCGGCGCGCGGGCATTCCGTACCAGACCGTTCAAGGCAAGGGCTTCTATGAACGCGAAGAGATAACGGACCTGATTCAGTTGCTCCGCGTTCTCGACAATCGGACGGATGAACTGGCTCTGGCAGCCGTTCTCAGGTCGCCGCTCGGCGGAGTGTCCGACGACGCGTTGCTGGCGCTGCGAGCGGCGCCCCTGGCCGACGGCGATGACGAACAGGGCCGCTTGCGGAGGCGCCGCGGCGCGCGCGATCTGTTCGATGCGCTGCGTCATCATCGCCGGATAGACTTCATCGACCCTCGCGAGAGGCCAATGCTCGACGCGGTCGCGCAGTTGCTCGACCGATTGCTCGAGCTCCGGAGTCGCGTGAGCCTGTCCGAGCTTCTGCGCAGCGCGCTTAGGTGGTCGGAGTACCGCGCAGTCATCGCGGCGACGTTCGATGGCGCGCAGCGGCTGGCGAACGTTGAAAAGCTGCTGACGCTGGCCGAGCGATTCGAGCGCTCCGGGGCGCACACGATTCGTGACTTCGTGCGATTCGTACGCGACTTCGAGAAAGCGGGCGGCCGCGAGAGCGAGGGCCAGATCGACGATGCGGCGAACGCAGTCCGGTTGATGACGATCCACCAGGCGAAGGGCCTCGAGTTCCCCGTGGTCATCATCCCCGAGCTTCAACGCCAGCTTGAGCCGAGGTCCGAATGGTACATCCTCGACCGGCATCGGGGCCTGACGTTGAAGATACCCGACGGCCGGGGCGGTCGCGTGGCCGGGCACACGATGGAGCGCTTTCGCCGGCGTCAGCAGTTGCGCGAGCGCTTCGAGAGCATGCGGCTGCTGTACGTTGCCGGGACGCGCGCTCGCGACCGGCTGATCCTCTCCGGAGCGGCGAAGGGCCCGCCCAGGTCGAAAGGCGGAAGCGATTCCTGGCTGGCATGGATATGGCGGGCGCTCGACCTCGACCAGACGATAGAGAGTCGCATGCTCGAACCGGTCACGAGCATTCAGGTTCAAGTGACGATGAATCTGCTCGACCGGCCGCCGGTGCTTGCGGCTCCGCTCTCGGAACCGCGGTCTGCCGAAGATGAGATCGAGTTGACCCAACCGATAGCCGCCCGCTTTCCGCTGCTCGGTTTGGTGCCCGCGCAGCGCGGGATAGCGATTCATCGGTTCACCGTGACTCAGCTCATGAACTATCAGCGCTGTCCGAGGCAGTACTACTTTGACCGCGTGCTGCACGCGCCCACGGGAGAAGAGATCGCAGTGTGGAACGACGCCGAGGCTCCCGAACCGCCCTCGAACCTGACGGCGACGCTTCGCGGCGCGGTGATTCATCGCTTCTGCGAAAAGTACGCCGAGGGCGAGGACGTTTCCGCGTGTTTGAGATCAAGCTTCGACGATGTGCTGAGGTTGAGACTGGCGGAGTTGGGCGACCGCCTTCGAGAGGTTGATCCGATGAAGGCAATAGATGAGTTGATGCCGCTGGCTCGAAACTACATCGCCAGCCGTGTGCGCGAGCGAATTGAGAGAGCGGCGGCGTTGGGCCGGGCGCGCCCGGCAGCGGCCGGCGTTTTCAGCGAGCGCCGTTTCAGGTTACGGCGGCCGCTCGGGATTCTGACCGGCACAATCGACAAGCTGCTGATCCGGCAAACGGAGGACGGCGAGGGGTTGAGTGCCGAGATCATCGACTTCAAGACGAACCGGTTTCGGACTCGGAAGACCGCGCCGACGATCGAACCCGGCGGCCAGCTCCTGATGGATTTTTCCGGCGCGGCTCCGTGGGGCGATCGGCCGCTCGAAGCCGAAGTCGAAGCGAGGGCCGCCGATTACCGGCTGCAGATGCAGGCATACGCGCTCGCGGTGCGGGAGTTGATCCCCGATGTGGAGCGCGTCACGGTCACTCTCCACTTTCTCGATCCGGACATCGAGGCGACTCTGCCCGATGACATGCTCGAGCGCTATGCTTGTGCCGAAGCAATCGACCTCGCGGCTGAAGCGATCGTCTCCTCGGCGTCACCTGATGATTTTCCTGTTCGCCCGGAGGAGCACTGCCGCATATGCAACTTCGCTGACTTCTGTACAGCAGGCCGCAAGTGGCTCGCGGGAAACTGAGACCTGCTATACGCACGCAGCGGCGAAGACCCCGATCATCACGAAGACCAAAGCGAGATTCATGGTCGGACTGACTGCCTGATAAGATGGCATTTCGCCTAGGTTTTTATGAGGCAATGGGGAGAGTACGAACAGAGGGTACGATCAGGCGGGCTCGGCCACGCAACGAAGTAGACGTTCTCAGTACGGGCGTCAGATGAAATCATGGCCTTCGCCTCAATTGGCGTCGGCACAGTGCGCTGTCTGCCGCGCGGAGTAAAGAAAGAAGACTACGCGCGATTGGACTACTTCGATGTCTGGTTTCCATTGCTGGCTCCAAGTTCCGAGTTGCTCAAGTGGCTGAAGACCCGCTACTGGCCGAGCGAGCAAGTCAGATGGTCGAAATTCCGAGAGCGCTACGTTGCCGAGATGAAGAAGACCGACGCGCGCCAAGCGGTCAAGCTTCTGGCCGAGTTAGCCAGAGCTACTCCGTTGAGCATAGGGTGTTACTGTGAGAACGAGTCAGCCTGTCATCGGTCGATACTGCGCGAGTTGATTGAACGCGCTGCGGGCGGTTAGAGTTCAGCATCACGGCTCGCGATGAGCTTGGACAACGATGATCTATCTCGACCACAACGCGACCACGCCGATCTCGCCAGAAGTGCTGGAGGCGATGATGCCCTATTTCACTTCCGAATGGGGCAATCCATCAAGCAGCTACAGGTTCGGTTCGAAACTCAAGTCCGTTATAGCAAGCGCACGAGAGCAAGTCGCTGATCTCATCGGCGCCCATCCGATGGAAATGATCTTCACTTCCTGCGCGACCGAAAGCAACAACTCCGCAATTCATGCGGCTCTGCACGCTCATCCTGCTAAGCGCCACATTGTCACGTCGGCGGTCGAGCACTCCTCGGTGCTGAATTACTGCATGGCTCTTGAGAAGGACGGCTATCGAGTCACATATCTCCCGGTTGATCGTGAGGGTTTGCTGAAACTCGCCGACCTTGAAAACGCCATCACTGATGACACTGCTGTTGTCTCGCTGATGTGGGCCAACAACGAAACCGGTGTGCTTTTCCCTATCAAAGAGATTGGCGAGATTTGCCGCTCGCGCGGCGTGCTATATCACTGCGATGCCGTGCAAGCTGCGGGCAAGATCGAGAGCGATGTCAAGAAGTTCCCCGTCGACTATCTTTCGCTGACGGGCCACAAGATTCATGCACCAAAAGGCGTCGGGGCACTCTACGTTCGGCGCAAGGCGCCGATGTCCCCATACGTCCACGGTGGGCATCAAGAACGAGGCGTGCGTGGCGGCACCGAGAACGTCGCCTTGATTGTTGGCGTGGGCAAAGCCGCCGAACTGGCGCTGAAGCATTTACCAGTGTACGAGAAGAAGGTTCGCCCACTCAGGGACGAGTTGGAGCAGGGTATTCTCAACTCGATTCCAAACACGGAGTTGAATGGCCACCCGACGCAGCGGCTAGCCAACACCAGCAACATAACATTTCAAGGCATCGACTCCGAAGCGCTGCTGATCTTGCTTGATCAGGAAGGGCTCTGCGCATCTTCAGGCTCAGCTTGTCTCGCTGACTCAGACGAACCGTCGCACGTGGTCAAGGCGATGAAACCAGAGTCGATAGCGTCGCGGCAGATGATCAGGTTCTCGCTCGAAGTGGACAACTCGGTGGAGGAGATCAAAGCTGCGTTGTCGGCTTTAGAACGGGCGGTGGGCATGCTTAGCAGTCGAGGGACGGCATGAAATACGAATTGTTCACTCGAGTCGCGCTGAATACGGATCTGCCGCAGTATGGACTCCGAAGCGGAGACGGTCGAGACTTCCGCCGGACACCGGGCCAGGAGT
The DNA here is from genome assembly GCA_035293105.1 of Blastocatellia bacterium. Classification (GTDB taxonomy): domain Bacteria; phylum Acidobacteriota; class Blastocatellia; order UBA7656; family UBA7656; genus DATDOV01. Next base: position 143,328 of record DATDOV010000019.1, read on the forward strand.
TGGGCTAGTCTCCTTGGCCTTTTCGTTACGCAATCATTACGCCCAATGGTAACGGTGATGATTGTGTTGCAGTGACGTCTTTGGGCATTAGCCACATCGTGCTTTCGATCCCTTCACTATAGCTCACGAAGTGGCTGGAGAGAATTGGATAGACGAACCATGATGCTTCAGGATACTCGGAGGCGAGTTGTAGGGCGGAGAAGAACAGCAGCGATTTGGGCCCATATGGGAATAGTATCACTGGGGCGTCGTATCTCCTTGCGAGATCTACTTCGCGGGACACGCAGTTGTGTAGCCTCGCCAAATCGTCGATGCTAATGACCTGTCTAGCCCAACTCTGGGAACGCATGCCTGTTAACTGGCGAACAATTTTGCTGTTTATGCGGGTACTTATGTAACGAAGGTCCGGTCTCCTTGGTGTGTCGGGTACGATTATCACGCCTCCAGTCGGTTCTAACTCTCCGAGGGCTACTATCAGTCTGTCTGCTTCGTGTCCCGTTATGACGATCCCCCTGCCATTTGCTTCATTGTAAAGCGACGCGGTTTCTGCCAAAGGTGCAATGATTATGTCCTGCCATCCAAAGGCCTTGGCTAAACCTCCGAGATTTCCGTAATTCTCGGGGGTAGAATACGCGATAGCCCACTTGCACGAGGTTCGCATCTGCGCAAGAGTGGCCGCTATAGCCAGGGCGTGGATCTTGGTCATGCAGGTGATATCAAAGACGACAAACTCATACGTGGACTCAAGGACTCTCTCGACGATCTCCTGCAGATCCTGAAAAGAATAGGCATCTACTCTTCTAAACTCCAAGTTCTCGCTGCCGAGTCTGTGATCATAGCTTTGCAGAATATCTTTGTTCTTGTTTATACGCTCTCTGCCTTCGTTGAAGGGGTACGGATCTATCGAATATTCCAGCGCAATCATTTGGTCGATTCTTAGGTCATTTCGTTCCAGACTAACGAGCGAGCCAATGCATCGCTCTTCGAAGCTAACCGCACCGAACCATAACGTCCGCTGGGAATCATCAAAGCAACCGCGTAGCGACGTTAAGATTGGCTTTTCAAGCTTGACTTCGTACTTCATCTCTTTCGCCTCCTTCTAGAGGGGAGCCCTCTCCAGGGTTGTCGCTTCGAAGCCTTCTCAATCCATTCGTTGTGCTTCCGACCGAACCTCGTCGTATGGTCAATGACCTTGTTAACCTCTATCACGTTCACTACGTCGCTGCACCGCCTCAGGCTATCTGCTATGAGATTCTGCCCCGTCATGTTAGGTTCTTGCAATACTAGAATGACTCTCGACAATGTTCTACCGTATCCTGCACGAGGCTTCGCGACAACCGCTCCACAAACAAAGTGCATTAATGCGTCGCTCTCAGTCCCGTCCAGGCTTACGACTAATAGGCTGGCGCTTGCTGCCCGCTTAATCGTGCTCTCGTCAAAGACATTATTTGGTAAGACCTCTACTTTCAAACCTTCTCTGGCCGCTACTGTTGTGAACTGGTCAGATATATGCCTATTCCAATCCAAACACCTAAGCCATACCGCTAAACCGGGGATCGGCTGAGGAGGTCGTCTCACTCTGGCAAATTCGGGATCAGATAGCTGGGCCGCAATACCGGAGACAATGCCCACAATTCCCGAACGATCACCGTAGTGACCAAGCTGAGCGCCGCAAATCCAACCCGGTAGATTTGCATGGCCAGTGGAAGTAGAGACAACAGGGATTGTCGCCTTGCTAAGGCCGTATGCGAAGCCAAGTTCGAATAGAACATCGGGCCGCATACCCGTGACGTCCGCAACCACAGCTTTCGCGCTTTGAATTCGTTTACGGATCGCCTCAGCCCATGAAGGAGTACCGGCCGGCACGTGACCGTCGTTTACCAGTAATCTAGACAGATCTGGATGAGAGTTCAAAGCCTGTTCGAGAGTTCGTCGAAAGCTCTTACTCTCTTCGGACTTCATGCGATAAGCCACGAAGATGCTGGGCGGCTTGGCCGAGCCACCGGATTTCTTAAGTATCTGCTGCTCGTCTCTTGCGATTGTGATGGTCGAGACGGTATCAGCAGTCCAAATCGTATCCCCTCTCTGCCACACTAAGAGAGGCGGGAGTTCCAATTCTGTGGGTCGCAGTCCCGGTACCCATCGTTGTCCATCAGGCATGCAGAGTGCCCCAGCGCGAAGGGCAACCTCAACGAGACGACTAGACCGCGCCAAAGCGCTGAATAGAGTCTCCCTCGCGGATTCAGTAATGTTCAGGAGAATCGGGCCTGTAATTTGTCCGCGCTGCCTTAAAGCTTCCGCGCGAATATCGCTTACCAGTTTCCGAAAATCAGGATGATATTTTTGCAATGTGCGTTGCGCGGCTGCGAGTTGATTCTCACGAAGATCTTCAAGCGCGGTTAGGAGTTCTTCGCTCGCCGATTCCGACTTGGCAGCAACATATCTTGCAAACAGTTCTAAGGAGCTTCTCACGGAATCGCGAGAAAGCGCGATGATTTTGTCCTTAATCTCCTTGTGGATCGAGGAGAACCTGGAGCCGAACTGCAAAACCTGCATCTGCGCCCGTACAGAATCTTCAACGAAGTCTACCCACTCCCGCGAGCGCGGACTTACTCCTAAGTGAACGACCCCGTAATGATCTCCGGCGACTATCTCATCGGCCAAGTTGGTTACGTTCTGCCCTATCAGAGTCGGTCGCATCGCAACAAGAGCGGTGTATTGTGCTGATTGATCAAGCAGCTCCAGTACCGGAACGAGCGATGGCGCCAGTATCATATCGGCGCGATCGAGAAGCAAGAGAAGTGGCCCCTCCTTCTGTTGTGCCAATTCTCCGAGCAATGAGATGAGCGGGGGTAGCGGACGTGTCTCAGAAACGCTGTCAAATTCCTCGAGCGATCCTCGAGCGATTGCTCGCTTCATATCTGAGATCCATTGAGCTTCTGATGACCCGCTCTTGTGGTGGAAACGTGAGGGTAGGCAATCTGCCACGACATCGCGGTCGATCGATAGACCTTTCTTTATGAGACGGTCCACAATGCTTACTGCAAGAAGTGATACCGTTTTCCCGATGATGAGACGTTCTAAATCTGGAGAATAGTCAAAGGCCAGTGGCCCAAGGCCTGTTTGTTTAGTGAGACTCGATAACTCGGCGTGTAGCGAAATATGGACCGCTATGCCTTCATGAATCTCCTTTTGATATCGAAACAGTGTCGTCTTTCCGACGCCTCTCGATCCGATTACCAATGAGCTGCGATAGAATGTCGTAGGCACACCAGGAGGTTGACGAAATATGTCGCGAACGCGCTCATCGGGGATCTTTTCCCCTTCCACCCACGGTCGCACAGTGGCCAAATTACCTGACCTCCAGAGATGTTGTGAAGAACGTTGCAGACTACAGGGTTGAGAGATGAAACCCTTTGGGAACCCTTCTGATCTAACGTACGTGAAGCTACGCGCCCATTATAATAACATTGGACTAGTTTGCAATAGGAGGATCGCCAAACCAAACGCTCGTGCTCCTGCTAATCAAGCCGCTTCAAACTTATGTTTGCGATGCCAAGCTAGGCATGCTCGGTCAGGCGAGAAGTGCGGATTCGATGGACGTAGTAATTCACGGCCCGCCATCTTCTTGAGCAAGTACGCCTCTTCACCTGCTTCTTCGAACCGGTGCTCAGCCACAACGACGCGGAGATCGTCCGTGATAGACCAGAAGCCAAGATCGAAGAGCCAGTGGGCGGTCTTTGATAGGGCGATTCCATTGGTCGGATGGTTGCTCCCACCCTTTTTGAATTGGTGAATGTGTGCCGCATCAAGCGGCGTCTTCCCATCCACTGAAATCATTCGATAGCGCGTAAGCGCGCATGTGTAGTTGTACGCCGGGAGCACACGAACTGCGAACTTAGCATCCCGCTTTGCTTGCGACTCTTCGGTTGGAAGAAACCGTGTAGCGTCGGCCGCGACGATGTCATCCGGTGGAGGTTCCAATCCTGTTACCTCGTAGAGTTCCACGCGCTCGGAGGATTCAAAATACTTTGCGATCAGTGTTCGCCTCGCGAGTGTCCGAAAGTCACGATCGTTGAGGCAAAGCAGGAATGAGACATCGACTTGTGCGAGGACCGCGCGATTCCTGTCCTCCGCTATCCGTCCGTCTGCCTCAAGCGGCTTCCACACGCCGTCAGTGCGCAGGTGAAAGAAGGGGAGCCTGACATCGGGCCTGGTTCTCCGCCGATTTGCGACTATCCGCCAATACGATGAGAAACGGAATGCCAGATCGCCATCACGGCGAAGTATTGCTCCGCTGAGACTGCCATCCTCCACCAAGTCGCACACGACCAGAAGCAAGAGCGGTTTGTGCGGAGCGACGCCCTTCGTGCGGTCGTACTTGAGCGAACTCAAGATATTCAGCCATCGTGTACATTCACCTGAGGAGCTTATGAGAGTTTCAGCCATTCAGCTTGTTTGGGTCTGCCATTCGGATTCGCACCTTGGCGCTTCGGTCGCTGCGGTCGGTCACAAAACCCCTCTCTGCCATACCATCAGGCGGCCGGTGGAATAGACTGTGAAGAGATCGTTCCAAGCGATTCGGCGTAAAAAGCGTGAGCGTCGTCCGAGAGTAGATATTCAGTCGGGACATCCTCGAACACATCACGCTTCACCTGAGGAATCTTCGGCTCGACTGTGGCCTTGCTGCTTTCCCACTCTCGCCGCTTCTCTTCTTGAATCAGGTAGTCGTGTAGCTCGCGCCGATACTGGCCCAGCAGCGCGACCGGCATAGCCTGTTCCCACGCCGCCGTAAGTTCCGCTTCGAGTTTTGCTTTGGTTTCTGCCAGCTTCGATCGAGTGTCCTGTGCTCGCTGCAATTCCTCGGGATCAATCGCACCCAGGCTCTTGAGCCGTTCCTCGACTTCGTCAAGTTCCGCTTTCGATTCGTGAAGCTCAAGATCGATGCTGCTAAGTTCTTCATGCAGTGCGTTCAATTCACCTTCGGCAGTGACGATCCTGCCGTTGAGCTCCGCAAGTTTTTTTGCTGCCTCGTGGCCCTCGGAGGCGTTGAACACTCGTGGAATCTTATTCTGAATCAAACTGCGCAGATCGGTCTCAAGTTCACCATACGTCCACAGACCCAGAATCCGGCTGATGCCTTCAACGATGTCCTGCTGACCGAGGCTGAAGTTTTGCCCGCGCTCTGCGTCGAAGAAAAAGAACCGCGCGAGATGCCGAGGCAACAGCGCATCGCGCAGCTTCTCAAGATGTTTCTCGTCTTCGATGCGTTCAGAGCCATCGTTTCGCTCGGCGTAGGAGCGCCATACCGGTCCAGAGTTCGGCCGGTGACGAATTTCCCTGACGAGCGTCGCCCTTCTACTAGCTCCACCCTTTTCATCACGCTGCGAGATCGCAACCTCAAGACGCACCGTATCTTGACCTTCTGATAGAGCGCGGCGGTTCAAAGACTTCTCGAAAACAAATCGAGTAGCCTCAGAAGCCGGCTCAACCTTCTTGAGGTCAACAACACCGGCTTCACCAACGACGGCGAGGTAGAGCGCCCGAAGCAGATGTGTCTTGCCCGCGCCATTCTTGCCGCCGACGAGGATGCCACATCGACCCTCTAGCGGGCCGAAGTTGAAGCTGTGCTCGCCGTAGTACGGCCCGAAGTTCTCAAGCGTAAGCGAATCGATGTAGACCTCAGGCATCGCCACTCGTCTCCGTTGGTCGTTCTTGGTCTAAATCGTCTTTAAGAATTCTTAGCAGATCGTCGGGCAGCCCCATGGCGCGATGGCTTTCGCTGAACTCCTCGACCTTGGCAAGCAAGCGGCGCAACGTATCAGCGGAGATGCCCTTTTCGAGTGTCACTTCCTCCTGGATATCCCGCAGCCGGTTCGTTTCTTTCCAGTCGCTCATGAGAATCCCCTTCTGCCGGTTGATTATCCGCGCGACGCCCCCGCCATCGTCGGGCTTGCGCGCCGCCTTCCAAAATTGCTGGATGAGAAAAAGCTCATCTTCACTGATGAGTTCGAGGCCGGTTTCCTCCTGTAGCTTGAGCAGTCTTGAAAGAAGTTCGCGACGAGCGGTTATGGTTAGCGGGCCGGGCCCTTCGTTGCCGTTCATTCGCTTGTTGTCGCGTTTGCCGTTGGCCGGGTCGCGGTAGTAGAGAAGCGTCTCGCGAAATTCGATGAGCTTCTCCATGCGTTCATCGCCGCTAGCCAGCAAGCCTTCACTGGCCTTATCGCGGTCAACAACTGTACACGTCCAGCACCCGAAGCGGCTGTTGCCACAGCTCGGCGTGCTGGTGTCAATTTGAATTGGGCATTCACCACTGCTGGCGTTGGCGTAGAGTCTGTAGAGCGCGCGATTGTCTCCGCCCCACGGATTGGGCTGCTGCAGAAGGTACGCCCAGACTTCTTCGGTTGTCAGGAACTCAATCGGATTGGACACCCACACACGTGGCAAGTCAGGGTGCCGTCGCAAATTGTTTCGCGTCTCTCGTCCGGCCATTGTTTGAGCGCGGGTTGAACTTTCCGCCCGACGCGCACCCAGATGCAAGACTGCTTCGCCCCAATGCCCCACTCGCTTCTTAACAAACACGTTGACCGGATCGATCTTCATTCGCTGCGTACACCAACGAAAGGTCCGGTTTGGCGGCGGATAACCCCGGCCGATGATGTTGGTCCAAAACGTTTCCTCCGGAGGCGGCTTCAGTAAATGCGCATCGACGTTGAGGCCGTGCTGAAGCGAGACCCGGCGCATTTGATCCAGTGTGCCTTCCACCATTTCAACAATGGCAGGAATCTCGACGCGGGTATCAGTGCAGAGAAGCGATATCGGCTTCAGGCGCTCGCTCCGGTCAATGGACAACACCGTGTCGAAGACTAACGAAGCGACCATGGTGCTGTCTTTGCCGCCGCTGAACCCGACGAGCCACGGCCGGTTGTCTTCCAGATACAGGTTGCGAAGAAACTTCTTGATGTCCTGATAGACGTTCGGTGTCATTTCAGTGGTCTATTCGCTGTTCGTTTCTCAGCCGCGTCGTGAACTGTAAACGAGCCGACGACCCCTTGTGCCTGCGCAATCCTACCAGAAAGCCGCCAGTTGCCGAAGACGAAAACTAGCCAGACTAGCCAGAAACGAATGTGAAGGCTCTCAAGACGGAAAGCCCGCTGTCGTCCGTCCTTCGCTCGAACCGGAGAATCGAAGAAACCGCATTGGGTCGTGCGAGCTTCCGACTCTACTTTACTGTTGAAGACCTCGACGGCCGCCCGTAGAATGAGACTGTTCAGTTGCCCCTACATCGCGTTCTCCTCACACGCATCGAGTCGCACGCGCAGTCCGATCACAAGAATCGGAGCCAAAGCCAAACACTCGGCACCCGTACCTGCCCAAGAGGGGACGGCTATGAAGCTTTTTCGGTTTGCGCTACTTTCACTCGGCACGCTCGTCGTGTCAGCGAGCGGGACTTTGGCAACGACGTACCATGTTTCAACGTCGGGTTCCGACTCCGGCACGGGTTCACAGTCACAACCCTGGCGCACTCTCCAGCACGCGGTTGATACGATCGCGCCCGGCGACACCATCATCGTCGAACCAGGCAGCTACGCCGGGTGTCGCATCGGCAGGTCGGGAACCGCCAGCGCCGTGTGCACGCTCAAAGCTGCATCCCCGGGAAGCGTGGTAATCAATTCGCTCGCGCCGACCAACCGTCACGGAAGCTTGATCGAGGTCGAGAACTTCGACGTAACCGTTCGCTATTGGGTGATAGACGGGTTCGAGTTGGCGGGCGGCACGCGTTCGGGCGTCGATCTGCGCGACACCGATTTCATCACCATCCAGAACTGCATCGTCCATAACAGCGGCCGCACCGGAATCTTCATGGCCTTCTGTTACCATCCGCTGATTCAGAACAACGAGTCGTATTCAAACGGCGAGCACGGAATCTATCAGAGCAACAGCGGCGACTTTCCGATCATTCGCGCCAACAACCTTCACGACAACGCGGCGGCGGGGCTTCACATGAACGGCGACCGCAACTTTACGCCCGGCGACGGGATCATCTCGTTCGCGGTCGTCGAGAAAAACATCATCTGGGAGAATGGAAGACTCGGCGGATCGGGAATCAACTGCGATGGCGTCTCAGACAGCGTTATTCGAAACAATCTGCTCTACGGCAACCACGCGAGCGGCATCTCGCTTTACGCGATAGACGCCGCCGAAGGATCGAGCCGCAATCGCGTCTACAACAACACGATCGTCATGCCGGCCGACGGGCGGTGGTGCATCAACATTTCCGCTTCCTCGGAAGGCCAGCCCGATCCGGCCGGGAACGACGTCCGAAACAACATTCTGTTCACGCCTCACGCGTTCAGAGGCTCGATCAGCACCTACGGGCCGGCCGTGTCGGGTTTTCAGAGCGACTACAACGTGGTGGTCGGGCGCTTCAGCACGGACGGTGGCGGCAGTAGCATGCCGCTCTCCGCGTGGCAGGGTTTCGGCTTCGACACGCACTCGATCATCGCGACGCCGGACCAGTTGTTCAATAACCCGGGGGCCGGCGACTATTCGCTCAGACCCGGCTCTCCCGCGATCGACGCTGGAGTCTCGCTGCCGGGCGACGTGCGCGACGACATCGTCGGTGCGACGCGGCCGCAAGGACGAGGCTACGACATCGGTTGCTATGAAGCCGCAGGTGGCGCAATCGGCCCGCTTGCGGATTTCTCCGCCGGTCCGCTCACGGGCCAGGCGCCGCTGACGGTGCAGTTCGCGGACCTCTCGACCGGCGGTGCGACCGGCTGGACGTGGGACTTCGGCGACGGCGCGACATCAGCGGAACGCAACCCTTCCCATACATACCTCATCGCCGGCAGCTTCGCCATAACGCTCACGGTCAGTAATTCGGCGGGTCAGAGCACGAAACTCCGGCCGGGCTACATCATGGTTGCCGCCCCGCCCTCGGCTCCGGTGGCCGATTTCACGGCGAGTCCCCTTGGCGGGATCGCGCCGCTCAGGGTTCAGTTCACGGATTTGTCGAGCGGCGCGCCGACCTCATGGGCTTGGGACTTCGGCGACGGCGCAACGTCCGCGGAACGCAATCCCTCCCACACCTACCTGAGCGCGGGCAGCTTCACCGTTGGCCTGACGGTAGCCGGCGCCGCAGGTCAGAGCGGCCGGGTGAGAGGCAATTACATCGTTGTGACTCCGCCGGCGGCGCGGGATTTCTTCTGCGCGATGCTTTCAGTTGACGCCGGCAAACGACTGGCGGGCGACCACGGGAGCGTTCATGCTTCCGACGACTCGTTTCTGTTGTTGAAGGCGACGAGGCTTGACGGCGACAAGTTCGGCGACGCGGTCACGTACGTGTTCGAGACGGGACTCGGCAGCCTTTCTTCGCTGAGCTTCACGTCGGAGTCACGATCGTCGAAGGCGCGCCAGCGCCAGCAGATGTTTCTCTTCAACGCCTCGTCAGGCGAGTGGGACCTCGTCGACACCCGCACCCTGACGACGACCGATGAGACGACCGTGAGCGTTCAGGTGCCGGCGCCATCGGCCTACATTTCGACTGCCGGGCAGGTCAGGCTTCGGATTCGCACAGGCGACACGAGAAGCGCAAAGTGGAAGCACTCGATTGATCTTTTGAAGATCACCGCCGCGCCGTGAAAATCGATCTTGAGATGACGCATCTTGAGATGACGCGGCTCGCTTCCGGTGCTATTCTTCCTCCCACATTCTGATGGGATCACTCAGGGAGGAAACATGAAAGCAACCGCACTAATCCTGGTCCTCGCGAGCCTGTGCCTGGTTCCCGGCCAGCGCGCTCCGGAGCCTGCGGACGTCGTTTTCAGGAACGGCAACATCTACACGGTCAACGACCGCCAGCCTCGCGCCGAAGCCGTCGCGGTCAAGGACGGCAAGTTCGTCTTCGTCGGGTCGAACGCCGACGTCAACGCCTACGTCGGCCCCAAGACGCGCGTCTTCAACCTGGGCGACGGCATAGTCGTTCCCGGAATGACCGACTCGCACTACCATCTTTCCGGGGTCGGCGCTCGCGAGATGAACCTGAACCTTGAGGGACTGACGAGCCTTGATGCCTTCCTGGCGAAGGTGAAGGAGCGAGTCGATAAGACGAAGCCTGGCGACTGGGTGACCGGCCGCGGCTGGATCGAAACGTTCTGGAAGCCGCAGACCTTTCCGACCCGCTTCGACCTCGACAAAGTCGCGCCCGCCAATCCCGTCTACCTCACGCGCGCGGACGGACACGCCGGCGTGGCGAACAGCGCGGCGATTCTGGCCGCCGGCGTCAACCGCAACACTCCCAATCCGTTCGGCGGCGAGATCATGAAGGACAAGGTGACCGGCGAGCCGAATGGGATGTTCCTCGACCGGGCGCAGGCGCTCATCGCGAGCCACATCCCCCGGGGCGGCGCGGGCAATGCCGAACAGGAGATACTGCTGGGCGTGAAGCGCAGCATCGATCTGGGATGGTGCCAGATTCAAAACGCCGGCAGCAGCTACGCTGAAGTGGAACTGCTCAAGAAGCTTTATGGCGAAGGCAAGATCAAGCTGCGAATCTACGAGTCGATACGCGGGCCGGGCGCCGACGCCCAGCGCTTGCTGCGCGAAGGTGAGATGGTCGGCCTGTTCGGCAATCGCCTGACGGTTCGCCACATCAAGGTGTCGATCGATGGCGCGCTCGGGTCGAAAGGCGCGGCGTTGCTCGAACCATACTCCGACCACAACACATCGGGATTCCTCACGCAGAAAGAAGAAGACCTGCTGCCGATGTTCATCGAAGCGCTGCGCAAGGGAATCCAGATCGAGACCCATGCCATCGGCGACCGCGCGAATCGCGTGACGCTCGACCTGTACGAGAAGGCGTTGAAGGCCGTGCCGCCCTCGCAGCGAAAGATTCGCGAGCCGCGCTGGCGGATCGAGCACGCGCAGATAATCAATCCCGTCGACATACCGCGCTTCGCGAGGCTGGGTGTGGTTCCATCGATGCAACCTTCGCACGCGATTGGGGATTTGCACTTCGCGGTGAGCCGGCTGGGATTGAAGCGGCTCGAAGGAGCATACGCGTGGCAGAGCCTCATCAAGAGCGGCTGTTTCATCGCCGGCGGGTCCGACGCGCCGGTCGAGCGAGGCGAGCCGATGATCGAGTTCTACGCGGCGGTTGCGCGAAAGGACCAGAAAGGCTTTTCAGGAGAGGGCTGGCATCCCGAGCAGGCGGTGACTCGCGATCAGGCGCTGAGGATGTTCACGCTGTGGGCGGCTTACGCGGCGTTTGAGGAGAGCATCAGAGGGTCGATCGAAGTAGGCAAGCTTGCGGACATGACGGTGTTATCGGCGGACATAATGAAGATCCCGGAAGCCGAGATCCTGAAGACCATCTGTTCAATGACGGTCATCGGCGGGGAGGTCGTCTTTCAGCGGTATTGAGAGTAACGGCAACTCAAGAGCATCATTGTCTCCAGAGATGCTGTCGCCACAAGACAGCACAAGAAGCGCACAAAGGCGTGACGGAGTAGGGTGCAGCCAGCAACAGATCTGCTTACTTCCCGTCTATCGAAAACGCGTAGAGCTTCTTGTTCGGCTTGCCGATCCTCAAGAACTGATAGCCCGATCCGACGTACAGCACGCCGTCCGCAACCGTAGGCCCGCCGCCAACCGCGCCCCCCGTGTCGAACTCCCAAAGTGTCGTTCCGTCTTTCGCGTCGTAAGCCCGGATGAAGTTCTTATTCGTCCCCGCAAACACCAGCCGGTTGTCGCCTGTCCCTGTAACAGTGATCGGTCCGAAATTGGCTCCCTTATCGGGCGCCAGCGTCTTCCACAGTATCTTTCCCGTCGCGCCATCAAGCGCCGCAACCGAGCCCTGCTTCGGGAATGCCGAGACGCCCACGTACACTCGCTCGCCGTCGGTCGCGTCACCGAATTCGATCCCGCCGAGTTTTCCACCCGGTCCGACTTCGGTCTTCCATACGACAGTGCCGTTTTTAGGATCAAGAGCCCAGAACCATCCGCTCTTCTGCCCCGCGCCAACGAGCTGTTTTCCGCCCGGCCCTTTGAACACCAGCGCTGTCGAACCGAAGTCAACGTCAAGATCGCTGCAGTCCGGAAGGTTGCGGCAGTCGAAATTCCAAATGTCCTTCGGCGTAGCCTGATACGACCAGACTACTTTTCCGGTGCCGAGTTCGAGCGCGACTATCGCGTTGGGGAACTTCGATGCCGGCGGCGTGTACTGATTGCCCGTAGTCACGTATACCCGATTGGCTGAAGGATGAATCGAGATCGTCGACCATACCGCACCTCCGGCAGGTCCAATCATCGTCGCGCCCTTCTTGTCCTTCCCCTGCGGGGTCGGGGTCTCGGGTATCGTGTACCAGCGCCACACTTGCGCGCCGGTCTTCGCGTCGTAAGCGGCGACACCCCCGCGGAACGTGCAGCACTCGTACTTCGGGTTGCCCAGTATCGCGCCTTCTTCGTGGGACGAGACTCCGATGTAGACGCGGCCGTTGTAGTAGATCGGCGAACTGGTTGCGACGGTTGTGGGATGCGGGTCGATCTTGACCTTCCATTTGAGCGCGCCGGTTTTCGCATCGAGTGCGTAGAGCCGGCCGGCTATGTCCCCAAAGAAGAGAGCGCCTTCGGCGTAAGCGGCGCCGCTGCGAGAGGGGCTGCCGATGTCGTAAGCCCAAATCTGTTTGCCTGTTTTCGCGTCGACTGCGTACTGCTTGCCGTCCCACGAGCCGAAGTAGACGACGCCGTTGACGACCGTCGGCTGGCTGGAGACGTCGCCCTCGGTTTCGAAGACCCATTTCGGCTTCAGGCGTGCGACGGTCGCGGGCGTGATCGCTTTTTCTGTGGGATTGTAATGCGAGCCCGCGAGGTCCCGGCCGTACATCGGCCAGTCAGAAGGCTGAGGCTTGCCGTCCGCAGCAACAGCTCCTGCAATCGGAGGCTTCTCTTCTGTGGCCGTCGCGGAACCGGACAGCCCCACGCCGAACGATAACACGGCTGCCTGAAAAGCCAGGGCAAGGATGTTGACGCACACTCTGAAGCGCATCGGTTGCTCCTTTCGATTCCACTGCCGAGTCGAGTCAAGTTTGGTCGGAGGATTCTATTCTCTCAACGTGTGTCTTTCAAGGAAATGGGAAAGCGGACAGGCGCAAGCGGAGACAACCGGAACTTCGATGATGGCCGGGGGGTTCGAGGCTGCTGAAAAGTCCTCGCCACAAAGACACGAAGTCACAAGAACAACATCAACCGTCTCAGTAGTAACGAATTCATTCGTTTCCACGTTGGCTACACGCGTAGTATCTCGACAATCAGAACGAATGAATTCGTTACTACGAAGAAGCGCCTCGTTATTCCGACACCTAGACTTCCTTGATGGAGCCCTTCGCAAGCATCCACGGCGGCATGTGGTATTTGATTCTACTGACGCGGCCCGGTTGAACCATCACGTTGATCGAATTGCCCCCGCACTCGGACATGAATAGGTACTTGAAGAATATCTTCACGTGGTGGTTTCCGGGCGCGGCGTCGAAGTAGTAAGTGCCCCATCCTGCTCGATGCGCTGCACCATCGATGACTATCGTAGGAGTGCAGAGGAACAGCAGAAAGGCAAGAGGGAAGAAACTCGTCTTGACTTCTATTCCAGTGCGACTTTGTGATTGCATAGAAATCTCTCTTTCTGTTCAAACACTTTCACAATTGGAGCGCCACCTAGTTCAGTACTTTCAGCGTGTTCACTGCGTGGTCCATGCCTCGGACACTCTCAGGTGCGAACTCCGAAGATGAGGCTGATCAGGCCGCCTACGATCAGGCCCAAGCCAAGGATCATCAGGCCGTAGAACACAGTGATCGCGCCAGAGGACGAATTGTAAGAGGACGCGGTCAGCGCGATGCCGACCGTTCCGATGACGACTCCAGAGCCGAGAAACTTGAGCCCTCGCATGCGCTGCTGGCCCGTGAACGACTTGCCGCAGTTCCGGCACACGTTGTCTATCACCGGTCCGGCGCAGGCTGGACACATTCGCCCGCAAGCGCCCGGTGGAAGCCTGTCGAAGATGCAGGCGAGTCGCTCCCATTCAGACGGGCCGCCCTTGACCCGCAATCGAATGACCATCTTCGTCTCGGCCAACTTGCTGCGGAAGATCCCGTAGTAAGAGAACCTGCCGTTCTTGCGCAGGTCGTTTTTGAGCTCGCGCAAGGCTCCCCAATCGACGCTGGAGAACGTCACGGGTTGCTTGTTCTTTTTCGCATACGCCAGACTCATCCCCTGGCTGTTGACTTCGAGCTTGACGGGCGGCGTGATGGTCTTGTTGCCAAGCGGACCAAGCTGTTCGACTTCAAAGCTGAGCGGCTCGATGTCGATCTTGATGGTATCATCCGTGAATATCTGCGTGCTCACGTCGCGCCTCCGATGAGACGGGAAAGAGACTGCCCTCTTGTTCGCGCACAATCTACAGAAGTTGCGCTGATGGATCAAGAGCCAGGAACAATCAAGCGGGTGAACGCCGGATTCTTGCTCGGGGGCGCACCCCAGCGGGGCGCGATGTTGGGTCGCTCACCTCTCGAACGATTCTGGCACATAGCACGCCGCTGGGGTGCTCATTGGACTCGACGCGTTCCTCTACACACATCAACTCCTATGGAGTTGCGGCGCAAACGACGAAGTCTGCGCCGACTCCTCTTGTGAGCCTCTGGTTCCGGCGCGAAAATCTGTTGCGCACCCTAACCTGTTGCACCTAACCTGTCGCAACCTTGACAGGGACCGGGCCCTACTATAGGTTTAGGGTTTTCCACTGCAACAAGATCGCGAGGTGTATGGCATGAAGAGGACTTTTCAACCCAATAACCGACGCAGAGCCAAGACGCACGGCTTCCGCGTGCGCATGAGCACCAAGGCGGGCCAACTCGTCGTGAAGCGGCGCCGGGCGAAGGGGCGGAAACGTCTCACCCCGGCTCACTATTGAGCCAGGACCGATCGTTGAGGACCCAGGACTGAGCATTCCGACCTGACAACGCTATGCGAAGTGAAGCATCCGAGCAGTTCCCGAAGTCGGACCGGATACTCAAGCGCGACGCGTTCGTCCGCACCTACGCGAAAGGCCGCAAGGTCCAGGCCCGGTACTTCACCGCGTTTGTGCTGCCTAACCCCGGAGGCAAACCCCGCATCGGAATTACCACCACCCGCAAGATTGGCAACTCTGTCGAACGCAACCGGGCAAGGCGGCTGGTGCGCGAGGTGTTCAGGAAAAACAAATGGCTTGTGCCATCGGGAGTTGATATAGTGATCAATGTAAAGAAGCCTCTCTCAAAGTTGGTCTATCCCGATCTTGAGAGCGACTTCTTGGCTTTTGTAGAGAAGGTGGGCAAGAAGTGAGAACGGCTCTCGTCTATTGCATACGCGCTTATCAACTGGTCATCTCGCCGTTGCTCCCGCCGGCTTGCAGGTTCACGCCGACCTGTTCCGAGTACACCTTGGAGGCGGTCAAAAAGTACGGCGCGCTCCACGGCCTGTATCTGGGAATGCGCAGGTTGTTGCGGTGTCACCCGTTTCACAGAGGGGGCTACGATCCCGTGCGCTGAACGCCAAGCCGAAGGCTGCGGGCTAAGGTAATAAATGGACCGATACAGACTGGTACTCGCACTCATACTCTCCGTTCTCGTCCTCGTTAGCTGGCAGTTCGTGATGCGCCGCGTGTTTCCGCCCCCTCCCGAGCCGCCGCCCGAACAACAGGTCGCGGTGCAGCCTGAGCCGGGAAAGGAACCCGCTCCTCCGGCGGCGACTGCTGCCAGGTCCACCGCGGTAACGCTGCCGGCCGCGCCGCCACAGGCTGATATTCCCCGGCGCGAGTTGATCATCGAAACGGCTTACTGGAAGGTGAAGCTCTCGAATCACGGGGCGGTCGCGACCTCATGGATCCTGACGCACGACAAGTCAGCTCACACGGTTCGCGAGATCCACGCGGCCACCGGTGGCGAACTCGAACTCATACCTCAGGATGTTCTGGAAAAGCTCGGCGCGCCGTTGGCTCTACGCCTGCCGGCCGCGCCCGACCTTGCGGGGCAGCTCAACCGGGCCAATTTCCGGATTGAGGGCGTCGCGCCCGACGAATCGGCGATCAAGCTTGAACCCGGCCAGGAGCGCGAGATTACTTTCGTCTACGCTTCGCCCGCAGCCGTCGTGCGCAAGAAGTTCAAATTCTACGGCGACGGATTCGTCTTTGACGCCACCGCCGAAGTCACCGCCAACGGCACATCGCAGCCGGCCGAATTTGTGATCGGCCCGCGAATTGGCGACCAAACAGACAAACAAGCAGGCAGCTACAGCACGCCGCCGCAAGTCATCGCGCTTAGCGTCGCCGGCGAGCGCGAGCAGGTGCTTGCCGCAAAGATAACCGAGACCGCCGCGAAGGTGACCTACGTCGAGGAGGCCGCGTCTCGCGTCAACCTCGACAAGCCGCTCACCACCGGCGGGGACCAGGTAAAGCTGGTTGCGGGCGACGGCACGACGTTTCTCGGATACGCGCGCGTTGTAAGCCGCGAGCCTCTATCGCTCACACTCGATGAGTTGCCGCGCGGCGTTGCGGTCGGGTGCTCCGTCGCGCCCGCGGTCGACGTTCACCGAAGCGGGTATCGCTGGGCGGGTGTCGTCGATCACTACTTCGCGATGGTGGCTGTTCCGTCGCGCCCGGTCGGGGAAATCGCGCTCGCCAACGCGCAGTTCAAATCCAACGATACGGTGGATGACTATCCGTCGGCGTCAGTGCCCGTCGATCCGGGCTCGGTCGTGCGGATCTACGTTGGAACCAAAGACCGGAAGTTGTTGGCGGAGGTTGGGGAGAAGGTCGGCGCCGACCTCGGCCCGTTGATCGATTATGGCTTCTTCGCGTTTCTCATTCGGCCGCTCGTCCCGGCGATAGGCTGGGCGCTCGACGGATTGGCTGGGCTGTTCCACAACTACGGCTGGAGCATCGTCGTCGTCACGATCATCATAAATATCGCTCTTTCGCCGCTCAGACTTTTCAGCTCGAAGAAGATGAAAAAGGCCGCGAAGCATCAACCGCGAATGAAAGAGCTTCAGGAGAAGATGAAGAAGCTGAAGGAGAACCCGAAGAAGTTCGAGCGGGAGCTTCAGCAGCTTCAGAAGGAGCAGGTCGCGCTGATGAAGGAGGCGAACCCGCTCGGCGGCTGCTTGCCGATGCTGCTGCAGATGCCGGTTTTTTGGACCTTCTTCGTCTACTTGACCATCTCGCTCGACGTGCGGCAGTCGCCGTGGATCTTCTGGATAAAAGACCTCTCGGTCAAGGACCCGCTGCACGTGCTGCCGATAGTCATGTGCGTGACGATGATCGCCTCGACCTGGTTGACGCCCCAGCCGGCGCAGGCTGATCCCGCGATGAAAATGCAGCGGATCATGATGACGTGGCTGATGCCTATCATGCTCACGTGGTTCTTCTTCCTCTCCGCGCCGAGCGGGCTCGTGCTGTACTGGATGGTGAGCAACGTCGTGGGAGTCGCGATCCAGTTGGTCATCAACAAGGCCACCGCCGAGCCGACTGCGGTTGCCGCGGCGACCGCGGGCACGGCAGGTGCGGGCGGTAAGAGCAGGGAGCCGAAGGGGCGGGCAAGAAAGCCGCGCGAACGCAGGGACGCCGAGGCCTGAAGCCTCAAGAACAGAATCGCAGAGGGCGTGAACCGATGTCTGAACCGGATTTGAGCATCATCGCCGATTTCACCAATCAACTATTCGAATCGAGCGGGCTCGATTTGACCGCCTCCGTCGAACAAGCCGAGGACGGGGCCAAGATTGAGATCCGCGGAGACGACATCCCGTTGTTGCTGGGCCATCACGCCGAACTGCTTGACGCCATCGAGTATCTTGGCAACCGCGTCCTCGCGCGTGCGGCCGGAGAAGACGCGCGAGTCGTGTTTGATTGCGGCAACTACCGCGCGCGACGCGAGAAGGAACTTCGCATGATGGCGGAGAAGGCCGCCGAGAAGGTCCGCGCTTCGGGAGTCCCCTTCAGCTTCGACCCGATGGGTCCCAACGAACGCCGTATCCTGCACCTCGCCCTCGTCGATGATCAAACAGTGAAGACTGAAAGCCGCGGCAACGGGCCCGATCGCCGCGTCACGATCTACCCGGCATGAAGAGGCTGGTTCGTGGTTTGTAGTTCGTGGTTTGTAGTTTGTGGTTTCTGCTTCGTCGTTCCGGACTCAAGCCTGGCCTCGACCACGAACCACAGACCACAAACCACGAACCACGAACCACGAACCAAAGACCACAAACCATGTTTCACGGTGACACCGTCGTTGCTATCTCAACGCCTCCAGGCCGCGGCGGCATCGGAGTCGTTCGTTTGAGCGGGCCGGCCTCACTCGAAATCGCGCGGTCGATGTTTCGGCCGGCATCCGGCGAGGCCCTTGGCGAAGCAGCTCGCGCGAGGTTCGGCCGCGTCGTAGATTGCGAGTCGGGCGATCATTTGGACGAAGCGGTCGCGACGTACTTCAAAGCGCCGCATTCGTACTCTGGCGAAGACGTCGTCGAGTTGTCCTGTCACGGGAGTCCCGTCGTCCTGCGCCGCGTTCTTGCGAGGGCCGTTGCGTTGGGCGCGCGCGTAGCCGAGCCGGGCGAGTTCACGTTTCGCGCCTTCTTCAACCGCCGAATAGACCTCGCGCAAGCTCAGGCGGTTCGCGACCTGATCGATGCCCAGACCGATTATCAAGCCCGCGTCGCAACCCGGCAGCTCGAGGGAGCGCTGTCGAAGCGGCTCACGCCGTTGAAAGACGGGCTCGTTGAAGTGATTGTTCACCTCGAATCGTCCGTCGAATTCGTCGAAGACGATATTTCGCCGGAGGCGTCTTCGGCATTGTTGGTGAAACTGGATGGGCTGGTCGAGGCGTTGAAGGGGATCAGCCGCAGTTTCTCGTTTGGCCGCTACGTCAAAGAGGGCTTCGATCTGGCCATTGTCGGCCGTCCAAACGTGGGCAAGTCGTCGGTCTTCAACCGGCTGATCGGTACCGACCGGGCGATTGTCACTGAGCTGCCCGGTACGACTCGGGACGCGCTGTACGAGAGCACCTCGATTTCGGGAGTGCCAGTCCGGCTGATCGACACCGCCGGCATTCGCGAGACGAACGACGTTGTGGAAACGATCGGCATCACCCGAAGCCGGACTGCGATCGCTGACGCCGACATCTCGTTGGTGATACTCGACCGCTCCGAACCACTGACCGGCGACGATGCGAAACTGCTCGACCTTGTGCCGGAAAAAAGGCGGATCGTGGTCCTCAATAAAGACGATCTCGAACGGCGCCTCGACTGGGATGAGCTCGTCAACCGGGGTGCTACCTCGATCGTCGCGGCGTCCGCGCTGACCGGCGGCGGGTTTGATGAGCTGGGCGCAGCGATTTTGGCGCGGCTGTCGGGTGACGAAGTGCCCGAGCGCGACGATGTAATGCTCACCGACGCGCGGCACTACGACGCCGTGCGCCGGGCGATCGGCCAGGTTGATTCCGCTCGCGGTTTGATGCGCGAGCGCGAGTCTGAAGAGGTCGTGCTCTTGAGGCTGCATGGGGCGTTGGCTGCGCTTGGAGAGGTCACCGGAGAGACATTGACTGAAGACATCCTTGGCCAGATCTTCGCGACGTTCTGTGTTGGGAAGTAGCGAAGCGCGCGCGATCGCAGGGCCTTCAGCAGATCCGTCAAGAAAGCGAGAACCTGTAGGCGTGGCCCTTCGTGCCCACCCCCGATTGAGTCTGCACCCGTACACCCGTGTCAACGCATTCAATACCTACTGACGCCGTGATAGACTTACGCCGCTCGCCTCTAAACGTGAGGGGCCACTATGAACGAGATCCTGAAGCTGGTCTACAACGAGTGCGATCCACATGAAGCGGCATCGTCGCAGAAGTACCTCGACTGCGGCGAAGCGCGCGGAGATAGCGCCTTAACCGATCAGTTTCTAAAACACCTTGAGCTCGCAGACGACTACCTCAAGGTCCTCTTTTCCGGACATGTGGGCTGCGGGAAATCATCCGAGTTGGTGCGGCTCCGGGACAGACTCAAGAACCCAGCCACTTCTCATCGGCGCTATTTTCCGATTCTGCTGGATGTGAGCGAGTATCTTGATGATTTTGACGCCTCCTTGACTGATATTCTGCTCGCCATCGTCACCGAGCTTGCTCAAACGCTGCGTGACGATTTGGGCATCGAGATCAAAGACAACTACTTCGCAAAACAATTCGACGAGGTTAGAGAGTTCCTTGGCGACTTGGAAATCAAGGAAGGCGAAGTAGGACTGTCTTGGATAAAGGTCAAGGTTCAGCGCTTAAAGCGGGACCCCGACGCCCGCAGGAAGGTGCGCGAAGCACTCAAACCTCGATTGTCGAACATTCTCGAAGAGATCAATATCGTCTTCGCAAAGGCGCGGCTTGAGGTCAAGAGAATCGGTGTCCCGATGGGACAGCAACCCTACGATGATATAGTCCTGATCCTGGACAACCTCGAGAAGATAAACACGTTCGACGAACAGACCGATAGCTTCCAGTCTCAGCGCGAGTTTTTTCTCGAGGGATACACGCAGCTTACCGGCTTAGATGTGCATGTCATCTACACCATCCCGCTTCGGTTGGCGCGATCAATCGATGGCCCGAAGTTGGTGCAGCGGTACGACCGGCTCCTGGTGCTCCCGATGATCAAGGTAATCGACCGCGACACCGGGCAGCCCTTCGAGGCCGGACTTGAATGCCTTCGCGAGATTCTGGAAAAGCGGATCGGCGGCCACCCTATTGGCGACGTCTTCGAGCCGGCCGCGCTGGAGTTTCTTCTCAAGTACAGCGGCGGTCATGTTCGGAACCTGATGACTTTCGTGCAGAGCGCCTGCACATACACCGATGAGACCCCAATTCCGATAGCCGCCGCGCAGCGAGCGGTGCAGCAAAGCGTCCGCACTTACAGCACTGCGATTCCGAAGGACCATTGGAATAAGCTGGCGGAGCTCGACCTCTCAACCGACAAGAAGATAGACAACGGCGACGCTGACTTTCTGGCGATGCTCGAGAACCTGAGCATTCTCGAGTATGTGAACGGCGGAGGCGAGGGGTCCTTTGAGGCGGCGGAGCCCTGGTGTGCCGTGAACCCAGTGGTGCGAGAGCTGCAGAAGTTCAAGGCTGCCATCCAGGAGCTCTCAACCGAACAAAAGCAATGAGTGTGAACGATGTAGCTGTCGCAGAACCCTTCGTCCCGACAGCGACGGACGAAGAGGTCGAGTTGCGGGCGCTTTGCCGCGCATTGACTCTCGCCGACGGGTTTTCACTGCTCTTTGCCCGGTGCAACCAAGCCGATCACCGCCGAAAACTCATCGATGATGTCAGAAACGGGCTTCCACATCTCAGCATCCAGGTCCTGGATCTTCATGAGCCGATCACTCACTTGTTGGATGAGCTACGATGCCACCTCAAGAGCCCTCCACCGGACGCCGTTTTCGTACTCGGGCTTGAGTACTCGATTCCGACATCTTGCGATGCGCCTTCGTCATCGTTGGTAGCGAACCTGAACGCGGCTCGAAACTCGTTCCCGCACGTCGTGCGTTGTCCGATGGTACTGTGGCTGCCCGAATACATCCTGTCGGCGATCGCGCGCGGGGCGCCTGACTTCTTCTCGATTCGTTCGGGCGTCTACTACTTTGCTGTCGCTCCGCAGGACACTATGAACGTTGTCCAGTCTTTGGTGGACGGCGGCTTGATGGGCGTTTCGAATCTCACGCTCGCTGAAA
This sequence comes from Blastocatellia bacterium, assembly GCA_035293105.1. Taxonomy (GTDB): domain Bacteria; phylum Acidobacteriota; class Blastocatellia; order UBA7656; family UBA7656; genus DATDOV01. The sequence goes on from DATDOV010000019.1 coordinate 165,101, forward strand.
AGCAGGAACGCATTGAGTCCATCAAATCGTTGCTGGCCGAATACGAGACGCTTCCCGGCGATAAGAGGGACCTGCCGACTGAAAGGCGCCTTCATTATCGGTTGGGCCTTCTGTTTGGACACGTTAGTTCCTACAAGGACGCTCTTACGGAGTTTGAAAACTCCCTTAGGCTAGCAGAGAAGCTCAATGAGCAAGATGCCATCGCAAGGTCGCGGCACGCGATCGGGATAGTTCACCAGTATCGAGGCGAGTACGAGGCGGCGCTGGAGCAGTATCAGCGCTCGCTGGCCATCGCAGAGGAACTCGGGGACCGCGCCCTTGTAGCCGCCTCGATGTATCAGATCGGGAACATTCACGAAGATCGAGGCGAGTACGAGGCGGCGCTGGAGCAGTATCAGCGCTCGCTGGCGATCACAGAGAAACTCGGGGACCGCGCGGGCGTGGCTATGTCGTTGAGTGCGATCGGGTCTATTCACCAATATCGAGGCGAGTACGAGGCGGCGCTGGAGCAGTATCAGCGCTCGCTGGCGATCGCGGAGGGACTCGCGGACCGCGCGGCCGTGGCTCGCTCGCTGCATCAGATCGGCATTATTCACCAATATCGAGGCGAGTACGAAGCGGCGCTGGAGCAGTATCGCCGCTCGCTGGCGCTTAAAGAGGAACTCGGAGACCGCGCGGGCATGGCTCGTTCGCTGCATCAGATCGGTACTATTCACCAAAGTCGAGACGAGTACGACGCAGCGCTGGAGCAGTATCAGCGCTCGCTGGCGATCGCAGAGGAACTCGGGGACCGCGGTGTGGCTCGCTCGCTGCATCAAATCGGGAACATCAACTATCTTCGAGGCGAGTACGAGGCCGCGCTGGAGCAGTATCAGCGCTCGCTGGCGATCAAAGAGGAACTCGGGGACCGCGCGGGCGTAGCCGGCTCGCTGCATCAGATCGGGATTATTCACCAAGATCGTGGCGAGTACGAGGCGGCGATGGAGCAGTATCAGCGCTCGCTGGCTATCTTAGAGGAACTCGGGGACCGCGCGGGCGTGGCCTTGTCGCGCGGTCAGATGGCGAAGCTGTTTACCGCAACCGGCCGATATCCTGACGCATTCCAATTGCTGCTGCTTGCGCTCGCCACGTTCGTGGAGCTGCGGTCGCCGGACGCGCAAATCGCGGCAGTCAATCTCAAGAAGCTGCGTAGCAAGTGGGGCGAGGAGCATTTCGACGCCGCTTGGCGAGAGGCCACCGGCGAAGACCTGCCCGACTGGTTGAAGTGACGCGCGCGCCTCTCTGTAGGGCACGCTGCCAGCTTGCGTTTGCCATCGACATCGTTGCGCTTTCAGGGGTTCTGGCTAACTTGAACGTGACGATCTCCGCCGCCGAGATCGACGAAGCGCGCCGCGAGGTGTGGGCCTCGTTCCCGCGTGAAGGCATGTTCGCCATGGAAACAACATGAGTTCCTGATGACGCTATCGCTCAGACGATTCAGCAGTGATGCTCCACCTACTTGAAGTGACGCGCCCGCCCCGCTGTTCACACACCCCTCATCATCGTCAGAAGTCGGCCCGTGATGCACAGAGCAATCACTTTGACTTGATTCGTCCGGGTCCTGTCTAATCAACGCGCCATGGCCAATCGCATTTACACCGCCGAGTGGGTCGTGCCGGTCACCGCGCCCCCTATTCGCGACGCGGCGGTCGTCATCGACGATGATCGGATTGTATTCGTCGGCCCTGTCGTTGACCTTCAATCACGGCCTGAGTTTCAACACGGAGAAGTCACTAACTTCGGCCGCGCCGCCATACTGCCCGGCTTCGTCAACGTTCACTGCCATCTCGAACTGACCGTGATGCGCGGCTATCTCGAAGACCTGCCGTTTCGCGACTGGATCGTGAAGCTGACCCGCGCCCGGCTGGAGCACTTGACCGAAGATGACCTCGCAGCGTCGGCATTGCTGGGCGCTGCGGAGGCGATTCGCGCCGGAGTCACGACGCTGGCCGACACGGGCGATTCGAGCGCGCCCTTTGAGGCGCTGCTACAAAGCGGGCTGCGCGGCGTCGCCTACCGCGAGGTCTTCGGCCCCGACCCGGCGGACGCCGAGCGAAACCTCGATGGGCTCAGAGCGAAGGTGGAGCATATGCGTGCGCGAGAAACCGAATTGGTCACGGTAGGCGTCTCGCCGCACGCGCCGTACACCGTGTCAGGCGACCTCTTCCGTCGCGTGGCGAGATTCGCCGCCGAAGAATCGCTCGACGTGTGCATTCACGCGGGCGAGTCGGAGGCCGAAGAGTTGTTGATGCTGAGAGGTGAGGGCGAGTTCGCGGATGGACTCCGCGCACGCGGGATTGAATGGCTTGCGCCGGGGGTTTCGCCGGTGAAGTACTTCGAGGGGCTTGGCATTTTGCATAGGGCGCCGCTGTTGATTCACTGCGTCCGCGTAGCCGGAGACGACATCAAACTTCTCGCCGGCCGAGGAGCGCGCGTGGCTCACTGTCCGAAGTCGAACGCCAAGCTTGGGCATGGCACGGCGCCTCTCGCGGCACTGATCGACGCCGGAGTCTGCGTGGGGCTCGGAACCGACAGCGTAGCGTCAAATAACCGCTGCGACATGATTGAGGAGGCGCGCTTCTGCGGGTTGATTCACCGCGCCGGCTCGCGCGATTTCGCTCAACCCTCGGCGGAGCGGTTGTTGCGGCTTGCGACGCTGGACGGCGCGCGGGCGCTGCGGCTCGACGGTCGAACCGGCTCGCTCGAGCCGGGCAAGCAAGCCGACTTGATCGCGATTGATCTCTCGCGGACGCACAACACGCCGGTGGACGATCCGGTTTCGGGGATCATCTTCAGCGCGGCGGCTTCTGATGTTCTGTTGACGATTGTCGCGGGGAAGGTGCTGTTCGATGGCGCGGAAGTGAAGACGGTCAGTGAGGCGACGCTCCGAAAGCGAGTGGGCGTCGCGCGGGAGAGGGTGAAGCTTGGGATGCGAGGTTTCGAATCGGAAGCTTGAAACATTGAGTGGTTTCTGGCCCGTTGAGAGATGATCAAAGGTAACGATTGGATCATCAGCGCAATCCGGCGCGCTGTCCCAAGGTGACCGCGGTTGACAGTGAAGCGCCGCGCAGTTGTATGCTTATCGTGTGGAAAGAACCGACCAACCTTATCTATTCCCCGAGTTTCAACCTCCACATTCCCTGGCAACCCATGACGCGATGGGCGCACAGGCTCGCGATCCGGAGCTGACCGGGGCGCGCGTGCTGCTGCACTCGACGCTGTTTGTGATCACCGCGGCGACCACAACGCTGACCGGGGCGGCAATCTGGATACTGTCGGTGAAGCACCAACCGCTGACGGAGCTATTGCGGCAGACTCTCGCGGGCGATTTCGAAGCGCTCACCAACGGCCTGCTCTTTTCGTTCACCCTGCTGACGATCCTCGCCGCGCATGAGTTCGGGCACTTTCTCGCGTGCCGCCACTATGGAATAAGGGCGACGTTGCCCTACTTCATTCCGGCGCCGCCGCTGTTGACGTTCTTCGGGACCTTCGGCGCGGTGATCAGGATCAAACAGCAAATCACTTCGCGACGGGCGCTGTTCGACATCGGGATAGCTGGGCCGCTCGCGGGATTCGCGTTCGCGTTGCCGGCGGCGGTGTTAGGGTTGATATACGCCGACGCCGCTGTTCCCCCACCGGCAAGCGAGGTCAGCGGGCTTCAATTTCAAGATCCGCCCTTGCTCATTCTGATCACCAGGATGGTCGGCGCGCCGCACTTGATAGACTGGAACCCGGTCTACTGGGCGGCGTGGGGGGCGCTGCTGGTTACGGCGCTCAATCTGTTTCCGGTTGGCCAGTTGGACGGGGGGCACGTTCTGTTTGCAATCGCGGGACGACGCGTGCACAAATGGGTCGGCATGATCGTCAGCGTCGCAGTCGCCTCGCTCGCGGTGGCCGCCGCAGTTGTCTTCAGTTCCCCGATCTGGTTCCTGTGGACGGGAGTGCTGTTCTTTCTGCTGCGAGCGGGCCATCCTCCCGTAGTCGAAGAAGAGCCGTTAGGTGCTGCAAGAGTGACGCTGGCCATCGTGGCGGCGATCGTCTTTTTGCTTTGCTTCACGCCGTTCCCGGTCACGTGATGAGTGAAGCCGCGGTCGCCGGTGTCTGGCCCGGCGACCGCCAGCTTGAGGCGCGCGAATGGACGCCGGCATAACAGCAATCCTCTCTCTCGGTTTTGTATTCGGGCTTCGCCACGCGCTCGACCCCGATCACCTGGTTGCGGTCTCATCGATCGTCAGCGAGCACAAGAGCATTCGGCGCTCTTCGCTCATCGGGTCATTTTGGGGACTCGGGCACACGGTCTCGCTCCTGGGGATCGGACTGCTCATCCTCGCGATGCGGCTCTCGATTCCCACCGGCCTACTGCCGGTTTTGGAGCTTCCGGTCGCGGTGATGCTGGTGGCGCTTGGGTGTATGGCGATCCGGAGGCTGATGCGAGATCGGGGGATCCGGATTCACACCCACACTCACAGTCACGGGGATGAGCCGCCGCACGCGCACGTTCACTTGCACGCAAGAACGCGGCATGACCATCGGCATCATCTGATCAAACTTGGGCGGCGGCCCTTCATTGTCGGGATGGTACATGGCGTAGCCGGAAGCGCTGCGGTTACGCTCGGCGTATTGGCGACGATCCCTTCGCTGGCGGCCGGCGTTGCCTACATCGCGGTGTTCGGAATCGGGTCGATCGGCGGAATGGTGTTGATGAGCACGTTGATCAGCCTGCCTTTCGCATTGACCGCGCGGCTAACGGTGCTCAACAATGGAATCCGCCTCGTGGCTGGACTGTTCAGCATGGCGTTTGGATTGATGCTGGCCTTGCGGGTGACAACGGAGCTTCTCGGCCGAGGCTGAGCGGTCCCTATGCGCGCGCGAACGGCAGGGCGTCCAGAATCAACTCGATCAGGTAGAGCAGCGCTACTCCGGCAAAGACCATCAGTGAGATCATTGCCCGGCGATCCCGCGCGTTGATCTCCGGGATCAGATCCGACGCGGCGACATATAGCGTAACCCCGGCCGATAGAGGCAACACGAAAGCCGAGATGGGCCGCGAGTACATCGCAACGTTCTGTGCCAGGATCACCAGCACAACACCAGCAGTCGTCGTGACGCCGATCAACAGCGCGGCCCCGACTGAGCGTCTGCCGCTGCGGCCGGCTGCCTGCATCATCGAGGCGACGGTGAACCCCTCCGGAAGCTTGTGCAGCATTATCGCGACGAAGACCAGTATACCGAGTTGGACGTTGATCAAGGAAGCAACCGCGATCGATACTCCGTCGAAGAACGCGTGCACCATCAGCGCGCCCAGTCCTGCAAGCGCCGCATGCTGTGCCAGCATCGCTTCTTCATGCGTCTCCTCGCCGAAGTGAAAATGCGGAGCGACCGTGTGCTCAACCAGATGAATTAGCATGTAGCCGCCCAGCAGCCACAACATCGGTGTGAGCGCATCGGCCGGCCACTGGCTCAGCGATTCCGGGACAATCTTCAGGAACACGGTCGCCAGCATGAACCCGGCCCCAAGCGCGATCAGATACCTGAGCGTAGACTCGGCCAGCCGGCGCGCTGATACAAGCAGACCGCCGACGACGGTCGCCGCCGCAGCCGCCACCCCGTACGCCAGTATGATTAACGTGCTCTTTCCCATGCGGAGGCGGGACTCAGGCCTATCAAAGCCACGGAATATACCACATTTGCCGCCTGCTCGTAATTGAATTAATCAGCCTTCACCCACAATATGCTGTAGCCCACTCCCCCGACACCACAGAATGTCTGGAAGTCATAGTCCTTGCTGAACTTCTCGCTTGACAGCCCTTCACGTCTGACGTAGGATACCGCGCGGTGGAACAAAGTGGACCGAAGTGGGAACCATCTACGGATTCTGCCCAAGTCGGGGTCGGCGGGTGGCAGGTCGGGGGTCGGACGGTCGCTTTTGAGACGCTTTGAAGCAGTCCCGTAGGAGCCGGATGCTGAGGGGAAACTACACGGTGCGGATGGATGAGAAGGGCCGGGTCAAGCTGCCCGCCGCCTACCGCCGCTACATGGACGAGCACTACGGAAGCGAATACTACGTCACCAGCCTCACCGGCGACAGCGCACGGCTCTATCCGATGAAAGAGTGGCTGAGCATCGAAGATAAGCTTCAGGCGAGGGGCACGATGGACATCGCCGTGCGCAAATTCCTCGACCGGACAAACTACTACGGCCAGCTCGCGGAGATCGACTCCCAAGGTCGCATCCTGATCCACCCGCGGCTTCGGACCAGCGCGGAACTTGTCGGCGACGTCGCTGTTCTCGGATACCTGCAGTACCTCGAAGTTTGGAGCCTCGACCGGTTCAAGGCGCGGCTCGAAGGCGAGCCCTATACGATGGACGACGCAGCCAGCCTCGCGACGCTTGGCATCTAGCGTCGAGCTCGCGCGGTTTTTCGAATACCGAACTCTGATGGCATTCAGATGTCGATGCAGCTCGGAGATGGTGAGCGGACACACGAGCCCGTTTTGCTCGCCGAAGTCGTTGACTGGCTCGGCGCGTCAAAGGGCAGCGTCTTCATCGACTGCACCGTGGGATTGGGCGGCCATGCGGAGGCGATCCTACGAGCATGCGACGGCTCGCGGCTTATTGGTGTGGACCGCGACCTTGAAGCCCTGAAGCTGGCGCGGGAGCGGCTTGCCGGCTTCGGAGACAGATTCCAAGCCGTTCACGCCAACTTTGACCAGCTCGCGGCGGTAATGATGAGCCACAACGTATCAGCAGCCGATGGAGTCCTCGCCGATCTGGGTGTTTCGTCCCTCCAACTCGACACCCCGGAGCGTGGCTTCAGCTTCGCGACCGACTCACCGCTCGACATGCGAATGGATCAAACTACCGGAGCTGCAGCGGCGGAGTTGGTTCGCGACCTCACGGAGGGCGAACTGGCAGATTTGATATTTGAATACGGCGAAGAGCGCGGCGCCCGCAAGATCGCGCGAGCAATCGTGAGAGAGCGGCAGCGGCGCGAGATATCGACCACGAAGCAGCTAGCCGACATCGTCGTCCGCGCGTTGCGAGTCCCGGGGCGCTGGCGCATTCATCCGGCGACACGCACGTTTCAAGCGTTGCGACTGGCAGTCAACAGCGAGCTGCAGTCTCTGAGCGCCTTCATACCCGTGGCGGTCGCGGCGCTCGCGCGCGGAGGACGGCTCGCGATCATCTCATTTCATTCGCTGGAAGACCGCATCGTGAAGCGCAGCTTTCAACTCGAATCGGGACGATGCCTTTGCGAGGGTTTGATCCGTACAACTGCTCCCAAACAAGCGGCGGCTGCGTCCCGGGAGGGCGGCGACGTTGTTTGTGCGCGGTGTGGCGCGCGACGGCGGGTTGCGGTGCTGACACGCAAGCCGATTCGGCCCAGCGCAGAGGAAATCCGCCGTAATCCGCGCTCGCGAAGCGCCCGCCTTCGGGTGTGCGAGCGGCTCTGATGCCGAAACTTCGGGGAGGAACAGAATGAGGGATCGCCTTTTCATCAACAACCGGATTCGCAACGCGCCGGTGACACGTCCGGTGAACCGCCGCGTCTTCACCTGGCTTGGCGGATTGGTCCTGGCCGGCGTGGTCCTCGCGATGGGATTCATCGTCGGCGCGAACAAACACTTCGAAGCCGTTACGCTGGGCTACGAAGGCGAAGAGATGAGGCGGCAAGCCGCTCAACTCGAGGACAGGCTGCGGCAGCTCGAACTTGAGCGGTCGCGGGCGATGTCCCCGTTCAACCTCGAGCAGGAAGCCAAAAAACTCGGTCTCGAGAGACCTGATGCACAAAAGGGCGCCAAAAAGTGACCTGCTGACGTCGCCGGCTCGCGCGTATTCGGGGAGGCGGCTCGGCTTGATTCAAGGACTCCTCATCGTCTGGATGCTTGTCATCGGCGCCAGGCTCGCGAGTCTTCAGTTGCACGACTACGCAGCGCTTCGCGCGCGCGCCGACCGCCAGCAACGCGCAGCCATCGATCTGAGCCCGACGCGCGGAGTGATCTACGACCGGAACGGCAACGAGCTCGCACGCTCCGTCGAAGTGAAATCGCTCTACGCGGCGCCTGCCGAGGTGCTCTCCGCTGACGCGACTGCCGATCAGCTCGCTCGAATCCTTCATGTGGATCGCGACGATCTCTACCGCCGACTCACGTCAGACAAAGTGATGGCGGCTCTCAAGCGCAAGCTCACCGCCGAGGAAGCCGCGGAGGTGGAAGCACTCGCGCTGCCCGGGCTTCGATTGGTCGACGAGATGAAGCGCTTTTATGTCGGGGACCGTACAGCCGCCCACGTGCTGGGGTTCGTCGACGTGGACGAGCAGGGCAAGGGTGGCGTCGAACTGTCTTATGATCGGGTTGTTCGCGGCCGCGGCGGCAGGCTCGTTCTTAACCTGGATGCCGCCAAGCGATCGTACGATCACGAATTTCAGGAATCGGTCCCGGGTGCGAATGTCACGCTAACGATCGATATCGTCGTGCAACGTTCAGTCGAGAAGACTCTGGCCGAAGCCGTTCGCGCGACGGGCTCGCGGGCGGGGACCGCTGTGCTGATTCGCCCGGCTACGGGCGAGATTCTCGCCCTCGCCAACTTCCCGAGCTTCAACCCAAACCACGTGTCCGAATCGTCTGACTCTGAACGGCACAACTACGCGGTCGAGACGGCCTTCGAACCCGGCTCGATTCTCAAGCTCGTCACGTACGCCGCCGCGATCGAGGAGGGGATCATCAGTCCCAACACGCGAATCGACTGCGGCAGCGGAGAGATTCGCGTCGGCGCGCGAGTGCTAAGGGACGGCCACGCCGGCATGCTCACCGCGCGGCAGGCGCTGGCAAAATCGTCCAACGTCGCCGCGATCAAGCTGGGCCAGTGGTTGGGGAATCAACGCCTCGAGCGCTACATCGGGGGATTCGGCTTCGGGCGGCGCACCGGGATCGAGCTTCCGGCCGAGTCCCGCGGGCTGCTTCGGCCCGCCCGCGAATGGGACGACAATTCGATGGGCTCGATCCCGATCGGCCACGAAATCAGCGTAACAGCAGTCCAGGCGGCAAGCGCTTTCGCTTGCATCGCAAACGGCGGCGAGTGGATTCAACCGCATCTCGTAAGCCGGGTAGCATCTCCTTCGGGCGAGGTCATCGAAGAGCCGAAGCTCGAAAAGCGCCGCGTCGTGCAAGAGGCCACAGCAGCCGTTTTGAAGGACATGCTCGAAGGCGTGATCCTGCACGGCACCGGCAAGCTCGCTCAGGTCAGCGGCTATCGCGCGGCCGGTAAGACCGGTACCGCCCAGAAGATCGACGAGGAGACCGGGCGATACTCGAAGACCCGCTACGTCGCGTCGTTCGCAGGTTTCGCGCCCGTCGACAATCCCGAGATCGCGTGCCTCATCTCGCTCGACGAGCCACGCGGCGCGCACCAGGGCGGCAAGGCTGCGGCGCCGGTCTTCGCCCGCATCGTGTCGGACGCGCTACACATTCTAGGCGTGCCGGCTGAAGACGATCCTCAGGCGGAGTTGATAGCCGGCGATTACGAGACCTACGATGTTCCGTGGGACGAAGCAATCCGCCCGGAGCCTGATTCGACGCGCCGCAACATTGCGGTTGGCCTTGCTGATGCGAGCGACGCCGAGACCGCATCTAAGCCCCGCGGCAGCGTGCTCGTCCCCGATTTGGTCGGACGTGGAATTCGCGACGCAGTCGCTTTGTGCTCGGAGCGCGGATTGAAGATCAAGGCGAGCGGCGACGGGGTCGTTTCGAGTCAGAGCCCGCCGCCGGGAACTATCGTGACCGCAGAGGCGATCTGCCACGTGAGGCTGTCCAGGATGAACGAGAACCGCGAAAAGCCGGACTCGCGCTCCAGTCGGTCGGCCGGCGGCGTTGCGCGCGGAGCGACGACAAGGACGAATTGAAGCTCGAAGAACTCGCAAAAGTAATAGGCGCGCTGGCGGCCGTCGGACGGCTCGACGCCGAGGCTCGCGATGTGACCCACGACTCTCGCGGCTGCGCGCCCGGTTCGGTGTTTGCCGCCATTCGCGGCGACAAGCTTGATGGTCACCGGTTCATTCCTCAAGCCCTGGATCATGGCGCAGTCGCGATCATCTCCGAGCAGAGTTACGACGCCGGCGTTCACGCGCCCGCATGGATTCAGGTCGCCGATGCGCGCGTGGCGCTCGCCGCCGCTGCCGCCGCCGTGCACGGTCATCCGTCGCGGCGCTTGAAGCTGATCGGCGTCACCGGCACGAATGGCAAGACTACAACAGCGCACCTGATCGACTCGATCATCCGCGTCGGGGAGGGGACGTCCGCAATCTTCGGAACGATCAGCCATCGAATCGGCCGGCAGTCGGCTACGGCCCAGCACACGACCCCCGAAGCGAGCGACATGCAACGCATGCTCGCCGAAGCCGTCGAGGCCGGCTGCCGCTCGGCGGTGATGGAAGTCTCGTCGCACGCGATCGAGCTTCATCGCGCGGACTGCTTGCACTTCGCCGTTGCGGTCTTCACAAACCTCACTCGCGATCATCTCGATTTTCATCGCACGATGGAGAACTACTTCGCGGCGAAGGAGAAGATCTTCAGCGGCGCGCTTGGATCGGAGCCCGCGGTTTCGGTCATCAACAGCGACGATGAGTACGGCCGCATGCTCACGCGGTCGGCGAAGGGGCGAATCACCTGGTACGGCTTCAACGAGCGGGCCGACGTGCGGACGAAGGAGTACACCGCCGACGCAAGCGGACTCCGCTTCACGGCTGAAACCCCCGCCGGGAGCGTCGAGATCACATCGAAGCTCGTCGGACGGCCTCACGTATACAACGCCCTCGCGGCGGTTGCAACCGGCGTGGCTTTGGGCTTCGATCTATCCGAGATCGCGCGCGGCATCGCCGAATGCCCCAGCGTCCCCGGCCGCTTCGAACAGGTCGTCGCCGGGAATTTGCGCGTCCCAGGCTTCTCTGTCATAGTCGATTACGCTCACACCGACGACGCCCTCCAGAACGTATTGACGACCGCGCGCGAACTCGTGAAGGGAGCAGGCCGCGTAATCGCCGTTTTCGGTTGCGGCGGCGACCGCGACCGAACGAAACGCGCGCCGATGGGATTTGTAGCGGCAACTCTGAGCGACGTGACGATCGTCTCCTCCGACAATCCGCGCAGTGAAGACCCGATGGCGATCATCGACGACATCGAGGCCGGCCTCAAGAAATCGGGACGGCCTTATGAAAAAGTACCGGACCGGCGCGAGGCGATCTTTCGAGCGATCGCGCAGGCTCGAACCGGTGACGTCGTCGTGATTGCGGGCAAGGGCCACGAGTCTTATCAGATCATCGGCGACCGGCGAATCCACTTCGACGACCGCGAGGTGGCGCGCGAGGCGATGAGTCAACAGGGGAGCGGCGCTGCTTAGCGCGGGACGATGAAGCTGGGCGAGATTGTAAGGAGACTGGAGTCGCAGGTTATTCACCCGATTGCGGCGGAGAATGTCGCCGACCGGGAGCCGCTGGGGTATTCGATCGATTCGCGGACGCTCCGTAAGGGCGAGTTGTTCTTTGCAATTCGAGGCGAGACTCACGACGGGCACCGTTTCGTCGCCGATGCGCTTGAAAAAGGCGCGATGGCCGTCGTGGTATCAGCGGAGTTCCTGTCGTCACCCGACGCCGGCGCATTGAGCATGAACCGCGCGAAGTTGATTCCGGTTGCCGACACTCTGGTTGCGTTGCAGTTGCTCGCGTCGTCGGTGCTGCGAAGCTGGAGCGGCCGGGTAGTCGCCATAACCGGAAGCATGGGCAAGACGACCACGAAGGAGATGGCCGCCGCCGTGCTCGCGCGAGTCGGCCGCGTCATCAAGACCGAAGGCAATCTGAACAACGCGTTCGGTCTGCCGCTGTCCATACTGAAGATGGAATCCGACGGCGCTCACGCTTCCGATTTCGACCTGGCGGTGTTGGAGATGGGCATGAATCACAAGGGTGAGCTTTGCGAGCTGACGCGGATCGCGCCTCCCGATCTGGGAGTCGTAACCAACGTCGCCGCAGTTCACCTCGAGGCCTTTTCTTCGATCGACGAGATTGCGGCGGCCAAGTCGGAACTGATCGCCGGCATCAAGTCGGGCGGCGCGGCGGTCCTCAATGCGGATGATGATCGCGTGATGCGAATGCGGACAATGAGAAGCGACCTTCGGTATCACACATTCGGAATCGACCGCGCGGCCGACGTCGCCGCGCGCGAGGTGAGAGCCGAGGGGTTGGAACGAACCAGCTTCGTGCTCGCAACCCGCGCGGGGGAGGCCAAGGTGAGTCTGCCGTTAGCCGGCCGTCACAACGTCTACAACGCGCTTGCGGCGGCCGCCATCGGAGACTTTTGCGGCGCGTCTCCCGAAGCGATCGCATCGGCGCTCGCCCTTTCGTCGAGCCCGAAGATGCGCGGCCAGGTTTATCGGCTGGGCGGCGGCATTACACTGGTCGATGATTCGTACAACTCGAATCCGAGCGCCTTGCTTGAAATGGTCGCGACTGTTTGCGCGAACCGCGACTACAAGCGAAGAGTCGTTGTTGCGGGCGAGATGCTGGAATTGGGATCGACGGCGCCCGAGCTTCATCGCGAGGCGGGTCGCCGCATCGTCGCGCTCGGCGCCGGCGTGCTGATAGGCGTACGCGGGTTCGCGCTTGAGATCGTCGCAGGTGCACGCGAGGCCGGCATGAGCGAAGACGCGGCGCTCTTCTGCGATTCGCCCGAAACTGCGGCCGAGCTTGTCGAGCGGATCGCGCTTCCCGGAGACGTTATCCTGGTCAAGGGCTCGCGCGGCGTGAAGACCGAAATCATCGTCGAACGACTGAAACGGGAGATGGCCGGCTGAAATGTTCTATTACTTTCGACTCTTCCAGAACGTTCACGACAGCCTGTCGTTTCTGCGGGTTTTCGAGCAAGTGACGTTTCGGACGGCGATGGCGGCGGTGACCGCTTTGATCATCAGCATCGCACTTGGACCGCGTATGATTCGCACGCTTAAACAATTTCAGATCGGCCAGCAGATTCGCGAGGAAGGGCCGGGGACCCACAAATCAAAGAGCGGGACGCCGACCATGGGCGGGTTGCTGATACTGACCGCAGTCGTGGTTTCGACTCTGCTGTGGTCCGATCTCTCGGTCGCGTACGTGTGGGTTGCAGTCGGAGCGACGCTCGCGTACGGCGGCATCGGCTTCGCGGATGACTACTTGAAGGTCAAGCGCCGCCACAATCTCGGACTGACCGGGAAGCAAAAACTCGCGCTGCAATTCGCCAGCGCTTTCGCGTTCGGCTTGGCGCTGCACTTCCTGACAACCTACAACACCAGACTGAGCGTGCCGTTCGTGAAGACGTTCAACCCTGAGATCTGGTGGCCGATCTACTTGCTGGTTTTCTCGCCGATCGTGATGGTCGGAGTCTCCAACGCCGTAAACCTGACGGATGGACTGGACGGGCTGGCGATCTCGATAACGATGGTGACAGCGGCGGCGTTGACGGGATTCACCTACGTCACCGGGCACAGGGAGTTCGCAAACTACCTCGGCCTGGAGCACATAAAAGAAGTTCACGAGTTGACGATCTTCTGCGGGACGCTGACGGGTGCGAGTCTCGGCTTCCTGTGGTTCAACGCGCCGCCCGCGGAGGTTTTCATGGGTGACGTCGGCGCGCTCGGGATCGGCGGCGCGATAGGCGCGGTCGCGGTGATGATCAAGCAGGAGTTTTTGCTCGTGATGATCGGAGGCGTGTTCGTGCTCGAAGCGCTGTCGGTGATTATGCAGGTGACCTCGTTCAAGCTGTTCCGCCGCAGGATATTCAAGATGACGCCGATTCATCACCATTTCGAACTGCTCTATCCGCCCGAGCTGTCCAGGAGGATGGAGCCGAAGATCGTGTTTCGCTTCTTGATCGTCGCGATACTGTTCGCGCTGCTGAGCCTCGCGACGTTGAAGTTGAGGTGAAGGAAGGAGCTAGGAGCTAGGAGCTAGGAGCTAGGAATTAGGATTTAGGATATAGGATTTGGGATTTGGACAGAGGGACTGGGTCGGGCGGCTGCTCAGGAGTGGATTCAGTCACAGGGTTGTTCCCGAATCCCGACGCTGAATCCCAAATCCCGATGCCAAATCCTAAATCCCAAATCCCAGATCCTAAATCCTAAATGAAACTCGCGCGAAAAAAAGTATTGGTCGTCGGCCTCGCCCGAAGCGGCGTCGCGGCGGCGCGTCTGCTCGTGAAGCACGGGGCCTCGGTCATCGCCAATGACGCCAGAGCCGGGGACCGGCTCGCGGACTCCGTAGCCGAACTGCGCGCGATGGGAGCCGAGTTGTCGCTGGGCGGGCATCCGCCGGACCTGTTCGCGGGCGTCGATCTGATCGTGCTCAGCCCCGGAGTACCCGCCGACTTGCCCGCACTCGATCGCGCGCGTGCCGCGGGAGTCGAGATGATCAGCGAGGTCGAGCTCGCGAGCCGGTTTCTGCGCGGGCGGATTATCGGGATCACCGGATCGAATGGGAAGACGACCACGACCACGCTGACCGGCGAGTTGATGCGGGCACTGGGATGCGACGTGCTGGTCGGGGGGAACATCGGGACACCGCTCACGAGTCTGGCCGAACAGGCGACCGATGGGACCTGGACCGTCGCAGAGTTCTCGAGTTTCCAGCTTGAGACGATTCAATCGCTGCGCGTGAACGTCGCGGTCGTCACAAACATCACCCCAGACCATCTCGATCGTCACCATACGTTCGACAACTACGTTCGGGCCAAGCATCGGATCTTTCTCAACCAATCCGGCGACGACTGGGCGATTCTCAACGGCCAGGACCAGGCGATTGCCGAAATGTCGCGAGCGCCGGGCGTCGCGTCAAAGCAGGTCTGGTTCAGCTCTCGAGGTCCGGCGACGGTTGCGGGCGCGAACGCGGACCTGTACGCGCGCGACGGTCACGTCTACACGACGCTGCCGGGCGGCGCAGAAACGCACGTCATCGCGCTCGATGAGATTCCGCTCCGCGGGATGCACAACGCTGAGAACGTGATGGCGGCGGTTGGCGCGACGCTGTGCGCGACCGGCGCTCCCGCGTCGAGTATTCCCGTGCTGACGGAAGCGATCCGTCTCTTCAAGGGCGTCGAGCACCGGATGGAACTGGTGACCGCGATCGGCGGAGTGGAGTTCTTCAACGATTCGAAGGCGACAAACGTCGATTCAACCTTGAAGGCGCTCGAGTCTTTCGAGGAAAACCTGATCGTGATCCTCGGCGGCAAAGACAAGGACAGCGACTACAGGGTGCTTGCGCCGGTCATCGGCGAGAGAGTGAAGCTGGTAGTTCTGATCGGCGCTGCTGCGGAGAAAATCGCCGGCCAGCTTGAAGGAGTCGCGCCGATGATTCGCGCTGAATCAATGGAAGCAGCGGTGAGCCGGGCATTCGATGCCGCAAGCTCGGGTGACAAGGTGTTGCTCGCTCCTGCGTGCGCGAGTTTCGATATGTTCGACAACTACGAGCACCGAGGCCGGGTCTTCAAGGAAGCGGTGCGAAAGCTGGCGGGCTCCAATTCCGTGCCCGCCAGCGCGCGTGGGGAATTCTCAGGCCGGAAAGGCGAGCTTGCTCCGGCTGAGAGCGGCGCGACCGAATTCAGTGCAGACAATGTCAGCCGGGGACACGCTCGCCTTCCCGACTGAGAGGTTCTCAAGGCCGCGGCGGCAGAGTAGTTTCACGGACCGCCGTGATGCAGGTGATCCGAGGCGCGAATGATTCGAGGCTACCAACAAACGACTCCGCGCAACGGCGATCGGACCGTCGCGTGGCCTGGCGAGCGCGAGCTGCCGGTCGACAAGCTCATCCTGGCAATCGTTCTGGGCCTGACGTTGTTTGGCGCGGTGATGATCTACAGCGCGTCGGCGGTTCTGGCGGCGAAGAACTACGGCAGCCAGTTTTACTTTCTTGCGCGGCAGGCGGTGTGGGCGGCGATCGGACTCGCGGCGATGACGCTTGCGATTCGCGTTGACTATCGCAACTACCGTCGTCCGGCGCTCGTGATTCCGCTGGTTGTGGTCTCGGCGGCTCTGCTGGTAGTCGTCTTTTTCTTCCCGGAACGAAATCAGACCCACAGGTGGATCACCTACGGCGGATACGTTTCGTTGCAGCCGTCTGAAATAGCGAAACTGGCGCTGGTGGCCTTTTTGGCGTTCTTCATCGAGAAGCGCGTCGGCCGTCTTCACAGCTACTGGACGACCTTCGCGCCCGCCGCGTTTGTGGCCGCGGTTTTGATAGTACTGGTCGGTGCGGAGCCGGATTTCGGGACTGCGCTCGCTCTCGGGGCGGTGTTTCTGGCGATGATGTTTCACTCCGGCATTCGGCTGCGGCATCTGGCGACGCTCGCGCTGCCCGCGGTACCTGCGGTGGCCTACATGGTAATGGTGCCGTGGCGGCTCCAGCGGATCATGGATTTCCTCGACCCGTGGAAGAACCAGACGACCTCGAGTTTTCAGGTCGTTCAATCGCTCATCGCAATCGGCAGCGGCGGTACGAAGGGCGTCGGCTTCGCGCAGGGCCGGCAGAAACTGTTTTACCTCCCGGCGCCGCACACCGATTTTATATTCGCGGTGATCGGAGAGGAGCTGGGGTTCCTCGGCGCGGCGGCGGTTGTGTTTTTGTTCGGGCTTCTGGCGTGGCGAGGGCTGCGAGCTGCTCGTTTTGCGCCTGACTTGTTCGGACAGTTGCTGGCGCTGGGCATCACGACGATGATCACGGTTCAAGCGTTCTTCAACGTGAGCGTGACGCTGTCGCTGGTTCCGGCCAAGGGAATCCCGCTGCCGTTCATCAGCTCGGGCGGTTCGTCGCTCGCGATCTGCCTGTTCGCAGCGGGCGTGTTGCTGAATGTGTCGAAGCACGGGAAGACAACGTGAGGGTCTTGATTGCGGCTGGCGGAACCGGAGGGCACGTATTTCCCGGGGTGGCGATTGCGCGCGAGTTCAAGCGCCGTTACCCGGACGCGGAGATACTCTTCGTCGGCACACCGCGCGGGCTTGAATCGCAGATAGTTCCGCG
Organism: Blastocatellia bacterium; assembly: GCA_035293105.1. GTDB lineage: Bacteria > Acidobacteriota > Blastocatellia > UBA7656 > UBA7656 > DATDOV01. The sequence goes on from DATDOV010000019.1 coordinate 182,175, forward strand.
CGAGGGGTTCAGGCTTGAGATGATTCAGGTCAGCGCATTGAAGGGCGTGTCGATGTGGCGGCGGCTCAAGTCGCTCGCTCAACTGCCCTTGAGCTTCTTTGCCGCCATGCGAATACTAAGGCGGTTCCGGCCTGATGTCGTGATCGGCGCCGGAGGGTATTCATCGGGCCCGACGTTGTTGATGGCGGCGATGATGCGGATTCCGACCCTGGTCGTCGAGCCGAACGCGATGCCCGGCTTCACGAATCGCGTGCTTGCACGAGTGGCCGACGCCGCGGCCCTGACGTTCAACGAAGCTGGGAAGTATTTCAAAGGACGAGGACACGTGACCGGCAATCCGGTGCGCGGTGACTTCGGGAGAATTGCGAGAAAAGCTCGCGGCGACTGTTTGAACGTGCTGGTCTTCGGCGGCAGCCAGGGCGCACGCGCGATAAACAGGGCGATGGCCGGTGCGCTGCCGTTGTTGGCGTCTAAAAAGAACGTGCTCACGATAACGCACCAGACAGGCGAGGCGGATTTCGAGATGGTTCGCAAGGCATACGAAGCCGCGGGGTTCGGAGAAGCGGCGGTCAAGCGCTTCATCGACGATATGCCGGCCGAGTTCGAGCGTGCCGACCTCTTGATCTGCCGCGCGGGCGCGACGACCGTGGCCGAAGTCGCTGCGGCGGGGAAAGCTGCCGTCTTCGTCCCGTTTCCGCTCGCCACGGACGACCATCAGCGGAAGAACGCGGAGGCATTCGTTCACGCGGGCGCCGCGCGGATGATCTTGCAAGACGATCTTACGCCGGAACGCCTGGCGGAAGAGGTGGTGGAGCTACTCGGCCACCCGGAGCAGATAAGCGCGTTGGAAGAGGCGAGCCGCCGGCTCGGCGTTCCCGACTCTGCCGCACGCACGGTTGATCTCGCGATTGGGTTGATCGGAAGCACTTCGTAGTCGGTTAGTCAGGTGCGACTGACGCGGAATGAAGAAACAGCGGGCCACTGACAACGGACGACGGACGAAGTAGAAGGACATTCAGTGCTCTTTCGAGGTATCAGACACATTCACCTTGTAGGAATCGGCGGCATCGGCATGAGCGGCATCGCCGAGGTGCTGCTCTCGCTGGGCGAGAACTTCCGGGTGACCGGCAGCGACGTTAAGCGCTCGGCCATCACCGACCGGCTGGAATCAATCGGTGCAACGATCTTCGAAGGTCACAGCAGCGAGCAGGTCGCCGGCGCGGACGTTGTCGTCATCTCGTCGGCCATTCGCGCAGATAATCCCGAAGTCCTCGCCGCGCGCCAGCGGCAGATTCCGGTCATTCCGCGCGCCGAGATGCTCGCCGAGTTGATGCGACTCTACCGGCATGGCATCGCCGTCGCAGGCACTCACGGCAAGACGACCACAACGTCTATGATCGCTCACATGATGACCGGCACCGGATTCGATCCTGCCGTGATCGTGGGCGGGCGCGTCGCGTCGCTCGGATCGAACGCGAGGCTCGGCCGCGGCGAGTACATCGTCGTTGAGGCCGACGAATCCGACGGCTCGCTGTTGCTGCTCACGCCTTCGATAGTGGTCGTGACTAACATTGACGCCGACCATCTCGATTTCTTCTCGGGCGGCATCGAGCAGATCAAGACGTGCTTTGCGACCTTCACCAACCGGGTGCCGTTCTACGGGAGCGTAGTCCTGTGCCTCGATGATCCCAATGTTCAAGCGATCATCCCGCAGATCACGAGGCGGACGATCAGTTACGGAATGGCGGCTCAGGCAGACGTCGCGGCGTCGCAGATTCACCAGAACTCGAGCTTCGAGACCGAGTTCCGAGTGCGCGCGTTCGGCGAGGACATGGGCACGATGAGACTGCGAGTGCCCGGACTCCACAACGTCTACAACGCGCTGGCTGCGGTCGCTGTGGGGTTGGACCTCAACATCAAGTTCGACGAGATCAGCCGCGCTATGGGGGAGTTTCGCGGAGCCGAGCGCAGGTTCCAGATCAAAGGCGAAAAGTCGGGCGTGTTGGTGATCGACGATTACGGGCACCACCCGACCGAGATAAAAGCGACGCTCGAAGCCGCTCGCACCGCAGGCCGGCGCGTCGTGACGTTGTTTCAACCTCACCGCTACACCCGAACGAGAGATCTGTTCGACGATTTCGCGCGGTCGTTCTACGGCGCCGATGTGCTGCTGATAACCGACATCTACGCAGCCAGCGAAGACCCGATCGAGGGAATAACGAGCCGGGCGCTGGCCGACGAGATCGAGCGATTCGGTCATCGGCACGTCGAGTACGCCGGCGCGCTTTCAAACGGAGCGGCGAAGCTCAAAGACGTCGTCCAGCCGGGCGACCTCGTGCTCACGCTTGGCGCGGGCAACGTCTGGCAGGCGGGCGAGGAGTTGCTGAGGGGATTGTAACTAGGGGATGCGGCGACACGGAGACACGGGGACGGAAGACAGGAGGATTGCATAATGGCAAGAGGTGAAGGCAGACCGCGCGGACAGGTTGTGACGCCGCGCTCATCTCGGCGGGTTACGCGGCCGCGCTCGCGAAGCTCGTTCTTCGCGACGATCGGCGGAGCCGTTCGGACTGTCGCCGCCTTCGCGAAGCCAATCGCCATTCTGCTGGTCATCGCGGCGGCGATCATCGGTTACAACGTGCTGGCTGGGTCGCGGCTGTTCGCGCTGCGGAGCGTCGAGGTCAGCAACGCGGGGCCGGCGCTGGCCGCGGAAATCAAAGACGTTGTTCGCCGGACGGTCGGCGACACTCGCATGCTCGATGTGGACCTCGGCGCGCTGAGGGGCCGAATCGAAGCGCTGCCGCGAGTCCGCGCAGCGAGCGTCGCGCGCATGTTACCCGACCAAATTCACGTCCAGGTCGCCGAGCGAAGGCCGGCGCTGCTCGCGCGCCGCGCGTCGCAGGCGCTTGTCTGGCTCGACGAAGAGTCGGTTGAGCTTGGCGACGTGTCCGAGTTGAAGCGAGACGACGACCGCGAGATTCCGCCGATCGTGAGAGGATTCGTCGAGGGTGACCGATCGCCCGCCGCCGTCGCGGAGAATCGCGACCGCGTCGCGATCTACAGACAGATCGAGCGCGAGTTCAAAGAAGGGCCGAACCCCATCTGGAACCTTGTGGACGAACTCGACCTGGCTTTCACGACGAGTGTGAACCTGCGGCTGGTGAATTCAGTCGTTAATGTGCTCGTCGGCAACAAGGACTTTCGGAATCGGTTCGAGACCGGCCTCCAGTTCCTCGCCGCTGCACGGCAGGGCGACGTCGAAAAACTCCAGCGATTTCGCGCTCACGACCCCGAGGAGGTCATCCGAAGGGTGGCCGACCTGAGTTTCCTTGACGTGTCGAGGCCCGACCGCATCGTGTACAACTTCGGAGGCACGGGAAAGACGAAGACGCAGGAGAAAAAGAAGTGAGGCGAATCGTGAAAGCGTGATACCGACATAAGACACGAGAAGGCATACGGTACCGATCACGCGTAGCCCACGACGATTCACGCAACTCAGTGGCTGGAGGATTTCAAATGCGAAAGGAAAGCAGACAGATAGCAGCGCTGGACATCGGTACGACGGCCGTCCGCGCAGTGGTCGGCGAGATAACCGAGAACGGACAACTCGAGATCGTCGGCATCGGCCACGCGCCTTCTCGCGGAGTCCGAAAAGGCGTCGTGGTCAACATCGAGGCCACGGTCGAGGCCGTCAAGAAAGCCGTCGAGGAAGCCGAGATGATGTCGGGTCTCCCGATCGACTCGGTGCACGTCGGGCTGGGAGGAGCGCAAGTCAGGGGAATGAACTCGCGAGGGGTGATCGCCATAAGCCGCCGCAATCGCGAAATCTCCGAAGAGGATGTTTCGCGGGTCATTGAGCAGGCTCGCGCCTTGAGCGTTCCGACCGACCGTGAGATCATCGACGTTCTTCCTCAGGAGTTCACCGTTGACGGACAGGACGGGATCGGCAATCCGATTGGGTTCCTTGGGATGCGGCTCGAGACTTCGGTCCACGTTGTGACATCGCCGATCACCGCCAAGCAGAACGTCATCACTTCGGTGAATCGGGCGGGCATGGTCGTGACCGACACGATCGTCAATCACGTGGCGGCGGCTGAATCGACTCTGACCCCCGACGAGAAGGAATACGGCGCGGCGGTGATCGACATAGGCGGTGACATAACCAACTTGACCGTGGTATATCGCGACGCGATCCGTCATACGGCCGTGTTTCCGATCGGCGGGAACCACTTCACCAACGACATCGCGGTTGGCCTTAGAACGCCGGTCCCCGAAGCCGAACGAATCAAGCGCGACGAAGGCTGCGCGATGGCCGCGTTGATGGCCGACGCCGAACGCAGCCACATGGTCGAGGTGCCCTCGGTTGGGGGCCGCCAGCCGCGAGTCTTGAGCCGGCAGATTCTGAGTGAGATACTCCAGCCTCGCGCCGAGGAAATCTTCACCCACGCCGCGGACGAGATACAGACGGCGGGCTTCGAACGGCAGATCCTGTCGAGCGTTGTGCTGACTGGCGGCGGCTCGATGATGGACGGAGTCGTAGAGATGGCCGAACAGATCCTTGACCTCCCCGCCCGTCACGGCATGCCGGACTTCGTCGGAGGGTTGACGGGCGAGATCGACAGCCCGGCTTACGCGACGGTCGTGGGCGTGTTGCTGTACGGTTTTCACAAGCAGATGAACCAGAAGAAGATTCACTCGCTGAAGGATGGGACGGGGAAACCGCAAGGACTGCTGCGCAGGTTACTCCGCCTAAAAATCGACTAAGTATGTTTGGAATTGTTGGAAAAAGTTGTTGTAGGGGCAAGGTGACTGTGCTACTATTTGGCGTGTCTTCAGCACCATGGGCTACCACATATTGTAGCAACCGGCTGCCCGCCTCAAAGGCGCTGTTTGGAGGACCCCCTGTACTGCCGACGCCCAACCCTCACGCCACCCGGTGGCGGTGTCGGTGTATTCAAGTCACCAACAGTGTTTGAGAACGTTGTGTTCGCAATGTGCGTTTCGCGTGAGCGGCATCGCTCGTCGAGTTATTAACCTAGTGTTGGCAGGAGGCACCCACAATGGCAGCGGACGAACGCAATGACAACCGCAGAGGAATGATCACCTTCGACGAATCAGGTCATTCGGGCACCGGCGCGAATATCAAAGTGGTCGGCATCGGTGGCGGCGGCGGCAACGCGGTGAACCGAATGATCGAAGCGGGCATCGAGGGGGTCCAGTTCCTGGTCACGAATACCGACCTTCAGGCGCTTAAGAACTCATGGGCGTCGGTCAAGCTCCAGATTGGAGAGAAGCTCACGCGGGGACTCGGCGCAGGCGGAGACCCGGAAATCGGCCGGCAATCCGCGCTCGAGGACACGGAGAAGATCATCGAAGCGCTCGAAGGCGCGGACATGGTCTTCATCACCACCGGGCTTGGAGGCGGAACGGGGACCGGCGGGGCGCCGATCATCGCCAGCCTCGCAAGCGAGCTCGGCGCGCTCACGGTGGCGGTTGTGACCCGGCCCTTTCGCTTCGAAGGGCGGCGCCGACAGCGACAAGCCGAGCAGGGACTCGGTGAGCTGCGCGAATGCGTGGACACCTTGATCACAATCCCAAACGAACGATTGCTGAACGCAGTCTCCAAGGGCACTCCGTTCGTCGAGTCGTTCCGGCTGGCCGACGACGTGCTGCGCCAGGCGGTGCAGGGCATATCGGACATCATCACCGTGCCGGGTTTGATCAACGTCGATTTCGCCGACGTCAAGACGATAATGTCGGGAATGGGAATGGCATTGATGGGCACGGGCTCGGCTGCGGGCGACAACCGGGCGCTCGAATCGACACAGCGCGCCGTGTCGAGCCCGCTCTTGGAGGAAGCATCGATTGAAGGCGCAAAGGGACTGCTGGTGAACGTCACGGGCGGGGCTGACCTGACGCTGTTCGAAGTCAATGAAGCGATGTCGGTCATTCACGATTCAGCCGATCCGGACGCGAACATCATTTTCGGCGCCGTGCTTGACGAACGGCTCGCCGACGAAATGAAGATCACGGTCATCGCCACGGGATTTGACAGAGCTGCTATCGCTGCGGAGCCTGTGCGAACATATCCGACCCCTCAGCCTCCTGGTCCCGAGCCTCGGCTGGGCGGTCCCACCGATGGCCTTCGACGAGACGACGTCAACGTCCCGGCGTTCATGCGCAAGAAGGCGGATTGACGATGGAGTGACTTGGGTTCATGGACGATCCGTTGACCGGCCGCCGCCAGTCGCGGCGCATCGAGCGCGGTCATCAGCGAAGCTCTAACTTGTCGTCTGAAGATGGTCGAGAGGAGAGCCTTGCGCGCCTCAACTCAACCTACTCAACCCAACCTACCCAACATCCCAACCTCAGCCTGATTGCCTGCCCTGCTCTCTCGATGTTAGCATGACCGGGCGTTGCTGCCCCGTATGCAGCATCGCGCGACGAGCCGTGCTTTCCATTCTCTTCATCAGGTTATTCTTGCAGTAACCCAACTGCTTTGATCGGCGGAGGGACTTGTACAGATGGCGGAAGAACAGTCACCAGGCGGTCGTGTCATTCACATCTTCAGCAATATCATATCGCAGCATGCCGACGCCGAAGAGTTGCCTCCGTGGGTGCCCTCACGGCCTTGGATGTACTGGCAGATGACGCGCGCGGTCGCGATGAAAATAGTGCGGGCCCCGTTCTCGATTCACACGTGGGCCGCGTTGCGCCGGCAGGTGATGGCGAGCTTCCTGCCCGACAATCTGCTCCATCGCTACAAGGCCTACCAGCGAGGCGAATGCAACCGTTGCGGGCTGTGCTGCAAGATCCAGTTTCAGTGCCCATTCCTGGTCGACGAAGGACCTTACAACACCCACTGCGGCATTTATACGACACCGCACGCGCCCGCAGCATGCGTTGGATTCCCCGTTGATCCGCTCGACCTCAAACTCCTCCAACGCGAGGTCGGGAACGCGTGCACGTTCTACTATGAGGGCGCTCCGCAGAGACTGGGAATCCTGGACTTCGCGAAGCTATACACGCAAGGAATTCGCGAGCAACTGGCCAAACGAAGACTGAGGGAAGCAGCGGATAGCGTGGAGTGAGACACGTGATGCGCGAAACGTGACAACTACTGCCGGTCCTCGCCGGGCAAGACCATACACCAGGAACTACGAACCTCGAACCGTATCCAGCTTAGGCGGGCAACGCACCAATAAGAGCATCAACTTCTTCACGTGTATTGTAAAAGTGCGGCGATATCCTCAGCCGCTTCACCCGCGGGGCGACGACGATGTCCTTGGATAACAACATGCGATACAAATTCCCCGGCAAATGGTTAGGGTGAGTGCAGCTCACTATCGCGGAAGTCTCGCCCGCACGCCGCGACCCTGCGATATAGTACCCCTTCTCCGTCAACCGGCCTGCAATATAATCGCCCAACGAAAGAAGGTATGTCTCGATCTCAAGGGGACCGACCTCCAGAAACAAATCGATTGCCGCGCCGAGCCCGTAGACTCCCGCTGTGTTCAGCGTTCCGCACTCGAATCGCAACGCACCATCACGGTAGTTCAGTTCGTAGTCCAGGTAGCGCTCGTAGTCTTTCACCGACGTCCACCCGACGACCGTCGGCTTGATGCGGTCAATGATTCTGTCTGAGATGTAAAGCAAAGCGATACCTTCCGGTCCCAGGAGATACTTGTGCGCGTCGGCCGCGAACGCGTCAACGTAGTCGCGCTCAACGTCGAGCTTCAAGCCGCCCAGCCCCTGGATGACGTCGACTACGAAGATGATCCCGCGCTCGCGGCAAAACCGGCCGATGCGTGCCAGGTTCGCGCGGTAGCCGCTTGCGAATTGAACCCAGCTTATCGTGACAACGCGGGTCCGATCATCGACCAACGCGAGCAGTTCATCCGCGTCGACCCGGCCGTCGCGCTCCTCGGCCATCTTGAGCCGGACGCCGCGCGACTCGATGAGCCTCATCCACGCGTAGACATTCGCCGGAAACTCCACGTTGCACGTGACCACGTTATCGCCCTCGCGCCAGTCGATTCCGTTAGCCACTGCTGATATGGCGTCGGACGTGTTCCGCATGAACGCGATCTCGTGCGGACGCGCGTTCACGAGCCGAGCGGCGGACCGCCTCGTCTGATCATAAGTCCGGCACCAGTCGTCATAGTTCACCGAGCCGTTGCGTGTCACGTCATCGACAAGTCCCATCATCGCGTCCCGCACCCGCGTCGAGAGCGGAGACACCGCCGCGTGGTTCATGTAGACGTAGCGATCGGTGACAGGAAACAGCGATCGGATTTCTTTGTTCATGGTCAGTCGCTACGTGAAGAATGCGCCGGCGCCTTGGCACCGCACCGGCAACGACAGAGTGAGCGCTCTCAATTGCCCCAATCACGAATCGCGCTCGGTAACAGACGCTCAGGAAGATCCCGTGCTACGCGTCGTCTGCGCTTTTTTGTCGATCACTGCTGGAGATTGAAGACAGCTCCCACCTCGCCGACCATAAGGCCTTGCCAGTTTGCCACCTTGGGCCGGTGATATTGTTCAAGTTCTCTCTGTTGCGATTCGTCCAACACGCCCAGTTGCGCCAGCGTCTCGACGACAACCACCCCCAGCCCGCGATAAGCGCCGTCTTCGATCTTCAGCGCAATGCCGAGCCCGCGCGGAAACCGTGCGCATGGCAGTACGCCGATCGCATAGACGGCTTCAGCGCCGATCTTGCAAATGAGTTTACCCTTCGCGGCTCGCAGTAGATCCGTATCGAAGCGGCCCTTGGTGCCTCCGACCATCTCGGGGTGCGACTGCATCGCCGCGACTATGCGTTTGGCGGCTTCCGCCTCTGATCCATCCATCGCCGGCTCGCTCCACGGACTGACCAGTCGCGCGAATGCTCGGGCAAGCGCGGTGAGCGGCACAGCAAACGTCGGCGCGCTGCAGCCATCGACCGCGACCGGCAACCCGTGATCGAGGCCCGCCAGCCGCGATAGTGTCGACGCGATTTCGCGCTGGACCGGATGGTCCGGTGAAACGTAATCCCCAATCGAGACGCGGCGATGCACTGCTGTCGCCAGCATGCCTGCGTGCTTGCCGGAGCAGTTGTTGTGAAGCTGAGTGAAGGGCCGGCCTTCTCTTTGTAGCTGCGCCGCCGCCTCCGCGTTGTAAGGAGCGTGCGCACCGCACCTGAGCGCGGCTTCGTCCAAACCGATACGCGCCAGGATTGCGGCGACGGTCTCGGTGTGAATCGGCTCGCCTTCGTGTGACGCGCAGGCAAGTGCGATTTCGCGCGGCGTGAAGTTGAAGTGGTCCGCCGCGCCGCTGGTGATCACGGGGATCGCCTGAATGGGTTTGATGGCCGACCGCGTCGAGGTCACAAGTCCGGGGTCGCCAAGCGACGCGACGACGCGGCCATCAGGTTCGAGGGCGACGATTCCGCCTCGATGCCAGGACTCGATGATCGAGCCTCGCCTGATTTCGGCCAGTATCGGGAGGTCTTCGTTCATGTCATGGCCCTGTCCCGCACTGCTCGTTTGAGGAAACTACTCTACAGCAATCGTCACCACTCGATCTAGCCGACACAAATGCGAGCGGCGAACTTACGGTACCTCCGCTCGCTCATGCCCTCGATGATGATGATCTCCTGCGGTCTGCGAAATGCGCCATGCTGCTCACGGTAGTCCACTATTCGTGCCGCCAGCACCTCGCCGATGCCCGGCAGCATCGATAACTCGGCGGCGCTTGCGGTGTTGATATTCAAACACGGGCCATTCGCGGGGGAGAGGACTTGACGAGAGGACGATGAAGCTGACGGCGCGGCGGGCGGCTCCGAGATTCGTGCGGAACGGCAACCGGCGACGGAAAAAGCGGCAACAGTCGTAGTCACGACAAGTAACCCAACCGGACAACGCACAAAAGGGCACCTCACATTTCGTATTCCCAATCCGCGGACGCGACGTTAGCATATCGTCGTGCGGTCCATCAATCACACAGCCGCAGGCAATGTACGCACCCTTCGCTTGTTGAGATTGCGCCAGACGTATCATCACACATTAGCGCTGGCGCTGATCATCGCGACCGCGATTCTCGCCGTCGGCCCGCTGCTTGGACTCGCGACGGTGAGGCAGCGGCCGGCCCAGGAGAAAGCGCGGCGAAAGAAACTCGGATCGAGTCTAAAACGACTGAGATGGGATTCTACGAAGAACGCCGCCGTCGAACCCCGCGAGAAGAGGTCCTCGCGGGTCGTCGCCACCTCGGACGACAGTCCAATCAAACTTGAGACTCTCCTGGTTGTGTTCGATGTGACAGTCACGGACGCCGCGACGTCGATCCCCGTCACCGGCCTCGGCAAGGACGACTTCGTTGTGACCGAGGATGGCAGCGTGCAGCAGATCGCATCCGTAACCCGCGGCGATGACGCAAGCCTCCCGCGATCGATCGTACTGATCGTCGATTCGAGCAGCAGCCAACGCGCCTATCTGGACGCGAGCATCGATGCAGCCAAGGAACTGGTGAGACGGCTTGCGCCCGCGGACGAGATGGCGATAGTCACCGACGACGTGAACCTGCTGGCCGACTTCACGAGCGACAAGGCTCATCTTGTTCGCATTCTTGACTCGTTGCTCAAGCGGACACGCAACTCGGCCGAGCCAGGTCGCAGCCTGCAATTCACGGCACTGTTCGCCGTGCTTCGCGAGATGGTTCGAAGCGAGGGGAAGCGGCCGATCATCATTTTTCAAACCGACGGCGACGAAGCCCCTACGCTCCGCGATCAGGACCCGGACGGCGCGTGGCGCGAGGCCTACGACCGCAAGTTCGGCGGCATCCGCGAGTACGGGCTTGGCGACGTAACCCGTGCGGCCGAAAGATCACGCGCTACGATCTACACGGTCGTGCCGAGCGAGAGGCTGGCCGGACTCACACGCGAAGAGGCGACGCGACGCGCCAGGGGGATGCTGGACAGGACGAGCGACGCCGCTGTGAGGACGCCCAGAAGCGGACCATCCGAGAGACTACGAGAGCTGTTCATTGATAGGTTGGTGAAGGGGCAAGAAGCCGCGCTGCGGGTTGCGGAACTGACCGGGGGCCGGGCGGCGTTCCTCCAAAAGCCGGGCGACGCATCGAAGATATACTCCGCGATACTCAGTGACATCAATCAGCGCTACATCATCGCTTATTATCCGGCGAACAGCGAGCGCGACGGCAGGCGACGCAGCGTGAAGATCGAGGTGCGCGGCCACGCTGAGTACACCGTGCATGGTCGCACGAGTTACCTCGCGCCCGGAGGGGAATGAGGAATGAGGACTGAGGACGCAAAGTATCAAACGCGCTGCTCAGTCAGCAGTCCTTATGTAGCTCCGTCCTTCTCAATCACACGCCATAGATTTCCAATCGGAATTCATCGTTGGCGAGCGCAATGCGAGGCTCGCGGCGGGAGAAGTTGTAATGTGCGCGCCGCAGCGCGGGGATTCCTCTGTGCGCGGGCTCGGCGCCGTACTCCGGGCGGGTGAACACACGATGAAGCCGGGGGTTCCTGCGAGCGCTTGCGCCGTACTCGACGGACTTTGCCGGCACGCCGTCGCTGCGGCTCGGATTCACGAACTCGATGCGGTCGTCCAACATCAGCACGCGAGAAGCGGGCTCGACGATCGAATAGTCGCGATGAATCAGCATGTTCGACAGCGCTTCGATAACGGAATCGCGCGGATAATTGGCACGCGCGGGCACGGGCTCGCTGACGCCTTTTGCTCTCGCTGCCGCGCGCGGCGGGCGCGCGTCCCACAGATCGGCGTAACGCCGGATGAAGGCGCTCGCGCGGTCGAACAAAAACGCCAGATTACCGGCGAACTCCGCTCGCTCAACAACCGGCGCGTTCACGTTAGCGCCTGAGAACCGGATCAACTCCAGGCGGCTCTGAGGCGCGATCCGTTCGACGGCGGCGTTGCGTCCGAAGAGCAGCAGCCCGGCGAGAGTCGGCGTGACTCTGATGGCGGAGTCCACGCCAAGTTGAAGGTCGCGTAGCGCGGCCGGAGTCGGAAACCCCTCCGGCTCGCGGAACAAATCGCCTTCGAGATCGCGGATATAGCTCCACACCAGCGCCTCATCGATGTCCTCGATCGAAGCCCGGACCAGCGGCATGTCTTCGAAGGACGCGACGCGCGACCGGGCGAACAGCGCGGCAATCTCATCTCCGTCGGCCTCGCGCTTTGTCGAGCCGATGCGGATGAAGTAGCGGTTATCGGGAGTAGAGTGCGGCGCGCGCCGGTCGTCTACCTGTAACACTGCTATGCGAACGCCGTTGTCAAAGGAGACCTTGTCGATGCGTGGGAACAGCGGAGGCTTGATCTGGTTGCGGCAGATGTCGATGAGCTGATCTTCGACCTGTTCGGGATCATCGAGCCCCTCGACGCGGCGCTGGTCGTTGACGCCGAACAACATCGCTCCGCCGCCGCCGTTCGCCATCGCGACTATCTCGGCGATGATCTTCTCGGTGTTGACCAGCCGGATCTTGAATTCGAGGTGAGTGTCTTCGCCGCCGCGCACGAGGCTGAGCAGATCATTGCGGTCGAGCGTGCGTGAGTAACGCCCGGTGAGTTTCTGCTCGAACAGCGAGCGCTCGCTGTCGGGGACGCGCCGGGTTGACCTGAACTTTCTGCCGCGTGCCATGTTTAGGTGATTGTCCCTGCCCGAGTCATCAGTTGGTTGGGCAACCTGGGAGAGAATATAGCACGGACGGCGAGAGGTTCAGAAACGGCGGTCCTGGATCAGCGACAGAGGTCTATCAGGACTTCGACTCTCCGGTTGAGTTGTTGGCCTTCCGGATTCGTGTTGGGAGCCGCCGGCCGGTTGCCGCCGTAGCCTTTTATCGGGGTGTTGAAGGGAATGATCTCCCGGTCCAGGAGCCAGTTCTTCACGGCCTGTGCGCGGGTTTCGCTCAATCGCAGATTGGAGGCCGCCGAACCGCTCGCGTCAGTGTGACCCTCGATCGTCAAGGAGTGTTTGCCGGTCTCCTCGATGATCTTTCCGAGCGCGCCCATCACTTCTTCGCCCTCGGATGTGATTCTCCACTTTTCGCCGCCAAAGAGCGCGTCGCTGCTGACGGTCACTCGCTGGCGGCAGGCTTCGGTGGTCACCTTGATCGCCTGCAGCGCCCGCTCGTTTCTGGCTGGGCGGCGTTTGGGGGCCTTTGGCTTTGGGGCCACGCCGGGCTTCGGATTGGGGTTCTGCGCGAGGGACACATCCCCGACTAGACAACAAGCGAAGACAAGCAGAAGCAGTACGCGGCGGGTCATTAACGGGGACGATTCTACCATCTGCTGAATCAGGGAAGAAGTTGCCGGCTCGAGGCTCAGATCGCGAACTCGGTTTCCAACGCGAGTTGGGCCTTGCGCAATTCGAAGCGCGCGCGGCCGACGTTGCCGCCGGGGTTGAGCGCGATCAGGATGAAATACTCCGCGGTGATCGGTCTTATCAGAAGAACGCCGAGCGTCGTGGCCAGGACCATTTCCCGCAGTTCACCGAGTTCGGTGTCGGCGGCGGTGTGCATTGCGCGGCGGAGTAAAGTCGTGAACTCGGTGGCGACGACGTCAATGTCCAGAGAGGAGGCCGGGTTTTGCACCCAGCGTTCGATTGGTATACCGTCAACGCCGAGAATGATCGCCGCCGAGCAACCTTCTATGCGGTTGACCAATTGTGTGAGCGTTTCAACGAAAGCCAACGGTTCCCCCGCGTTCGATCGCAGATTTTAGATCGCGGATTGCGGATGTGTCGAGCCGTCATCCGGCTCCGACACAATCCGCAATCTGCGACCATCTTCCCGTTACTGGTTCCCCTTGGCTGTGGCAGAAGCCTGCACTGCGTTTGGCTGGACCGGCTTTTGACCGACCTCGGCCGGAGTCCCCGGCAGGCTCGGCGCGCCGCCTTCATTCGAGCTGCGCTGCGGCGCGAGGTTCCTCGGGCCGACTGAACCGTCCGGCCTCACGATGCGCGGCGTGACGAAGAACAGTATCTCGTCGAAATCACGGCGCGTGGTCCGGCGCTTGAACAGCTCGCCGATCAGGGGCAGCCGCGAGATGCCAGGGGTGCGGTTTTGAGTATGGCCTTCGGTGTCGATGTTGATTCCGCCCATGACGGTTGTACCGCCGTCCTGTATTCGCACGATCGATTCGGCCGACTGGGTGTTGATGCCCGGCGTGCCGTTGTTGAACTGATTCGCGAGCGCGAAGTTAACGGTGTTGTTTTCGGCCACGATGTGCATCAGCACCTCTCCGGTCTCTTCAACTATCTGCGGAGTTATTTCGAGCCGGAGCGCAGCAGTGACGAACGTAGTGGTGATCGTGTTATTGGAGACGGTCTGGACGGGAATCTGAACGCCGTTGACTATCTCGGCTGTCTTGTTGTCGGTGGCGGTGACGCGCGGGCTCGCGATGGTGCGAATCTGGCCCTTGGTTTCTGAAGCCGACAACGCCATCGAAAGAATCCCTGTTCCGATCGCGCCGGTCGTCAACGAGAGCACGGTGTTGGCGACACCTGCTCTGAGCGATTGGCTCGCGAACGGACCAATCAGATTTGGCCCGATGCCTTGCTGGGTTCCCGAGCCGGAGCCTGAGCCACCGGAGCCTCCTGAGCCGCCAGAACCACCCGACCCGCCTGAACCACCGCCGCTCTGGCCACCGGGCTGCAGGCCCCCAGGACTGAACTGGACCGGCGAGGTTTGGAGCACCCCTGCCATACCCTTCTTGTTAATGGCTCCGCCTGCAAGCTCGTTGCCGATGTCGCGCAGGAAATTCCGGCTGGCGATTACGATTCGCGCTTCGATCTCGACTTGAGGTTCCGGCTTGTCGAGTTGGGCGATGATGTTGTCGATGTTCTGAACGTACTCCGGCAGATCGGTGATGATCAGCGTATTGGTGCGCGCTTCCATCTCGATGCGGCCTCGCGGGCTAAGGCGAGTCTGGATGATGCTGAGCAGCGTGCCCTGTCCGATGCCGCCAGCAGCGCCGCCCCCGGCACCGCCGCCGCCGCCACCACCGCCGCTGCTGCGGCCGGAGCTGCCAGACCCCATCTGACCCAGCGAGCCGGCCGCGCGCGCGTACTTGAGGTGAACTACCTTCGTCGTAAGCGGCTTTTGTTTTTCCTGTTCTTCTCTTAGAGCGCGCTGCTGCTCCTGTTCTTCCTTAACCGCCGCGAGGGTCGCGATCCTGATGATCCGCCCATTGCTCTCGCACACCGCGCCGAGCCGGTTTGCGCGCATGACCGACTCCAGGACCTGATTCCACGGAATATCATTGACGCGAATATCAACCGGGACCTGCGTGACGGACTTGTCGAAGATGAAATTGATGCCGTACTGCTGGGAGACGAATCTCAACATGTCGCGAAGGTCGACGCCCGCGCGCAGATCGAAGCTGATCAAGCCGCCGACGTATCCCGGGTCGCAGAAGGCGAGGTCGGACCGCGGCCTCTGTGCCTGGCTTTGAACGGGCGCGGAGATCCCGGTGTTGACCGCCGGTGCAGTCGGTGCGGACCGCTGGACGTCCAAGAGGCTGCGGTTGGAAGCCGGCGCTCCGGACTGAACTATCGTTTCACGCGGAGAGATCTTTGGTTGCGCGCTGGGTTGCGACGGCAACGGAAGCGATCTATTGGGCTGAGCCCCGACACGGGGCGGTGTCTGGCCCGGCTTGGCTTGAGCGATGACAGGGGGCGGCGCGGTCTGTTTGGCAGGGCTGGGATTTTCAATTCGCTGGCCGGCCACTTTGACCTCTCGTCGCGAAGGCGCTGAAGGCTCCTGCTTGGCCGCAGCCACCGGCGCACTCGGATGTGCGGTTGCGGAAGCCTGAGCGGTTCCACTTGTCTGGGGTTTGTCGCTCGCAGGAGCGGTGAGCTTGCTTTGCGGCGGCGTCGCGTCGGTTCCCACTGAGATCACGAGCGATGCGCCGTCGCGCGTCACGCGATACGGGACCTTAGACCGGGTATCCACGACGACGCGGACCACGACAGGAGAGGGTTGGCCCACGCGAATGCGCTCGACGACCGCTCCGGTGACCGGGATGGTCTTGTTTCCAATCGCGCTGCGAACGCCCTTGATGTCGACGATGATTCGCCAGGGGTTGGGCAGTACGAAGTCTTTGAACTCGGCCGTGCCGTTGGCTTCGACCGATACTCGGGCGCCACCATCGACCGGGTCGTGTCTTACGGCGTTGATTTGAGTGGCGGGCTTGAGCGATTTCGGTTGCGCCGTAACACGGTCGGGTGTAGCGGTCCGCGCGCCCGCCGGGATCGGTTGAACCTTCACGCCGGGGCGCGAGGTGTCGATTGCGGGTGTGGAAGGCTGGGGCGCGGGCTTGGCGCTTTTGATCTCGGCCGCCTCCGGTGAAAACTCGAGAACGAGTACGTTGCCGCTCACTCGCGAGCGGTCCCGCACTACTCCTCGGACGGCGATCTCCAGCCTGGTGATGGCGCGTCCGCCGCCCCCGCCGGTCTTCGACCTCCGCACGAAGATCGAATCAACGAGCGCGGTTTTGACCGCGTACTCCTGGGCGAGCTTGGAGCCCTCGCCGCCCGGCAGGTCGACGATGACGAGGCGGTCAGTCGGCCTGAAAACCGTGTAGAGAGGAGGAGCGCTGGACTCGATCATCACGCGCGTGAGCGCGCCGTCGGTCTCGTGTTTGATTGAGATCAATGTAAACGCCTGGCCCTCTGATCGCGTTCCGGTTCCCGGCTTTGTTGGCCTGGCGAACGCGAAAGAACTGCTCCCAAGCGAAACTAGCGCCAGTGAAAGGACAAGCCTCCTAGCTATCATAATTCTGTCTCCCCTCCCTAGGTTTGCTGATGTGGCCGCGATCTTGAGGGCTAGTTCGACGCGGAGCCGGCTTGACGATGACATTCAAATGTTTCACCACTCGGCAACCTCCGCTCAGTTCTTAGTCGAGGCGCCGGGCAGTTTGGCAACCACGCGCTCCTGGCGGCTCTCTTTTCCGTTGACCTCGACAACCGAGACCTCGCGGAACAGAACCTTGGCGCCGCCGCTCTCCGACTCATCACCTTCTATGCGCAGGACCTGGCCGTTGTAGCAGACCGCGCCGCCCCTTACAAAGAACATCGTTCCAGTCGGCAGAGCCTTGACGAAGGCGCCCCAGCCCCGCTCATCGCGGAACACGCCGGTAATATCGAGTTCGCTGACGAGGTACTGGGAAACCGGGTCCGGATCGGGCAAGTCCCTCGCGCGAGCTTGATCGAGCTTCTGCCTGTACTCCATGCGACGCGCCTCAAGCGGCGGGAATCCGAAGACGCGGGGCACGCCCCTCTTGTCCTTCAGCTTCGGTTTTACATCTCGCTTGAAGGGGTCGCGCCCGACCGGCCTGTACGGCCTGATCGTGTCAGCCGTCGGCCCAAGGTACTGCTTGTCGCTGCCGCCCTGGTTGGCGTCCTGTGGGCCCTGGGCCGGGGAAGCGGCGGCGGTTGAAACCGCGAAGATCAGCGCCATAAGGCCGACGGTCAGGAAGGCCGGGACGGGCGTCCAGCCCTTGATCGTTCGCAAAGACTTTTTCTTGTAGCTCGATTTCATAACGCCACCCCTAATTGGCGGAACTCACCGCCTGCGTCGATGCCTTAGCTGGCGCCGCCGGTTTCTTCATGGTCAATTTCTCAAGGTTGTCGGGCGCGATGTAGAACGCGGTAACGACGAAGGCGCTGTTGATGGACCGCCCCGCCTCCTGTCCGCCGTCTTCGGCCTGTTTGATCTCGACGTCGGTCACGCTGACGATTCGCTTGAAGAACCCGAGCTGTGAAAAGAACTGGCCCAGATTGTCGTACGTGCCGGTCACCTCAACCTGTATCGGCTGAGCGGTGTAGAATTCGGAGGGCGCGGCCTTCAGTGGAGAGAACCGCTTGAGCTCGAGCTTCTGTGCCCTCATGTAGTCCTTAACGTTGTCGAACACGCGCGATATTTCGACTTGATCAGGCAGCAAGTCCCGCAGGCGTTCGATCTCGTCGCGCTTTTCGTCGAGGGTCGCCTCGGTGGCGGCAAGGTTCTGGCGGATGATACTGCCTTGCGCGTTCTTGGCCTTCAGGCTCTGAATCTGCTCGTGAATCTTGGCTGTTTGAGCGCGGGTCTCACTGTAGAAGAGGGCGTGGGCGGCGAATATCAAAAGGCCGACCAGCGCCAGAAGCAGCCCCATCTGGTAGTACCACGGCATGCGAGTGAAGAAGCTGCCCGAATCATCGGTCGTTTTCGCAATGGAAGACATCGTTGCTACCATACCCGGTCTCCTTCACTTGCCCGGCTGGGCGGCAGTTTTTTCGTCCGGCTTGGCCTCGCCCTCGGCGCGGGGCTTGTTGTAATCGCATTCAATCGTGAACTGGAAACTGCGAACCGTCTCGTCGGTCCCTTCCTGCTTGACCTCTTTACCTTCGATCGACGGCATCACGCTGGTGAAGAGTCCGTTTGAGAACTCCAACTGGCGGGCGAAATCCGCGATCACCTGCTGATTGAGAGAGGTGCCGATGATCTGCAGTCGCGCTCCCTTTTGAGTGATTGAAACGAGCTTGAAGTCGGCCTGGCCGCCCGGCATGCGTTCGTTGATTGCCGTCAGCATCGCGACGGGCCCCTTCTGCTCGGCGCGCAGTTGCTTGATGACCTTGATGCGCTCTTCAAGCTGCTTCAACTCGTTCTCGAGGTCGTTCTTGCGCGCGATGTCGGCTTCGAGCTTCTTGGCCTCCTCCTGCTCGCGATCGAGTTCCGATTTTGCGGCGGCATACGCGTTGTTGGTCCACAGGTGATCGACGCCGATCGCGATCAGGAATATCACCAAAGCGCTTGCCAGCATGAATAATTGCTGGCCGCGCCGCGCCGCGACCTTGGTTTTCTGGATCGCAACGCGCTGCTCGGCGGTGCCTTCGAGTAGATTAACTTTGATCATTTTGCTTCCTCCGCAACCCGCACGGCCAGCCCTACGGCGATGGCCATGTTCGGAGAGAGTTCCCTCAGATACTCATCGTCGAATCGCTTGTGGTCGAAGCGGATCGATCTGAAGGAATCGAATCGTTCGACCGGCAACTGGAACTTTTCGGAGAGGTATTCGGTGAGTTCCGCGACCTTCGACGAGCCGCCGGCTATCAACATCCGGTCGATCGCGGACGAGTCTACGGCGGTCGCCCGGAAAAAGTCGAGGGTGCGCTGAATCTCCAGTCCTAGCATATCGGAAACCGACTGAATCGCCGGCTTCGCCTGTTCCATCGATAGGCCGGTTCCGAACTCGGCTCCGCGCTTGAGCGCCTCTGCCTGCTCGAAGGTGAGATTCAATTCTTTTTGAAGGAGGTCGGTGTACTGGTTGCCGCCGGCCGAGATGTCGCGGGTGAAGATTGAAGTCGTTCCGCGAACTATGTTGATCGTCATCACCGATGCGCCGATGTCCAGCAAGGCGACCGTCTGGTTGGGCGTCGGGTGATAGTTCGCCTCGTAGGCGTTCTGTAGCGCGAAGGCGTCAACGTCTACGATGACCGGCTGTTTGCCGGCTTGTGATATCACCTGAGTGAACTGGGCGATTTTATCCCGCTTGCAAGCGACAAGCAGCACGTCCATGTTCTGGCCCGAAGCGTCGTATGAGATTATTTCGTGGTGCAGATTAACGTCGTTGATGTCGAACGGGATGTACTGCTCGGCTTCCCAGTGAATCTGTTCGTCGAGCTCTTCTTCGGGGAGGGCCGGCAGGGTTATCTTCTTTACGATGACCGCGTGCCCCGAGAGTGACGTCGCCACCTGGTTGGTTTTGATGGCCTGCTCGTTCCAGAGGCGGTTTATGCAGTCACTGACGTGATTGAGATCAATTATGTGTCCATCGACTATGGTATCAGACTGCAGGTTTTGATGGGCGATGTGCATCAACTCGAAGCCGCCGCGAACCGGCCGCAACTCGACGGCCTTTAGCGCGCTCGAACCGATGTCGAGTCCGACAATGCTCTTCTTCTTCTTGGCCAACATACAATCTCCAGAGTGTGCGTCGGGAGTCCGGATTCTGGATTGAGTTTCTTCACCGGTGTTACCCGGCTGGGAGTCGGAAGTTAGAAAATCCAAAACCACGCCGTAGGGGCATGCGCGTCCGCGGGTGAGGATGCAGAAAGCGGAAGTACAGAAGGGGCGGCTATGGGAGCGTTCGACGACAGATGCGAGAAGCCTTCAGTTCAACGACTTCGGTCTTCACCGGAAATCAAATACCTAAACGACAATTCGCCCAACAGCGTCATTTCTAACACCCGCTGTGGAGGATGTCAACACTAAATTTCCGCAGATGCGCGGGCGAAGACGAGCGACCGTTGCGTGCCATTGTCTCCGCGCGAAAGGACCGACGCGCGCTGTCCGCTCGTCGTTGGCCCCGTTCAACAACGCGTCACAATGTGAACCCCCCGACGACTCTCTTGTTGTCGGAAAACTCTCGCCAATGCGCATACATCAGACTACCCGGGAACATGCTGAGTCGCCCCGAGGCCATAATCACGCGGCTTCGGCTGGCTGGCTGTTTTCATCTTGACCGGCAGCCAGACTTTGCTAAGATTCCCTGCTTCTCCCCGACGTAGAATCAACAACCAGATAGGAGAAAACATGAAACGACGCATTGTAGCCTCAGCAGTGGTACTGCCTCTGCTGGTTAGTTGCTGTTTTGTTTTTGCGCAAGACAAGGTCACTGCCGTGACGGCGGCTTCGGAGGCCGCCGAAGGTTTGGACCTGAGAGCTGTCGGTGAGCTATTTAAAGACGCAAAGAATCTTGAAGAGTTTGAAAAGGCCCTCAATGATCCCGAAGTCGGTGTTAACAATCTCGACCTGGACGACAATGGAGAGGTCGACTTCATACGAGTAGTTGAGGAAGTCGGCGGTGACACCCACGTGATAGTGCTTCAAGTTCCCCTCGGCAAGGATGATCTCCAGGATGTCGCGACGATCGAGGTCGAGAAGGTCGGGAGCGATCAGTACAACATGCAAGTCACCGGCAATGAGGTCATATACGGGCCCGCGTACTACGTGGTGACGCCGCCCGAAGTTCGTATCGTCACCTGGCCGATCATTCCTTGGATCTACGCGCCCGCATACCGACCCTACAGGTCCGTATTCTACTTCGGTTACTATCCACGCTGGTGGAGGCCATTCCACCCGGTGACCGTCAGTGTGTACCGAACTCGCACGGTTAGGCTGACGGGAAGAACCACCTTCAGTGTAACTCGCACTCGTAGAGTTACGACGGTCTCAAGAGTACATTACAACGCCCGATCCTCCACACGCGTCACGAGAAAGACGACTGTGACTCACACCCGAGGAAAGACGACGGTAAAAACGAAGACCACAAGGACCCGGAGAAGGCCGTAGAGATTAGTGGCACAAGGCGAGGTTGCGAGAAGCAATGGTACGGCGGCAGGATGACATCGCGCCGCGGCAGGCGGCCGGTTATTCTCCGCCGTACGGATCGCCCCAATTGCAACGAAACGCAATCTCGCGGACCGGCTTGCGAGTGCGCGGCGCAATCTCCTTCCGGCGAACGGACTCATCGAGGGCGTCGAGCCTGGCGTGATACGGGTAGCCAATTGCTATCATCGCCATCGGCGTGAATCCCGGCGGAATGCCGAACTCTCTCCTCGCACGATCCGCGTCAAACCCGGCCATCTGGTGCGCCGCCAACCCCAGCTCCACCGCCATCAACACAAGATTCTCACTTGCCAGGCCGACGTCGTGCTGGGCCCATCGGTTGGGTTTTCCGGTCTTGGCGAAGCTGTCGCACGCGATCGAGATCAGCAGCAACGGCGCCTTGTGTGCCCAGGTGTTGCCTTCCACGAGGCAATCGCGAGCTCGTCCCATCGCCTCGGCGTCTGAACCGTCAAACACTAGATAGCGCCAGGGCTGTTCTCCGAAGCATGATGGGGCCCACCGCGCCGCTTCGAGCAAGACCAATACTTTTTCGCGCTCGACCGGACGGTTCTCGAACAATCGAGGACTCCATCGCCGTTTCATCAGGTCGTTGATCGAGTAGTCAGCCGGGGCCGGCTTTTCGGGATAACTCAACTCGGATCCGCCCGCGCGAGCCGCAGCGGGCAAGTCATCAACCTCGATACCGATGTGGCGCAAGTGTCCCAGCATGTGGCTGAGGTAATCGTCCACAAGAAACGCCAGAGTGATTGGGTCAGCGCCGGCGATGGTGCAGGTGCGAGCCCACGTGGCTGCGTCCAGTTGATCGACGGCAGCCAGGAGGTGATCGTTCATCGTTTTCCAGGTTTCTATAAGCCCGAACCAGTGTGCTTCTTGATATCGATGCAGGGCCACCCACTCATCGCCGTCATAGCCATGAAGGATGGGACAGTTCTCCAGAGTTGTCCGCACGATGCGCTGATGATTGACGGTAGCCGAATCGATCAAGTGCCCGAGTTCCTCTTTCGCCGACCAGCGGCCCGGTGCGGGCTTCGCGGCAGTACGGTCGGGCGAAATCGCGAAGAGGCGGGCAGGCACGCTGCGAATAGCGGAACCAAGCACTGCCAGGCTTCGCGGGGCGGAACCCATTACGTCGGTCCGATCGGATGACTCGCTCATTCTGCCTCCCTTGTTGAACAGGATTCCGGCCGAGCGGCCGGTCCGGACCCTGACGCGCTCGACTGAGAGTCGGGCCGCTGGATTATCGCGAGGAGTAAAGGGGTGCCACAGGCCCGAATCTCCCGTTTTCCCCGAAGGAACCTAATTGGAACATGTAGCGACGAGTCGAGCAAGCTCTGCGAACTTGCATGAACGGCGGAATCAGCCTGCCGCTCAGCCGGAATCGAGCGTAAGGTGAAGCGTCATTGTTGCGAAGGTCGGTTTTGCGAACCCTATCGGCCTTGAAGATGCTCGTCCACGCCGTGGACGATATCGCCCACGGTTAGGAATTTGGGAATGGCGTCGTCGGGTATCTTTATCTTGAATGCTTCTTCCAGCCTGAGCGCGATGTTGAGGGCGTCGAGCGAGTCGGCGCCCAGGTCTTTCATGAGATGCGTCGAGGGACCGAGTATCGAGGGGTCCACACGCAATTCGGCGACGATGATCTTCTTGACTATGTCCTCTATGGACCCAACCGCTTCTCTAGTCATATTCCCACTCTGTTTCAATCCTGGGATCGACCCTGGAGCCGCTGCGCTTACCGGAGATGCAAAGCATACTAGGAATACTGGCGAGCCACAAGGACCGCATTGTTGCCGCCAAAGCCGAAGGAATTGGAAATGGCAGTCCGCAGCGGAGCGGGTCCTCCGATCGTGCGTGCGCCTTCGGTGACGTAATCGAGGTCGCACTCCGGGTCCTTCTCTTCATAGTTGATCGTCGGAGGTACGATCTTGCTCTCAATGGCCATCACGGTCGCGATGAACTCGATGGCGCCGGCGGCCCCCATCGAATGACCCAGCATCGACTTGATCGAGCTGACCGGAATCTCGTAGGAGCGGCTGCCGAAGACTCGCTTGATTGCCTGCGTCTCGGACGTATCGTTAAACTTCGTCGCCGTTCCGTGCGCGTTGATATAGTCGATCTCAGCGGGATCGACTCCAGCGTCAGCCAGCGCGCGCATCATCGCATGGGCCTCACCATCCGGATCGGGAAACGTGATGTGAGATGCGTCGGCGGTCGCCGCGTAGCCGGTTACTTCGGCATAGACATGCGCACCGCGGGACAGGGCCGTGTCGAGGTCTTCGAGGACGACGATGCCGGCCCCCTCGGCCAAGACGAAGCCGTCACGGTTGGCACTGAAGGGCTTGCACGCGCGAGCCGGCGGATCGTTCTTGGTTGAGAGCACGCGCATCTCCTTCCACGCATCCATCACGACCGGAGTCACTGGCGCATCGACCCCGCCGGCAACCATGCGCTGGGCATGGCCGTAACGGATCAGATGGAAAGCCTGGCCAATGGCGTTGGCGCCCGACGAACACGCGGTGGTCACGGTGATGTTCGGCCCGCGCGTCTTCAGGCGTATTGCTACGTTTGAAGATGACGCGTTGTACATCGATTTTGGAATCGCAATCGCCGACCGCCTGCCTCGCCCGTTCGAGAAGAACGCACCGCAATACTCCTCGATCGAAGCCTGCCCGCCAAATCCTGTCCCCAGTATCACGCCTGCGTCGTAGGTATCGAGTTGCCCGTCCGCGAGACCGGCGTCGCGGGAGGCCATTTCGGCGGCGGCAATGGCCAACTGAGACACGCGGTCCATTCGCGACATCTCTCGTTCGTCGAAAAACTTTGAGGGTTGAAACTCGCGGCAGGTGCCGGCAATGGTCGTCTTGAGCGTCGAAATATCGAACCCATCAATCGGGGTAATACCGCTTCGCCCTTCGAGGAGCGCCGACCACACGCGGTCACGCCCCACGCCCACGGGCGCGATCACGCCTATTCCGGTTACCGCCACTCGCCTGATCATAACAGGGGATTAGTGATGTGTGGCGTGTGGTCCGCGATTCCGACGCTTTGGCGTGATGTGTTAATCGTCACGCGCCACGGATCACCCTCCACTCATCAGTGAATCAGCTCCAGCTTCTTACCTATCCGGCCCATTGAGTCGAGCAGCCGCTCGACCTGCTGGTCCGTGTGCGTCGCCATGCAGCTTATTCGCAGCAAGCTGTGCGACACGGCAGGCGCGAGCACGGGGTTGGTGTATATCCCCTCTGCCATCAGTTCCCAGAAGAATTTGCACACGAGCACTTCGTCGTCGACCACGACGGGCACGATTGGTGTAAACCCGTCCAAAAGCTTGAATCCGAGCGCCGTGAGTTCCCGCCTGAGATGGGCGCCGTTCTCTCTGAGCCTCTCGCGGCGCTCGGGCTCGCGCTCGATGATCTCGATCGCCTTCAACACGGCTGCCGCGTTCGCAGGAGCCAGCGACGCCGAGTAGACAAAGGCGCGGCTGTGGTGTTTGATGAACTCAATCACATCGCGGCGCGAAGCAACGAACCCGCCTATGGACGCGAACGACTTCGAGAAAGTCCCCATCACGATGTCGACGTCGCTCTCGACGCCGAAATGTTCGGCCGTCCCGCGCCCGTTGGCGCCCAGCACCCCGATGGCGTGCGCTTCGTCGACGTAGACTCGCGCGCCATGGCGGCGGGCCAGCTTGACGATCTCCGGCAGATTCGCCGCGTCGCCCTCCATCGAAAAGACCCCGTCAACCACGATCAACCGACCCTCATCCGGCGAGAGGCCCGAAAGCACCTTCTCGAGATCATCCATGTCGTTGTGCCGGAATCTGGTCGTGCGGGCAAACGAGGCCAAACACCCGTCCAAAATCGAAGCGTGGATGTTGCGGTCCGCCACCAGCACGTCGCCCTTCTGCGCAATCGTCGAAAGCGCGCCCAGGTTGGTCTGGAATCCGGTTCCGAAAACGAGCGCGGCCTCGCGGTTCATAAAACGCGAGAGAGTTTCTTCGAGCCTGACGTGGATGTCCATGGTGCCGTTCAGCATCCGCGAGCCCGAGCACCCGGTTCCATACTGGTCTATGGCCGCTTTTGCGGCCGCCTTAACTTCGAGATGGGTAGTGAGGCCGAGATAATTATTCGAGCCGAACATCAAGATGCGGCGGCCGCTCATCATGACCTCGGCATCCGCCGAATCTGAGCCGTTAGAAAACTCGGGGAAGTAGGGATATAACCCCGCGCGGCGGAACTCGTCAGCCTTAGTGAATCCAACAGCCTTCTCGAATAGGTCTCTCGCACTCGCGTGCGATCGCTGCTGCATAGTGCGCATCCTCAGTCGGCGGACTTTCGATTTTCACTGCTAGTCAACGAGTAACCCTGCCGAGTCTGGCCCGCTATGATCGTGCGACATTATAGCGTAAATTCGCTTCGAGGCAAGCTTCAACTGGCGGAGTAATCGCGAGACAAGTGCGAGTCAAGTACCTCTCTAATCATCCCAGGTGAATCTTGCTGGCGGAACTGGGACCGTCTGGACTCGCCAGTTCTCTTTCCTTTTGAGCTTCGCGAAATCCAGACGTACTCTAAACTTCTCACGACGGCTCGGCGCGTTGGGACCCGCAGCCCATATGTTGTCGTCAGCCATCGCATTGTACTTTTCTTGTAGAAGGCCGTTAGGGATGCCGGCGACGATCATATCTACGAGCTTGTACTTACGGCCCTTGCGAGCGCGTTCCTCGTAGTTGTACTTCACGAATATAGTCGTTGCGAGATACCTCACGCCGTCGATCTCGATTACGCTGGGAAGAGCTCCCTGCTCTTCGATAGAGCGGCGTTCTGACCCACGACCCCTCCATTGCCGAACCGACATAGATATCTGGGCAAGTTGAATCCGCGCTTTTGTGCGGGCCGAATCCTTTTCAGCCTTTGAGTCCACAAAGAGAGCCTGTCGAATCGCGTACTCAGGGTGAAAGACGTACCGTGCCCGTTTGTAGTCCACTTTTCCAAAGAGTCGCTGATCGATCCTTGAGACACCCATCCTGTCGAGCGCCTCGCGGGTTATGTCCTCTCCTATATCCTGAGCTAGGTCTCTCTCGTTCTCGAATACCTCGACGGCGTCCTTCCGGAACCCATAAACCGCCTGAGTTACGAGACGCATAGAGGCTTTTTCTATGTCTTCCAACCTGGGCAGGTTCGTCGTGAGACTTGAGGGGTCGATGAACATTGGGATTCAAAGAGGCAGTTGAATGGCTCTAAGTCGGCGGTTTGCGAGCGCCACGTATTTCTTCTGGATTTCTATTCCGATGAACTCTCGCTTTTCCTGCACAGCGGCAACGGCAGTTGTGCCGCTACCCATGAAACAATCCAGTATCAAGTCTTTCGGATCACTCAAGAGCCTTATCACCCGGCGAGGTAACTCTACCGGAAACTTGGCTTCGTGATCGTCGTTAGCTCGGACCGAGGGAATCGTCCAAACTCCTCTCGATCCCCATTCCCTCCACTCCTCCCTGGTCAGCCGCGAACGATCAACTTTGGTAACTCCAGGCTTCCAGAAAAAATACAGGTACTCGAATTCATCGACCGAGCGATAGGAGAGGCTCGCCCATTTACTGTTTTCCCACGCGGCATCCTTAACCCAAACCCGCCGATCATACGTGTAGAATCCGGCATGCAACGCCCACTCTTCAACCATGCCTCCGACGACTTTCACGCGGGTCTGAGCTCCGTACTTGCCGCCTCTGATGTTGTTCCCGTTCATCCGTCGATCAATTGTTTGCTCGCTGCAGCCTAAGAGCTTCGCAAGCTGGTAGCGGTTCATCTCAGGGTGTTCTCTGATCGCCCTCACCACATCCTTGCGCGTTACTTTTGATCTTCGAGAGCTCACGGTTTCCGCCTGAACCTTCGGCATTGAGGAATCCTTGAAGCACAGTATGTCCGCAATGTTTATGACTAGAAAACCGCCTGGCTTGATGATTGGGTAGTGAAGTGAGATGACCGCTTTCAATAGCGAACGCCAGTCATCCAAGGTCAGATCAGACTCATACTCTTTACCGACGAAGTAGGGTGGGGACCATACGCTCAGTGCAACGCTATTGGGCGCGATGCGTGTAAGGAGCGTCCTTGCGTCACCTCGATGTATGACGCCCGGTTGAAGGTAGCTGTTTGCAGCCCTGGGCACCTCGGGATGGTAGTTTGATCGCAACTGATCTTGGAGTTCCTTGGGTAGCCGCTCGTAATTGAGTGCTGAGGTCATGTCGATGCCCATCCGACTAGTACGACCATCCGGCGCTACATATTGTCATCCAGCTTCATCGGGGCACAACTCCTAGCTGCCTCCCGACGTCGCGCCCGATTATAGACAATGATCCTTCGCGGTTGCAATCTTTCGTTGCCAAGCGGCTCCGTCTCTGCGCTTCCCGTTTCCGAGGGACTCGTACTGACTGCATCCCTGGGCCACGAAGGGACGCCACATGCTCCGTGGCACTCTACTCGGCGAGAATGAACCTGCGAGGAACTCGGCTGCTCACCCCGCAGCAGACCTCATACGAGACGGTCCCGATCTGTGCCGCAACGTCTTCCGCAGTGATCTCGACCAAGCCCTGCCGTCCGATTATCACCGCTTCGTCGCGAATTGCCACGCCCGCCACGTCGGTCACGTCAACCAATGTCAGGTCCATGCTCACGCGCCCAACGATCGGAGCTAATTGACCGCGCACGATCACTCGGCCCCGGTTCGACAACTCGCGTCGCAAGCCGTCGTTGTACCCCAGCGGGAGCGTCGCGATTCGGCTCTCGCGGCGGGTCACAAACGTGCCGCCATAGCCGAGCGGCGTGCCCGGCCCGACCGTTTTCAGGAATGCTATCCGGCTGTGAAGCGACATAACCGGCCGCCAGTCGAGGGCTCGCGCCGAAGGATTGGTCACGTCCCGCCACAACCCATAGAGCACTCCTCCGAGCCGAACCATGTTTCCACGGGCCTCGGCATACGCGGTTGCCGCGGCGCTGTTGGCGTGATGAATCCATGTCGGCATAAAACCGCGCGCACGCACTCTACCGACCGCTTCTTCAAACTCTCTCATCTGCCGGACGGTGAAATCAGCCTTCTCCGGCTCGTCGGCGGAGGCGAAGTGCGACATCACGCCGTTGAGCCGGATGCTGTCAAGACGCGCGGCTTCGTCGAGGAACGCGTCCAGGTCCGAAGGCGCGATCCCAAGCCGCCCCATTCCGGTGTCGATCTTGATGTGATACTCGGCCACTTTACCCGCCGCGCGAGCCGCTCCGTTGAGCGCTCGCAACAGGTCGAGGCGATACACCGCAGGCGTGAGGTCGCGACCGATGACCATCGCTGCCTGGCCCTCCCAAAAGCCTGCAAGGCACAGTATCGGAGTCGTGATTCCCGCGTCGCGAAGCTCCACGCCCTCTTCGGGCAGCGCGACGCCGAACCACTCGGCGCCCTCCCGTGCAAACGCCTGCGCGCATTCGACGGCTCCGTGACCGTATGCATTCGCCTTCACCGCCGGCATCACACTCACGTTCGCACCGAGTTCCGACTTCATCACTTGAAAATTGTGAACGAGGTTGTCGAGGCTGATTTCGGCCCAGGTCGGCCGCTGGTTGGTGGGTGTCAAACGGGAACCTGGAGGCGCGGGGTCCGGGTGATCGTCACGCGCTCGTTGCCGATTCGTGTCGGGCTCCCCTTGATGACTCATCCTTGCGCCTTCGTGCTTCAGTACTCGCGGAACATGCTCTCGAATCGGGTGAACTGTTTGAGGAATGCGAGCTTGACCGCGCCGGTGGGGCCGTTTCGTTGCTTGCGGATGAGGAGGTCGGCGACGCCGCGATTTTCCTCAGTCTCGTTATACACCTCTTCGCGATAGATAAAGCAGACTACGTCGGCGTCCTGTTCGATGGCGCCGCTCTCCCTGAGGTCACTCAACTGGGGCTCGTGTTCGCTCCGCAGCTCGGGCGCACGCGAAAGCTGCGAGAGCGCGAGGACCGGGATGTCCAGTTCTTTCGCGAGCGACTTGAGGTCTCGCGAAATCTGCGAGACTTCCTGCTGTCGCGATTCGATGCGTCCGCGGCCGCTCATCAACTGGAGGTAGTCGATTACGAGTAGGTCCAACCCGTGCTCGGCCTTGAGCCGCCGCGCCTTAGCTCGCATCTCGAGCACCCCAAGCCCCGGCGTATCGTCGATGAAGATCTTCGTCTCCGACAGCCGGCGCAATGAGTCGGCGAGCTTTGCCCACTCCTCGCGGTTAAGGTAGCCGGTCCTCAAGCGATGAGCATCGACCCGCGCTTGCGAACACAACAGCCGCGAGCAGAGCTGCTCGGCCGACATCTCAAGGCTGAAGATGCCGACCGTGTTTCCATTCATCGCGGCATACTCGGCGATGTTCAACGCCAGCGCTGTCTTTCCCTGAGAGGGCCGTGCGGCAATGATGATCAAGTCCTGCCGCTGGAGGCCGGAGGTCAGTTGATCGAAATCGGTGAAGCCGGTCGGTACTCCGGTTATCATCTCCGAGCGGCCGGCCATCTGCTCGATCTGTTCGAGCCGGCGTTTTGCGACTTCTGCGATGATCTGGAAGCCCTGCCGCATTCGGTCTTCGGCTATCCGAAAGATCATCTGCTCGGCGCGGTCGATGATCAAATCAGGATCGTCTTCCTCGTCGAAGCATAGGGCGATGATCTGGTTCGACGCGCTGATCATCCTGCGCAGCATGGCTTTCTGCTTGACGAGCTTTGCGTGGTGCTCGACGGTGTCGGTGCGGGGCACGCCGTCCATCAGCGAAGCGATATAGGTCGCCCCCCCGATCTGCTCGAACTCGGCAGCGCGCTTCAATTCGTCCGAGAGCGTTATCAGGTCGATGGGCATCGCGCGCTCGGTCAACGCGACCATCTTGTCGAATATGCGGCGGTGGGAGTCCAAGAAGAAGTCGTCACGGCGGAGGAGCTCGATGGCCTGATTGCAGAGCGTGTTGTCGAGGAGAATCGCGCCAAGGATTGAACGCTCGGCATCGGCGTTGGAGGGGAGTCCCTTCTCGAAAAAAGGATCGCCAGGGGCCGCTCGCGTCATCGTTGAGTTCACACCGCCGAGTCTTGATAGTGTCGTTTCCGGATCGCGGGTGATGATAGCAGAGGCCCGATGCGCAGTCTAGCAGCCGCACGAGTGAATCGGGCGACGGGGGCAGAATAAAAGCAGGGCTGAATTGTGTTGTTTGCTGGGAGCGCGCGTCTCGCGTGCTGCGCCGAGATCTGAAAACCAAGCAGGCACGACGCCCGCGCTACTCAGGCGATGTCGATGCGGCCTCGCGGCTCGTGGTTCGTAGTCGGCCATTCTCACCGTAGCAGGAGCGCGGGTCCGCGACGACCGGCGGGAAGTAAGCGCCGTGAATCGGACGGCGCAGCGGTAAAAGCCGCACGCCTCCTGGCTCTGGGGCAGAAACGACCGGCTCGACTTCAAGGTCCATAAGCAATGAACCATGCATGTCACGAGAGCGCTTCGCCGCAGGTAGGCTAGAGCCTCCGTGTGTTCGTAGCAAAAATATTGCTTGACACGCGCAGTGCCTTACTTTATGATCGCGGCGCTCATATTTGAGCAGTTGGTCAAAGGTCGCTAACTATCCAGTACGAGTGATGTCGCACGGCCCTCACGGCGCGACATCAAGATCAAGGCTCACGGTTGATGTTCAGTATTGCTAAGGACTGATGTTTCGTAGTCCCGCCTTCAGTTGGAAGTGGGTTCGTCAGCAACCCTCTCCAAGACGGCGCTGCGAAACAGTAGCCCGCGCAAGTTCAAACCGCCGATAGGAGGCCCCTAATGCATCTGTCCAAGCTTCTACCCCCCCCCCGCAATAATTGTTCCAGTCTCGCGCTTTCTTCGTAGGCTGCTTCGAAGCGCATTTCGAAAGCGACTCGGCCGCAGGCTCGTTTGCTTTGCACTCATCGTGAATCTCCTGATGTGGCCCGGCAGTCATCTTTCGATTGAACCCATTCCGGCGCTCGCTTCTACCGCCGCCAGCGTGACGACTGATTCTGTCCGCTGTGTGTCGCTGCTTTTCAACTGGCTCTTCGGTTCAAGCCGCGCGGCGCAACGCACTCCGCGGGAGACCTTCGCCGGCCGCGCCGCCCACGTCTCTCGCGTCATCCCCTCGCCTCGCAAGTTCGTCGGCTATCAGGGTCAGCGCGTGAGCTTCAACGGTATGGGAGTCGACTTCGCCGGACGCACGATTCAAGGTGTGAAGTTCTCATGGGCGTCCTCCGACACCTCCAAAGTCCAAATCGACGAAAGCGGCCAGGCGACGTTAGTCGGGTATGGTTTGGCGTGGATAACTTGCAGTGCCGGTTTCGCGAGCACGAGGATTCCTGTCTTAGTCCGGTCGGGTGCGCGGCGATTGCAGACCGATGATGAATGGCGCTTGGATCAAGACACGCTCGGCGAAGACGGAGGCGTTGCGGGCAACTCCCTCAGCACCGATCAACAGGGAACTATCGCACTCCTTGGAGGAATCTCAGGTGGGGAAGGTGAGCTTGCTTCCGCTGCACCTGCAAGCTCCGCAACCCGAGTCGCCCGCGCGCTCGGCTCTCTCATCGACAAGTTCTCACCCACCGCGTACGCCCAAAGCAGCGGCGGCGACTTTCAAGACTTCCTCTACGACGAACTCTGGTCGCAGCCGCGCAATCTCGTAGGCTCGCCTCGCAATCGCGCCGTCGATTCTTCTCGCATCGGC
>DATDOV010000020.1:0-171328 GCA_035293105.1 Blastocatellia bacterium
CTCCGCGTGATCTGGAGGTCGATCAAACCGGTCTCGATTGCCGCGAGCGAAGCGGCGTCTGCGCCTCTGACGTTGTGGTGAATCCAGTAGGCGTTGAAGTGCCGGTTCCGGTTGAGCCGCGCCTGGTCGAGCCACATCGTGAGGTCGTGCGTGCTGAAGCCCTGCGCCCTTTCGGCTGTCGCCGTCACGTCAGCCATCAACGAATCCGCTCCCGCCGCGTTTGCGTTGGCCAGCGCGCGCAACATGAGACCTTCGGTCGTAGTGACGATCAGTTTCCCACTCGCGTATGCGAAGCAGAACTGTTGTGTGAGACTACCGCCGTCGGTCGAGACTTCGCGCGCGTAGTAGACTCCGGCCGCTGAGGAACGCTCTTCGAACTGCGCGAGCTGTCTGAACAGCGCGGTGGCGACCGCCCGCTCGCGCGCGACTTCAGTGACGAAGACGATGTCGATGTTGCCAATGTCGTAGACCGCGACTGCGGACGCGCCGCCCGCGAGTTCGGCGAGCCTGCTTTCGTCCAGCCCAAAGCCGATCGCCTTCTCGAAGTCCTTCCTTCGGTCCTGGAGCTTCAGATAGATTCGCGATTCGGAGAACGCGGCGAAGCTCCGGCTCTTGTAGAAGCCGTCGCGGATGGGCGAGGCGAGCCACGTACTCATCAGAGACTTGAGGTCGCGCGCCTGGAGATACAGCATCGCGCCGCGCGGCATAACGTCGGCGAGCCGGAGTTGTTCGCTGACGGGCTGCGCTTGCCGTGCATCGGACGCATGCGACAGCGCGAAAGTCGCCAGCGCGATTATCAGGAGCACTCTCAGGCTGCGGGGGCGCTTGGTCGCCACTTTCCGCTGGAAGGTTATTCTCATCGTTTTACTCGCACTCGTTTGAACCAACGTACTCACCACGAGTGATTTCTCACGAACGTTGTGAGTCGCATGATTCGCCGGTGTTTCATGGTCCCAGTATTCGGGCGGCGTATATCGACTCCGTCGCGTTCGAGCGGTTTATTCGCAACAACGCCGCTGCCGCGGTCTTTCGCGCTCTGTCGGCGGCGATGATCTCGGCGAGCCTCTTCTCGATTGCCGCTTTCTCTTCGGCCCTCGTCGCCTCCGCCGCGCGAAATCGCTCGATGGCTATCGCGCGATCGTATTGACCGAGCTTCGCCGCCGACTCAGCA
Organism: Blastocatellia bacterium; assembly: GCA_035293105.1. GTDB lineage: Bacteria > Acidobacteriota > Blastocatellia > UBA7656 > UBA7656 > DATDOV01. The sequence continues at coordinate 1,172 of DATDOV010000020.1, forward strand.
AGCGCCGGCAACAACTCGCGCTGAAGTCCGGCCGCGGCAGCGGTGTTCAACTCGGCAAGCGTCCTCATTCCGGGAACGTTCGGCCGGAGAAGTTCAAGCGACGGTTCGAACGAAGTAGCCGCCGGCGTCTCGCGGTGTTCGGCGATCGCCCGCAACACACCGCGCACGGCCAGGCTGCTGGGCGAAGGCGTTCCCTGCTCGTCTCCTTCGGCAAGCCGGATCGCCGCCGAATCACGGCCCACTCTCGCGTAGAGATGGATCAGTTGCGCGCGCGGCCCGGAAGCAGCGAATCCGAGCGCGCCCGTCAACGTCTCATCACCATCGACCCACACCGCCCGCTCGAATGCCGCGATCGCTTGCGAGTCGCGGCCCGAACGACGCGCGATCAAGCCGAGTCTTAGCTGTGCTATGGCCTCGAGCGGACCCCTCACTCGCGCCAGCGACTCTTCGGCTTCACTGACGCGGCCTGTCGCTTCGGCGATTGCCGCGTTTGCGAGATCGCCTTCCGCGGAACCTTGAGCCGCGCGGGCATTGAGCAAAGCAAGCGCGCCCTCGGCCTGCGATTTGTCCGAGGTTACTATCTGTCCGAGCGCCTCGACGGCTTGCGCTCGCACGGTGTTGGGCGTCCGCTCGACGATGAGCGGGACCAATCGCTCGACCGCCTCGCGAGCTCTCCCTGCGGCGACCATAACCCGCGCAAGCTCGAGCCGATTGACCGCATCGTCGGGATTCGCGCGCGCGATCTGATCTCTGAAATCGATCGCGTCGCCGTAGCGCCCGATTCGAGCCGCCGTCTCCGCCGCCACGTAGAACGCTTTGAGGCTGTCGCTCGATCTCTCGACCAGCAGCTTCAGCAAGCGGCCGGCTTCATCCGAGCGCCCGCGCCTGGCTTCGATCTCGGCGAGGCCGGCGAGGCTCGCGTCATCCGAGTATCGCGACCGCGCCGCCGCCTGGTACGCGTCGTAGAGCAGTGCGTCGGCTTCGGTTGCTCTGCGCTCCTGCACGAGCAGCGCGTAGGCCTTCAGACATCGCTCGTCGATCGACCCGCCCGAGCCGCCTGACTCTCGCGCGCGACCGGCCTGGGGAGCGAGCCCGCAATAGCGCCTCAGCTCGGCAACCGCCTTGCTCGCGTCGCGACTGCCGCGAAGCTCGATCAGCGCCGATGCCAGCGGCAGCCAATCGTACCGGTCTTCGCCGCTTGATTCCTCCCCCGGGTTCTCAAGCGCCAGCGCGAGGTCGGCTTGCTCCTTTCTGATCGTCGCGATCAACAACCGCGCCTGGTCCATCGCGCCGGTGCGGATGAGATAATCGACGAAGCGCCGCCGCCAGTCCCTCATCTCCTGCGCCGGATAGAAATAATCGGTGCCGGTGAAGTAGCCGTTGTCGTATTCGCTCGTGCCGAAGACCGACGCGGCCATGTCGGTGATTCGCTGGTTGATCGTTCTATATACGCCCGCGAGCGAGGCCTCCGGCAGCAGTCCCTCTTCAATCAGCATTCGGCCGATCACCACGTCGGCGGGAGTTTGGGTGACCGCCGCCTGGAACATCGCCGCCGTATCACTGATCTGACGCGCATCGCTCCCGGCGCGCTCAGCAATCTCGCGCACGAGCGGTTTGATCGCTTCCATGCGGCCGTCGCTCTCGTTTCCTCGCACGGGTCTGTTGACGTAGGCGACGATGAACCTCTCGATCGCGGGCAGCGCCTCGCGCAGGAACCCGTTGTCGGCCATCACCTTCAAGTAGGCTTGCGCGTCGCCGATCGTCGCGCGCGAGCCCATCATCGCGGCCCAAGCCTCGAGCGCGGCCTTGCGGTCACCGCGCGCGAGCGCGACCGCGCCTCGCATTGCGGCGACGCCGTTCGAGCCGGGCGCAAGCTCCGCGGCAAGCGCGACGTGTTCAGCGGCGCGCGGCACGGTTTTGCGATCGAGGTAAAAAGCGGCAAGCTCCAATTGCGCGCGGGCGACGGAGGGATGGCCTTCGATTTCGGCGGCCACCGTCTTTCGGCTATCGGCTTCACGGCCCACCATCGCCAGCCAGTAGCCGTAGTTTCGCGACGCGGTGAACCAATCGTCTCCGACAAGCGTGCGACTCGTGTCAACGGGCTTGCCGAGCATCTCGCCTATCGGTTTGATCCCGAGCGCGCTCCTGAAAAAGATCTCCGGATCGGTCGAGGTGTCTTTGAGGAAGAGGCCGACCTCGCCGCTGCGTGACGCGACCCACGCCGAAGACAACCTGGTTCGCGCGATGGCGTTCTGCGCGAGCGACTTCTCGTTCTTCGAGATGAGGAAGTTGACCAACTGAAGCTGGTGCGGGTTGTAGGTTGAAGCCAGCCGCGTCAGCTCGCTGCGCGTCTCCGGTTTGTAGATGAGCGTCAGGTAGCGGTCGACCCAGTCGATGTTGTCCGCCGTCAGCGCGCCGCTCGAGGTCGCGTGCGCCGTGCGCAAGGCGGCAAGCTCGCGCGCGGTGTCGCCCGCCAGACGGTACTGGGCTGCGATCTGATTCTGGTAATCGAAGCGGTCTTTGTACTGATCGCGCGCGTATTCGGCCGAGAGGGCTTCCGCGGCTCGCGTGTATGCCCCGTGACGTCCGTAGAAGGAGACGAGCGCGCGCAGCTCGTTGTAACAGCGAGTGTCGTCGGGCCGGGTGCGAGCTTTGAACGCCGCGTCTTTCACCTGCGTGTACGCCTGCTCTTCGACATCGACCAACCCGGCGCCCCGCGCGATGCCGAGATATCGGAGCGATCGCTCGCGGTCGGTGACGAGCGTGAATCGAGCCACGTTGGTTTTTAGCACCGCCGCAAGCGCCGCCGCGTCGTCCGGCGTCGCGTAGTCAATCACGCCGCGACCGAAGTCGGAACGCATCGCCTGATCGAGAGAACCGACGATAGACCGGGCCTTGTAGCCGTCGGTGTCCTGAGAGTTTGCCCCGATGGCTTGATACTGGTTCCTGAGGAGCTCGAGTTTCTGGAACGCCGCCTCGGCCGGCTGGATACGAACGAGCGCGCGAACGTACCCGGCGACCGATGCGGGATCGACCCAATCATCCTTCAGGGTCTTCGGCAGCCGAGCAAACGTCTCCTCGTAGACTCGAGCCGCCTCTTCGTTGATCCCCCACCCTGCGAGCAGCGACGCGATTCGCAGAGTGTCTTCGGCTTTCGGGTTCTTCTTCGCCGCCAGGGCTTCCCGCATCGTCTTCACTGCGTCATCGCGATTGCCCTGACGAACCTGAATGCTCGCGACCTCGATGAGCCACTGCGGGTCGTGGCCCGCGAGCGCCCAACCGTCGCGCAGGACCGCGATCGCTTCATCGTAGCGGCGCTGGCGGGAAAGCGAAGACGCCAGCATCATTCGGAGCTCGGTGCGTTGCGGTTCGTTCACGACAGCCCCGCGATACTGCTCGGCCGCGCCCGGCAGGTTCCCGCGCCGCTCGTAGATTCGGCCCAGGACCAACTGCCACCGGTAATTCTTGTAGGACTCTTTGGTGAGCTTCTCGTAGTAGCCGGTGAGCCGCTCGGTCAAGTTGTGCTCATCGGCGTACTCGATCGCCGCCCCGAGCCGCTCCGCATCTTCGGGGAAGAGATTGACGATCTCGATGTGCTGGTCGAGGGCCTCCTGGTATTTGCCGAGCGAGTCGAGCGTCCGAATCATACCGTTCCGAAGCTCGCTGACATTCATGCGAGCCTCGTCGCCGCCAAGTCCCGTTCCCACGTCCTTCAGCGCGGAGCGGTATAGCTCGCCGAGTTCCGCCAGCTTGTTGGCCGCGCCCAACGTCCGCGCCAGCTCGCCGAAGACTTCGGTATCGGAGCGGTCTTCGTCGTAGATCGCCCGCAGCGTCGCCTCCGCATCGGCCAGCTTCGAGGCGTCTATCTGGCGCCGCGCAAGCTGGAGAGTGAGACTGCGACGGGCGGGTCCGCGCGAGCGAGCGATCGTCCGCTTGTACAGATCGAGCGAGCGGTCCACGAGTCCCGCCCGCCAGTAGAACTGCGCCGACTCTTCGACAACGCCGACGTTGGTCGGGTAGTCGGCAGCGAGCCGGTCGATCACGCCGATGGCGGCGTCGGTTTGGCGCTGCCGCTCGAGGAGCGACGCGAGCTGCAAGCGATACATCATCGACTCGCGCTCATCACGTGCGACCCCGGCGAGGCGCTCGGCTACCTGACGTTCGTCTTCGGGCCTGAGCAGGCGGCGGAACAGATCGCGAACCGTTTCGAGGAACTCGACGTCGCTCGATCGCGAGACCTCAGTGCGAATCAACGCGAGCGCATCAGGCACGAGACGGCGTTCGGCTTGATAGGAGGCGAACCCGATCACGAGTCGCCACTCGCCGGGATGTTCCGCGCGCTCTCTCTCATAACTCGCCGCGATTTTCTCCGCGAGACCCTTGCGCCGCGAAAGCTGCGCCAGTCGTTTGGCCACCGTATCGCGGCCGTTGCCCGGCTCGGGCAGCACCTTCACGTACTCGGGGATGGCCGAATCCATGTCGCCCTTGGCTTCGTGGACGGCGCCCATTCGATACGCGTAAATCGTCTGATCGCCGGTCACGTTGCGCAAATCCCTGAACACCCGCAGAGCGTTGTCGAATTGATAGTAGTCCCAGTAGACGGTCGCGACTTCCAAATAAGTCTCGCGGTCGCCGGGCTCGGCTTCGATCAGCTTGTCCCATTGCTCGCCCGCGCGCTTGAAGTCGCCGAGTTGCGCGTAAACCTCGCCGGCTTTGATGCGATAGACGTGCTCCGTCGGATAGATCGCGGCCATGTCTGACATCGTGCGCGCCGACTCTTCGTACAAAGCGTCGGACTGCTGCCCGAACGAGCGGGTGAGATCGGCAAGGCGCTCGGCGTACTGCGGCTCACCGGGATAGAGGCTCACCAGCTTGCGATAAGCATCGAGCGCTTCGTCGTGATGCGAGAGCCACATCGCGGCGTCGGCAGCAAAAACCGCCGACGCGGCGACGGTTCCGGTGTCTCCGCGTCCGCGCGTCCCCGCGTCTGCGCGTCGCGCCTTCGCATACCGCTCCCGCAACTGACCTTGCTTCGACAGCCAAGCCAGGTACGAGTCGCGGATCGAGCGGTCGGCAAAGTAATACTCGGCGGACAGCTTCTCCCATCGCGCGCGATCACTCTTCTCCAGGTAGTCGAGCATGCCGAGAACGAAGACGACGTTGCGCGGAAACTTCTTCTGCGCATAGCTATAAAGATCGAACGCGAGCCGCTGGTCCCAATTCAACTGGTCGGCTTCGGCCGCGGCCCCAAACCCGGCGAAGCGATTCAAATACTCGGTGATCTCTTCCTCGTCGAAGATATCGATCAACTGGCGAGAGTATCGCGAGAGCTCGCGGCCGCGCTTTTCGCGGACGTACCAGCGCGCGAGCCGGTGATACCACGTGTTGGAATCGAACTGCCTGATCGCCGAGTTGTAAGCCTTAAGCTGGTCGTCGATGAGTTGTGCCTGTCCCAGCCATCGGAGGAATCGCTCGTAGAGGCCCTCTTCCTTCGAGTGCTTCTTGATTTCGCCCCAGAAGAACGCGACCGTCTCGGTCTTCTTCTCTTCAGCGGCGAGCGACGCAACGTAGCGCTCGAGTACGCTGCTGTAATTCGGGCCGGGAGGCGGTTTCGACTCGAAGTAGCTCGCTTCATGCACTTCGACCTCCTCGCTCTCTTCGGCCGACTCCTCATCGGCGTGTTCGGTCGGGTCGTATGTGTCGCTGTAAGCCTCGGCGTTGTACTTCATCCCATCGAGCCACTGCATGTCTTGAGGCGTGAGCTCGCAGCGGCACCGCTTTGGCGACGCCGGCACAAGCGGGATTCCCTTCGGCTGGGCGGCGGCCATTCGATCGAGAAGGCCGGCAAGCACGCCTCGCTCGCCCTTGCGGTCCTTGAGCGCGACGTGTGAGTCGGCTATGCGTAACGACACATCGGCATACTCTTGTGAATCGGGGAATCGCTGCTGGAACTCGCGGCCCGTTTCGATGGCGAGTTTGTGCTCGCCGAGGGCCGCGAACGCCCGCACGATGTCGAGGTACATTTCGCCGAGATGCGAGGACTGGGCGTATTCCTGCTTGAAACCGCTGAAGATGCGATAGGCGAACGCACGGTTGTAGTAACCGGCTGCCGCGCGCTCTTGATTGGCGAACTCCTGCGCCGGGTCGGTGCCCGAGAGGATCAGCGATAGAACGCCGTTCATGAACCCAGGATGCTGATCGACTTCGGCGACGTCGCGGTAGAAAGAAAGGTCGCCTACGCCCGTGCGGGTCGGCGTGCCCGACGCGTCGATCATGACTTTGAACAGGCGGTGGAGCGCGCGCTCGCGTTGCTCGCTTCCGGGTTCGAGGCCGCCGGTCAGGTAGAGCGTGTACAGGTACCGCGAGGCCTGATCGTAGTGACCGATGGAGGTGAACATGCCGGCGACGGTTTCAAGTTCTTGAGCGGTCCAGCGGGCCCGCAAGCCGGCGGCTTGCGTTGCGTCGGGCGCGGCCGCCACGTTGCCGGTGCTTGACCCGCTCGTTGAGGACCGCTCCGTGCGGCGCGCTTCAAGGTCGAGCAACAAGCGGGAGGCCTGCTCGTAGTTGCCTTCGTACGCGAAGATGCTGAACAGCCGCGCGTTGGTGTCGAGGTCCGTCGCGCCCTCGCGGGCGCGCTCCTGCAGAGCGCGCCTCACGATGCGATAGCGCCCGAAGCGCCGCAGCAGGTCGTAATAATCCGCCGCCATCGCGCGGTTCCAGTTGGGATCAAAAGCCGACGAGTAGACTTCTTCAGCCGCGCGACGGCCGGTCGTCGATTCGAGAATCTGCGCGCGGGTCCTCAGGAAATAGGCGAGCTCGCTCTCGAACTTCGGTTGATACTCGGCGAGCACCGAGAGCGCGTCTTTGTACTGCTTCGCCAATCGAAGCTCTTCAACGTAGTCTTTAACCGGCTGGATGTTCGACGGATCGGCGGCGACAAGCTCGGCGAAGAAATCAGCGGGTTTGAAGTCCCGGAGCGCGCGAGTCCGGACGATCTCAGCCGCGTGCTTGTAGACCGGAGCGCGTTCGGATACGGGCAGCGCGGCGGCAAGCTCCTTGAGGGTCGCGACTTCCTCGGTAAACCGCGCGGTGCCGTGGTAGAAGCGTGAGAGTCGCCGCAGCGCGACCGGTGAGCGGCCCTTCAGTGAAATGTACTCGTTCATCTCAGCCGTCGCGCGATCGAGTTGACCGAGCTTTCGGGCGAGCCGCGCGGCGTGCAATCTAAGCAGGGCGTCCTTCGGGTATTTCGAGATCAAAGCGGTGACGCGATCGAGCGCGGCGGCGTAGGGGCGCATCACTGAAGCCTGCACGCCGAAGAACTCTTCGTTGGAGTAGAGTGCATCGTCGAGGGCGGCTTGAGGGGCGCGATTGGGGTCGGCTTGGCGGACGGCTTGCGAGGGTGCGGTTCGCGTCCCGGGTCGCTGTCGAGGCGCTGTCTTCCCGATCGCCGGTTTCGTGGGAGTGGAGCGACGCGCCTTCTGGGCGGCAACAAATGTGCTCACGCCAATCGACGCCAGCGCAAGAACTACGACACAGACCTTTGGAGCATTTCTCAGCATCTCTGCCTATGGTTGACGAGCAACTGTATCATCCGACGCGGATAACACGTCAGTGGTCACAGTGCTCCCCCGTTTGGAATCCAGTCACATAGTGCCTCGGCAATCGCCCAGCTTCTTTCGCCCAACGAACTCAAGAAGACTTTCATCTCGGTTGTCATTCGCGCTCCGATGCCCGTTGCCCCACCACCTCGCTCGAGGTGGAATGTAGACGCCCACCGAGGAAAGCGCACTCACCCCAGAGGGGTGATATGTTCCCCGCAGCGACCACATCAACCCCTAACGGGGTTGGCCGCAACCGCCCAACCTGTTACTACTACATACGCATTATGAAAGGGCGCCCCTCCCACGGTAGTTTGGAGTAGTCAAAAACCAGATTACCTTTAAGGAGGAGCACCCCATCACCAGTGACAAGTATGTAGGTTTGGACGTGCATATGGCAACAATCGTGGCGGCAGTTCACGACAGCTCTGGAAGCTGCCTGATGGAGTCCATCATTCAGACCCGGGCCGACGCCATTCGAGCCTTCATCAACGGCCTGAGTGGCACTGTCCACGTCACCTTTGAAGAAGGAACTCACGCGGCCTGGCTCTACGAGTTGATCAAGCCGCTGGTCGCCGAGGTAGTGGTCTGCAATCCGCGGCGGAACAAACATTCCACCTCTACGAGGTGAGGGGACTCCTAACGGAGGTCGTGACCGCAGCGTCGCTAGCGAAATGTCCGAACGCCACACTGGATTGGTCTCTGAAGACAAAGCGGCTTGACGCAAATGCAAAGAAACTCGAAGCGATAAGCTTCTTGCTCTGACGTTCCGATTTAACGACGAGACGCGGACGAGGTTCAGATTTGAGCGAGCAACAACGCGGAAAGTGAAGCGAGTGAAATCAGTGGGTCGTCAGAATCAAACTGGAAGTAAAGAAATAACCAAGAACGCCCACAACTGGAAACACCTCGCGCGGTGGAACGGCGAAGGCTTCTACGATCTGCGCACCGAGGACACCCGCGATGTCCCGGTGAGGATGTTTCTTACTCCGCGACTGCTCGAAGACGTCGAGGACATCCTCTATCGCCAGATCATCAACGCGACTCGCTTCCCCGGCGTCAAGCTGGTGGTCATCACCCCCGACGTTCACTACGGCTACGGCGTGCCCGTCGGCTGTGTGATCCTGACAGACTCGCACCACGGCGCGATTGCGATGGGACCCGTAGGCTACGACATCGGCTGCGGCATGGTCAGCGCCAAGAGCGATGTTCCCGCCAGCGCTGGGACGCCCGGCTCACACAACACTTCGCAAAACGGCGTCGCGTGATATCTCAGCCGCAAAAGTAGAAGTGGTTTCCAAGAATGTGCTTGGCATGCGGCAAGGTCCTACTGCACTATTGCGTTGAAGAGGAGATGAAATTGTCTAACCCAGCGGCTTCGAAAGCGGACACACGGTTTGAGATGACGCCTGGCGACAGATTCTCGCTGGTAGCCATCAATGATTGCCGCCGATCAGAGATTGTAGAGGACCTGCGACTACCAGACGGAACGTGGGTGCTAAGTAAGTTCCCTTGGCCGTTAGACGATAGATGGCGACGACTTTTGGGGGAGATCCGCACTGGCTCTATAGCCCGCGCAAACGTTGTGGTCGTTCGTGTCGGTCTGCCGGATCAAGAGCTCGACAAGCTACAAGAGGAGGCAACCGACTTGCTGACCCTACTTCGCCTCTCCGGCACTTTATACTATGAGGGAGCTGACGCATTGCAAGGCTCCTTCGACGCAAGCGAGGTGGTGATCCGACAGTTGAGCAACCTTGAAGAACTGCTCCCGACGCGGGGAAGCGTGTGCATTCCCGTGAACAAAGGGAGGCTCGAAGAGGCTGCGAAGCACCGATTGGTTCGCGCTGCAATGCGAAACGCCGGTCACCATCGCCGCTTTCTGGAGGGACTCCGAATCATCGTCGACGGGCTAAAGCAGTACCACGGCGAGAGTAGACTCCATCAGTTCGTTCGCGCCCTTGAGGGTCTGATCCTCCCTGAAACAGGGAAAACCAAAAGGCAGTTCGCGAGTCGCTGTCAGACCTTCACGATTGGCTCATCCGGCGACGAGAAGATTCTCAACGAGGCGTTTGACATGCGGTGCGATGTCGAGCACGTTCATAAGTGGGACCGGAGCTTAAACAACTATCCGGACCAAGAAATAGAGTCAGTAGCATTGTTGCGCACTCGGCAAATGGAGTCGCTAGCGTGCTCGGCCTATTCGTGTGTCCTGTCCAATCCGAGTCTGCAGCGCCATTTCGTAGCGGACGCGGATATCGAAGCATTCTGGAAGCTGCCAGAAGCAGACAGACGCATTTTGTGGCCTCCCGGACTAGACCTACAGTCTATCCGCTAGGCCGGAATCTGGTTTCGCAACGCGGCGACACATGGGTGGCAAGAAAAAGGTTGGCCGCAATGAGATTTGCCATTGTGGGAGCAGAAAGAAGTTCAAGCACTGTCACGGAGCTCCAGACGTCGGCAAGATCTCGAAGGGCGAGCATACGAATACACCTCCCAGATTGCTCAGACCATACTCAGAGCTGCCGGAGATTGCTGCGGCAAGAAGGGTGCAGATCATTGATCTGTGCCGGCTTGAATTCGAGTTCGTTGACGATTGTTTGGCTCTCGCCGCGCAGGTGGTTGAGGCTTTGGGCGATATTGAGCCGAAGACTTCTGAAGAGGTAGCCATTAGGGACCTAGCATGCGATGCGTTCGACTTCCTCTATGCAAGCAAGGAGACTCTTGCGGAGAACAGTGTGACAGTCGTCTTTCCGTTGATGCGACGCGCCTATGAGGACATCTCTCTACTCGCGGCCTTTGTTTCGAACCGCAGTTTGGCAAGTAGGTGGGCCAGCGGGGGACGGATCAAAAATGAGGACGTTCGGAAACAGCTCGAAACTTCGCCTCTTATGGGCCCCGGCGAGGTTCAGCAGATCAAAGATATGTACAGACATTTCTCCTCCGGTACACACCCGAACCGCACCCATTTGCCCTTTTCTTTTCTCGGTCAGGGGAACATGTTCACGTTGGGAGCAATACCGCCGGTTGATGCACTGATCATTGGCGGGCATCTTCAATACTTGATGGGCCTTGCCTACTGGTACATCGGTGTCCTTGGCTGGGAGTTTGCACCGACTTGTATGTCAGTCGGGGGCGATTTCACTCGGTTCGTGCTTGGATTGACGCCGAGAATCAACGAACTGATGCCGCGACTTATTCAACAACTTGAAGCAATGCGGAACTCGGCTGGCGAACCTCCCGGGGACATCGGGCCAAGGGATCTGATCGAGTGACGGGTCGCATAGGCGAGTTGTTATCGAAGATGACCAACAGAAACACAGGGGAGAGGAAGCTCGTGAACGCGCACAACTGGAAACATCTTGCGCGGTGGAATGGCGAAGGCTACTACGAGCTTCGCACTGAAGACATCGCGGATGTGCCCGTAAGGCTATTCCTCACGCCGTCGCTCTTCAACGACGCCGAGGACATCCTCTATCGCCAAATAGTCAACGCGACGCGGTTCCCAGGCGTCAAGCTCGTCGTCATCACGCCCGACGTTCACTACGGCTACGGCGTGCCCGTGGGCTGCGTGATTCTGACGGACCTCGATACCGGCGCGATTGCGATGGGACCCGTAGGCTACGACATCGGCTGCGGCATGGTCAGCGCGAAGAGCGAGGTGCCCGTCGATGCCGCGACCCCCGATCGACGCCTGGAGTTCAATCGCGAAGTCATGCAGCGCGTGGAGCTCGGCGCCGGAGGCAAGAGCTTCAAGCTGGGCACTGTGGAACGCAGCGAGTTCGACAATCTGGTTCGCGGCGGCGCCGAGTACTACGTCGAAAAGTACGGCGCGACGTTCGACCGCTCGCGCGCCGAGCGGCATCGCATGCCGGTCGATGATGACTGGCAGCCGCCGCTCGGTGGACGCGGCAGGCCGGAGCGCGGGTTCTCGCAGCTTGGTTCGCTCGGCGGCGGGAATCACTTCATCGAGCTTCAGCGATGCGAAGAGACCGGGACGCTGTTCGTTCAGGCGCACACCGGGTCGCGAGGCTGGGGTCACGGGCTGGCGACGAACTACTTCGATCTGGCGCGCGCAGAGAAGCCTGACGTGATCAAGGAACTCGACCTCGGTTACTTCACGCCGGAGTCTGAGCACTATCGCAGCTACCTGAACGCGGTGGCGGCGGGCGGCAACTTCGCGATCATCAACCGGCTGATCATCTTCGAGCAGATCGCCGAAGCGTTCGAGAAGGTGTTCGGCGGCGAGCTGGAGTTGATCTACGAGATCTCTCACAATCTCGTCCAGAAGGAATGGCACCCGGAGTTCGGCGACGTGTGGGTGCATCGCAAGGGAGCGACTCGAGCTTTTCCGGCGGGTCATCCGGCGCTTCGAGGAACGATGTGGGAGCAGACGGGCCATCCGGTGTTGATTCCGGGGTCGAACAAGGACTGGAGCTACGTGCTGAGGCCCGAAGCCGGCGCGGTGCGAAGCGGCTACTCGGTGAATCACGGGGCCGGTCGTCGAATCTCTCGGGGGGAGGCGACGCGGAGTTTGAGTCAGCGGAAGATTGACGACGAGTACGCGGCTGCGGGGATTCTGGTCAACGTTGACGGGCACGTGCCGATAGACGAAGCGGCTCCCTGTTACAAGCCCGCCAGGGAGGTCGTCGACGCGGTTGTAGGCGCCGGGCTTGCGCGGGTTGAGTACACGTTGTGGCCGTTGGCTTCGCTTAAGGGTACAGAAGGCGGTGGAAGGCGCGGCAAGCGCTTCCGAAAGTCAGGGAAGCACCACTGAACGTTGCGTTCGATTTGGAACGAAGGCGTCGTATAATGAGGTCACATGAAACTGAAAGTTATAGTGCACGAAGCTGAAGAAGGCGGCTACTGGGCCGAAGTTCCGTCGATACCAGGCTGCGCTACACAGGGTGAGACTTTTGAAGAGCTGTTGCAGAACCTATACGAGGCCGTGGAGGGTTGCCTATCCGTTGATGTTTCAACAGTACAGGTCGCTCCAAAGGATCGGGTTCTGGAAATCGCAATATGAAGTCTGTATCCGGTGTCGAGTTCGCGAAGGTGCTTGAGCGACACGGTTGGGTATTGCTCCGCGTCCAGGGAAGTCACCACATTTATGGCAAGCAAGGCAGCAATGTGCGGCTTTCGGTTCCAATTCACGGGCATCGCTCGTTGAAGACTGGCCTTGTCACACACCTGATGAAGCTCGCGGGTTTAACTGAACAGGATATGTGAATGCGAACCCGACGCGCGTGCCTCGAAGAAAATGATCACAATCGACGGGTCATTCGGAGAAGGCGGCGGGCAGATTCTGCGCTCGGCGCTCGCGTTGTCGCTGGTGACCGGCAAGCCGTTTCGCATCGAGAAGATTCGCGCGGGGCGCAAAAACCCCGGTCTGTTAAGGCAACACCTCACCGCAGTGAACGCTGCGACTCAGGTCTCGCGGGCCGAGGTCACGGGTGCGGCCATCGGCTCTCGCGAGCTGACGTTTGCACCCGGCAGCGTTGAATCAGGTGAGTACGCGCTTGCGGTAGGAACCGCCGGCAGCACTACGCTTGTATTGCAAACCGTGTTGCCGGCGCTGCTGGTCGCAAGCGGAAAGAGCACGTTGACCCTCGAAGGCGGCACTCACAACCCGTTCGCTCCGCCGTTTGATTTTCTCGAGAAAGCGTTTCTGCCGCTCGTCAATCGAATGGGCCCGCGAGTCAGGGCTGAACTCGAACGACCGGGCTTTTATCCGGCCGGCGGCGGAAAGATCAACGTGACGGTTCAACCTGCGCCCGCGTTGAACCGACTTGATCTTTTGAGTCGCGGCGAGGTTAAAGCGAAGCGTGCGAGAGCCGTAGTCGCGAGCTTGCCTCTCAGCATCGCCGAGCGTGAGCTGAAGGTGATCACGCAGAAGATGTCCTGGCCTCGCGAGTGGACGCGGGCCGTATCGGTCGAGGGCTCGCGCGGGCCCGGCAACGTCGTGACGATCGAACTCGAGTGCGAGCAGGTGACCGAGGTCTTCACGGGCTTTGGTGAGCGCGGCGTCCGCGCGGAAGCGGTCGCAGAGAAGGCGGTTCAGCAGGCGCGGCGGTATCTCGCATCGGAAGCGGCGGTCGGGGAATACCTGGCCGATCAGTTGTTGATTCCGATGGCGATGGCGGGAGGTGGGAGTTTCACGACCGGCCCGCTGTCACGCCACACGATGACCAACATCGAGGTGATCAGCAAGTTTCTCGACGTCGCCATTGAGACTTCGCAGACGGGCGACCGCTTGTGGAAGGTGGAAGTGAAATGAGCGGGTCGGGTTTGAGGGCAAGACTGGTAAACCCTGAAAGGGTGAAGGCGTAAAGTCGCGGGTGAGTCCGCGAACCCGTGGATCGAGGGAGACCAGCGGTCCAACCCTGGAAGGGTGACGGCATAAAGCCACGGGTGAGTCCGCGAACCCGTGGATCGAGGGAGACCAGCAGCCAACCCTGGAAGGGTGACGGCATAAAGCCGCGGGTGAGTTCGCGAACCCGTGGATCGAGCGACGCCAGCAGCCCAACCCTGAAAGGGTGAAGGCGTAAAGCCACGGGTGAGTTCGTGAACCCGTGGATCAAGCGACGCCAGCAGCCCAACCCTGAAAGGGTGACGGCATAAAGCCACGGGTGAGTCCACGAACCCCGTGGATCGAGCGAGACCAGCAGCCCAACCCTGGAAGCGTGACGGCATAAAGAACCCGTGAATCGAGCGACACCGGCCCGCCAACCCCCAAGGGGTGCAGGCCCTCAGAAACGATGGGCACAAACAACGCGAATCGGACAGATAGCTGCCAGGTAGCTAATGAATGAACACTCGACTTGCCTCCACGTTTGGGCCGTCACCTCTTCGAGGTTTCTACGGCTCACGGCGCTGCGGGGTTGTCCACGGGTTCGAAGACTCACCGGTGGCTTTATGCCGCCATCCCTTACGGGATTCGGCCACACGCGTGGGTTGCTCACCCGTTGCGAGCTTTGCATTGCGAATGCGAAGGGAAGCTTGGGATGAACGGGGGCGTATGAACTGCTTGGGCTCGAAAAAAAGTTCTTGTAATTCTGGGCAAGGCTCCGTTATAGTCTTCATTCTTGCTGAGGAGAATTAGTTCGATGATGCACGAAGGACAAAACACGAGATCGATGACACGCGTCGCGGCGTGGCGGCGGTGTGCGTCCTTTGGGCTCGCCTGCCCGAGCGCGCCAATTTTAGGCGTCAGTTTGCTCGGCTACGTGAATACCATAGGCAGCACGAAATCGGCAGAACACAGGTCTTCCGATTATTCACGTCGCCTGAGCTGATCCAGCGGGAGCGGACTCCCGCTCCCGAAATCTCAAAACCAGTTCGATTAGAAGAGACGAAGGAGCGGGCCGCTTCTGCATCGCGTTCAGTACCGCGAGCGGTAGCGAGCGCGAGGTCCATGCGGTGCGTTGGCCACGCTCGCTACCGCTCGCGGTGCTGAGTTTGAGCGTGGAAGGGACTCGCTCCTCCGTGTTGTTTGACAACTGAATTCCGTTTGTTGGCCGGCGTCGCATAGCGGCAATTGCTCCTGGCTGTAGACCAGGCGGTCCTTGAGGCCTTCGGAGGTTCGAGTCCTCCCGCCGGCATTCGGGAGAGTTCGTTAATGGCAAGCGGCTGGTCTCCAAAACCAGTGCTGAGCGTTCAAGTCGCTCCTCTCCCGCTCTCGGAGACGATCCGGCTGGATGAGGAGCACGTTTCGAAAACGTGTAGCGGCTTTGATCCCGTTGCGAGTTCGAGTCTCGCCGTCTCCGCTTCGGAGCATGACCGGCATGGACGAGGGAACGGCTTGGAAGGTCGTCGCGGCTTCGGCCGTCGAGAGTTCGATTCTCTCATGCTCCGCTGACCGGTGAGGTGGCCGAGTGGTTTAAGGCGGCGCTCTGCTAAGGCGTTTCGGGTGACTCCGACGCGGGTTCGAATCCCGCCCTCACCGTTTGGAGGCGATCTGGCTGGATGAAGAGCACGGCCTGAACCCGTGTAGCGGCGCTGTCCGTTGTGAGTTCGAGTCTCACCGCCTCCTCTGCCTGGGTCCGTAGCTCAGCGGGAAGGAGCATTCGCCTCCGAAGCGAAAGGCCCCGAGTTCGAGTCTCGCCGGACCCACTTATGCCCTCGTAGACCAATTGGTAGGAGTCGCCAGTCTTAGAAACTGGACAGTGGTGAGTTCGAATCTCCCCGAGGGTACTTGAAAGAGGCGATGCGTGACGCGTGAAAGGAGGTAAATGTTCATGGGAATGTTCGACACGATGATAATGCTCGGCAAATCTGCGGACCAAGTGCGTTGCGCGCACGGACATCCACAGGCCGACCTTCAAACGAAGAGTCTGGAGTGCTCGCTCGACGACTACTATGTTCACGAGCGCGTGCTCTATCGCCGAACCAGAGACGCTCAACGGATTCCGCGAGTTCGACAGTCGGAAGACGACAAGCTGACGCTGCGATTCGAAAGCGAGGCACTGCGCGTTGGTTACAACGGGGCGATCGTGGCGTACACGCACTGCGAGGAATGCGACCCCATCGTTTACGAGGAGTGGGGTTCCTTCCGCGGTGGCGTCGGTGATCGACGGATATGGGTCGAGTACGAATTCGAGTTTCGCGATGGAAGGTTGGTGAAGGCGACGCCCCTTTCGGTCAGGACTCGGGAGGAGACGCGCGAGCAGATGCTTCGAGACGGGGTCGCCGTACTGCCTGACGACGATCGCGTTGCGAGTCGTCACATCGAGCTGTATCGCGAGAAAGCAACCTCGCGTAACGATTTTTGAAAATGCTGGCGTAGCCCAATCGGCAGAGGCAACTGGCTCAAACCCAGTTCAGTGAGGGTTCGACTCCCTCCGTCCAGCACCAGTTTTGGCGACACGAACACGGGGCGACGCGGCGACCGAACGGTTCTCTCCCCGTCGCCCGGTCGCGAGTCCAGGGCGCTTCGTTGGTCTAGAGGCCATGACGCTGCGTTGCCATCGCGGAAGCGCGGGTTCGACTCCCGCACGAAGCTCCAGAGTTTCGCACGCGTAGCCAAGTCGGTTAAGGCGCCGGTCCGCAAAACCGGAAATCGTGAGCTCGACTCTCACCGCGTGCTCTTTGATATGGCGGGGATGGAGCAAGATTGGCTCGCCGGTCTCATAAACCGGAAATCCTTGGGTGAGAATTCCCGACCCCGCCACCAGATCGTGACGCGTGAGATCCGACAAGCTGCCAGCTTGTCGTATTGGGTGTGCGGGAGTGATGCAACGGGCAGACATCGCTCGCTTAAAACGAGCGTCTTGGGAGTTCGATTCTCCTCTCCCGCACTAGGTATTTGAACGTGGGGCGTTGGGCAGCGGTAAGCCGTCAGTCTTTCAAGCTGAAGATCATGGGTTCAAATCCCATACGCCCTACCACCCGTTTGTGCGGCGAACGTGGCCGAAAGGATGAGGCGCGAGATTGTGGCTCTCGTTTATGCAGGTTCGAGTCCTGTCGTTCGCCCTGAATCTTCCGGGATGGTGTAACTGGCAACACGCCGGGCTCTGAACTCGGAGAGCGAAGGTTCGAGGCCTTCTCCCGGAACCAGTTGTTTGAAACGGGTAGCGCAAGTGGCCGGCTTGCGTCGCAGAAAGCTCCGAGCACGAGCACGGAGCACAAGCTGGCAGCTCGCGCTACCTCGACGCCGCCTTGGTGTAACTGGCAACACGTCCGCCTGATTAGCGGAAGAGTCCGGGTTCAACTCCTGGGGGCGGCATTCAGGGGCGCGTTGGGCGAGAGGTCAAGCCGGCAGTTTCTCAAGCTGCAAATCGTGAGTTCGAATCTCACACGCGCTGCCACGGGGTCGTGGCCGAGAGGCGAGGCGCCAGATTGTCGATCTGGATCACGCGAGTTCGAATCTCGTCGATCCCGCTGATGTTTGATAGCCGGCGTGGCCGAGCGGATCGAGGCACTCGTCTTCTAAACGAGTCAACGCGGGTTCGAATCCCGCCGCCGGCATTGAGGAGTGAGGAGAAGGCGAGGATGCTGGCGCTCCCCATGCGCCCGAAGCTTTGATGGCGAAGCACACGCCTCTTAAGCGTGAGAGGAGGGTTCGAGTCCCTACGGGCGCACCAAGTGTTTGAAGGCTCCGGTAGCTCAATTGGCAGAGCGGCAGGCTTATCCCCTCCAAGCACCTGATAAGTGCGTGATCCGAGTTCGAGTCTCGCCCGGGGCATGCTGATTTTTGATTTTTGATTCTAGATATGGACCAGCGTCGCGCATTGGGAAATCCAGAATCCGGAATCGAAAAACCGAAATCGAGTTGGGCCGGAAGCTCATCAGGATGAGTTCTCGACTTTTAATCGAGGGGTAGTGGGTTCGACTCCCACGCGGCCCACCAGTGAATTGATGATTGACTTGAATCGTTGTGGGGTAGCCAAGCTGGCAAGGCGCCGGATTGTTAATCCGGAAATGCGCCGGTTCGAATCCGGCCCCCACAGCCAGTTTCGGGGTCAAGGCTTGCTGGAAAGCCGCCTGCCTTGGGAGCAGGAGAGTCCGAGTTCGACTCTCGGGACCCCGACTTGATGTTTGAAGCTGGGGACGTGGTCTAACGGCATGACGCTGGTCCTGCAAACCGGAAGTAAGAGTTCAATTCTCTTCGTCTCCACCATATGCTGCCGTGGCCGAGCGGATGAGGCGCGAGTTTCCTAAACTCGCCGACGCAGGTTCAACTCCTGCCGGCAGCTTCATAAGAGCTCAGAAGTCAGGGTCATGGGAAAAGAGCACTCACAAAGTTGACGTGCGGGAAAGGACCGGTCCAGAGATCGGTCGTGTCTGCTTGAAAGTTGTATCGAATGGGTACATTGAGAAGGATCGCCGCTAGTGGTGAGCGCGCCGCGCCGCTCACCACTGCGATCAGGGAGAGCGAGCGATGAGCATGGAAAGGAAAAAGCCGCTGGGCGCGAAGAGCTATGGTCACATCGCGCATCTGCCGGGCTCGCGTATGGGACCGGGAGATCATGCATGCCATGAAGGCCAGAAACATGAACCCTTGGTCGTGTTCGACCTTATGGTTGGCACACGTCGAGTCACCTGCTACGAGATGGTCGAACGAGTTCGCGTCGGCAGCTTCGTCACTCCGAAGGTGATTCATCGAGGGCCGCCGCTTTCGATCGAAGATGCGATGAGGCTCCTGAACATCGGCGGCTTTCACGGTGCTCGTGATCCCGTCGAAGGAGCCGTGTGGCGAGTCGAGCGCAACGAACTCGTCGATCCCGGAAGGGGCCGAGTGCGTCGCCGCGTCGTCGACTTCCTGGCGAAGTTTGTGCGGCCGGACAAGGTTGACGGTTTCTACTTGCCGGAGATTTCTGGAGGCGATCCGGTATGGAACTGGCGGCCGCACTGATTGCGATTGCGGAGTGTGGGAAGCGGATTGGGAGAATTGTGGCTGACGGAGTCAATTCGCGATCCGCAATCCGCTGTCGAGAAGGTTGGGAAGCTCATCAGGAAGAGCGCTGGTTTGAAGCTCCAGAGGCAGTGAGTTCGACTCTCACCCCAACCATTTTGTTCAATGCGAAGTGGTGTAACTGGCAACACGCTCGGCTTTGACCCGAGAGAGTCCAGGTTCGATCCCTGGCTTCGCAACTTGCGGACGTGGCCGAATGGAATTAGGCGCTTGTCTTCGGAACAAGTCTATGCGGGTTCGAGTCCTGCCGTCCGCGTTTGAGAATCTTGAGAATCTGAATACTGACCCAGTAGCTCAGATGGATGAGAGCGCCTGTCTACGAAACAGGAGGCCGCAGGTTCAAGTCCTGCCTGGGTCACTGGCTTCGTTGGTCTAGCGGGTTATGACTCCGGTCTTGTAAACCGGCAGCGCTGGTTCGATTCCAGCACGAAGCTCTTGATTGCCTCGTTGGTCTAGCGGCTATGACTTCGGTCTTCCAAACCGACGGCGTGAGTTCGACTCTCACACGAGGCTCTTCGGCAGTTGTATCTTCGCCGCGTCGCCACGTCTCACCGTCGCCGCGTCGAAGTATTCTCGGTCGGGTGGCCTAACGGCAGGGCGCCGGTCCTACAAACCGGACATGGAGGTTCGATTCCTTCCCCGACCACTTTGGAGTGCGGGAGCCCCGCTTTTCCAGGGCCGACCGCTTCCGGTTTAGCGAGGGAAAGCGGGGGGACTCGAAGACTCGCCCAGCACTCCAAATGCCGGCGTAGCTCAATCGGCAGAGCAACTGTCTCGTAAGCAGTAGACGCCAGTTCGAATCTGACCGCCGGCTCTTGAGATGAGTGAGTCGTGATATGGCGCTAACTCGAAAAGTCCTGCTGTTGAACGCCTCCTACGAAGCGCTTGGCCTCGTGTCGATGCCGCGCGCCGTCCGGCTTGTTTGGAAGGGTTCGGCAGAAGCCGTCGAACTGGACGGCGACCGCGTGCTCCGCTCACAGCGGTTCGTCTTCCCTGCGCCAAGCGTCATTCGCCTGATCGCATACATAGACGTCAGGACGCGCCAGGGACGCTCGCTGACCAAGCGCTCGCGCATCCTTGCTCGTGATCGTTACCGATGCCAGTACTGCGGTCATCGCGGGACGCAGTTCACGCTCACGATCGACCACATCGTGCCTCGAGCGCGTGGAGGCCGCACCGCGCCGGAGAACCTGTGCGCGGCGTGCTTTGCTTGCAACCAGCGCAAGGGCGACCGAACACCGGAGGAAGCGCGCATGCCGCTGCTCGCGAACCCAAGCGCGCTTGCTTATGACATCGCGCGGACTGAACTGTGTCACGCAGCCGAGTCACGTCCCGAATGGCGGCCATACCTTTTTCTCGACGACGCCAAGAGCGATGTCGCGTGACGCGCCGCGCGACATCGCTCTACGCCATTTGCTGTCAACTCCGGTGATGGCCTCACGACCTGGACACCTGTCGGTCCGGTGCCACAAAAAACCTCCCCTCGTTTGCAGCATGGCATTGTAATTTTGCGTCATGTAGAATTGACCACACTTGGCGAGCCTATAGAAGGCCGCTCGGTTGTCTCAAGGTGTGAAGTTTTACACTTGGCCCGTACCTCACATAACCTGGCGACGAGAGAGATGCCAGTCGCCCGCGCGAAGCCACCGTGACGGATCGAAAGCCGGGACGGGATCTTCGCCCATGGAAAGCAGGAATCTATGAACGCGGACACGGTGTTGCTGCTCGATTTTGATCCCGCTGGCGATCTTGGTCTTAGAGTTCAGGAAATCCTCGAGCCTCCGTTTGGCCACGGAATCCACGTCCAGCGTGAACCAGTCGCCGCTTTCGACGCCGGGCTTCGAGACGCCGAGGTTCGCAGACTCATGCTGCGAGCGGCCCCGTCCTTGATCATACTCGTTCTTCCGGACGGCGACCCGGAGTCGGCCGCATCCCTGTTTGAATCCCTGACCGTACCCGTCATCGTCGTCATTGGAAGCGCCGAGCCGCGGGAAATGCTCAAGCTTCTCGAGCTCGGCGCGACCGATTTCATCAGTCCGCCCCTGAGCCCGCTGAACCTCCTGCCCCGAATGTGGCGGCTGCTCGACCGCGCCCGGCGCGGAGAGGACCTCAAGAACTCGCTCAAGCAAAAGCTCGGGCTGAAACTGCTTGTCGGAGACAATCCGTCGTTCGTCGCCGAAGTCAATCGCATCCCCGTCGTCGCCAAGTGCGACGCCACCGTGCTCATCCTCGGAGAGACGGGCACCGGCAAGGAGTTATTCGCGCGCGCGATCCACTATTTGAGCCCGCGGGCGGCGAAACCTTTTGTGCCCGTCAACTGCGGAGCCATCCCGGTCGACCTGGTGGAGAATGAGCTGTTCGGCCACGAGCGCGGGGCTTACACCGGCGCGTCGACGTCCGCGGCGGGATTGATCTCGGAGGCCGACGGCGGCACGCTCTTCCTGGATGAAATCGACTGCCTTCCTCCGATGGCTCAGGTCAAGCTGCTTCGTTTCATACAAGAGAAGGAGTACAGGCCGCTCGGGTCATCCCGGATTCAACGCGCTGACCTGCGAATCGTGGCGGCGAGCAACACGGACCTCCGTCAGGCGGTGCAAAGCGGGCGAATGCGCCAGGATTTGTATTACCGCTTGAACATCCTCCCCTTCATGCTTCCGCCGCTTCGCGACCGGCGCGAAGACATCCCGCTGTTGACGCGACGGTTCATCGTCAAATACGCCGCTGAGTTTGGGAAGCAGCTCACGGGTCTCGCCCCCGGCGCGATTCGCGTGCTGATGGCACATGACTGGCCGGGCAATGTGAGAGAGCTTGAACACGTGATCGAGCGAGCCGCCGTGCTTTCCGAGGGCCCCGTTGTGCTCGAAACAGACATCTCGGTTCAGACGCTGGAACCCGACGCAGAGCGCGACTCGTTTCAGGAGGCCAAAGCGAAGGTCATCGAGCGATTCGAGAAGACCTACATCAAAGGATTGTTGCTCGCGCACGGCGGCAACATTACCAGGGCGGCGCAAGCGGCGCATAAGAACCGGCGAGCTTTCTTTGAGCTGATGCGGAAACACAACATCGAAGGGCGCACGTTCAAGGCCACGCCGGAGTAAAACACTACGCGCTCTCACTCAATTACACCTCTCCGCTCTTCGCACTCTCCAACACCCCGCCACGCGCTCTGCTGGTTTTCAGCTTCGCGAAACGTGGACAACCGCACGCGCAGGGTGGACAAGTTCGTCCTAGCCTCAACCATTCAGTCGTGAAGGCCTCCGGCTCCAATCAACGACCCGCCGTGGACATTAACATCACGCTTGAGACGGCCGTCGTCTTGTTGGCACGGCTTTTCCGGACGGCGCGCAGATTGCTCTTGAACGGGGACGATTGCGTGCGCGAGGTGAAGGCTAAGGTGTGGGACCCGGCAACTGCACAACAGAGAAATCGGAGATCGCACGCGACGTCCTGAGCTACCTGATCGACAACCCCGATGCGCAAGACACGCTGGAGGGCATAATCGAGTGGTGGCTGTTGGAGAGGAAGATAGAAAGCCGGACTACGAACGTAAAAGAAGCGCTTGCAGAGTTGGTGACGACGGGGATGATCCTCGAGCGAAAGGGCACCGACTTGCGGGTGCGATACGTCATCAACAGCAGCAAGCTGGATGAGATTCGCGGCCTTCTAACGGCAGGCACACGGTAGCGCCCGACATTCGCGCGCGGCTCTTCAAGCGGCTCGGGCTCATGACGGATTGATTCTTGTCAGCTAGACAGCACAGGAGGTAAACCATGCCAGTTACTCCGACCTACCCGGGTGTATACATAGAAGAGATTCCAAGCGGCGTGCACACCATCACCGGAGTCAGCACCGCGACCGCCGCTTTCTTCGGGAGAGCGGCAAAAGGTCCCATCGATAAGGCGGTGCGGATACTCAGCCTGTCCGACTACGAGCGCATATTCGGCGGACCGCACCCGAAGAATGACCTGGCCGCCGCGGTTCGGCTGTTCTTCCAAAACGGAGGAACCGATTGCTATGTCGTGCGGCTCGCAAAGAAGAATACCGCAGTCAAAGCGTCGGTCGACATCAAGAGTGAGGCGGGCACTGCCGTGCTGAAGCTCTCGGCCAAAGAGCCCGGCGGAATGGGCAACGAGTTGGCTGCGCAGGTGAAGTACAACATCGGCAACCCTGAAGGCGCGTTCGACCTGACGATCCTGCGAGTCTCGGGCGGCATCGTGACAGAGGTCGAGTCGCACAATAACCTGTCGATGGACAAAACGAGCGCGCGCTACGCTCCTCAATTCGTGATACAGAACTCAAAGCTCGCCGACTGCTCGTTGTTGCTAAACAACGCCGCCTACGATGCCGCACCCGCCGGCTTCTCCATCAGCCGGCACCCGATCCCGGCCAATACCAAGACCGCGTTGAGAGACGGGTTGAATAACTTGTGGGCCGGCTCAGCCATAGGGTTCAGGATGTCGGTTGACGGCGGCGCGTTTGCCGACGTCGACCTTAGCGGGATTACCGTCGTGGCGGGGCCAAGCGGAGGGGCGGCCGGCATCACCGAGACAAAGGACGACGCCAAGGCGAAGATCAAGGCGGCAATCAACAACGCGCTGCCCCCCGGCGTTCAAGTCGACGTCGAGCTGGTCGCAGGACCGGCCGGTCCCGCCGGGGACACTGTGCTGCTGAAGATCATCTCGGATACCGCGGCGAAGAAGTCGGTGACGATTCAACAAGCGCTGGCAAACGACCTGGCAGCCGGGCTGATGCTGGGGACCGAACAGGGTGGAATCGAGTCGCCGCGATACGCCGGCTTCCGGCCCGCGCCGAATGGAACCGTACTAACCCTCGCAAACGTTGACGCCCTGGCAACCCTGGCACAGAACGACTTCAGCACGCTGACCGCCGGCGGGTCGACCGTGAACTTCGGCTCGAGTCTGATCACCAGCGGCGCGGCGGCCAGGTGGTTCACGGACGGGATCGCCGGTTCGGTCACCGGCAACAACGATGGCGTACGCGAGAAACTGAACCTGATGGCGAAACAGATCAACGACGCGGGAATCAGTTTTACCGCTGAAGTCTGGGGCTACCGGCTTGCGTTGTTGTCGAAGTCTGGAATCAACAATCTGTCATCGGCGGTGACAACCGCTGCTGCGGACCACGCCGCGTTCTTTGGAACCAACGTCCGAAGCTATTCGCTCGGGAGCACGGGGACGGGCAGCTTCCAAACGAACGGCGTGACTGGAACGGATGGCGATGCCCCCGGCGTGGCCGACTACAAGGGTTCGGAAATCGATCACACGGGCTTCTTCGCTCTCGACCTCGTCGACCTCTTCAACCTGATGATAATCCCACGGGATGCGGAAATGACGGAGGCCGATTATCGCAGCTTATGGGCCCCGGCTTCGGCCTACTGCAACGCTCACCGCGCTTTCCTGATCATCGACCCGCCCGAGAGCTGGTCTGATTCCTACACGAAGGTCGTCGACCCGGGGACAGGAATCAATAGCTTGCGCGTCGGTCTGGTGAAGGACCACGGCGCGGTCTTCTATCCGCGACTGCGGATTCAAGACAACGGTCTCACGAGATCAATCGGGGCCGGGGGGGCGATCGCGGGACTGATGGCGCGCACCGACGGCTCGCGAGGGGTCTGGAAGGCGCCCGCCGGAGTGGAGGCGGACCTGCGCGATATTGTCGGACTCGATCTGGTGCTTACCGACCCGGAGAACGGCGTGCTCAACAAGCAAGGGGTCAATTGCCTGCGGGTCTTTCCCAACGGCATTGTGAGTTGGGGCGCCCGAACTCTGGACGGAGCGGATGATTTCAGCAGCGAGTGGAAGTACGTGCCGGTGCGCAGGCTCGCGCTCTACCTTGAAGAGAGTCTCTATCGGGGAACGAAGTGGGTCGTCTTCGAGCCAAACGACGAACCACTATGGGCGCAAATCCGCCTGAACGTCGGGGCCTTCATGCACAGTCTTTTTCGCCAGGGCGCCTTTCAAGGCACGACTCCTCGCGAGGCTTACCTGGTGAAGTGCGACAAGGAAACGACGACTCAGGACGACATCAACCGCGGGATCGTCAACATCCTGGTCGGCTTCGCGCCGCTTAAACCGGCGGAGTTCGTCATCATCAAGATCCAGCAACTGGCCGGGCAGATCCAAACTTAGGAGGCAACCCGATGGCACAATTCACCGTCAACGCGCAGCGCTTCGATCCGTATAAGAATTTCAAATTCCGCGTCAAGTGGGACGGCCGGTACGTGGCGGGTGTGAGCAAGGTCGGCGGCCTGAAGAAGACCACTGAGGTCGTCAAGCACCGCGAAGGCGGCGACCCTTCGAGCAGCCGGAAATCGCCCGGCCGCACTGAGTACGACGCCATCTCGCTCGACCGAGGCGTCACCCACGATACCGAATTCGAAAAATGGGCAAACAAGGTTTGGAACTTCGGATCGGGGCTTGGCGCGGAAGTGTCACTCCAGGACTTCCGTAAGGACATGATCATCGAGGTCTACAACGAAGCAGGCCAATTGGCCATCGCATACAAGGTCTTCCGCTGCTGGGTCTCGGAGTTCCAAGCGATGCCCGACCTCGATGCCAACGCTAATGCGGTGGCCATACAGCACATCAAGCTGGAAAACGAGGGCTGGGAACGTGACTACGAAGTGGCCGAGCCGAGCGAGCCCAGTTTCACTGAACCCGCGGCTTAACCGATGCGCCCGCTCAATGCAATCGACGTCGTTCGCATCTGGGAGTCGGGGCTCAACCTGAGGCCGCCTGACAGAGGGTTGGCCATCCTGTCTTCGGCCATCCCGCAAACCCCGCTCGACGAGTTGGCGTCACTGAGTCTGGGCCGGCGCGATTCTTGTCTGCTATCGATTCGAGAGCGACTCTTTGGGTCCGACATCGACTGCTTCGCCGAGTGCCCTGCGTGTGATGAGCGGTTGGAATTCACGGTCAACGCTGTAGAGATCCGGGTCAACAATGCGTCGGAAGCGCCGGCCGGAGAGTTTGAGTTGTCAACCGCAGGCTACGACCTGCGCGTTCGGCTCATCAACAGCGGCGACCTCGACGCGATCTCTGCCTGTAAAGAGAGGGAAGCTGCTCGTCAGATGTTGGTGCAGCGTTGTGTGATCGAAGCCAGTCGCGACGGAGCCGAGGTCTCTGCGGCCCAGCTTCCCGATGAAGCCGTCGTGGCTCTGGCGAACCGGCTTGCAGAGCGCGATCCAATGGCGGAGCTGATCTTCGATCTCACTTGCCCGGCGTGTGGCCATCGCTGGCAGGTGTTGTTCGATATAGTCGCTTTTCTGTGGACTGAGATTTCAGCCCTGGCGAAGCGGCTACTTGCAGAGGTCCACATTCTGGCTCGCGCTTATGGCTGGCGCGAGTCGGACATCTTGTCTCTCAGCGCCCGGCGACGCCGGTTCTATCTGGAGTTGATAGGCGCATGACCGATTTCCTTTACAGACTCGTCGATAGAAACCTCCCTTTCGCGCCGGTCGCGGCACCGCTAGTACGCCCGATATTCGGTCCCGGTCCGGATGTTCCCCCAATCGCTGACATGTTTGCCGGGCACGGCGACGTTGAACCCACGACCAACAGGACCGCCGATTCGAGCAGGACGCGCAGCCCAGACGCGGCATTGGATTCGCCGTCAGGAGCCGAGAGGGAAACTCCGTTTCACGAGGCGGACCGCACCGCCGGGCCGCCTGCTATCGATCGCACATCACTCGCCGCTCAAACTCCAACAGGCGACTTCGAATCCCCACGCCAAAAGGGAACACATCATTTCAGTACAGCGGCTCAGCTTGACCACTACGAGGGTATCCGAATAGACGAGAATAGTTCGACTGATGAAAACGAGACCTCGCGTGTGCTGACATCAACAACAGGCGTGCGACCTGTCCATACCGAACCAACAGACGCGATATCAACAGCCATTTCAACCCGAGATTCGAAGCGCCGCGCGGAGGTGCTAGATCCCGATCGCCCATCATTCGCCGATCAGAATCCAACAGGCGACCTCGAGGACCCGCGCCAAAAGGCAACTCCTCTATTCAGACCAAGGAGTGCGGTGGCCGAGATTGACGAGCGGGAGGATATCCGAATAGACGAGAAGAGATCGACTGATGGAGACAGCACTTCGCAGGCACCGAAATCAGGAACACGCGGGCGAGCTGTTGATCATGATTCGACAAGCGCAATAGCGACGGCCGGCTCGACGCGCGATCCGAAGCGCCACAGGCTGGCAGTCGATCCCGACCACGCCTCAATCGACGTCGTAGCCTCGACAGGCGACTTCGAAAAGCCTCGCCCAGAAGCATTGCCTTTGGCTCGCGCGCGGAGCGCGACGGCTCAAGTGGATGCGGGTGGCCAGGGAAAGGCGACCTTACAACGCAAGCCGGGAATTAGCAGAACGGCGATCGACCGCGCCGCGGGCCAACCACGTTCGATGCGAAAAAGCGCCGGAAGCGCCCTTGTCCATTCGATTCCGACCGTGGCCTTCGACGATCAAGTCCAGAGCCTGGCCGAAGCTGCGACTTCCACCGCGAAGCCCCAGAGAGGAAGTGACGGATGGCTTGGTTCAGATCGCCGGCCGCAAGGATCGCAACAAAGCATTCGACCTCTGACCACCTCAGTTACCTCGAAGGACGCGAGCAGCGAGGTCCTCGCCGACACCTTTGGCGCGGGCGACGCGCGGCAGGCCGTAGTAGTATCTCCGCGGATTGTGACCGACCGAACGAGCAGTGAGCGTTACGCGACAGATCCGCCATCAGTCAGGCCCGCCGCCGATCCTATTGCATCTCGCCGTGAAGGCAACGCCGTTTCTGGTCCTACGATTCGAGTGACGATAGGGCGCATAGATGTGCGCGCGGTCTCGCCCCCTCAGCCGCCGGCGCAAGAAACCGCGCCGCCTGCGCCGAGGATGTCGCTTGACGATTATCTGCGGCAGCAAAACGGGAGGCCGTCATGAGCAACTTCCTGGCAGTTGCGACTGTTACTGCGGCGCTCAGTGAAGTCTTGTCGGAGGCTGTTGCCCCGGACGTGGGCAACGCCAGCGTCACAACGCTTCGTCCCGACGGCAACGGCGGCGGTATGCCCGCGACAGGTGTGAACCTCTTTCTCTATCAGGTGACACCCAATGCTGCCTGGAACAATGCAGACTTGCCGACTCGCCGGTCCAACGGAGACCTGATTCAACGTCCGCAAGCCGCCCTTGATTTGCACTACCTGCTGACCTTCTACGGCGACGAACAGGAACTCCAGCCGCAACGTGTGCTCGGCAGTGTCGTGCGCGCCCTGCACTCCCGGCCCGTTCTGACGCGCGAGCTCATTCGGCAGACCATTGCCAAGGCCAAGTTCAACTTCCTGCTCAACTCAAATCTCGCGGATGCCATCGAGTTGGTCAAATTCACGCCGCTTCCCTTGTCGCTCGAAGACTTGTCGAAACTCTGGTCCGTCTACTTTCAAACGCCTTATAGCTTGTCGATTGCTTATCAGGGCACTGTTGTTTTGATCGAGAGTGAAGAGTCAACACATTCGTCGCTACCCGTGCGCGCTCGCAACATCTACGTGACGCCGTTTCGTCAACCTTTCATCGAAAAGGTCAGATCAGAGGGCGGAGAGGATCAGATCATAACTTCCACCACGACGCTCGTCATTACGGGCAAGCGGCTGCGAGGCGATGTGACGGAGGTCAGAATCGGCGACGTTGATGTGACGCCTGCGATCGAGGACGTGAGTGATAGGGAGATTAGGCTCAACCTGCCTGCGGGGCTACGTGCAGGTGTGCAAGGCTTGCAGGTGATCCAACCCAAATTGATGGGCACGCCGCTTACGCAGCATCGCGGCGTCGAATCGAACCTTGCGCCCTTTGTGCTCCACCCGACTATCGACAAGAAGCTCGACGGCAGTCCTGAGATCGTGGTCGCGCTGCCAAACGTGACTGTCAAACTCAGCCCGAAGGTCGGCAAGAAGCAGCGCGCCAGCTTGCTCATGAACGAGCTCAATCCGCCCAGCAGCCGTGCGGGGCGCGCTTACAGTTTCGATTCCTCCTCGCACAACAAGCCGGCTGACCCCGAAGAGACAGACACGCTCACGTTTCCCATTGTCGGCGTGGCGGCAGGCGATTATCTTGTCCGCGTGCAGGTGGACGGCGCAGACAGCCCGCTGGAACAAGATGCGGATAAGACAAACCCTCTTTACATTGGTCCAAAGGTGACGATCCCTTGAGCGAACGAGCGACCAACAACTGGAACGAGGCGAACCAGCGCTATCTGATGGCAGCGGTCGGAGTCGTGCGTGAAACGCTCGAACGCCACCATGTGCATTCGCAAGAAAGGCATGAGAAAAAGCAGACAACGGCCCATGCTGATCAAGCGAGCGCGGCGCAAAAGGCATTGAAAGCGGCAGCAGCGGCGATGCCTTCGCCGTCGGCGCTGGAGACGCTATGCACAAGGTTTGGTCTTTCTGGTTTTGAACGCGATCTCTTGTTGCTCTGCGCGGGGATCGAGTTGGATTCGATTTTCGCGGCGGTATGTGGCGCAGCACAAGGCGATCCTGCGCGGGCCTTTCCCACATTCAGCCTCGCGTTGGCGGCGCTGCCTGAAGCTCATTGGAGCGCGATGACACCGGCCGCCCCGCTGCGCCGCTGGCGTTTCATCGAAGTGGGCAGCGGCTCAGTGCTGACGCTTAGCTCGCTCCGTATCGACGAGCGAATACTCCACTACCTCGCCGGTGTGCAGCATATGGATGAAAGGCTCGCGGGGCTTGTCGAGCACTTGCAGGAGACGAACGAACTGGCTCCCTCTCATCAAGCACTGGCGGAGCGCATTGCCGCCTTGTGGTCACAGTCGGCAAAAGCCACGGCCCTGCCTCTTGTACAGCTCTGCGGTGATGAAGTGGCGGACAAACGCGCCATCGCCGCCGGTGCTTGCGCCGCAATGGGTCTGCACCTAGCCGTGATCGCCGCGCACTCTGTGCCGGTTGGCGCGAGTGAACTCGACGGGTTCATCCGGCTATGGGGCCGCGAGGCAGTCTTGAGCAACTGCGCGCTGCTGCTCGAATACCATGACCTTGAAGCGAGCGACACGGCACGAGCTGGCTCCATCAACCGATTGATTGAAGGGCTGAACAGTCCGCTGATCATCAGCAGCGTCGAACGGCGGCGCGCCTCGCACAAGTCCATGCTCACGTTCGATGTGCGCAAGCCCTCGGCCGGCGAACAGAGAGACATCTGGCAACAGGCACTGAGTTCAATACCGGTCAACCTCAACGGCCAGGTCCAAGGGCTTGTCTCGCAATTCAATCTCAATCTTCAGAAGGTGCATGCCGCGCGCGCTGAAGCGATGGGCCAACAACTGTCGAGTGAGAACGCGGACGCGGCGAAGTCAAATATTGAGGTCGATTTCGGAAGAGCGTTGTGGGATGCCTGCCGGATGCAAGCGCGCCCGCGGCTTGACGACCTGGCTCATCGCATCGAGCCGGCAGCCAGTTGGGAGGATCTGGTTCTGCCTGAGCCGCAACTTCAAACCTTGCGTGACGTCGCCGTGCACGTGCGCCAACGTGCAACGGTTTATGAGACGTGGGGATTTGCAACGAAAGGCGCGCGCGGGCTTGGCATCAGCGCGCTCTTTGCCGGCGTCAGCGGCACGGGGAAGACGATGGCTGCCGAAGTGCTTGCCGACGAACTGCGGCTCGACCTGTATCGCATAGATTTGAGCGCCGTGGTCAGCAAGTACATCGGCGAGACTGAAAAGAATCTGCGGCGCGTCTTCGATGCCGCCGAAGAAGGCGGAGCGATTCTGCTTTTTGACGAAGCCGATGCGCTCTTCGGCAAACGCAGCGAGGTCAAAGACAGCCACGACCGCTACGCGAATATCGAGGTCAGCTATCTCTTGCAGCGGATGGAAGCCTATCGCGGGCTGGCAATTCTGACGACCAATTTGAAGAGCGCGCTCGACACCGCTTTTCTGCGCCGGATTCGCTTCATCTTGCAGTTTCCATTTCCCGACGCCGCGCTCCGCGCGGAAATCTGGCGACGCATCTTTCCGCTCGAAACACCTACGGAGAATCTGGACGCCGGTAAACTTGCCCGGCTCAACGTAGCGGGCGGCAACATTCGCAACATCGCGTTGAACGCAGCGTTCCTCGCCGCCGATTCGAACGAGAGCGTGCGTATGAGCCATCTACTCCGCGCCGCCCAAGGCGAGTACACAAAGCTGGAGAAGTCGTTGACCGAGGCCGAAGTCGGAGGCTGGGTATGAACGGAATTGCGGATCGCGGATTGGGGATTGGGGATTCCGAGATGCAAATCGATGCGCCGGCTCAGCCGGCGGCCAACGGGTTGTCTCCTTCAATTCGCGCGATGACTCCCGGCAATCCACAATCCGCAATCCGCAATTCGCAATCGGTTGAGCTGCACATTGAGGAACTGGTGCTGCACGCCTTTGCGCCAGGTGATCGTTATCGCATTGGCGACGCGGTAGAACGCGAGTTAATGCGGCTCTTTACCGAACAAGGCGTGCCGTCACAAATGACACAAGGTGGCGAGATCGCGCATGCATTAGGAGCGGCACTTGAAATACAGCCAGGCTCAAGCTCGGAAATGATAGGGGTCAAACTCGCGAAAGCAATCTATGGAGGGTTCGGCCGATGAAGACAGCATTACAGACCCAGATGAAAGCCCCAACAGAATCTTCCTTCACGCCTGTTCATACCGGCCTCTTGCTGCGCAAATGTGCCTGCGGTGGATCGCCCGGGGTCGCAGGGGAATGCGGAGAATGTGGAAAGCAGCGCCTCTCGCTTCAGCGCTCAACTCGAGACCCGAAACTCGACACTCGAAACTCTGGTGGCGCGCCGCCGAGTGTTCACGAAGTTCTGCGCTCGCCGGGCCGGCCGCTTGATGCCGCGACACGCGCGTTGTTCGAGCCGCGCTTTGGTCACGACTTCACTAGTGTACGTGTGCATAACGACGCGCAAGCAGCAAAGTCAGCACGAGCGGTGAACGCGCTGGCCTACACAGTGGGGCGAGACATAGTGTTTGGAGACGGGCGGTATGCGCCAGACACGAGTGCAGGCCAGCGACTGATGGCGCATGAGTTGACACATACGATTCAACAATCCCGGAACCCAATGTTAATGCCCACCAATCTGCGGATTGGTGAGGCAAATGATCTTCATGAACAGGAAGCGGACCGGGTCGCCGACCAGGTGTCGGCAGTTCACCGGGAAGCTAGCGGAGCGCGCGGCCAGCTGCCTGTTATGAGCACTTCGCGGGTAGAACCGCATCGGGTCGCGCGTGAACTGGCCACACCGGAGGATGCCGGCGCGACCCCGCAGGTGACGACGCCGGAGGATGCGGGCGCGACTTCCATGTCGACGGGGCCGGAGTGCAGTCGGAGTCGACGCAACAGCCAAAATCTGCCGCTCGCCAGCACTCCTTTTCGTGGCGATCGTGGGTTCGCTTCTATTCCTGCGGACGGCCACCCGGGGCCAGGAGGTTTGATAGTAACCCGCAATAGCGTATCGATTACGATCAGCGCTCGTTGGGAAGAACAGATCCCTAATCCGGCCCAAAGGCCTCGCGACCAGCAGCACAGGAGAGCTGACAGCCCACAGTACTATCTTACCTTTGATGGATGGGTTGATGCGTGTACTTCTCCTGGGCAGCCAGGAAGCTCGGCCTCGAGCATCCAATCGGGAAATCTGGCGATAGGCACGCAACAAACGGTTTCCTTCGCGAGTCTGATCCCGGGAAGATACGGCTTGTCGATCAATCCTTCCACGGCGTCGCCCGAGCCGAACCGCGTCCTGACCGGCGACGTCGCGGTCGCTTAGACCGATGACGATTGAGGTGTGGGCTATCACTTGATTTAGAAGTGAGGACAGGCGATTGAGCGAACGTGCGAACATTTCTGCGCCAGCAAAGGCGTCGACTTCCACCGCCGCCCCGCGTGCCATCTTGCAGCGCAAGTGCGCGTGCGGTGGATCGGCCGGTATCGCTGGAGACTGCGAAAGCTGCAGCAAGAGTCAGCCGTCGCTTCAGCGGATACCTCGAGACTCGGAACTCGCAACTCGCAACTCAGGTGGTGTGCCGCCAATCATGCACGAAGTGTTGAACTCACCCGGCCAGCCACTTGATACGCATACGCGCGCCTTCATGGAGCCGCGCTTTGGTCATGACTTCAGCCAGGTGCGGGTGCATGCGGATACGCGTGCGGCCGAATCGGCGCGAACCGTAAATGCCTTGGCCTACACGGTGGGCAGCGACATCGCCTTCGGCGGAGGTGAGTACGCTCCTGGGACAAAGGGTGGCCGGCGTTTGCTCGCGCATGAGCTAACACACGTCGTGCAGCAACAGGGACGTACCCGGCTCGCTTCAAAGTCGTTCGGGTTGTCAACACCATTTGATCCCGCCGAGCGCGAAGCCGAAACGGCGGCTGAGAATATCGTCGAGGGACGACAGACGCCAACGATCACCCTCGCAGCCACAGGTGTCCAACGCGATGTGGGGTGGGCACAGAGAGGGCGCGATCCTTACGGTACGGCTGTAGACGCAGGGGTCGAGCCGTCAGTGCAACCGGGTCAACCGGCGCAGACTCCGCCAACCACTCCGCCAACCACTCCGACGTTGCCCACTGTGGTTGTGGGTCACTTCAGGAATACTGGGTCGACGGCCGATAGCGGCGAGAACAACTGCGCTAACTGCCCACGTGCCCTTGGCGTTCACACCACCGACTTCAAGAACGGGATGGAACTCAGAGGAGACATCACGGGCCATACCGCAGGCGCCCAATACGACTTCAAGCGGACGCGCGAGGGCGGAATCTGGAAAAAAGTCGGTGGAACCTGGACTCAGACCCACCACGACGGGCCCGGCGAAAACGATGACCGCACGGACAACGACGAACAGCTTACGCCGGTTAACAACCATATCTACGCTGAGGATATTCCGGGGCTCGGATCCAACCCCGCCGGCGGCGACGCGGCGGCTACGGAAGCGGTACTAAAAGGCAGCTTTGTTGAATGGGTGAACGTGCGGGTTGGCACCGGTGCCTGGACCAGGAGTTCAAATGAGTTTGAGTGGCATTCCGTGAGTTGGGTAGAAAAGGTTGGTGGAACTTGGCAAAGAAAGGCCGGCAGCAATGAAATCGCATCTGGCAGCAGTACGGTCGGCACCGGCAACCCGTAAGGGAATGGGAGCGGTCGTCCGGCTGGATTCGCTCGACCACCGGCGAACATGATCGTGATGATGGCGGGACGATCCCGACTACAGCGGGGTTAAGGTAGAGGTCAGGCAGCGGAACGTTTAGGGAGTAGGTCCAATATGTACGCTGGAAGACAGACGAGAGTGTGGACGTCATCGCCGCGATCGGCAACGGCTCAGAGCTGTTCGCGAGGCTTCTATGCTTCTCGCCGTACAGAAGCACCTTCAACCCGGTATTCCGACCGGACAGAAGCGCGCCCGTTTATCCTGCCGCTCGATAAAGTAAATGATGCCTCGACTAAATCGCATCTCGGCCATGATTTCGGGAATGTGCGGGTGGTCGCCCCTCCTTCAGCGGCGAGTTATAAGGCGCGTCAAACTGGCGGCGGTGACGTTACCAACCCTCCGCTACCTTCCACTCCGACGTACGGAGTGACGCCGATGGACGCCGCCCCGAAAATTCCGATGCTCTCACTTTCAGGGACCGGTTCATACGCCGACTCGACGGAAAGTCACGAGAAGATAACTTATACGGTGGACGTCCCCGCCGGAGCAAATGCTAAGGATTACTGTCTGGTTCAATGGACGAAAGGTTATGCCAAAGACGGAGATGGCAAGTACTTCAAGACAACCGACTACGGGAAAACAGGCGATTGGAACTATGCCGATTGGGTAATCGATTCGGTTGATCCCGACCCCATCTACTGGAGCGACGCCTCGGCAAGATGGAATTACAATCTATCTGGTGACAAATTCACCGCCACGGACGATCCCGGGCCGGCCCTGTCTTCCGAAAAAGGTGCTGTTTACGCCGCGAAATTCAAGGTCGCCGTTTACGAGACGGCGAAAGTGCCGACGACTACCACCGGCACGATTTCAACGGCTGCGCTTAGTGACTTCAAGTTCTGGGACTACTCGGTGACTGTCGGCAAGGACGGCAAGTTTACGCACCCGGCGGTTGTGTAAGCCTATGCTCATGGAAGAGAACAACGAGATCATGGCAATTCTATCGCAACTGAACCACTGGGAGCAGAACTACGGGACCGCTCATAGGGATGCCCCGCCTTTGAAGGACAAGGGGGAGGCGAACGCGCGTATCGCGAGCCTCAAGAGAGTCCTTGTGGAGAGAGGTGCTCGCTTCCACTGGAATGGAACGGCATACGTCCTGGACTCGATCGTCAAGCCTGGACAAGGAGAAGAGATTCCTCGCGAAGATTAGGTACGCGAGATCCATGAACTTCCCGATGGAAACAAGATTGTGCGCTACAGTAAGGGCCGCACCTGTTCCATCCGTCATGCCCGCGCCTGGCGGCGCCATGCTGCAACGCAAGTGTGCCTGCGGCCGATCGTCGGGCGTCCCCGGTGAATACGAAGACTGCGACAAGAAGCGCCTTTCGCTCCATCGCTCAACTCGAAATTCGGAACTCCAAACTCGAAACTCCGAAGGCGTGCCACCCATTGTGCACGAAGTGCTGCGCTCGCGGGGCCAGCCGCTTGACCCGCAAACACGCGCGTTCATGGAGCCGCGCTTCGGTCACGACTTCAGCAATGTCCGCGTGCACACGGACGCGCGAGCGGCTGAGTCGGCCTCAGCAGTAAGTGCCCTGGCCTACACGGTGGGCCGTGACGTGGTGTTTGGCGCGGGACAGTACGCGCCGGAGACATCAGCAGGACGACGGCTGTTGGCGCATGAATTGACGCACGTAGTCCAGCAGCACGGATCGTCGGAAGGTTCAGTACGGATTGGTCAGTCAGGCGATCCGTATGAGGAAGAGGCAAGCCGGGCCGCGGAGACACTATCGAGCCAAGGGCCCGTGCCCATGACCAGAGAAAGCGGTCCCAGGCTCAGTAGAACTGACGAACCCGAGCGAGTCTGGGGAGGATTCCGCATCTCCGGGGAGTCCGATTTCGTTAATAGCGTTCGGGCTGACCTGAACCGCCTTAATGGTACCTCGGCGGGCGCCGCCGTGCTTCAGGAAATCAGCGAATACGCAAAGCCATTCTATAGGTCATACATCCGAATCTCCCCATTAGGCGCGTGTGGCTTTCTGCCTGATTCTGGAATCTATTACGTCGCCGGTGGATGCAACGTGCCTAATAATTGTTCGGGGGCGAGGTCCGATTGGAACTCGGTGGCGAACTTCGTTTATCTCTATCATGAGATTGTCCACGCGTATCTCTACCACATCGCTGGGAAAGGCACCCATCCCCAGCGTGAATGCATGGTAACCGGGTTGGGAGACTACTTTCGGACGATTCCACACAACGAGAATCGACTGCGTTGTGAGCTAGGCCTGCCGGTGCGGCCCTGCTATGACGGGCAGTGCACACTCCCCGCCCCGACGTGTGGTCAGACTGTAGCGCCCAAGAGTACGGGGCAAGGCGGCTGAAAAGAATGGAAATCCCGAAAGCAACGGAACGATTCCTGAGATCTGGAGAGTGAGTTGATGGACACTAGATCGCACGCTCAAGCAAAAGCAGCACCGCCTCCATGTTTCACGCCGATGTGCAGCGGAATACGACAAGCCAAAGGCGCTGGCGGCGGATCGCACGGCGCCGCAGGCGAGTGCGAAGAGGGAGTTGAACCCGGGCCACAATCAGATTGGGCCTGGATCGACGAGGTTTGGAGGCGGTTGCCCTCCTTAGAACCTGACGAGACTAGTGAGGGTCGATCTGAATCCACAAGGTGAAACAGAAAGAGCTGAATGACCTATGAGCACATTTCCCGGTTCTCCAAGAGTACAAAAAGGCGCGATCATCGGGCTTGATCCGTTCAATCCGCTGGCGAGCGTCATTATCTTCCAGTACAACCCCGACACGCTCACGCGCACGCTTACGGCGCAGACCGTAGGGGGCACGCCCAACTCGGGTGAAGCTCTGCGTTTGAAAGGTCCGCCGCAGGAGACGATCACGCTGGCGGTCGAGATTGACGCGGCGGATCAACTCGAAAAGGCTAATCCTTTGGCGACGACGATGGGCATCCACCCGACGCTGGCCTCGCTTGAAATGCTGCTCTATCCCAAGTCCGCCCTGGTCATCGCCAACGATATGCTCACCAATGCCGGCATGATCGAAGTCATACCGCCCGAAGCGCCGCTGACGCTTTTTATCTGGGGCGTCAAGCGCATTGTGCCTGTGCGCCTGACCACGTTCAGCATCACTGAAGATGCGTTTGACACAAGCCTCAATCCAATTCGCGCCAAGGTGAATCTGGGGTTGCGCGTGCTCAACTATCAGGACCTCGGTTTACTCAGTGTAGGCGGCGCGCTCTTCATGGCTCACCAGATTATCAAAGAGGTGATGGCAGCCATCGGCGGTGTTGGCAACATCGCGGGGGCTGCTTCCGGGTCGTTCAGCGTCGGCATCGGCTAAAGGGGGCTTATGTTCGATCCGAGCAGCAGGTATTTCGCGATTCCCACAACAACGCTGAGCGTGGCCGATGCCGGCGACCGCACGCGTGAAATACGTTTCATCAAGCGGCGCATCATCCCCGCCAGCGAGACCATGACGATGTTGGTCGAGCACACTGTCACGCAAGGCGAGCGGCTGGACAATGTCACCGCCCGATACCTTGGCGACCCGGCACAGTTCTGGCGCGTGTGCGACGCCAACAACGTCATGCAGCCCGAAGAGCTTGAAGAGACAGGACGCGTAGTCAAGATCGCACTGCCGAACCTGTAGAGGGAGCAGATGCTGTTAAAGCAGTCCAATATTCGTCTCGTGTTGATGATGGGCCAGGCCGTGCCGCTGCCCGCGCCGTCCGCGGTGATGAACGCGTTGTCTCGCGTCGAGGTTACCAATGACTCGCATGGCAGCGACGGCTTTCAGATTAGCTTCAATATCAGCAAGAGCCAGCCAATGGATTACGACCTGTTGCAAAGCGGTCTTCTAACGCAGGGTACGCGCGTCATCATCGGCGTCCTGCTGGGTGCAATGCCACAGGTACTGAT
Organism: Blastocatellia bacterium; assembly: GCA_035293105.1. Taxonomy (GTDB): domain Bacteria; phylum Acidobacteriota; class Blastocatellia; order UBA7656; family UBA7656; genus DATDOV01. The sequence goes on from DATDOV010000020.1 coordinate 39,316, forward strand.
CGATGGGATTATTGCGCACCACCAGGTTGCGCCCAGCGCCGAACCGGGCGCCAGCACGTTGAGCGTTACCGGCAAAGATGTCAGCGTCATGATGGACCTCGAGGAGAAGAATGCGAGTTACGAAAACCAGTCCGACGATGTGATCGTGACTCAGTTGATCGGCGCCTACGCCCAGTATGGACTCGTCCCCAAGACGGGGCCGACGACCTACACGCCGCTGGCTACCGAACACACTCCGCGTCAGGCCGAAACCGATTTGAAGTTCATCCAGCGCATGGCGCAGCGCAACGGTTATGTATTCTATGTTGAACCAGTCACGTTTAACGTCAACACCGCTTATTGGGGACCCGAGAATCGTGTGACACCTCCGCAGCCCAGACTGACGATGGGCGTGGGCGTACAGTCGAATCTCAAGTCGTTGAGCTTCTCGCAGGATTCGCTGGCCCCAGTCATGACTCAAGGCTCGTTTATCGAGGAGACCAGTGGGCAGACGATTCCGATTCCGCCCATACCGCCGCTGCGCGTCCCGCCGTTTGTTACCACGCCGACTCCCGCCCTGCGCACTGTGCTCATGCGCGATACGGCCAACCAGAGTGCTTTGCAAGCAGTGATCTCAGCTTTAGCGGCAGCTTTGAAGGTGCCGGATTCGGTGACGGGCAGCGGCGAAGTCGACACTGTCCGTTACGGCAGCATTCTTCGCGCCCGCAGATTGGTGAACGTGCGCGGCGCGGGCTTGTCTTACGACGGGCTCTACTATGTGAGCCGCGTCACGCACACGATCACGCGCGGGGATTACAAACAAAGTTTTTCCATTAGCCGGGAGGGCACAGGCGCACTGCTGCCTGTGGTCATGCCATGAGCAACCAGTTCTACGGAAAGTATCGGGGCACGGTAACCGACATCGAGGACCCGCTCATGAAATTTCGGGTCCGGGCGAAAGTGCCCGACGTCATGGGCGACCTGGAGAGCGGTTGGGCGATGCCGTGCCTCCCATTCGGAGGCACCGGAATGGGTTTTTTCGGATTGCCCAAGGTAGGTGCAGGAGTATGGATAGAATTCGAACATGGAGACCCGGACTATCCGATATGGTCGGGGTGCTGGTTTGGGTCGAGTGCTGACGTGCCTCCGCTCGTGCTGTCCCCGCCTTACAAGAAAGTGATGATCAAGACAGAAGGCGGGCATAGCCTCCTGCTCGATGACACATCGGGAACTGGCGGCATCACTCTCGAGACATCGGGAGGCCAGAAGATCGTGATGACCCCGAATGGAATCGAAATCGACAATGGCAAGGGCGCGACGATCAAGCTGACGAACAACAAAATCTCGATCAACGACGGCGCGCTGGAGGTGATGTGATGGGCTACATGCTGGATCAAGGCGCAACGGTGCTGTGCGCGCACGCGGGACAGGCGCAGCCGACCGTCCCGTTCCCAAGAGTAAAAGTCGGCGGCCAAATGATCGCGACGCAGCAGACCATGTATTCAATCGCCGGATGCCCATTCAATGTTAGCGGCTCGCCGGTCCCATGCGTTACAGCGCAGTTCACCTCCGCGGCGACGCGGGTCAAGGCTGGGGGCTCTCCGGTCTTGTTGCAAGACAGCCAGGCCGTCTGCACGCCTAACGGGACCGGACTCAACATCGTCGTCACTCAGGTGCGAGTGAAAGGACAGTAGATGCAGATCGACTATCCGCTCCATTTCGACAGTCGAGGCCGCACCGCGGAGACCTCCGAAGACGAGCACATCCGAGACCTGATTGAGCAGGTGCTGTTCACTTCGCCGGGAGAGCGAGTCAATCGCCCTACGTTCGGAAGCGGCGTGCTCCAACTGATCTTCGCGCCTAACAGCGACGCGCTGGCGGCCGCAACGCAGATGACTGTGCAGGGCGCGCTGCAGCAGTGGCTCTGCGATTGGATCCAAATCGAAGACGTGAAAGTGGAAAGCAGCGACGCCACGCTCACAGTGCAGGTGCAATACACCATCCGCCGCACCGGGCAGCGCCAGGTTACGCAGTTCTCGAGGGCAACTTGATGGAGACTCAGTTTCGCTGCAAGAACGAGGGACGCCGCAAAAAAGTCGAGGAGCTGAAAACGCTCAACGGGATCGACTACCTCGAGGTGGCGACGTTCGACCAAAAGACGCTCAAGGTCTTCTTCATCCACAACCTCCCCGGCCAGATTGATCCGGTTCCGGCTGCCGCCCTCGCCCTCACAAAGGAGAACGTCGTCATCGAAGGCGGCGTGCGAGTGCGCGGCATTCGCGTTGACCCGATCTCCGTGTCGAAGAATGTCCTCACGGTCAACGTCAGCGAGCGAGGCGACTTCTCTACCTACACGCTTCGAATCGTCACGTCGCCCACGAACCTCGATCCACCTCCGGGCTTCGATCCTCAGCTCTCAGCGGTCGATTTCTCATTCAAGGTCGATTGCCCAAGCGACTTCGATTGCGAAGCGGTGACCGAGTGCCCGCCCGAGAAACTCGCCGAACCCGAGATCGATTACCTCGCGAAGGACTACGCGAGCTTCCGGCGCTTGATACTGGATCGCCTCAGCGCGCTGATGCCGGACTGGCGCGAGCGCAGTCCGGCCGACGCGCAGATTGCGATGGTCGAGCTCCTGGCTTATGCGGGCGACCACCTGAGTTACTTCCAGGACGCGGTCGCCGCCGAGGCTTATCTGGGCACTGCGCGGCGCAGGATTTCGGTGCGGCGTCACGCGCGACTGCTCGATTACTTCGTCCACGACGGAGCCAATGCGCGCGCCTGGGTGAGCGTTGAAGTGACCAACGGCGGCGACGCCGACGGCAAGGCCCTGCCGGAAGGGACGCTGCTGCTGACTCGCGGGTCGGACCCGGCGGTGGCGGTTCCAACGGCAGAGCTTGAAGCGACCCTGGCCGAACACCCGGTCGTGTTTGAAACGCTGCACGACCTGCCGCTGCACAGCGCGCACAATGAGATCTCGTTTTACACCTGGAGCGATTCCGAATGCTGTTTGCCGAAAGGCAGCACTCGCGCGACGCTCGTCGACAATCCGCCGCTGAGCTTGAAAGCGGGCGACGTCTTGATCTTCGAAGAAGTACTCAGTCCCACGACGGGGACGGCGGCAGACGCTGACCCGTCTCACCGGCAGGCCGTTCGCTTGACCAGCGTCGCAAAACGCCAGGACCCGCTGGACGGCACGGCGGTCGCCGACATCGAGTGGCACAACCGCGACGCGCTCGCATTCCCGCTCTGCCTCACGGCAAAGCTGAGCGAGAGCGGTGGTACTCCGGCCGTTAAGGAGATCAGCGTCGCGCGTGGCAACATCGTGCTGGCGGACCACGGCCTCACGCTGACCGGCGAAGCGCTCCAGCCCGAGGTTGCACCTGAGGGTGAAGACTATCGGCCCCAGCTCCGGCTCACCAATATCACCAACCGGGTTCCTTACGACGAGCCGTCCGCAAGCCTGGATCCGGCCGCGGCGGCCGTGGATCAGGCCGCCCGCGATGCGCTGCCGGCCGTCACCCTGAACGATGGCGATGAAGACTGGACCGCGCGCCGGGACCTCTTGAACAGCGACCGGTTCGCGGCCGATTTCGTCGTCGAAACGGAACTCGATGGCTCGGCGCATCTTCGCTTCGGTGACGATGCGACGGCGGGCAAGAAACCAGCGGCCGGGACGGTGTTCAGCGCGACCTATCGCGTTGGCAACGGCCGAGCAGGTAACGTCGGCGCGGAAGCGATCACTCGCGTGGCGTCCGACTACAAGGGGATCCAACGAGTGAGGAACCCGCTCCCGGCCGGCGGCGGCGCCGACCCCGAAACGATGGAAGAGGTGAGGCAGTTCGCTCCGCAGGCGTTTCGAACGCAACAGCGCGCGGTGACCGAAGCGGATTGGGCGGAGGTGGCCGAACGTCACGACGAGATTCAAAAAGCGGCGGCGACGTTTCGATGGACCGGGAGTTGGCACACAGTCTTCATCACCATAGACCGAAAGGGCGGACTCGCGGTCGAATCCGACGAGGTCTTCAAGAACGAGATAACCGATTACCTCGAGCAATTCCGAATCGCCGGATACGATCTTGAGATCAACGATCCGGTCCGCGTTCCGTTGGACATTCTTCTGTTGGTGTGCGTCGAGCCGGGCTACTTTCGCAGCGACGTCAAGCAATCGTTATTGAAGGTCTTCAGCCGGTTCGATCTTGCCGGCGGCGGTCGAGGCTTCTTCCATCCCGACAACTTCACATTCGGTCAGCCGGTCTACCTGAGCCGAATCTATCAGACGGCGCTGCGCGTTGCGGGCGTAGCGTCGGTGGAAGCGAAGGTCTTTCAGCGTTGGGGCAAGCTGCCGAACAAAGAGATCGAGAACGGCGTGTTGACGACGGCGGCGCTCGAGATCATTCAACTCGACAACGACCCGAGCTTTCCGGAGAACGGCCGCATCGACTTTGAGATGCACGGGGGCTTATGAGCGATCAGGATCAAAAGCTGAACGAGTGCGGGTGCTGCGAAGGCATCAAGCCGCTGACGCCGGCCTCGATTGAGAATCTGCCGGGGCTCTCGGCGCTCGTGTACCGCGTCGGAACGCACGGCAGCTTCAAGGCGACCATGAAGGCGGCGCTGCCGTCCGAGCCCGCGCTTGCCGGGCTGACGACGCGCGACGACGACGACCCTGCCATCGCACTGCTTGACGGTTGGGCGACGGTGCTCGACGTGCTCAGTTTTTATCAGGAGCGCATCGCCAACGAGGGCTATCTTCGAACCGCCACCGAACGCCGCTCGATTCTCGAGATGGCCCGCAGCATCGGCTACGAGCTGCGGCCGGGCGTCGCCGCGGGGACCTATCTCGCATTCACGCTCGAGACCGCGCCGGGAAGCCCCGCGACGGCCCGGATTCCGATCGGCGCCAAAGCACAGAGCACTCCGGCGCAGGATGAAACGCCACAGGTCTTCGAAACGATAGAAGAGATCGAAGCGCACGCAGCGTGGAATGAGATCGAGCCGAGACAGACCGAACCCAACCCGCCCAAGCTCGGGCACAAGACTCTCTACTTGAAGGGCACCTCGACGAACTTGAAACCGGGCGACGCGCTGCTGGTGATCGGCGACGAGCGGCTGAAGGACCCCGGCAGCGAGAATTGGGACTTCCGGCGCGTCGCCGCCGTGACGCCCGTTCCGCTCACCGATCCCGAAGCAAGCTACACGATCGTCAAACTCAACGAGGGTCTCGGATCATTCATTCCTCCGGTCCAGCCGGCGGCGAAGAACCCGAAGGTCTATGCGCTTCGCAAGCGAGCCGGACTCTTCGGCTTCAACGCGCCCGACTGGCGCGCGATGCCGAACAGTTTGAAGGCGGGCTACCTCGGACTCGATCCAAACGCAGCCAGCCTGAACGATCTGCTCAAGCCTTACACCGATTGGCCCGACTTCACCGTTGCGGCAATCTCCGATCCGCCAGCGACGGCGGCGACCGGAACAGGTTTGTACGGCGAGTACTACGACGCTCTCTACTTCAAAGAGCGGAAAGCGACTCGCACCGATGCGACGATCAACTTCGACTGGGGGACAGGCGCGCCGCATTCGTCCATCGGCAGCGACACGTTCTCGATTCGCTGGACGGGTTGGATTCAACCAAAGGTATCGGGCCTGCACACATTCTTCGTTACCGCCGATGATGGCGTGCGCTTGTGGGTTGATGGCCAACTGATAATCGACCAATGGAAAGACCAGGCCGCAACCGAGCACGCGAGCACGTCGGTTCGACTCGAAGCGGGCAAGAAGTACGACATCAAGTTCGAGTACTACGAGAGAGGCGGGGCGGCAGTCGTAAAGTTATCGTGGTCGGCCTCGGGGGTTGCCAAGGAGATCGTTCCCGCAAGGCGGCTCTATCCGCGCGATATCCACAACGTTCATCTGGACGCAATCCACACCGAGATCGTCGACGAAAGCTGGGTCGTGCTGTCGATCCCCGAATACGAAGAGGTCTTCCGCGTTAAGGACGTCGCCGAAGACTCGCGCGCCAACTTCACACTCAGCGCCAAGACGACGCAATTGACCCTGCAGGGCGAGCACCTTCGCGAGCTGTTTAACGAGAGAATTCGCGATACGGTCGTCTTCGGCCAGAGTGAAGAACTCCAGTGGGCCGAGAAACCGATCACCACTCCCGTCACCGGCAACGAAGTTGTGTTGGACCAGAAAGTCGATGAGTTGTTCGAAGGACAGTTCGTTGCGGTCTCCGGCGTGGACACCGGCACGGGCGAAGCGGTCAGCGAGGTCATGGTGCTCGATCGAATCGAGACCGATGACGGTAAGACCAAACTCGTTTTCACCACGAGTCTGGAGAACAGCTACGAGCGCGCGAGCGCCGTCATCAACGCTAACGTCGCGCGCGCCACACACGGTGAGACCAAACAGGAGGTGGTCGGCAGCGGCGACGGCTCGAAGCGGTTCCAGAAGTTCGTCCTCAAGCAGAAGCCGCTCACCTACGTGTCGGCTGCAACCGCGAGCGGCGCCGAGACGACGCTCGAGCTTCGCGTGAACGACGTGCTGTGGGAAGAGGCGTCCGTTTTCTATCGCCTCGCTCCGGAAAAGCGAGCCTACACGACGCGCATCGCCGACGACGGCAAGGTCACCGTTCAGTTCGGAGATGGCGTGACGGGGGCGCGCGTGCCGACGGGCTCGGAGAACGTGTCGGCGAAGTATCGGGTCGGGATCGGCATGAGCGGGATGCTCGACGCCGGGCAGATCAATCTGCTGATGTCACGGCCGCTGGGCGTCAAGTCGGTCATCAACCCGCTCGCGCCGACCGGCGCTCAGGACCCGGAGCAACTCGATCAGGCCCGCCAGAACGCGCCGCTCACCGTGCTGACGCTCGACCGGATAGTCTCGCTTCAAGACTTCGAGGATTTCGCTCGCGCGTTCTCAGGCATCGGAAAAGCGCAGGCGACCTGGCTGTGGGATGGAGAAAAGAGATTGATCCACCTGACGGTCGCCGGGTCCGACGGGGAGGATGTCCCAGCCAGTTCCGATCTCTACAAGAACCTCGCTTCGGCAATCGACCTGGCCCGCCACGCCGATCAGCGGGTGCGAATCGATTCGTACGCGCCGCTCGAGTTCAACGCGGAGGCCAAACTGTTGATCGATCCCGCGTATCTGTTCGACGACGTGAAAGCGGCCGTCGAAGCCGCTTTGGTCGAGGCATTCTCGTTCGACACTCGCTCGTTCGGCCAGGCCGTCACCGCAAGCGAAGTGATCGCAATCGCGCAGGACGTTGAAGGCGTCGTTGCGGTCGATCTGGACAAGCTCTACTTCGATGGCGCAACGGCGAAGCTGAACCAGCGCCTGCCTGCCAACATCGCACATTGGGACGCGGGTCAGATCAAGGCGGCCGAGCTTCTCACGATCAACGAGGGCGGAATCACACTCACGGAGATGGCGAAATGAGGCTGACGACCGAACAACTGTACGCGTTGCTGCCGGCGATCTACCGGATTCGCGACACCGAGCAGGGCGAGCCGCTCAAGGCGCTGGTCTCGATCATCGCCGAGCAGGCCGGGGTCGTGGAAGCTGACATCATCCGCCTCTACGAGAACTGGTTCATCGAGACTTGCAGCGAGTGGGTCGTCCCCTACATCGGCGATCTGCTCGGTGTGCGCGGGCTCCACTCGCTTGGCCCGGACGCTCCCTTCAGCCAGCGCGCTCGCGTGGCAAACACTCTCAGCTACCGGCGTCGCAAGGGAACGGCGACGATGCTCGAACAGTTGGCGCGCGACACGACCGGTTGGAACGCGCGCGCCGTCGAGTTCTTCGAGTTGCTCGAAACGACGCAGCACTACAATCACATTCGGCTGCACAACGTTCGAACGCCCGACCTGCGACTCACGAACCAGCTCGAGTTGGTTGATACGGCCTTCGACACCGCGGCTCACACTGGCGACGTCCGCCGCATAGCGATTGGCCGAGGGCGGCACAACATCCCGAACATCGGGTTGTTCATATGGCGGCTGCAAAGTTACTACGTCACCCGCGCGTCGGCGCGAGAAGTGGCGCCAACTGGTGGCCCGGCTGCCGGGCGGTACACGTTCAGCCCGCTCAGTCAAAGCGCGCCGCTGTTCAACCGGGCGCAGGCGGAAACCGAGATAGCCCATCTCGCCGAAGAGATCAACGTGCCGGGAATCTTGCGGCGCCGGCCGCCCTATGACGAATTGGAAGCCCGCCGGCAAGCGTTGATCGACGGCCTCGAACCCGACCCGGCCTACTTCGGCTCACAGCCGGTGTTTCAAGTCTTCGTCAAGAGCACACCAGGTGATCAATTCGTCGAGGCGCCGCCGGAAGAGATCCTCATCTGCAATCTGAGCGAACCGCCCGTCGCGGTGCCCGAAGTATGGCTGCGCCCGCCGACCAGCAAGGATTATCAGCCCGCCGCCGGCGGTCCGAAGAAATCTCATACGATCACGGTTGCGGTCGATCCTGTGCTGGGGCGTCTCGCGTTTCCAAAAGGCGTGAAACCAAACCGCGTGAACGTCAGCTACGCTTACGGGTTCAGCGGCGACGTCGGGGGCGGGCCTTACAACCGCCGCGAGTCGGTTGAAGCCGCTCTCACGCGCAAAGTCACCTGGCAGGCCGGCGTCGGCAAAGAAGCGACGCCTGTCGCGGGTCAGATCTTTGCCACGCTCGCCGAGGCCGTCAAGAAGTGGAACCTTCAGCCTGCCGGGTCGGTCGGCGTGATCGCGGTGCTTGACAGCGAAACCTACAAGGAGAATCTCACCGCGGCGAACCGACTAAAGATTCCCGAAGGCAGTCTGTTGATGATCGTCGCGGCGGACTGGCCCGAAGTCCAGGTCAAGGGCGGTGCGCCAGGTCAGAAGCAGCGCGTGACGGGACAACTCGATGCTGACGAGCGCCGCCCGCACGTGCTCGGTGATATCGCGGTCACGGGAACCGCGCCGACGAACAGTCTGGCGCCCGGCGAACTGGTTCTCAACGGCCTGCTCGTCGAAGGCGAGCTGACCGTCGAGGGAACGCTTAATGGAAACCTCGGCGCGCTCGGCGTCACGCACTGCACGCTCGTTCCGGAGAAAGGCGGCCTGTCGGTAGCGTCGAAGAACAGCCGGCTGAAGATCAGGCTGACGAGGAGCATCTGCGGGCCGCTCAACCTGCCGAAAACCGTCCCGCTTGTTCGCATCGAAGAAAGCATAGTCGACAGCAAGATAGTTGACGGCACGAGTGACGCCATCGCAGGAAGCGGAACTGCCGTCGAGGTGGAAAAGTCTACCGTGTTTGGCGTAACCAACGCGCTTCGGCTCGAAGCGGGCAATTCGATCTTCACCGACGCGGTTAAGGTCACGCGGCGCCAGGTCGGCTGCGTCAGATTCAGCTACGTGCCTGAGGGATCGAAGACGCCGCGCCGGTTTCGCTGTCAGCCGGACCTCGCGCTCGAAAACGTCAAGCCGGCCGACCAGGCTCCGATCATTGCGCGGCTCGTGCCGTCGTTCACCTCAGAGCACTACGGCCACTATGGCTATGGCCAGCTCAGTCTCGCGTGCGCCATCGAGTTGCGCACGGGCGCTGAAGACGGGTCCGAAATGGGAGTCTTCAGCTTCCTGAAACAGCCTCAGCGGGCGACGAATCTTCAAACCGGGCTCGATGAGTACCTGCGATTCGGCCTCGAGGCTGGGATCATCTACGTCACCTGAACACGAGCATCGTGAGTGGAAGGAACAAATCATGAAAGGCGACACCACACGTTCAACCTTCAAGTCGGAAAAGCACTATAGTGGCGTTCGGATGCAGCAAGGCCGAGTCCAGCTCGATGCCGATTGGAACGAGCAGTTCGACATCACCGGACATCGCGTCGAAACCGAGACCGTCGACGTCATCGGCCACTGCGGCGCGCCGATGCACGACCCGGGCTTTCACGTCGTCGCAAGCGCCGATGACCTGACCGCCGAAGAGAAGAAGCTCGCCGAGAACCAAACCCCGCCCGCGCTCGGGTCCGCCGGCGACTTGTTGATCTCGGGAGGCCGGTATTACGTCGATGGGATTCTCTGCGAGAACGAGCAGATCATCACCTACACCGCCCAAGCCCAGAACGACAAACTCCGCCGTGGGGACTATCCGGATGCGGCGGCGATCACTCAAGCGGGCACATACCTGGCGTATCTCGACGTGTGGTCCCGGCACATCACTGCGATCGAGGACTCGGAGATTCGGGAGGTTGCTCTCGGCGGCCCCGACACCGCCACGCGAGCGAAGACCGTCTGGCAGGTGAAGCTCCATCGCGCGGGCGACGTGAATCTGGCGGCGACGTGCTTGGGTACGTTCGCCTCGTGGGACGCCGAGATCGCGCCGGGCACCGGGAAACTGGCTGCCAAAGCCGCGACCGGCGCCCCGTCTAACAATCCGTGCATCGTCGCGCCGGGAGCGGGTTACCGGCGGCTCGAGAATCAGCACTACAGGGTTGAGGTTCATCAGGGAGGGGCGCTCGGCACGGCGACATTCAAGTGGTCGCGGGACAATGGCTCGATCGTGACGAGGTGGGAATCGCAGGACGTCAACAAGCTGACGGTGAGCAGCATCGGCCGGGACAAGGTGCTCAGCTTCGCCAGCGGCCAATGGGTCGAGCTGACTGACGACACGCGCGAGCTGCTGGGCCAGCCGGGCACGCTGGTGCGGCTCGTCAAAACCGAGGGGCAGGTGCTGACGATCGATCCGGCGACGGCCGTGCCCGCAGGCCCGATCAACATTGCGGACTTCCCGCGCAACTCGAAAGTCCGCCGCTGGGACATGACTGATCCCAAGGGCGCGCTCAAGCCGACAAACACCAACTGGCTGGACCTCGAAGATGGAGTTCAGGTCCACTTCACGGCGGGGAACTACAAGACAGGCGATTACTGGTTGATCCCCGCTCGAACTGCGACGGCCGACGTCGAATGGCCGATTGATCCCAGCGCGAATCAGCCGGCGATTAAGTTCCCTGACGGGATTCAGCACCATTACTGCAAGCTGGCAATCCTGAAATTCGACGGCACGAATTGGACAGTCGTCGCCGATTGCCGCAACATCTTCCCGCCGCTGACTGAACTCACGAGCTTCTTCTACGTCGGCGGCGACGGGCAGGAGGTGATGCCGGACCTCACCCAACCAAATCAGCTCACGCAGCTCGAGCAACCGCTGGAGGTCGGCGTGGCAAACGGGCAGTGGCCGGTCTCGGGCGCGACTGTTCGATTCATGGTCACAAAGGGCAATGGGAAATTGCAGGGCAACGTGACCCAGGTGAAGGTCACGACGGGCGCGAACGGCATCGCAAGTTGCACCTGGAGCCTCGACGCTGCGATGCACAGTCAGCAGGTCACCGCTGAACTGCTCGATGACGCCGGCAACGCCATCAACGTTCCAATCCACTTTACTGCCAATCTCAGCGTCGCCGATCAGGTCGCCTACGATCCCAAACAGTGCGGCTCGCTCCAGGGTCAAAAGACGGTTCAAAAAGCGATTGACACCTTGTCGGCGCTGGTGAGCCTGTACGAAGTGAGCGGCGACAATCAATCGGTGCTCCCCAGCGAGAAGCTGGCGCCGCTGGTTGTCGTCGCGGCGAACAAGTGCGGTCTGGTCGCGGGGATGAACGTGCAGTTCTCGGTTATATCGGGCGGTGGGAAGGTCATGCCCCAGGGCGGAGCGCCGCAAGGCGATGGGTCGAAGGTAACCGTACCAACCGGTGCGGACGGTCAGGCGTCGTGCGACTGGACGCTGGGCGCGGCACAGGGCACGCAGGTGGTCGCAGCCGTGCTCCAGGGCGACTCCAATCACCAGCTCATCGCCCCGACCAGGGTGCAGTTCACCGCTCAACTCAGGAGTGCGGCCGCCGCGGAACCGGGCTTCCACGTGACCGGTCTGGTGCTCCTTGCTAACTCTTCACCTTTGCGCAACGACTCGGATGTTCCGTTCCCCCGATTGTCAAAGGGGCTGCGAATCGAGTGCGATGACATCGTGGATCCCGCCAGCGTTGCCAGTAAGCATCCGACCGATAATCCGGTCTGCTTCGTGACCGTCGAGATTCCTTACCCGCTGTCGCAATCTGACCAGGGCCTCTACGACTTCTTCGAAGTAGTCGGATTCGGGTCGATTATTCTCGGCGCACACATAACCGCCGCTGACAAACAGATTCTGTGGAACCCGGCAGGTCCCGAGTCCACCTGGCTCGGGCGGCTGTTCGATTTACTCAAATTGCGGAAGCTGCCCGAGCGCGTCTTGGCGAGACTCAGGCTGAAGGGCAGCTTCATCCGTGCCAAGGGCAAACCCGATCTCTACCTGGACGGTGAGACGTACGGCTTTGCGGGCGGCACTGGTCCAAGCGATCTGCGACTCCCGAGCGGCGATCAAAAGCGCGGAGGCGATCTGGAAATGTGGTTCTGGCTGGTGCCCCAGGAAGAGGTGAAAACTAGCGATGTGAAACTGAGCGACAAGGCTCGCAAGGAGATTGAAAAGAACCTGGACGCCAAACTCACGGACAAAGCAGTGGAAGTTGGCAAGACTAGCGACAAGATCAAAGAGGTCGAAGGAAAGGCGATCGACGCGCCGGGGATACCGCCTCCGAGCTCTCGAACCCTGACACCGGTGCCGGCCGCAACGGAGGAAGCCGAGGCTTCGGGGCATGCCTTCATTCGCGTTGACGAGCGACCGCCAGTCGACTCGAGCCTTTTCGATGACGCCTCGCGAGGTTCTGCGCGGTGATTGTCGTCGTTGCCAGGAACGGGGATGTGGCGGCGCGCGAACTTGTTGCGCGATGGGAAGCCCACGACGCGTGTCTTCTTACGCCTGCGGCGCTGTCAACTGCCGGTTGGCGGTTTCGACCAGGCGAACCTCATGGCTCTGTAGCTGTACTCAATGGCCGACGGACCAGCGTCCGCGAGATTCGCGGCGTCGTCACTCGACTTGTCTGCGTGACCGAAGCGGACCTCCCGCACATCGAGCAAGCCGATCGCGCATACGTCGCAGCGGAGATGACGGCGTTTCTGTTGTCGTGGTTGTCGTCGCTCAACTGCCGGGTGATCAATCGAGCGACCCCGAGCGGGCTTGCAGGACCGAACTGGCGCACCGAGCAGTGGACGCACCTGGCGGCGCGAATCGGAGTTCCAGTGGACCGGGTTAGCCGCTCGGCGATCCGAGGAAGCGCGCCAGCTTTTCAATCGTCGCCCATCAAGTTATCGGTGACCGTCGTAGGAGACGCGTGCTTCGGTGCTCCCGACGCGATCCGCGCATCCTGGGCGCGGCGTGTCGCCAAAGTTGCGCGCGTCGATCTTCTCGAGGTTGAACTGAGCGGTGGAGAGGGCGAACCGATCTTCCTCGGCGCCCGGGTCTGTCCGGATGAAATCACCAGTGAAGTCGCCGATGCGATTCTCGACTTCCTGGTCGGGAGCTCAAGCCGGAGCGTGTCGTTGGGAGCAAGCGCATGATTCTCCTGTGCGGTGTGATGACCGAGGGCCCGATGTCGGCGGTCTACGAAGCACTGGTCCGCATCGGCGGTTGTGTTGCCGTCTACGATCAGCGCGATGTGCTCGAGACTGAAGTCGCGTTGGCCGTCGACTCAGAGGTAACGGGCGAGTTGCGGACTCGGGGCGAGCGGATCGACCTCAACGCAGTGAGCGCGGCCTACATGCGGCTCTACGACTCTCGCCAGATCCCGGCAGTTGCGCGCACGCCGGAAGAAAGCGCGGAGCGAAACCATGCAGTGAATGTAGATGACTGCCTGTTGTCGTGGGCCGACCTAACGGCCGCGACCGTGGTCAATCGGCCTTCAGCGATGGCGAGCAACAACTCGAAGCCCTTCCAGGCCGAGCTAATTCGAGCATTCGGCTTCGACGTGCCCGAGACGCTCATCACGACCGATCCAGAGGCTGCGCGCGAATTCCATACAAACCACCGCGACCTGATATACAAATCGATCAGTGGGGTTCGAAGCGTCGTCTCGCGGCTGGGTCGCGAAGATCTCGATCGACTCGACGACCTCGTATGGTGTCCGACTCAGTTTCAACAGTACGTTTGCGGCGCCGACTATCGGGTCCACGTTGTCGGAGACGAGGTCTTCGCCTGTCAAATAACCTCCGATGCCGACGATTACCGTTACGCGTCGCGGCAGGGGGCCGATGTAGATATGGAAACGTGCAATCTTCCGCCTGAGTTGGCTGACCGATGCCGCGCGCTCGTCGCGGCGATGGACCTGTCGTTTGGAGGTGTTGACTTGCGCGAAAGCCCCGACGGCCGCTGGTACTGCTTCGAGGTGAACCCGTCGCCCGCGTTCACCTATTACCAGTCGAGATCTGGGCAGCCTATTGATGAGGCCGTTGCGCGGCTGCTGAGCAGTGCCCACAACACGAACCTCAAGACGCCGGGTCATAGTCACGCGGAAGGCGTCGTCAAAACGTCGCAATCGGATTCAGCGGCGAGCCTGTGCCACCCGTGACGCGAATCGGCGCCGCCGTCAGCAGAAACGCCCATCGCTTGCGGGCGGCCGCGGCTTCGCCGAGCGCCTCCAGATCGCAGTTGTCGAAGATGTGAACGCCCATCGCGACAATGACGAGCTGATGGATCGGAAGCCCAACTCCGTCGATGCCAGACGGCGCGACGTCGCTTGCCGCGTCGCTGCCGAGTATCGCAACTCCGCGCTCCTTCAACCACCTGGCACACGACGCGTGAAGTCCTGCCGCGCTCGTTGAAACATTCCAGGGCCCGAGCGCCGATCTTCGCGCCCAGCGGCCGGTGCGAATGAACACCACGTCGCCGCTCGAGACTCTGATCCCCGCTTTCTTCTCCCATGCCTCGAGGTCTTCGGGATAGATTGCCGTGCCCGGCTCCAAGTACGAAACGCCCTTCAACCGCGCGATGTCCATCAGAATGCCGCGAGTGAAGATCCCATCCCGGAGGTTTTGAATTCCGAGCTTCGCCGCGCCCTTCGCGGTCACCTCGTCTTGCGAGAACCCGTTGTACATCTTCCCGTTGTAGAAGATGTGACAGAGCGCGTCCAGATGCGTGTGCGCGTAGCCGTGATAAGAGACCGAAATTGTGTCGAGCGCGAACTGAGGAGTCAGGTTCATCACGTGACCGTACGGCGACGTGTTATCCGCGGCGCGTTCGCTGTCGGTGTCGCGTGCGAGCGAAACCGAGACGCCTTCTTTCACCAACGCGGCTGCCTGTTTACGCTTTGCGGGTGTGATGAGGTTGATGGCGCCGAGTTGGTCGTCCTTGCCCCAACGGCCCCAGTTGGAGAGTTCCGTCATCCAGCGATCGATGTCGGCTTTGGTTAGCATGGGCCGCGTCTGTGCGGGTGTGTTGCGCATGCTCACCACGCTCGCGGTCAGGATCGCGAGAAGGAGCAGCGTTGTCATCATCTTCATTGATGTCATGTTCCTTTCGGGGACGGGTGTTTAGAGTACCGACTTTAGTCGGCGGACTTTCAACGTCACCGACATCAAATGCCAAAGACCCGACTAAAGTCGGTACTCTGAACGCCCTCTCCCGGTCAAACAGTGAAGACCTCAACGTGCGGCGCAACCGCGGACTTCGGCATCAGCGCCGGCCAGTAGGCGACGATCTCTTCGACCTTAGGCCGCCCGCTGCCCAGTCCGCATACCGTCGGCGGACCGTTCAAGCCCAGCGGCGCAAGCTCCTTCGTGAATCGCTCGACGGCCGTCTTGTTCTCCGAGCGCACCGCGACTCGCAACAGGACCTCGGGAAGTTCCGCTGACGGGTCACCGGCCAGTTCGCCATGCAGCGCGCCGGCGCCGACGAAATCCGAACGCATCTCGTCGAACTTCAGGCCCAGCGCATCGAGGCGGCGACGCAGGATCGCGTCCGCAGCCCGCGCTTTCTCGTACGCGTCCGGCCACGAGTAGATCAGCGAGCCGACCGCTTTGTAACCCGCCGAATAACTGATCGAGACTTTGTAGGACTCCGTCGCCGGCCTGCCTTTGATGCCCGCTACGCTGACGGCATCAACGCTCGCTTGGTCAAGCCGGACGGTGGTGAAGTCGGCGACACAATCAGGCGTTATGTACTCGCGCGGGTCGCCCATTTCGTACATCAGTTGTTCTTTGATCCCGGCGACGGTGACCGAGCCGCCGGTCCCTGCGTGTTTGGTCACGGAGAAGGTCCCGTCCGCGTGCGCTTCAACGATCGGGTAGCCGATGTCCCACAGATCGGGAATCGACCGCCAATCAACCTGACAGTTGCCGCCGGTGCACTGTGCGCCGCATTCGATGATGTGGCCGGCGATGGTGCCCGACGCGAGCCGGTCCCAATCATCGGCTGCCCAGTTGAACTCGTGGATCATTGGACCGAGCGCAAGCCCGGTGTCGGTGCAACGACCGGTGATGATGATCCCAGCGCCCCGGCCGAGCGCTTCCGCAATGGGGGCCGCGCCGAAGTAGACGTTCGCGCTCTGGACGCGGTCGCGAATGGAAGCGAGCGGCTCGCCTGTTTCCATGTTGGTTAATGCAATGCCTCGCGCGAGCAGGTCGTCGAGCGAGCCCATGATGTCATCACCCGCGACTACCCCAATCGTGACCTTCCCCGCGAGACCGAGCTTGCGTGCAACTTCGGCGACGGCGGCGCTGCAGCTTTGAGGATTCACACCGCCGGCGTTCGCGACTACCTTGATGTTTCGCTCGACCGAGCGCGGGAGGATGCGCGACATCACGCCGACGAAGTCATGCGCGAACCCCATGCGCGGATCGCGCGAGCGTTGCTTCTGCATGATCGACATCGTGATCTCGGCGAGGTAATCGAGCGTGAGGTAATCGATGGGTCCGCGCTCGACCAGTTGTATCGGAGCTTCGAGTGAGTCTCCCCAGAAGCCCTGCCCATTTGCGATTCGGATTGTCTTCATAAGGAATCATCCACGAAGATCACGAAGTAACACGAAGAAACGCGCACCGAAAAGAGCGGCGAATGACGGAGAGGAAGAGCTGCAGAACGGCGGCGTGAAAGAATAGAGGTGTGCCTTCGGCTTTGTCCATCTCCAATCTCCCGGCTCCCATCCCGTCTTCGCCGATTCGCTCGTTCCCAATCCCATTTCTTCTTCGTGTATCTTCGTGTCCTTCGTGGATTCTCGATCGTCATCTTGACAAGCAACATGCCGTTCATTAGTGTCTGAAAACCTCGCTAGGCTATCAATTCTCTGCGGGTGCCGCAACCACGGCGGGAGACGCATGCAACCGATAAAATCGATCGTCGATGGGGAAGCCGAATCCTATCGGGCCAACTACGCTGCGAACTCCGCCGCCGTCGAACGACTGAAGTCCGAACTCGCGCGATCGACCAAAGGAGGCGGCGAGCAGTACGTCAAGCGCCATCTCGCCCGGGGCCGGCTGCTGCCTCGCGAGCGCATCGAGATGCTGCTCGACGAAGGCTCGTACTTTCTCGAGATCGCGCCGCTCGCGGGGGTCGGCATCGAGAATGAATTCGTCGGCGCGGGCGTGGTCGGCGGCATCGGGCTTGTGTCAGGGCGCGAGTGCATCGTCGTCGCCAACGAAGCCACGGTGAAGGGTGGGGCCGTCAGCGAGATCGGGCAACTCAAGAATCGAAGGCTCTCCGATGTCGGCCGCGATAATCATCTGCCGAGCATCTCGCTCGTCGAATCGGCCGGCGCCGACCTTCCTGTGCAAGCGAAGATATTCGTGCCGGGCGGGCGCGGCTTTCGCGAGATCACCCGCCGGTCCCGGATGCGTATACCGAGCATCTCGGTTGTGTTCGGCAACTCGACCGCAGGCGGCGCGTACCTGCCGGGAATGTCCGACTACGTGATCATGGTCAGGAATCAGGCTCAGGTGTTTTTGGGAGGGCCGCCGCTTGTGAAGATGGCAACGGGTGAAGTAGTCGACGAGGAATCGCTCGGGGGAGCGGAGATGCATTCGCGCATATCGGGGCTCTCGGATTACCTCGCGGAAGACGAGCTTGAGGGATTGCGCATGGCCCGCGACATCCTGAGCCACTACGCGCCGCCGTCTCCCAAGCCCGCACTCAGGGCGGTTGAAGAGCCGATCTATTCTGCGGACGAGTTGCTGGGCATCGCTTCGGCTGACATCCGCGTGCCTTTCGAAGTGCGCGAGGTCATCGCCCGCATCGTGGATGGGTCGCGCTTCGAGGAATTCAAGGCGAAGTACGGGACGACGCTGGTGACGGGCTTCGCTCACGTCCACGGGTTCCCGGTTGGGATACTCGCAAACAACGGCGTGCTGATGTCCGAGTCGGCAAACAAGGGCGCGCAGTTCATCCATCTCTGCAACCAGCAGAACATCCCGCTGATCTTCCTGCAGAACATAACCGGCTTCATGGTCGGGCGGACATACGAAGAGCAAGGGATAATTCGCAACGGAGCGAAGCTGATCAACGCGGTGTCGAACTCGACGGTGCCGGCGATAACGATCATGATCGGCGGGTCGTACGGGGCCGGGAATTACGCGATGTGCGGAAGGGCTTATGAGCCGCGTTTCCTGTTCACGTGGCCCAATCACCGGATCGCGGTGATGGGTCCGCAGCAGCTTTCGGGCGTCATGGACATCATCAAGCGCGAAGCGGCAGCAAAGGCGCGCCAGCCGGTCGACGAAGAGAAGCTGGAGGCCTCAAGAAAGGCTCTGGAAGCCCAGATCGAGGCTGAGTCAGACGTCTACTTCGCGACGGCGAGGTTGTGGGATGATGGGATCATCGATCCGCGAGACACTCGAACGGTGCTGGCGATCTCGCTGGGGGCGGCTTACAACCGGCCTGTTGAAGGAACGATGGAGTGGGGCGTGTTTAGACACTAGCCAGCGTGGTTGTCAATCGCGCGAGATCGTCGAAGGTGCTAGACTCAGGTCAAGCTAGGAACGATTCGTGCTGAACGAAGCCGATCAATGTACGGGAGATTGCAATGATGAGTACTAGTGCCGTCACTTTTCAAGAAGCTTTGGAAATCGTTGAGTCTTTGCCTGATTACCAGCAGGACGACTTGATCGAAATAATTCGAAAACGGCGTCTCGATCGCAGACGAGAAGCTCTCCTAGAAAACGTCAAAGAAGGGCAAGCAGAATATGAACGGGGAGAGTGTAGGACGGGTACGGTCGAGGACCTAATGAGAGAGATCGATGAATGAGAAGGCTTATTTGGAGTACGGCCTTTGTGAGGAGCGTCAAGCGCGTCGTCAAGAAGCGTGCAACGCTTCGGAATGAAATTGAGCAAACTTCGAAACTCCTCGCTCAAGACACGTTCGCGCCTTCACTAGAAACTCACAAACTAAAAGGGAAGTTGGATGGTCATTGGGCCTGCAATGTCGGATACGACCTGCGGATCGTCTTTGACTTTGTTCAGATCGAAGGTGAGCAAGAAGCTGGAATTAAATTGCTCGAAATAGGAACGCACGACGAGGTCTACTAGGCGGGTAGCCGCGAGGTGAACCGTGCTTGCGATTGCGCTTTCGGCGGCTTCTAACGGACCGGTTGAGGGCACGATAGAGTGATGCGTTTCAGTCATTGAGAATTGAATCTTGCCGCAGCCTTGACGCTCAGTTACGACGCGAGCCTGTTTCAAGATCAGCACGTGAGGTAACAGTATGCCACCGCGAATAGATATTGCGACGTTAGTTCGCGAAGTGAAGGAAGTTCACGAGGCTTACCCGACCTGGACACTTGACAATGCCTTCGTACACTGGTTTCTTCAGGCATTCTTGGTTGCCGATGTAGAGATCGCGGCCAGGGCGGTAAAAGGCGTAAGCCACGACAAAGGCGTCGACGCCGTGTTCATTGATGAATCCATAGGCAAGGTGTTTGTGTTCCAAGGCAAGTTCCATCAAGGTGCGCAACCTCCCACTGAATCGCGATCCGACGTCATAGCTTTCTCGCAACTCGCAAGAAAGCTTACAGGCCCAGAAAGCGAGTTTCGGCTTTATCTGGCGGGGATTGATCCGTCCGTTGGTCAGAAAATAGGGGAAGCTCGCAAACGAATTTCACGCCGAAAGTTTGAGTTGCATCTGTACTACGTAACCACCGGTAAGTGCAGCGCGCCTCTCAAGTCTGAGGCTGAATCTGAGGTGGCCCAGGCGAGGGGCAGGATCTCCATCAGCATTCTGGACCGTAATGACATCTTAGCGTTGCTCATAGACTATCTTGGGGGCGCTGCTCCTCCCGTTCCATACCTCGATCTGCAAATCGATGCCCGCGGTATCATCGGGTCCGACGGTGTAATTCAGCGCTACGATCCGGAAAGCAAAATTGAATCGTGGATTCTCACAATGTCAGGCAAGGAGCTAGCGGAGCTCTATACACGAGCGGGTGATAGACTGTTCGCGCGCAATATCCGAGGCTTCCTCGGGGACACGGCCATCAACGATGGGATGAAACAAACTCTCAAGGGAGAGCCTCAGCACTTCTGGTACTTCAACAACGGTGTGACCATCGTGTGCGACTCAGCCCGCAAAACGGCGGAGCGTGGACAGGCAATTCTCCGAATAACGAATCCTCAGATCATTAATGGTCAACAGACTACGCGCACTGTGTATACCTACCCAGCCAAGCAAGCAGCGATACTCGTCCGCGTAATCAGCATCCCCAGAGACCTAGATCGCGGCCAAGATCAATTTGAGCGCCTCGTTTCCAATATTGTCGCAGCAACAAACTGGCAGAATGCCATCCTACATTCAGACCTTCGCGCTAATGACGCGAGACAGGTGTTTCTTCAGAGGGACTTCGCGAAACTGCGCTATCACTATCTCCGCAAACGGCAGACGAAGAAAGAGGCTAAGCGCCTTCTTGGCAATCAGCATTGGTTTTGGATCAAGAAGGATGAGCTTGCTCAGATGGTTGCGGCTTGCGATTTCGACCCGGTAACCGTTCGAAGTGGGAAGGAAGGTTTATTCAAGCAGCCCTATTACGACAGGATCTTTGATGGTCGAGCACTGCGCGAATACGTGTCCATCTACTGGATGGCGCGGATTGTGAAGTACCAAGGCTCAGGATATCCAGATCGCGCTTACGCCAAGTGGCATGTCATGCACTTTCTTTGGCGGCGCCTCGCACCGTTGCTGCGTACTAGAGCAGCCTCCGATCACTTCCGAAACCTATGCGAGCGGAATCGGTCGCCATTGAGTTTGGATAAGGCAACAGATCAAGTTTATCGCGGTATGATCGAGTTTTATCAGCGTCGACGCGGGAAGGGACCGCACGCAGTCGATATTTCCAACTTTTTCTACCGACCTCATCAGCACGCAGCGTTCGAGTCGTATTGGAAGGGTAGTTCGAACAAACGACGGAGACGATTCACTAGACTGATGACCGAGTTTGAGAGAGAACTAAACGCAGGGGCTTTTACTTAGCCTAAGCTATGAGCGTTGTTTGATGGCCAAAAGGTCACTCTACAAAATCCTGATCGCGAATCGTGGAGAGATCGCGCTGCGCGTGATGCGAACCTGTCGAGCGATGGGCATCTCGACTGTCGCGGTCTACTCGGACGCCGACATCAGGTCGCCACACGTTCGGTTCGCCGATGAAGCCGTGCATATCGGGCCATCTCCCGCCAAAGACTCATACCTTCGAATCGACGACATCATCGATGCGGCTCAGCGAGCGCGCGTCGACGCCATTCATCCGGGGTACGGCTTCCTCGCCGAGAACGCTGACTTCGCCGACGCATGTGAAGCTGCCGACCTGAAGTTCATCGGTCCTTCCCCTGACGTAATTCGCAAGATGGGCCTCAAGACCACCGCGCGAAAGATCATGGCCGAAGCCGGTGTTCCGATCGTCCCAGGCTACGATGGCGAGGGCCAGGGCTTCGAAGTCCTGCGCGACAAGGCTCTGACAATCGGACTCCCGATTCTGATCAAGGCTTCGGCGGGCGGGGGCGGAAAAGGAATGCGAATCGTTCGTCAGGCCGCCGATCTGCAAGACGCTCTCGATGCCGCACATCGCGAGGCGGAGAAGGCCTTCGGCGATGGGACGCTGCTCATCGAAAAGTACATCGACAACGCTAGGCACGTCGAAGTTCAAATCCTCGGTGACTCCCACGGCCATCTCATCCACCTCTTCGAGCGCGAGTGTTCCATCCAACGCCGCCATCAAAAGATCATCGAAGAGAGCCCCTCGCCTGCTCTCACGCCCGATCTTCGCCGGCGAATGTGTGACGCCGCAGTCGCCGCCGGCCGCGCGATCGGCTACACGAACGCCGGGACCGTCGAGTTCATCCTCGCGCCTTCGGGCGAGTTCTACTTCATCGAGGTGAACACGCGCCTGCAGGTCGAGCACCCGGTCACCGAGATGATCACCGGCCTTGACCTGGTGAAGCTCCAAATCGAGATTGCCGAGGGCAAGCCGCTCAGCCTCGTGCAAGAAGACATCGCGGCGACGGGCCACGCGATTGAAGCGCGACTCTATGCCGAAGACCCGGACAACGACTTCCTCCCGGCTACGGGCACGATTCACGACTGGGAGAGCCCGACGTCGGTCGAGGGATTGCGAATCGACACGGGAATCGAGAGCGGCGCCGAGGTCGGCATTCACTACGATCCGCTGCTGGCGAAGGTGATCGCTCACGCGCCGGATCGCGAGACCGCTTCGCGGAGACTCTCGTATGCGCTCAGGAGGCTGTCGGTCCAGGGCGTCAGGACGAATCGTGATTTCCTGATCAATGCCCTCGAGCACCCGGACTTTCGCAGCGGTCAGTATCACACCGGGTTCATCTCCGACCACCTCGATGAGCTGATGAGCGGAGGCGACGCAAGCCAGAACGTGATCGCCGCAAGCGTGGTCGCTCTCTACCTGCACAAGAGCCGGCAGGCCGCCGCGGGGGTACTTCCTCATGTTCCGCCGGACTATCGCAACAACCCGTTTCGCGACCCGTCAGTCAAGCTGCAAGTTCGCGGAGAGACGTTTGACATCTCCCGGCGGCCGACGGGCGACGATTCATTCGTGTTTACGCATGAAGATTGGCAAGCCGAAGTGCAGGTTGTATCATTCGAGCCGGGCCGCATTCGCGCTTCGCTTGACGGAGTTCAGCAACTGTTCAGGGTGGTTCAGGCAGGCGATCAGTTCTTTGTGCACTCGCCTTCGGTGTCCCGAATGGTCGCGCGGCTGCCAAGGTATCCGCGTGCTCACGTCGCTTCCGAACACGAGAGCGCGTTTGCTCCGATGCCGGGACAGGTGTTGAAGATTCTGGTGACGGTGGGACAGTCCGTATCGGCGGGTGATCCGCTCGTCATCCTCGAGGCGATGAAGATGGAGCAGACGCTGAGGGCATCGTCGGGTGGCGTGGTGGAAGCTGTGCTGGTGAAGCAGGGAGACGTGGTTGCACCGGGCGACGTGCTGGTTGAAATCGGTGCGGAACCACAGATGAACACGGATAAACACTGATAGAGGAATCTGGAAAGTGAATCCGAGCGGCCGGCATTAGTTCGCCGCCGGTTCACGGGGAATACGAATTTATTCTCTACGTTCCTGGTTGGAGGAAAGAAAAATGTCGAGCACGATAGAGGCAATCGAGGTCCGCGCGAATTACCCATACTTCACTGAAGAGCACCACATGCTCCGCGAAACCGTGAAGCAGTTCGTGCAAACCGAGATCGCTCCGTTCTCCGTTGAGTGGGACGCAGCGGGAACGTTTCCGCGAGAGTTGTTCAAGAAAGCAGGCGACCTCGGGCTGTTCGGAATCCGGCTCGATCCGAAATACGGCGGCAGCGGACTCGATTGGTGGGCGACCGCGGCGTACCTCGAAGGCTTCTCCTACTGCAACAACGGCGGCGTGGCGATGGGAACATTCGTGCAGTCGGACATCACCTTACCGGTGCTTGATGAGCTGGGAACGCACGAGCAGAAGGAGGAATTCCTGAGGCCGGCGATCGCGGGCGACCGCATCGCGGCGCTCGGCATCAGCGAACCGGGAGGTGGATCGGACGTCGCGGCGCTCAAGACTCGCGCACGAATCGAAGGCGATGAACTTGTGATCTCCGGTCAGAAGCTGTGGATCACCAACGGCACGCGAGCCGACTTCATCATCCTCGCAGTTCGTACGGGCGAAGAGGGCTACAAGGGAGTGTCGATGGTACTCTTCCCGACCGACGTCAAGGGATTCGCGGTTGGAAAGAAGATCCACAAGATCGGCAATCTCTCTTCGGACACGGCAGAGTTGTTCTTTGACAATTGCCGAATCCCGAAGCGGTACGTGCTGGGCGAGATGGGCCGGGGGTTTTACTACACGATGCACAACTTCCAGGGCGAGCGGCTGGCGTCGGCGATTGCGAACGTCTCGATGATGGAGAGAGCGATCGAGTACGCGGTCGCCTATGGCAAAGAGCGAATGGCATTTGGGAGGCCGATCGGCGAGTTCCAGGTATGGAAGCACCGGTTCGCCGAGTTGAAGACGAACGTCGAGGCGGCAAAGTGGCTGACCTACCGTGCGCTGGACTTGATCAATCGCGGCGAGAAGGCGGTCCGCGAGATCACGATGGCGAAGCTGTTCACGAGCGAGTTGTCACAGCGAGTGACCTACGATTGCATGCAGATATTCGGCGGGTTCGGCTACACGACCGAGTATCCGATCAGCCGGTTCTGGACCGACGCGCGATTGAACACAATCGGCGCCGGAGCGTCGGAGATAATGAAGGAGATCATCGCCAAGGAAGATAAGTTGTAGTTGCGAATGGCTCACTCCCGAACCGGCTTGCGCCCCGCCGACATGAACTCGTTCAGGCACACTCAACTCAGATTGCAACGATCAACTGAGTCAAGTTACAGGTTGGGAAGAGGTGCGCCTCATGTTCTTGCAAGAGACGGCGCTCAGGGTTCACAACTCACGCCGCAATTCCCCTATCGTCGCTGGCGATAGAGTGCTTCGTCCACCACGCCTATCATCCTCTGTCGATCGAGCGAATTCCCCAGGAAGTTATTCACTTGATCCGCGCATCCGGCCGGGTTCGCCAGCGCTTCCTGATAGCTGACGTAGGTCACGTCGATGTTTGATTGCGCTGCGAGCCAGGCTTCAACCTGAGCGAGGTGCTTGGCGAACACTTCAGCCATTCTCTCGTCGCTCGGACCCTCGCTGGACTCGCCCCGGCGAATCATCATCTGCCTCTGCGACGCGAGAATCTCCTCCATCTTGCGGCGGATGAAGATCACTTTGTAGTCGTACTCGGCCGGCAGGTGTTTCAAGAGCGCCGAGATTATCTTCACGACCTTCCCTCGGGCGTCGGCAAGCCACGACGCGTCCCTTTCGAGTTCCTTGACCTTCTCAAACTCAAAGTACCCTTTCGGATTGTCTTCGTCGGCTGTTCTGAGATTATCCGTCAGCACCTCCATGCCGCCGGCCGCCAGCATTTTCATCATCATCGATGTGCCCGAGCGCGGCAGGCCCGAGACGATCGTTATGGTGTTCTCATTCATGGACTCCCCCCTCGACGCAGACGGAGCAATATAGCTGAGGGAGATCATCGATGGCAATGAAGGCACATCAGCTCATCAGCTCAGCTTGATACGGCTCGTTTGGGGCGAGAGCACACACGGACTCCGCGTCGGAGCTGGGGAGGTACGCCCCAATCAGGTATGGGGTCACCCGGATGACAGCACTTAGCAACGGCTCCCGGATTGCCTTCTGTTCGGGTGCGTTACCAGGAAATGACGGTGTTTCGATCGCCGGAGAAGAGAGGGATCTGACAGCTCCTTAATGCTTCATTGACGTTGCGAATCACCGGTATTTCTCCTTAATCCGAGTTTTCTCCTCTGATTGCGCCGCGCGACGGGGGTCGCGCGGCTCTTTTTTTGTGCGCGGTCAACTTCAAACCGAGCAATGGCTACACCGGATGGCCGGCTATTGCCGCGATCATCTCCCGTACAGCGCGCTCCATTCCCACCAGTGCCGCGCGCGCTACGATGTTGTGGCCGATGTTCAGTTCTTCCACGGGTTCAATTTCGGCGATCGCTCGAACGTTTCTGTACGTGAGGCCGTGACCCGCCGCAACTTGCAACTCCAGGTCTCCAGCCAGGCGGGCCGCCATCGCGATCCGCGACAGCTCCTGAGTCACCTCTTGTGGCGAAGAGTGCTTCGTCGGGTCCGTCAGCTCGGCGTAGCGCGCGGTGCAGATCTCTACCTGACGCGCGCCCGCGCGGTGGGCCGCCTCGATCTGGACGGGAATGGGGTCGAGGAACACGCTGACCAGCACGCCTGCCTCGGCGAGCCTGTCGGCTGCGCGGCGAATGTCGGCTTCGAGCGCCGCGACCTCCAATCCGCCCTCAGTCGTGACTTCGCCCGCACGTTCGGGCACAAGAGTGGCAGTGTTGGGCCGGACGTCTCGGGCGATCTCGATCATCTCATCGGTGACGGCCATCTCGAGGTTGAGATGAGTCTTCACGACGGCCCGCAGAGTCCTTACGTCCGAATCCTGAATGTGGCGCCGGTCGCCTCGAAGGTGGATGGTGATTCCGCTCGCGCCGGCGAGGTCCGCGAGAACCGCAGCCGCCACGACGCTCGGCTCAAAGGTCTGCCGCGCCTGGCGAATCGTCGCGATGTGGTCAATGTTGACGTTTAAGCGGATCATCTCTTTTTCACGGCACCGAAATCAATCGACGATCTTCGATGCGGCCTCGCGCTGGCTCGCCCGGCTCGATGCAGCATCGGGCTCAGGGTCTCGTGCTGCGGCGGCATCATCGTAGCGCCCGCGCAGATCGTTGAGCCGGATCATTAACAGATCGAGGAACATCTTGGGCGAGTCGCGAAGGTAGCTGACCTTGCTGCCTTCGCTGTCGTTCCAGGCGACGGGCACCTCCAGCAGCTTCAACCCGCGTTTACGCGCGATGTAGAGCACCTCTGGATCAAAGCCGAATCGCTCGATGCGTTGCAATCGGAAAACCGGAAGCGCCGAATCGCGGCGAAACGCCTTGAAACCGCATTGAGTGTCCTTGAATCGAAGCCCGGTGACGGTCTTCATCAACAGGTTGAATACGCGGCCGCCGAAGTCGCGGAGTAGCGGCTGGCGGACTCCGATCAGACTCCGGTCGAGCGCGCGCGATCCGAACGTCACATCCGCGCATCCCTCGATAATCGGGTCGATCAGCTTGGGCGCCTCGGTGATTGGCGAAGAGAAATCCGCATCGCTAAACAGGACTATGTCGCCGGCCGCTTCGCTGATGCCCCGCTTGATGCTGTAGCCCTTTCCGCGGTTCGGATTGTTCGTTAGCAGCCGCAGCTCCTCGCCGCTACGGCGATAATCTTCGATTCGCGCCACGACTACCGCGGCCGTCCCGTCCGAGGAGCCGTCGTCGACCACAATGACCTCGGCTCGATAGGGCTGCGATGAGAGAAAGCGCAGCACATCATCGAGCGAACGGCCGATTCGCTCGCGTTCGTTGTAAGCAGGAATGACTATTGATAAGAGCAATGCCATAGCAGAGATCGCGGCGCAAACCGCGAGAGTCAATATAGCACAAACGAAAGAGGCCGAAACACGCTGGCGGCGACTGGCTTCGATTGGTTGTCGACTGGTTTGCAAAACGTCGGGCTTTAAGCGAGAATTACGCCCGCCTTAATCCTTACCTTCAATTCTGAAAGGACCACGAGATGACCGCGAGTGATAAGCTGCTCGTCACGCTCGAGGACGGCATAAAGCGGATAACTTTCAACCGGCCCGACCGCCGGAACTCCGTCGATAGCGAGACGGTCGCCCTGCTGCACGACGCCATCGAGCGGTCCGCTACCGACGAGACCAGGGTCATCGTGCTGAGCGGTGCGGGCGAGGCCTTCTGCGCGGGAGCCGATCTTCAAGCAACCGGGGCGCAAGACATCAAGCGAATCGACGTGACGGCCTCGCTCCGCTCGCACACGAACCCGACCATACTGGCGATGCGGCGGCTCCCGAAACCGATCATCGCGCGAATTCACGGTCCGGCGGTGGGCGTCGGCTGCAACTACGCACTGGCGTGCGACATTCTGATCGCGTCGGAGCAGGCGAAGTTTGGACAGGTCTTCATCAAGATCGGACTGATGCCCGACGGCGGGTCTACCTACACGTTGCCGCGGATAGTCGGCTACGCGAAAGCGTTCGAGTTGATGGCGACCGGCGACATCATCGGCGCCGGGGACGCGCTCGCGTTGGCCATCGTAAACCGCGTCGTTCCTCTTGATGATCTGGACAACACGGTGAACGAGATGGCCCGGCGACTTGCGGCTGCGCCCGCGATTGCGCTCGCCAAGATCAAAGAGGGGCTCGTTCACGGTCAGGGGTCGGACCTCGCTTCGGCGCTTGAATTCGAGGCGGTCAATCAGGCGGCCTGTTTTCACTCGGACGATTTTCTCGAGGGCGTGAACGCGTTTCTCGAAAAGCGCAAGCCCGCCTTTCAAGGCAAGTGAATCGATTTTGGATTTTAGATTTTGGATTCTGGTCGCCGGATTGTATCACGGGCCTGGAATCGCTGAATGCGGGCGGCACAATCGAGTACGCGAACTTCAATCCTGAACCCTGAAACTTACACCACGCGTGGATCAAACCATCACCAAGAAACTTGAGAGCTGGCTCATCGTTTTCTTGTTCATCGCTGCGGCGGCGGTCTTCGGCAATGGCAAAAAGCGCGAGCCTTCGAACGCGGTTGAGAGCTTCGCCATCCCGTCTTTTCCACACGAAGCCGCACTTGTTGATGACAACTGCGCGACGTGCCATCAGAAGCACGATGCCGGGACCGTCGGCCTGTATTCGAGCAGCGCGCACGCTGCGGCGGGAATAACCTGCGACCGGTGCCACGGTGGCGAGCAGTTGACGACCGATAAGCGGACAGCGCACGCGGGGCGTTTCATCGGCCAGCCCGCGAGCGATCAGGTTCTCGGAATGTGCGGCTCCTGCCATCGGCCTCAACTCGCGATGTTCAAAACGAGCCGGCACTTCCCGGCGCGGAAGGGCGTGCCGCGAGTCGATTGCGCTCAGTGTCACGGCGCGCACACCGTCGGGTCGCCCTCACGCAGTTTTAGCTTCGCGTATTACTGCTCGGGCTGCCACGGACAGGAGTACTTGCCGGAGTTGCCTCGATTCTTCCCGCAGGTGCTCGAGCTCGCGGACTATCTGGCCGAGACTAAGCACGCGATGGGGGAGGGAATCCGCAAGCCTGCCGAAGATGAGGCCGCGCTCAGGCGCGAGATTCGGACACGCATCGCCGAGATCGTTCACTCGACAGATCTGGCCGGCAGCGTCGAGAAAGCGCCGGAAATATTGAAACTCGGAGAAACACTCAAGAAAAAGCGATGAACGATGAATGGCGAAACAGGGACTTGGCGTTCGCTGTTTGTAATTCGCCGCTCGTCGTCTCCCGATCCCATCCGAAAGAGGTAAAGGAATGACAAACCGGGCCAAAGTGGGTTTCGCGCTGGCGGTGCTGTTCGCAATAAACACGATGAACTTCTTCGACCGCCAGATTCTGGGCGCGGTCGGCGAGATGGTGCGCACTGACTGGGGGCTGAACGATACGGCGCTTGGCGCGTTAGGCACGGCGTTCACGCTGCTCTACGCCGCTGTGGGTCTTCCGCTGGGACGGCTGACGGACAAAGCGCAGCGGACGCGAATCCTCTCGGTCGGCGTATTCGTTTGGACGCTGCTCACTGCGGCTTCGGGCCTGGCGGCAAACTACTGGCAGCTTTTTGTCATGCGATTGGGCGTAGGAGTCGGGGAAGCAACGTGTGCCCCCGCGTCGACCTCTTTGATTGGCGATTTGTTTCCCGCAAGCTGGCGGGCAAAAGCGCTCTCGATCTTCATGCTGGGTCTTCCGCTGGGAATCGCGCTGAGTTACGCCGTAAGCGGGACGGTGGCACAGTCGTGGGGCTGGCGATCCGCGTTCTACGTCGCGGGGATTCCGGGGCTGATCTGCGTGGTTGCAGCGCTGTTCATCCACGAGCCGAAGCGCGGAGCAACCGAGATTCACAACATCGGAGCGAGCCGCCGCGAGGGACCGAAGAACGGCTGGATGTATCTGATGGGAGTGTGGGCGATCACCGGAATCGTGTACGCGGCCGTTTTGGGGATAGACATGTCGAGTCTGCGCGGGCAGGTCGCTGTTCCGACGTGGGTGGCTCTGGGAGCCTTGTGCGTGGCGTTCCGGCGGCCGATCTCGAAGTGGGCTGAGCCGTTCCTCGTCGTGCTTTCGATCCCGACGATGTGGTGGCTGATCCTGTCAGGGGCGCTCCACAACTTCAACATGTATGCGATCGGATCGTTCCTGTCGCCGTTCCTGATCCGCTATCACATTCTGCCGTTCTTGATTCGCTTGATTCCCGTCGAGGAACAGACTAAGCAGGCGCTTGAAGAGGCGACCAGGCAGGCCACCATGCAAGCGGGATTCGTCTCGATGTTCGTGAATGGACTGGCCGGCGTGCCGGGTCTGATACTGGGAGGGATAATCGGCGACGCGATCATGAGACGCCGGGCTAATGGGCGGCTGCTGGTCGGCGCGACTGCGATCTTGCTCTCCGCGCCGTTACACTACTTCGGGTTGCGGCAGCCTGCGGGCAGCATGATCGCTTTCGCAGTGTTGATGGGTTTGGGAGTAGCGGCTATGTACGTCTATTACTCGACGGTCTACTCTACGATTCAGGACGTGATCGAGCCTTCGCTGCGCGGGACCGGGATGGCCTTGTACTTCTTTGCGATGTACGTGCTCGGGGCGTCGTTCGGGCCGGTCGGGACTGGGCTGGCGAGCGATTACTTCACCAAGCAGGCGGCGATCGCTGATGGTGTCACGGAATTCACGCGGCAGACGCTTGAGCCGTATCGCGCCGACGGACTGCACTCGGCGATGTTCCTCATTCCGGTGCTTGGAGGGTTGTTGATGCTGGTGCTGTTTGCGGGCTCGCGTACGGTGACAAAAGACATGGACAAGCTGCACCACTGGATGCGCAGATCAACAGCGCAGCCCGCCGCGGCGGTCGCGCAAGTTGAGAGTCGCGATTGAGATCGGGAGAGTCCGGTTGATTCGTTGAGATTGCTACGTCTGCGCTACGCCGGCACGTTGAAGGTTGCCACGCTCAACAACGCCGGAGGTTGCCAACTGGTTCCTCGCTTCACGAATCCTGACTCCGCCAGGACCTGTTCGAGGGTTCCCTTATCTTCACAGGATTCGATGAATCCCGTCACCGCATCGCGGATGTTACACATGGCTTCTTCCATCGTGTGGCCACAGGAAGACACGTCTAGCGGAACGCAGTGGGCTATGATGACACCCTGTTCTTCGAAGAAAACTAGCGGAACCTCGCGCAGTGCTACGTCCATATGGACGCATTCTCCACAAGATTCGGCGAAGGCACAAGCTCTCCATTGTCTTGTGGATTAGCCCACCCAAGTGTACAGTTTTCATCGGCCTCCGAGGCGGTTGAAGATGTTCCCCACGACCGACAAACCAATTCTAACAAGCAGGAATCTAACCGCCCGCAAGCGACTGAAAGGAACGCGCGTGACTCGCCTTGGCAACAGTCACCAGACAACCTGAAACTCGAGTCGTGAAACAAGAAGAACGCCGGCCCGGACTTTTGCGGCGCATCTTCTCGCCTGTACGTCTGGCGATCCTGGGAATACTTGCGCTGATCCTGCTCTCGGCCTTCTCCTACTTCTACGTCAAGTACTCTCGAATGATCGACGCGAGGCTGCGAGGCGACGTGCTGGTGCGAACGACCGGAATCTACGCGGCGCCTCGCACGTTGCGCGTAGGTCAGGCGACGACGCTCGCCTCGCTCAAGAACTATCTGGACGGGATCGGCTACGTCGAGTCGACAAAGGACGCCGATGCCAGACGCGGACGCTACCAGATAAAAGGCAACGTCCTCGACATCCATTCCAGCAGCGACGCGGTAATCAACTCGGCTCGCCAGTTCCCAAACATCACCGTGATCTTCGGTGGGGGTGGAAAGGGCATCACCAAGATCACGGATCTCGACACCAGGCGGAACCTGGACACCGCGCAGATCGAGCCCGAGATGCTCACGGCCATCTCGAACGAAAAGCGCCAGAAGCAGAAGCTGGTTTCGTTCAAAGACCTGCCCAAGGACTACGTCAACGGCGTGCTTGCAATCGAAGACCGTCAGTTCTTCGAACATCCCGGCATCAACGTCCGCGGCCTGTTTCGCGCGATGTGGCGCAACGTCGAAGAAAACGAAATGCAGCAGGGCGGTTCGTCCATCACTCAGCAGTGGGTCAAGAACTTCTTCCTTACGCCGGAGAGAACGTGGAAACGGAAGGCCCAGGAGATGATGATCGCGCTGGTGCTCGAAACCAAGCTCTCGAAGGAGGAGATCTTCCAGCTTTACGCCAACGAAGTCTACATGGGCCAGTCGGGCAGTTACTCGATCAACGGCGTCGGCGAGGGAGCCGCGACCTACTTCAACAAGGACGTCGTGAATCTGACGCTGGCGGAGTCGGCGTTCCTGGCGGGCATCATCCGCGGACCGAGCCTCTATTCGCCCTACCGCGATCCGGAGCGCGCGCGGGCGCGACGCAATCAGGTGTTGGATTCGATGGTCGAGGCCGGCTTCATCGAGCGCGAGCGCGCCGACAAAGCCAAGCTGACCGAGCTGAAGATTCAACCGAAGCGAACCGCGCTCAACAGCGACGCGCCTTATTTCGTCGACTACCTTCAGCAACAACTGACCACCGAGTTTGCGAACCGCGATCTCGCGCGCGAGTCGTACCGCGTTTACACGACCATCGATATGGACCTCCAGCGCGCAGCCGACAAAGCGATCGCCGACACGCTTGCCAATCTGGACACGATCTTCTCGAAGCGTAAGAAGAACCCGATTCCCGCCGGCACGCTGCAAGCCGCGCTCGTTGCGTTGAACCCGAAAACCGGCGAGATCCTGGCAATGACCGGCGGCCGGGATTATACCCAGACTCAGCTCAACCGCGCGGTGGAGGCGAATCGCCAGCCGGGGTCGGTCTTCAAGCCAATCGTCTATGCGACGGCGCTCAACACGGCGTTCGAGGATTCAGGCGATGGAGTCATTACGTCGGCGTCGCTCTTTCTCGATGCGCCGGAGACCTTTCTTTATGGCCGCGGGCAGACGTATTCGCCGGAGAATTTCGGAAAAGTCTACTCGAACCACGATGTGTCGCTGCGCGAGGCGTTGGTCCACTCGCTCAACGTCGTGACCGTGCGAGTGGCAGAGAAGGTAGGGTATGGGAAGATCGCGCGGCTGGCGGCGCGGCTCGGGTTGCAGAAGACGCAGGCGTATCCGGCATTGGCGCTCGGAACTGCCGAAGCCACGCCGTTGCAGGTAGCCACGGCCTACACCGCGTTCGCGAATGCGGGCTACATGTCGGAACCGCGAGCGATGAAGCGCGTCACACGGGCGGAGGGGACGACGGTCAGCGAGGCCAAGCCTCAGAGCCTGCTCGTGCTGCGGCCCGAGGTCAGTTGGCTGATGACCAACATCATGCAGGACGTGCTCAACCGAGGTACGGCAGGGCGCGCTCGCGCGATGGGGTTCACGGAGAAGATTGCTGCAGGCAAGACCGGGACTTCGCGCGATGGTTGGTTCGCCGGTTACACGCCGAATCTGGTCTGCGTCGTTTACGTCGGCTTCGATGATTACTCGGAGCTCGGGCTTGAAGGCGCGAAGTCCGCGCTGCCGATCTGGGCTTCGTTCATGAAACAGGCGCTCGCACTTCGGCCCGAGCTTGGCGGCGACAGCTTTCCAAAGCCTGACAGCATCGTGACCGCGGAAATCGACCCCGGCAGCGGCCTGCTCGCCGGCGACCAGTGCACTAATCGGATCACCGAATACTTCATCGAAGGCACTCAACCCGAAGAGACTTGTGTGACGCACACGAGTGAGCATCCTGAGATCGCGCCGGGCTCGCTCCTTAAGCAAGCAGAGAATGAACACGGCCTGCCGGACGAATCCAAACGCATCATCCGCGACGCCGAGCGAGCCGTGAACGACCGCCAACGGGAAGTCCGCCGACAGATGGAGAAGGCTGCCAAACAACCTTAGAATGGCGTTGCGCCAGCCGCGCTTGTTGACTCGCACATGGTAAGATGACAGCCAGAAAGTGAGGTTAGGTCTATGAGCCAGGAGACCCCTGTCTCGTCGGCATTTCGACCTTTTGCGGTCCTACGACTGTGTCCAGCCATTGAACTGACCGATGATCAATTCTTCGCGCTTTGCCAGCAGAATCGAGACCTCCGCCTCGAGCGAACCGCGCAAGGAGACATAATCGTCATGCCACCCACAGGATTTGAGAGCGGCAGCCACAACAGCTCGATCACGGGACAACCCTATGGCTGGGCGAAGAAGGACGGCACGGGCGTAGCGTGCGATTCCTCTACCGGGTTCACGTTGCCCAACGGTGCTGACCGCTCACCTGATGTGGCGTGGGTGCGGCGCAAGCGGCTTGCGCAGTTCACGACGGAACAGAAGCGCAAGTTCCTGCCGCTGTGCCCGGACTTCGTGGTAGAGCTGCGCTCGCCGAGTGACAAGCTCGAAGACGTGCAGGCGAAGATGCGAGAGTACATCGAGAACGGCGCGCGGCTCGGTTGGCTCATTGATCCTGAAGCCCGCCGGGTTCACGTTTATCGACCGGGCGTGGCGATCGAGGTGCTGGAAGGCGTGCTGAAAGTCTCGGGCGACCCGGAGTTGCGAGGCTTTGCTTTGGATTTGCGTGAAATTTGGGAGCCAAACGTATGATCACGCTCGTAGTCTCGCCTTCACGCGGAAGTTCGTCAGGGATCGGAGGTATCCGTGAACAGGCGTGCATCAAAGTTCGCAATGGTGTTTAGAACGAAGACTGGAATGGACCCCTCTCGGGTATCACGACCGCCTGATGAGGAAAGGGCGAGTGAATCACCCGGACGAACTAACATACCTCACTACCGTGACTGCGAATATTGCGGCAAACCCGTGCCAGAATTCGACTATCAAGAGCACCTCAAAGATGCCTGCCCCGAGAATCCAGCGTACGGTACCTGTGCGCGTTGCGGCCTTAGAACCATCGGGAGTCACTACAATCAACACGTCGCTAGCAATACTTGCCGCAGCCCCGCAGAAATTGCCAGAGTTCGAGCGCGAGAGAAACGTCACGAACAGGCCCGAAAGAAAAAGCTCGACGCGAAGCTTGGTTTCGTCGAGTGCGGAACTCTCGAAATCGGAGGCGCGTACTTCCAGAGAATATTTGCCATTGCAGCGAGGGGGTATGCTCAGCGGCTTCAGTGCGAGCGTGATTCGCAAGGCGACGGTTTTGATGTGGATTCGTTCTGGGCAGACGACGTGATAGCCGAAGAAATGATCTGTGCAATGACGAAGCGCGTGAAGTTGAAACCGGGAACGAACGAACCCGTCTTGCGGAAAGGCAACCCGGTCTTTATTAGAAGCGGGGTAAGTAGGCGACTCGTTGCTGCGGCTGTTTCGATTGTTCGCAAGGGTGTCCGTAGCGTACGCGCGCTACAGGCTCTTTGCCGTAAATCGAATTCGCTTGCGCACGCTCTCAAGCAAGCCGACCAACTCGGCAGCATCCTCCGCATGGTTCCTCGTCTCGCGGCGTCCGGACTCTGCGCGAACAACAGGGAGGCGAACAAGGCGAAGAACGCCGCAATTGAGGGATGGGAGAACGGCGGGAAAGCTCCGGCCAATGTCGCACTGACTGCGTTGATTGCTTCGCTCTATGGTTCGCCAGTGACATTGGATCAAGTCGATTTACTCGAAGCCGCGTTGTCCGCTTGGGAGGATCTTAGACGCACACGCAGAACGACTCCGGCACCGTTGAAGTTTGACGTTATGTTCGGAAAGGCGAAACCTGTCCCCGCGAAGCGTTCACGCTAGCAACTCAGCAACGCAGGAATATCACACTACGACCGATGAGTTTCGTGGCCGCATCTAGGCAGCGGTACGTGATAGAATCAGACAGCACACACTTAGAGTAACCAGCTATGGGGATCATGACCAAAGAGGAAGCTCACCTCTTCAAAGAGCGTTGGCGGCTCGTCAATGAAATCAGCAACGAAGAAGCGCGTCGCGCGACGGTGTCAGAGAGGCTGCGAGACCTGGAGATGTTGTACCAATTTGGGCAAGCTATAGGCTGGCCGAACCAGGACAAAGAGGAAGAAGAAGTGCGCGCACGCTGGAATCGTCTGAGAGAGAAGGCCGGTGTCTGAAGTCGCCTTACCGTCATCAATCATACGCGCGTTGCAGGCATTAGAGGCGTGGCTCGATCATGAGCGAGTTCCTAATGCGATTATCGGGGCAGTCGGGGTTTCTCTGGTCGCGCAGGCACGCACCACGCAGGATATCGACGGCGTGGTCTGGGTGGACAGCGATCGCTGGGAAGCCCTCATGGAGTCAGCCAGACAAAATAGGTTTTCGCTTCGCGTCAGCGATCCAATGGCTTTCGCCAGAATATCTCGAATGCTCTTGCTTGAGCATGAGAGCAGCAGCGTAAAGATTGACCTATCGTTCGGAGCGCTGCCCTTCGAGCGAGAAATGATCGACCGCGCCACGACCGTGGTCGTAGGCGATCTCAGCGTGAGAGTGGCGACGCCCGAAGACCTAATCATAACCAAAGCGGTAGCGAATAGACCTAAAGACCTCGCGGATGTCGAACTGATTCTAAACATCCGTCAGACGGTTGACTTGTCGCGAATCAGATACTGGGTACGCGAGTTCGCGAATGTGTTGGAGATGCCTGAGATCGAAGACAACCTTTACCGAGTGCTGGTGCAAACAGGGCACCTGCCAAACCCATCGAGCGTCCCATCGTACAAGCCTTCGGTCAAACCAACGAGGACGATTGACGAGAGATTCGACATGAAAGTCGCGCATCCGGGCGCGCAAAGTGTGGGTCCGTCGGGAGACCCGTTTTTAGGACATGAAATCTTTAGCGCGGCGGACTTTGCGAGCAAGCCCGGATCCAAGAGGGATCCTAAGAAGCGAAGAAAAAAGAAGAAGAAATGACGACGGGCATTTGTGGGTAGGAATCGATTGCGGGAACCCTCACTCGAGATCGAGATGATACTTTCTTAAGAGGACAATGTTATTGTCCTGTAGAAGCATCTTGATCATTTCGTTCAGGGGCTTGCTCCAAAGGCCGTTGAATAGAATCCTAAGTTGGCCAATATCCGAGCGCATCTGTGCTGTCATCGGGATAAAGTCGCGCTTCAAGTTTTCCCTATCTTCGATGCTGGACCAGGTTTTGTATTCCTGAACTTTTTCTATTCTCGGGACCAACTGCGTCCTTACGCCGTCGACTAAGACAGAACCTCTCATCAAGTAGCTCCGGTGTACAAGGGCATTTCTGCACTCCTGAGTTGACCCGCTGAATCTCTTATACTCACTCCACGAATCAGCCGATAGAAAGCATCCTCAAGGGAGCGAGGTGGGAAAAACCAGGAAAAGATTTCAAATCGTAGGAACTCTTTTTGGCCCGCTTCTTTCTCGTTATCATGAAGTTACAGCGTTTCGGAAAACGCTCAACCGGACAGTAGTGATTCCAGAAAAGGAATATCGCGGAATTCACCCCCAGGATGTATCTGTCTGGGGGATGCCCGTTCTGTTCCTACGGTTCAGCATCTTTGAACCTCCTCTTAGAGAGGGACGCGGGGCAACATTCCGCGTCCCTTTTTTTGTCGATGCGTTGACCTGATACCCGCCGCCGAATAGAATTGTGCCGCTCGAACAAGCAATCTTTCCTCAGCGCTCACCACGAGCGTGGACGCTCGAACAGGAGGACAAACATGATAGGCGACATCGAAAAGATACTCGGCGACGAAGCGGAAACCCTGCTTTCATATCAGTGCCGGACAGTTTCAAAGGAGATGCTTCACCTGCCCGGCCCGGATTTCCTGGACCGC
The DNA here is from genome assembly GCA_035293105.1 of Blastocatellia bacterium. GTDB lineage: Bacteria > Acidobacteriota > Blastocatellia > UBA7656 > UBA7656 > DATDOV01. The sequence goes on from DATDOV010000020.1 coordinate 77,109, forward strand.
GTTGTGAGCGGATCGGACCGCTCGCCGGCCGTGATGCGCAACCTCGGCGCGCTGTTCAATCACGGGAGGCTCTCGGGCACAGGCTACGTTTCTATTCTCCCTGTTGATCAGGGCATTGAACATTCAGCCGGGGCGTCGTTTGCGCCTAATCCCGAGTACTTTGATCCCGCGAATATCGTGCGGCTCGCGATCGAAGGCGGCTGCAACGGCGTGGCGACGACTCTCGGTGTGTTGGGTTCGATAGCGCGCAGGTACGCTCACAAGATACCATTCATCCTGAAACTCAACCACAACGAATTCATTTCATACCCCAACACCTACGACCAGATCATGTTCGGCTCGATCGATCAGGCGTTCGACCTTGGATGCGTGGCAGTCGGCGCGACGATCTACTTCGGATCGGAAGAGTCGAAACGTCAGATTCAGGAAGTCACTCAGGCTTTCGCTTACGCGCATGAGTTGGGCATGTTCTGCGTGCTGTGGTGCTACCTGCGAAACCCGGCTTTCAGCACGAAGGAGATGGACTACCACGTCGCCGCCGACCTGACGGGTCAGGCGAATCATCTTGGCGTGACGATAGAAGCGGACATCATCAAGCAGAAGCTGCCGGAGAACAACGGCGGCTACAACGCACTCAAGTTCGGCAAGACGCACAAGAAGGTCTATTCGGAGCTGACGTCGGACCATCCGATCGACCTCACTCGGTATCAGGTCGCGAACTGTTACATGGGTCGCGCGGGATTGATCAATTCTGGAGGCGCGTCGGGCGAGAACGATATTCAGCAGGCGGTCCGGACGGCGGTGATCAACAAGCGGGCCGGCGGAACGGGATTGATCTCCGGCCGCAAGGCGTTCCAGAAGCCGATGCCGGAAGGCGTGAAGATTCTGAACGCGATTCAGGACGTGTACCTGGCGAAGGAAGTAGCTGTGGCTTGAGTCGGGAACGCCGAATGCGACTCGCGCATCTGGCGTTTTTTCTCTGGGAGCACAAACGGGAAAGCTGGACGAGGTGAAGCCGCAGTCGGTTGCGAAATGTTATCGAGGGTCTTCGACTGGATAACGGAGAGGTCGATGAAGGTTCGCGAGATTCGCCTCATAAATTTCAAGCGATTCAGTGAAACCACAATCACGAGAGAACTTGATTAAACGTCCTTCGCAGAGAATGCGGATGACAGCCGCAGTTTAAGCGGGTGCAGCTTGCCGCGAAAGAGCGTTCGCCGCAGCTCGATATCGTGAAGGTCGGTGATAACATCGACCCGTTCCGCCAGGAGCCGTTGTGGACGCGAAAGTGTTTGACCGGATTCATCAGTCCACTTATGATTCGGCTGTGAGCCAGCCGGTCATCATCGAAGAACTAGCGCACGACCCGGAGTTCCAGCTTGCGTTCGCGAAAGCTGAGCGGAACCGCGAGTGGTTCAGTGAACACGCGAAGGAACTTGGGGTTTTCGAGAAACATCGCGGCCGCTACGTAGCTGCTGCCAGCGGCGAATTGTTTGTCGCCGATACACCAGAAGAGACCCACCGTTTAGTGCACGACAAGTATCCTGACGAAGTTCCGCACGTGCGCTACATCATGCGTGAAAAGTGCGATCGAATCTATGCGTATCAACGGAGTGCGGCTTGAATGTGACGATGGAGTGATGAGGCCGACCGTGAAGGGGATGGTGCGCCTGGCCGATGGGCAGTGGGTTGAAGTCACTTTCCTGCTTGACGCGGGCGCCGATCGGACGGTCTTCAGTGCCTGGTTCCTTCATTTGCTTACGCCTCTGGCTGTAAGCGAATCGGAGCAGGGTCATCTGGCTGGTGTCGGTGGGCCGGTCAGCTCGATCACTATCGAAACTGCCATCGGCTTCACCAGGGATGATGGCTGTCCGGTCAGCGTACGGGGGGCGTCGCACCTTTTTGTCGAAAGCGAAAGCTCAGACATGGCGGTGCTAGGCCGAGACGTGACCAACAACTTCGGGATAATCTACGACTACCGCAACCAATCCATCGCGCTGCTCGCGCCACCGCATTACTACGACGTCAGACAAGCCTCCTGAAGGGCCGAGGTCGGGAACGCCGGCGCCCCTCTTTGGGTCGGTCGCCGCCGCCTTGCTGCGCCGCCGCACTGAGTTCAATGAGAGCACTGTGTCTTGGATCGAGTGGGGCAATTGAGGTGCGGGGAATTTCCTCGGCGATCATGCCAGCGAGCACATCAACGTCGCCCGTCAGGGTCAATTCACATGTTGCGCCGCACGTCCTTACTTCACTTCCTTGATATCACCCGGTTTCGCGAAGAGCTTCTCTGGAATCGTCTCGTTCACGCTCACTGATTCATACACGACCCGCGATGTCTGAGTCCCATCTCGGTAGACGTCCACAATCGTCGGGAACTGGATGCCATCGAAATCGACCCAACGGTAGAACCTCACCTGATCGTTGGTAGTCCGCTCGCCCGCGACCGTCTTGTACTCGGACATCATCGGCAGTTTTGTGCGAGTGTCGAAATGGAGCGTGACAAACCCGCCGTCGGCGAAGTCGACCCGCACTGCCTCTGAGAACGTGTTCTTCCAGGGCTCGCGGCGGCCGAGGTACACGAGCTTGGCGCCCGGCTCCTTCCAACCGATGCGCAAAACGTTGTCGAGGTCGTGGCGAACGCCCTGCAAGAAATACTTCGTCTGTTCTTCGGTCTGATCGCGAATCATCTTCTGCTCCGCCTCGTACATCCAACCGGTGCCGCCGGTGTTAGTTTGAATGAGCTTCCATTTGCCTTTGCCGAACTCGGTGCGCTCGCGGTCGGGATACACGACATAATCGATGAAGCCCTGAGGCGGAACCGACACGCCCTTCTCGAAGTGATTGTATTGACCCCGGCCGATCAGCGTACGGATTCCGAGGTATGCATCGCCGCCACGGGCCTTGATTGCGTCGCGAATCAGCGACTCCGCTTTCGCCGCATCGTCGCCCGCGTCCTGGGCTGAAGCCGCCGCCCCTCCGGCGAGCAGGCAACATACGGCGAATACGGTCGATAACAAGTTGCTTACGTTCTTCAAGTTCCCTCCCAAGTGTGTTCTGGACTTGGATTTCGCAGGGATTATAGCATCGCGATTTGGAGTGCTGCGACCTGGCGCAGCTTTGGTAGTCCTATTCGGTACGCACGCACCCGGAGGAACGGACTACCAAAGCTGCGCGAGGTCGCAGCACTCCAAAAAAAGCCGATTCTGTCCCCCAAGCTCGTGAAGAAAACTATTGATCGACGCAAGCCCATTTCCTATAATCGACGTGCTTCTCAGTTTGTCCCCCACATAGGACTAATTAGTTCAGGCCCTTCGCCTCCCGCTCAGGCTTTATGCGCTCGGGACAGTCGACACGTACTCATACTGCCATTATCCTGGCTATTATCCTCCTGGCCTCGATGGGTCGAGGCGTGCTTGCAAGCGGGCCACGCACGGCACGGCACAGCTCTCGCGAGCCTGAATTCTCATTACCGCGCGCGTCGGAAGTGCGCTCCGTTCGGGCCACCTCGCTTGGAGGCAGCGTTTCGGTTTCGATAGACACGAACGGCGCCATTCAGTTCAATCAGTTCACTCTCTCTAACCCGCCTCGCATGGTCATCGATTTGATGGGCGTCCGAAGCTCGTTCCGTGTCAGGACTATCAACGTAAACGCGCCCGCTGTTGAGCGCGTTCGCGTTGGACAGCCCAGCCCCGGCGTTGTTCGCGTAGTGCTGGACTCACGAGAGGGCGTTGCGTTCGCAGTCACCCGGTTCGGTTCGTCACTGGTCATCTACGCCGGCGGTGAGAGCAAATCGATAAACGAAAACCTGAGCGCCGAACGGCCGAGAACCGTCACACCGCCGCGCTCGGTTGCCCCGGTTGTTTCGGTTCCTCCGGGCGCATTGCGGGAAGCCGGCTATTTCAACGCTGATAATCCGGACGAACGCGCAGACAACACAAAAAAGAACGACGGCGGCGACACGCGAAACAAGGGCGACAAATCCGGCAAGGACAATCCAGCCGACAAGGGCGACGGCGGGGGCGAGACCGACGAAGACAAGCGGCGTCCGGATCAATGGCGCGGCAAGATCCTGCCGCCCGACGCGAAGATCGTCGTCAGCGATCGAACGCTCACAGGTCCCAACAGCGCTCCTCAGCAGCGCGGCAACCGGATCTTCCTGCCGGTAGTCACCATCGGACGCGTGCTTGGCGATACACTGCGAGTCAACCCGATTGCCAAGACAGTTGAGGTTCGCCGGCAGACAGGCGTGCTGTCTGATTTCAATGCGCCACTGAATCAGGTGCGAGAGGATGGCGCGGTGATCCTGGCCGTCTCGAGCACGGCCGACATAGTCTTTCCTCCTGATCCCGAAGCTCTGATGCTGCCCATTGAAATCGTCTCCGCGTTGCTCGACGTATCGGTGATCGTCGATGAAACGGCTCGCGTCGTTAAGATCACTCGCGGCCAGCCGCAATCACAATCAATGAGGGCAGGCGCGCAACACGCTTCGTGGGAACTCTACAGAGCCGACTATCAAGCCAATCTAACGGTTCACCAGGGAGGCTTCGATCATAACTTCAACATCAGCTCGATCGGGCGCATCGGCGATGGCAGATTCACGATGATGTCCAACTTCGATGGTGGGACCGGCCGCGATGCGTTTCTTATGCGCCGCAGCGCATTCACCTTTGACCGCCCGAACGGCCAGCGATTCATCGGCGGAGATTTCGGGACCGGGACCGATCTTTCGTTCATGTCGGCGACGGTGCGGGGCCTGTGGTTCCAGCAGCCCGTAGGCGGCTTCCGCATGACGACCTTCGCGGGCCGCGCGATGACCGGTGTGATTCCCCAGCCGTTAACGCCCATCAACCCGCCGATCAATCAACCTCCCGAGCCTCGCGGGTTCAACAGTATTCACTACGACACGAGCATCCTCGGCTCTTACGCGTCGTTCGGCCCTTCAATAAACGACCCGAAGCGCGCGAACGTTCTGTTGTTCTCGTCCGGAATGATGTGGTTCAACGGACCCATTTCGAGCGGCAAGCTGGCAACCGGAAGCGTCAAGTACACGTCGCGCCGAAATCAGTTCGCCGGAGATTTCGGAGCCGGGAGCTTCGACGGGATCGGGCAGGACGGCCTTCACGTCAAGGGCTTCGCGCCGATGGCCGACATCACCGAGTACTTCAACCTGAACGACAAGCTTTCGTTTCACGGCCACTTCACTCACATCGGAACCAACTTCATCGATCCTCAATCGAGCGGCTACAACGTCGCGAAGAGAGTCTTGGCGGGCGGATTCGGCTGGCGGCCACTCTCGTGGCTGGGCGGCTCGCTCAATGCGTCCTCGACCACGCGGCTCGACAGCACAAGGCAAAACGACCGGTCGATCACCGCTACCATCAGCGTGACGCCTCGCGGTCCGTTCCCGACAGTTCTCTTCTCGCACACGCAGAGCAAAGGCACACTGCTGGGGGGCAGTTCGTACACGCTCGTGAACGCGACAAAGGAATTCGACCGATGGCGGTTGTTCGGCAACCTCACCCGCATTCGCATCGGCTCGGCGGCGAGGGACATATTCGGGCCCATCCCGAATCCACCCAGCATGAGCATCACCGCGGGGGCAATGGTTAAGATCGGAACGGACCACAACCTGCAAGTCAGTCAGTCCATCGGCAGCGGCGGCTCGCTTGGCGGCGCGGTGGATTGGTTCACATCCTCGCTCTTCAGCCGGAGAATCAGCGTCGGTGCCGGCGTAGGTTACAACTACAGCGGTGGGAAGCTCCAACTGACGGAGCGTTTCCTTGGGAGCATTCAGTTGGCGCGCCAACAGGTTTTTCAATTCACGTGGAACCAGACTCCTAGCGGGCCGCAGGTCCTGGTGCAGTTCCGCGGGCCCATAATCGTCAACCGGAAGGCCGAGGTCACCAGCACGGCGGCGCTTGCCGAGATCAGATCCTATGGCGCGTTCTACGGGAAGGTCTACCAGGACATCAACATGAACGGCCGGTATGATCCCGGCGTCGATCAGGCTCAGTCCGGCGTGCAGGTTCGCGTGGACGGCAGCTACTTTTCCGTGTCCGACCGCAATGGCGACTTTCGCGTCGAGAACGTCAAGGCAGGCGAGCACACCGTGTATCTAGACCTGCTGTCTGTTCGGGCGGACCTGACGCTCCTCGACAGCCCGCAGCAGACGGCGATGTTGATACCGGGCCGGGACTCGATCGTCGATTTTCGCCTCGTTCGAACGGGTCGAATCAGAGGCCTGGTGTGGCTCGACGGGGACGGCAACGGCCGGCTTGATGATGGCGAGCAGCTACTGCCGGATGTGCGCGTCCTCACGGGCAGTGGCCGGGATACGCTGACCGATGCGCAAGGTGAATTCGTTCTGGGCGACCTGCCGCCTGGCGAACACGTTGTTCTCGTGGATGAGAAGACTCTCCCCGATGGGACCAAATCAGCTAACGGCTCCCTGCGAGTCATCGTCAAGGCCGCAAGCGAAACCAACAATGTCAGCATCCCCGTGGTTCGTAAACCGTCCGAGGTTAACGTCAGACGGTTCCCGCCCGCGGCGCTGTAGTCGACGCTTGAATAGTCCCGATACACCTAACCCCGGACCGTGAAGACGCGTACTGGACCGGAACTCGTCAGGGACGCCACTCCGGTCGTGTGTCGAGCTGGTGCATAGGCACGCTTGCGATCACAACATCGACTTTGATGGGGCGTGTTCCAAACCCGCGTTGCGGAGTATAATCCCGCGTAGCCTCTAGGTCTCTGATCATACGACATTCTATTCTGACGTTATTCTCCACGGATTGAGGCGTCGATGCTCCATAAGACAATTGCCCGCGCGCTGAACACGAAAACAAGCAAACGTATTGTGGCGGCGTGCGCCGGAGCTGCCGTGTTGCTGGGGGTGCTCCTGTGGCCCGGACTTCCGTGGTCTGAGAAGCTCCGGCTCAATCTGAGGAGGGCGTACGTGAAAGCCGAGGTGAGGATCGCTCGATGGCGTGGCGCCGAACCAAGACTCGCGTCAATAGCGGGCAGGCTTGCCAGGACTGGTGCTGGTGCGAATACGGACGCGCTCGCCGGGGCACGCGTGCTGGCCGTGGAATCAACTTCTCAGTATGGCGCGCTGAGTGACGTGCGTGGGGAATTCCTCCTTCCTCACTTAATGTGGTATCCGGGCGCGGAGTACACTCTCATCATCGCGCCGGGCGTCGATCGGCGAACGAGACTGACGGTCAGCGCGCCACCGAGCTATCCTGAAGGCGGAGTGATCAAGCTTGGAGAATTGCGGCTGGACGGCGAAGATGAAGTGGCCGCAACGGAGCCGGGAGTCCGCCCGATGGATTACGACGACAGGAACGACGAATTCTACAGGGCGCTGTTCGACCAGCTTACGTCAAACGCGGAGACGGACCGGCAGAAGCTCGAAGCGATCAACAGGTACGTTGCAACCAGGCTCAATTACAAAGAGCCGGCACGAAGCTTCGAATCTCCACGCCTGATACTGGAAAGGGGTTCGGCCTACTGCGTCAACATGGCGTCAGCGATGGCCGCCCTCACGGTGGCCGGCAAGTACCCGACACGCGTGGTTCACCTGAGCGACACCCCCGAATACTCACACACCCACACGGTCGTGGAGATCCATTATGCAGACCAATGGCATGTTTTCGATCCTACGTGGGGCCTGTTCTTTCTGAACAATAATGGTGTTGTCGCAAGCTACAAGGAACTGAGACTGAACCCCGGCCTCATAACACCTGCAGCCTTTCAGAGACTCGATCGCGAAGCGTCCCGTGAGATTCTCGAGTGGATGCCGAGGACCTATGGCTCGGGCATCCACCAGTTGTATCAGGTGCAGGGAATGGACTGACACTGCGGCCGAAGCGTTACGGGCAGGTGAAGGGAGGGCCTCCCCGGAGCGTGACAGTAACGACGAAGCTGAACGTGCCGGGCGTGTAGAACTGAGGCGCGCAGGCGAAGATCAAGTTGAAGGCCGCTCCCTGCGGCGGCAATCGCGGTCCGCTGATTACTACGGTGGTCGGAATGATGTTTGCGAGCGTCTGGGGATAGGTCGCCCTGAAGGTAACGGGGTTTATCGTCATCGCCGAGGACGGGTCGTTGTTAAATGTTGGGGTGATAATCCCGGCGCAGGCGCCCGGTCCAAGCAATCGCAGGTTTTGCAGCCCAACTCCGACATCGCTTAGTTGAACTGCGTTCGGATCTGGTATGTTGGCTGGTGTGGCCCGTAGCGTGATCTCGTAATTCCGCGACACGCGAACCGTGATCGGGATCAAGATTCGCACGGTCAGATTCTGATTGAGGGGCGAGAGCTCTCCGAAGCTGAAGCTAATCGCGAACGCGTTGGGCGTGGAGCCGCCTGGCATTACTCGGGCGTCGCTGCCGGTGATTATGGGAGTTCCGATCTCCAGGTCATCCTCGGGACGCTGCGACGCCCGCGAACTGCCTGGCGCAGCGGTCAGTGCGGGGCTCGCACCGGCGGCCATAAAGACGCATGTCAATCCGGCGACCAAGCATATTCGCGGCAGTGCGCTCCCGCGCTTCCCCGATTTCATCGTCGACTCCCGCTCTTTTCAGTCTTGGCGTCGCCGTCAATGAGGAACCCCCGCCCAAGAGGGTCCTTTACAATGATCGTAGTTTGCCCCTCCTGGATAGCCTTGCCATCTTTGAAGTCGACCCGGTAGTAGACGGTGTAGACACCGGGCGGGAGCAGCTTATCGATCTCGATCGCTTGGCTCATTTCGGACCCGCTCAGCACCGGCAGAGATTCTCTTTCAGTGTACTGAGCCGCGACCCCGCCCCCGCGATCCGTGATCTTGACCGAATGAGTCGGCCTCAGGTGACTGTTGCCTTCGTTCTTCAGCGTCGGCTTGATGACCACTCCCTTGTACGTCGCTTCCGCAGTAAGGTTCTGCAGCGAACCATGGTTCGTAAGCCGCGGGATCATTATGTAGAACAGCGCCGCCATTCGGAACCGCAGAATGACCCGACGGCGATTTTCGTCCAGCTTGAGGTTGTCGGGCCGCGATTCGACGAACAAGGCGGCGAGGTGGTCGCCCGGCATTGCGTCTTTCGGCGCCGAGATCGTAACTCTGATTGGGTGAACTTTGCCGGGCCGCGCGGTGACCTCCGAGGGACTGTAGATCATCCAGGGACTGGCGGATCTTGGCTGGCTGCCCGCCTTGTAGTATTCCACCGTCCCGTTGCTCAATATCGACCAATCCCCCAGATACGCCACCAGTCTGAACGGCCGACTTTCGCCGGATGCTGAGTTGTAGTAAACGTTGACGACGACGGTCTTCTCCGTACCGGGAAGCATCGGTAGCTCGAATCGCGAAGGCGCGACGCCGACGCCGTCTTCGCCAGAGCCGTATGCTCTTAAGTCATCTGAGGTGGGTGGTGAGGAACTGGACTGTGCAAGTGCGGGCAATGGGGCCGCAACGGTCATCGCGGCGACCAATAGCAGTGTCAGTGACGACTTGTTCATACTGAATCCCCTCCGTTCCGAGTTGCTAAACGCATGGGAAATTCGGTCCAGCCGACATTCGGAAAGTAAGTGTGAGCGTGAAAGTACTTGGCGTGAAGAATTGCGGCTTGACGGCCAACACGGCGTCGAACGTACGACCATTGTCCGTCTGCCTTCTCCAATTTCCAACACCTCCCTGAAATATCGACAGCACCGGGCCGTTGATCAATAGTGTAGAGCCTCCTGGGACGCCCGACCCTCCGACATTAGCCAGCGAAGAGGGATACTGCGCTCTTCCGGTCGCAGGATTGATGGTGACCGACGTCGCGGGATCGTTATAGAAGGAAGGGTTGATGACGGAATTGGCGCTGCACGGAGTTGTGTTGCCGCCGAGGGATCGGAAGTTCTGTATCCCGAAGCCAATGTCGGACAACTGCACGGCGTTAGGGTCGGCCCCAACTGTGCCCGCAATTGAAACCGTGACCTCATACTCATTGGTGCTGCGGATCGAGATCGGCACAACGACTTTGATTATGTCGTTTGTGTTTATCGGCGTCATTTCTCCGAAATTGACCGTCACGACGAGGTCAGAGAGCACGCTTGCGGAGCCGGTTACCGATCCCCCAAGGCTCCCGGTGATCGTCGGGGGCCCCGCGCTGCCGATGTCATGTTTCCTGGGGTCGGCGTGAATCAGGTGGCCAGACCCGAAGATGAACGCAAAAACCAAACCGACCCCCAGTAGCGCTCTCACCTTGAACATCGAGATACCCACTTTCGTTTTCCCATCTACTTCGAGTTCACCGGCTGTTTCCTGCTGCTTCAGTTCCGCCTCGGCCTTGCGCGGTCCCGGTAATACTGAACTGACCGCGGTCAGCCATGCCGCTCAGGGATTAGAAACCGTGAAGGTCACCGAGGTCGAAAAACTGCCCGGCGTGAAGAACTGAGGTTTGACACAAAAGATCGTGGTCACGACAAGGCCATTCGAGTTCCCAGTCGGGACCATGGCATTCATGATCCTGGGACCGGTGAGGATCGTTGTGCTCGTCGTGTAGTCGCCCAGCGAGTGGCCCGCGTTATACTGATACCGGCCTGCTGCGTTGATGAATCCGTTCGCCGGAAGCGTCGGATCGCCGTTGGCGGGTGCGGCTATCGTATCCGTGCCGCTCGCGACGCCGCCGCCGCTGTCGCGAACCGCCGCGCTGACACCGAAGCCGATATCGGCCAGCGTTACAGAGTTCGCGTCAGGGGGCCCGCCCCCGTAAGTCATCGCGGCAGCGCTCAGCTTCAGCGTATAGGAAACGTTGCTTCTCAACCTAAGCGGCACGGTCGCGAAGACGAAGCTTGCATTGTTGCTTGGTCCGACTTCGCCAAAGTCGATCGTCATCGTAGTCGGCGAGTTCAGATTGTCGCCCTTTACCTTGTTGTTGGTTATGCCGCCCCCGGAGTTATTTGAGAGCGTTGCCGGTCCGCCGGCTCGGACCTCCACGTATCCTGACACAGCCCCGGCGAGTGTTACAGTGCCCGAGTCCAGCGTCTGGGCTCCCACTTCTGATGTCGCGATGGTTGCTACGGAAGCGAGGAACGCCGCCATCGCGAAGCGTCTTTTTGTCGATCCCTTCATTGTGTTTCTCCCATCACCCTGCATCCATCCCTCTGCCGTACCTGCAATCTCCCCGGCGGCGGTCGTGGCCGGTCGGAGAGCTAAGTCCATGGGGCTAGCTCGGGAGAGCGTGTGGGGTCGCTGAGAGAACCGTCAATTGAACCGCGGCAGCATTGGACTGCGCTCGTTTCTGCGATTACCTGTTCGCATTGCCAGGGGTCTTCGCGGCTTGTGTTGGGGCTGGAGCAGCGGAAGGAGCCCGAGCCAGGCGCTCCTTCACAACGAGTTCTGTTCGTCCTTCGGTCGTCGCCAGCCCGCCGCCGAAATCGACGCGATACTTTACCGAATAGGATCCCGCGGGAATGATCTTTTCTATCAAGACCGGAAGATCCATTTCGCTGCCTCCCAAAACCGGAAGCGACTGCATCTCGGGCACCTCGGCGACGACAACGCCTGTTTGGTCCAATATCTTGACCGAATAAGTGGGCCGCACGTGGCTGTTGCCATCGTTTCTGAGCCGGGGCGTCACCAGTATCCCCTCATTGACGCTCTCGGCTTTCAAATTGTCGAGCGCCCCCTTGCGAGTTACATCCGGCACCATGATGTAGAACACGGTACCCAATCTGAACTTCATCTGAACTCGCTTGCGATTCTTTTCGAGCTTCAAGTTATCGGGGCGGGGTTCGACGAACAAGACGGCGAGGTGATCGCCGGGTGTTGCATCCTGCGGCACAGAGATCGTGACCCTGATTCGATTGAGCTTGGCCGGTTCGATCGTCATTTCGCCCGGACTGTGAACGATCCAGGGCGCCGCCGAATTGGGAAACGTGCCCGGTCTATAGAACTCGACCTTCCCCTGTTTGTTCATCGTCCAGTCGCCCAGGTAGGACGTGACCCGCGTGGGCTCGGCCTTGCCTGACGGAGAAATGTAGATGAGGCTGACGACGATCGTCGTTTCGGCGCCGGGCTTCATCGGGAGAACGACGCGGGAAGGCGAGATGGTCACGTCATCGAGTTGTACCGGATTCTTCTCGTCCGGTCTCGCTTGATTTGGAGTCTGTCCGGTCACACCAGACGGCGCGGCCAGAACAGCCAGGCCTGCGATCAACAGGATCTTAAATACGATTGCTCGGTTCATCACCGGTTCCCCTCTTGTACGGCCAAGCGTCGCCGACGCAGATGCGCCGGCGACGCGAGGCATTCAAGCTTGGTTCGGAGCTTGCCAAAAGCACTCTCCTCTCGTTTCTTCGACCAACTACGGAGTCACCAGCGTAAAGGTGGCCGTAGCCGAAAAGCTCCCCGGCGTGAAGAACTGAGGACCGACTGCGTACTTCGTGTTGACGGTCAACCCGTTGTTAGGCGAGTTGTTGTTGCCGCCCTTCGAGATGCGCGGGCCGGAAACAAGCGTCGGGCCGTTTGCAGTCGTGCCGAGGTCATTCAGCGTTCTCGAAAACGACGGAATGCCGTCCGCGTCTTTCACGGCTGCTCCCGGATCGGCGTCATACGCCGCCGTTATAGTCGAGCCAGCAAGAGCGCCGGCCGAAACAAGCGCGCCAGTGCCCGACACCGCGAGGTCCTGAACGCCGAAGCCGATGTCGGCTAGAGATATGTCGCCCGCGGCGTTGCCCACGGCGCCAAAACCGCTGCTCGCGCTCACATAGCTGTTCAGCGTGTAGGATGGCGCGTTCGTGCGCATGATGACTTGTACGGTTCCGCCGACGTACGCATTCGTGTTGTTGGGCGACACGTCACCGAGGTCCAGAGTGAATACGAGGGGACTGTTCTGAGTATTGGGTGCGTTGGTCCCTGACGTTGCGTTGTTATTCGTAAACGTCCACCACCGCAGCGATGCGGCGTTGCCGACGCTCCCGTTGATTGTGACAGTTCCCGTGGTCTGTGCCGACGCCACAACCGACGTCATCGCAACGATAACCGTGAGGAATGCCAGCTTCGCAAGCTGCCTTACCAGTCTATTCATACCTTCATCTCCTTACAAAGAGGTTTCTCAACTCCGAACTTAGCAGAATTGTCTTTGGACGGCCGTCGAGCCGCTGCGGGGGTCAGCTAATGTATGGGGGTAGAGCTTTTACTTCCGGGTCCTGAGAGAGCCTTCGAAAATACTGCTGAGGCAACGCCTATTATTCTGATTCCACCTAACAAGTCAACAGTTTTCTTGGATGGGGTTACGCTTTGTCGAGCTTCGGTTAGCGCATCTTAGCCCACCCCGCGCCACGTGCCTCTCGTTGCGTTTCAAACTATCCCGATACCCATTGGCAAGACCGATGCCAAAAGGCGTTTCCCCACTCGGTTCCTTCGCGTAACTTCTGGCACCGCGCGAGATGCTGCTGCCGTGCCTGAGCCGCGGTCGCCCCTCGGCCCTACACGATTCGGTCTGCACGTTCGTCAAAATGAAGGAAGTCAATCGTATGGGGCGATCATCTTGAAGTTTGGTTGAAGTTGGGTTCGAGAGCCGGTTGACGCGCGCCGCTGTCCGGCGTCGTGGCAAGGATGGTCGTTCAGGAAGTGAGTATTCGAATCTTCGCGTCCGCGAGGTCGACCGAGAAGTGATCCGCGGTCTTCCACATCGTCGTGATCGGGAGCTTGACCAACTCGTCGATCGTGCGCTTGAGGAAGCGAGCGCCGTACGTCGGGCTGAACCCTTTCTCCACGAGGTGGTCAATCGCCTCCTCGGTTATCTCGACGAGTTTGCCCTGGCGCTTCATCTGGCGCTTCAGCGTGTTGAGGTACATCTCGGCAATCTGTCGCACTTCGTCGGTCGTGAGCGGTGAAAAGACGACGATCTCATCGATTCGGTTACGGAACTCGGGGGAAAATCTCTCCTCGGCGGCCTTAATGACTTCTCGATTGATCTGCTCGATGTCGGCAAGCGTCTTTGTCCCGAAGCCGAGCGGCTTCATGTACTTTTTGAAACTGTCCGAGCCCAGGTTCGATGTCATGATGACGATGGCGTCCGACAAATACACCTTCTTACCGCGGCCGTCCGTGAGCCATCCTTCGTCAAATGCCTGGAGGAACAGATTCAGCAGATAAGGCGATGCCTTTTCGATCTCGTCCAACAGAAGAACGGTGTAGGGATTATCGCGCAACCGCTCGGTCAGGATTCCACCCCGCTCGCTGCCCACGATGCCCCGCGGCATACCGATGAGTTTCTCGATCGCGATCGTGCCGTCCTGATACTCGGACATGTCAATGCGGACCATTTTTTCTTCGTTGCCGAACATGAACTGGGCCACGGCTTTGGCCAACTCGGTCTTTCCGACTCCGGTCGGTCCGAGGAACAGCAGCACGCCGTCGGGCTTGTAGAAGTTCTCTTTCAGCGGCCCTTTGTTGAGCCGCAGACGCTGACTCACGGCTTTGATCGCGGGTTTTTGGCCGATGACGCGTGACGACAGCGATTCCTCCATGTGTGCGAAGCGGTCGTTGGTGTCTCTGAAGATCATGTCGCGCGGGATGCGCGACTCCTGGCTTATGACGTCGATGACGTGTTCGGATTTGACCTCGCCCAGCTCGGGCTGATCGATTTCTACCTTGACCGCGGCGGTGTCAAGCCACCCGATTACCTTGTCGGGCAAATGGAGGTTGCGGACGTAGCGCGGGGCCATCTCGAGGGCGGTCTCAATCGCTTCGTCCGATATCGTCACCGAGTAATTGCGTTCGAGACGCGGCCGGACCCCGGCGATGATCTTGCGCGTGTCTTCCACGGAAGGCTCATCGACCTTCACAAGCCGGAACCGGCGCGCAAGCGCCTCATCTTCGGAAAAGTATTCCTTATACTCGCTCATCGTCGTCGCGCCGATGATTCGTATCTCACCGCGGGCAAGCGCCGACTTGAACATATTCGCCGCATCCGAGCTGGCTCCCAGCGCCGACCCGGCGCCGATTATCGAATGGGCTTCGTCGATGAACAGGATGAGGTTCTCGCGTTCCTTTACCTCTCCGATTATTCCCTGGATTCGTTCTTCGAACATGCCGCGCAGCATGGTGCCGGCGACGATGCCCGACATCTGGAGTTGAACTATGTGACAGGCGCGAAGCCGGAGCGGTACAGTGTCGGGTTCGAGCTCGATCTTGCGCGCAAGGCCCTCGACTACCGCGGTTTTGCCGACCCCCGCCTCGCCGACGAGCATCGGAGAGTTCGCCCGCTCGCGGTGGCAGAGGATCTCGATCATCTGTCTGATCTCTTCATTGCGGCCGATGACGGGCGGGAGTTTGTCCTGGCGCGCGAGCTTGTTCAGGCTGACGCCGAAGTGTTTGAGGTAGGGTGGCAGCTCGTAGCGCCGCCGGTACTTCTCTTCCTTTTCCTCGTAAGTGCGGACGCGAGTTTGAATCTTCTGGATCACGATCTCCCGGTCGGCGCCCAATCGCCTCAGGAGTTCGGAAGGAAAGCCGTGAGTGTCTTTGAAGAGGGCGACGAACAGGTCGGTCGATTCCATGCTGCGGCGGCCCCGCTCGTGCGAGTGCTTGAGCGCACTGGCGAGCAGAATCCTGAGTGACTCCGACATCTTCATTCCGCGTCCGAGGTACTCGCGCTGGGCGAGCTTGGTCTCGAGGGCCTGCAACACGACCTGCGGATCGACATTGAGGCTTTGCATCACCTCGTTGAAGAACGCGCGCTCGACTTCGGCGAGAGCAACGAGCAGATGTTCTGGAGCGACTTGATTGTGATCGCGAGTGCGGGCTTCTTCGTAGGCCTTTCGGACCAGTCGGCGTCCGCTGTCTGAGAACTTGTCGGTATAAATCTCAAGGTCGAACATCGGGTTCCGATTCCCTCGTGACTTGGTTGATCCCTCGGCCAGCAGTATACCAAAGAAGGAAGACCGTCTCAAGAATTGCAACTTTCAGTGAATCGCGACTCTCGCATCCGTGCGGTCGGGCCAGGGAAAGACCCATGAGCATCGGCGAACACCCGTCACGAGGCGCCTCGTGCGCAGGTGCAGCATTCGGACAGCCGCCTTATGCGGTCAGCCCGCTACAACTGCAACGCAAGGGCGCGTAGGACGACGGCCCGCCGGGCCAGTCGTTACCGCGAGTCCAACTCGACAGCCTGCTGTTGCAAAATCGTGGAAGAAGATTGCATAGATGGTGGTATGAGAGGTTTGGGGAACTCGTTCATCAACATGTCCCTTCCTTGACATGCCACGAAACGCGCCCGTACCATCCTTGCCTCACCGCAGAGAGGGGATGCCAGCCGTATTCTCACTCGCATCATGGAGGCTTGATAGTGCAGACATTGAAACGCGGTCAACCTGACATTCGCGCCATCGCTCGACTCATACCCCCGAGCGGCAATCTCGTTCAGGGGCAAAACGAAACGGCGCTCAACCCCCTCCTCGTTCGGTCTCTAAACGAGGTCGTCCAGGAGGGACTCAACCATTACAGCTTCTTCGAAGGCACGGACGAACTCCGCCGCGCCGTGGCCGAGAAAGTTCGCATTCATAACGGCGTCGACATTGATGCCGATCGCCGGCCTCTTGAATTGCTCATCACGCCGGGGGCGACGGGCGCCATCGTTCCGGTCTGTCATACGTTTTTGAGAGACTCCGCGGCAGTGGTCTTCGAACCTTACTACCCTTATCACAAGCGCTCGCTCGAAACATGCAACGGGAGAGCGGAGGTCGTGAAGCTGCGCGGCGACTCGCTGGCCCTCGACCAAGACGAATTGCGACAAGTGTGCCGAGCCGGAAAAAACCGGCGAGACCATCCGCTGAGGGCGATCTTAGTCTGCTCGCCGGCAAACCCGACCGGCCGCGTCTTCAGTCGCAGCGAACTGCAGTCAATCCTCGACTGCGCCCAGGAGTTCGATCTTCTGTTGATCTCCGATGAAGTCTATGAACACTTCACACCCACCGCAGCCGATCACGTATCGACAGCGTCGCTGCCGGGCGCATTCGACCGGACGATCACCGTGAACTCATTCTCGAAATCGTGGGCGGTGTCGGGTTGGAGACTCGGCTACGCGTACGGCCCGGGAGAACTCTTATCGAAGATCACGCCCGTGGGCAACGTCTATTATGTGTGCACGCCGACTCCGCTTCAGCACGCGTTGGCGCGGGTGCTATTGGCGGACCCGACGGTGTACGAACGGCTCAGGTCCGACTTTGCCCGCAAGCGCGACATCCTTCACGCGGCGTTGGCGGCGGCGGGCTTCCGTCCCTACGAGTCGCGCTCGACATTCTATAGCTGGGCGCGGATTCCAGAGAGGTTCGGCGACGCCGGCGAGTTGAACGAGCATTTGATCCGGGAAGCCGGCATTGCGGGCGTACCGGGCAGCGCGTTCACGGATGAACCCGATCAAGACGTGTACATGCGATTCTGCTTCGCGCGAGAGGACTCGATGCTCGAATCGGCGGCAGAGAGGCTGGTAAGTACCCTCGCGTGATCGAACGCGGCGGCTAACGGCTGAGCGCGTGATCTTCGGTTTTGACCCGCGCGATGATCTTGGCAATCACCGAGCCAAGCCGTTGGCCGGCTTCGCATTGAGTGCACCTGCGCCGATCCTCGAAGTAGGAGAACTCGCTCCAGTACTGCACCAGGCCCGTCCCGCCGCACTCGTGACAACCGTTCGCGCCTACCGCTTTCGCCTTAGCTGACTCCTGGACCGTGAGCATGCGCGCCCCCTAACGTATCCCCCGCTCGCGGGTATGCTAGGCTCCACCGTACTCAAAGTCAACCAATATTCTGGGCGGAGCGACTAAAATATATCCGTCGCCCAGGGGCGGTTTGGAGTAACGTCGCGGGGCATAGGCGGCCGTCAATTGGGCTGTGTTCCGTGCGGCGGCTCGACTATAATCCATCTCGCGCGGGAGGTTCTCGGGCTACGGGCGAGCGAAGGAACATCATGAGCATCACTCCGAATGAAAGCCGCGAGATCGGCGATCTCTGCCGGGAGGAGCTCGACGACGCGGCAAGGCGCATCACCGAGCGATTGACGGACTTCGAATGCCGCACCGTGCGTCGCGATGGCGACCGATTCGAAGACGTGCGGCGTTTCTATGAGGACCTGGCCGACAAAACGTGGACGGAATCCGACGAGACGGCCCTTGCTACTCTCGACGATCTGGGAGCAACCGAGATAAAGCGAATGATGCGCGAGGCGTTCCGCCGCTCGCGACTCTTCCCCGCGCCAGGTTTCGCATACCTGATCAGCCTGATACGAAAAGGGGAAGGTGCGCCGGTGGAGCGAGGGTCCCCGCTGGCGAACCCGGATGCGATACCGGCCGCGGAGCGCGAACGCATCGCCAGCATTCTACAGAAGGAACTGGGCGAGGCCGCGCGCGAAATAGCCGACAGGCTAACGCTTGACAAGCCGAACGCCGACGTCGTGCGGTTCGAACTAGAACGTGTTGCCGCGCAAATCGTTAGCGAGCTGACACCGCTCGGCTGAGGGTCCGAGCGGAGACCGCGCCGCTTTATCGGAGTTGAGCGGCGGCCGCCTGACGTAGTAGGATTCCGCTTCCATCGCCGCGCGGCGGCGGTCCCAGTGAAAACGCTAACGTAATCGAGGAGAACTCTGATGGCGGACGATAATGATTACAGCTCGATAGGCCCGCTCAACGCGGCAGCTCAAAAGGACGCATGGCCACTGGTCGGAATGTTCGTGCTGGCCGTGGTAATTACCTGTGTGACGCTCTGGGTCGTTGGTTTCGTCCTCAACCAGTTATGATCGCGATGGTCCTTGCGCGATCGAAGCTGGCGGGTATTAGTGGATAGCTCACCGGACAACGGCGGGGAGAATCCGGCCGAGCGGCTGAACTACTTCAACTACTTCACTGAGGTCGAAGACGAGTTCGTGCGGCGGCGCGGCAAGCCCTTGCTGATCTCGCCTATGGACTGGGCTCTCGTAGAGAGCTGGAAGAGCGCGGGCATCCCGCTCTACCTCGTTCTTCGCGCTATCAACGAGGCTTTCGACGCATACGATGCTCGCCCGCACCGATACCGAAAGATCAACTCGGTTTTCTATTGCCAGCAGGCTGTCGAGGGCGCTTTCGCCGAGTATCGCCAGACGCGGGTCGGCTCGGGAAGCCCCTCTGGAGGACAGATAGCGGCGGGTGATGCCCATGCCCCCGAAACCGCAGTCGAATCACCCGCGGCGAACGTCTTTTCGAAAGACGTGCTCCTTGAATTCATCGCGCGCTCGGACCTCGAGTTGAAGGACGCAGAAGATCTCGCATTCAGTTCCCGCAAGCCGGAGGCCGTCGAAGCGATCGCGCGCGCGCGCAGTCGCTTGGCCACGATCGCCGGTGACATCGCGTCTTCAAGCGAAGTCGACGCTGAAGCACTCGAACGCGACCTCGACGCAATTGACCGGATGATCGTTGAAAGCCTGACCGCGTGCGGACCGGAAGACGAAATCGCGAATCTGCGCGCTGAAGCTGAATCTCAACTTCGCTCGTACCGCAAGAAAATGGACAAGACGATCTACGAGCAAACGGTAGCCAACTTCGTATCGCGCCGCTTGCGTGAGATTAATCGAATTCCACGCCTCAGCCTCTTTTACCTGTGAGCGCAGGCCGTTGCGACTAGGCTTGCTTCCTTGGCCGCTTAACGCCTGTTAGAGTCGAGTCGTGGCAACAGAGTCTCCGTCACTCGGCGACGTCATCGAACTGACAACCGAACGCATAGCATATGGCGGCGAGGCGGTTGGACGGTTCCACGGGCTCGCGGTGTTCGTGCCGCTGGCTGCGCCAGGCGAGCGCCTCCGCGTCCGAATCACCGAACGCAGGCCCCGGTACGCCAGGGCTGTCATCGAAGAAGTGGTCAACTCTTCCCCGCTCCGTCGCGAGCCGCGCTGCCCGCACTTCGGCGATTGCGGCGGCTGTCAGCTTCAACACCTGACCTACGAGGCCCAACTTGAAGCGAAAACGCAATTCGTGCGCGAAGCCCTTGCGCGCATAGGCCACCTCGACTGGCCTCACCCGATTGAGATTCGATCTGCTGCCGAGTTTGGCTACCGCGACCGTGCGCAGGTGAGAATCGAGAAGCCCTCCCCGGAGGCGCGAGTCCGCGCCGGCTTCAACCGCGCGCAATCGCATTCGGTTTGCGACGTCTCGACGTGTCCGCTGCTGGTGCCCGAACTCGACTCGATCTTCGATGCGCTGCGGGCGGCCCTTGGGGCATTGTCCGCCGAAGCGAGACCGAGAGAAGCCGACGTTGCGGCGGGCTCGAACGGAGAATTTGTCGAGCCGGAATTGCCGGGCCTTCGAGCAGGGATCGTGCGACGCGAGGTCTTGGGCGCATCTTTCATCTCGAGCCCTGCTGTGTTCTTCCAGGCGAATCGACTACTGCTCGATGAACTCGTGAAAGAAGCAGTGGGCGGCGCCGCGGGCGAACTGGCGGTGGATCTGTATGCCGGAGTTGGGTTATTCACGATTCCGCTCGCGCGTCAGTTTGCGCGAGTCATCGGGGTCGAATCAGACGACCGGGCGGCTTCTTTCGCTCGCAAGAACATCTCGATCAACGAGGCCGGCAACGCGCGGCTTTTCAATCTGCGCGTTGAGGATTGGCTCAAGAACGCGGAGCGCCGGCCGGACTTATTATCGGGCGCGCCCGACTTGGTCCTACTGGATCCACCGCGCCAGGGTGCAGCGGCGGCGGTTGATGGCATCGCATCATTGAAGCCTAAGCTGATCACCTATGTCTCCTGCGATCCAAATACGCTTGCGCGCGATGTGGCAAAGCTGGTGGGACGCGGATACGAGATCTCCCAGATTATCGCGTTCGACCTGTTCCCTCAGACCTATCACGTCGAGGCCATCGCCTCGCTCCGCCTCAGGTAATCGGCGTCGGCAACCCCGGACGCGTGAGACAAAGACCTGTTAGGGTGTCGCCCTTCGTAGCGACGAATTCATTCGTTGTCACAATCGGAACTCGTGGTTTTCTCAACAATCAGAACGAATGAATTCGTTACTACGAACAAGCGCCTCGTTATTCCGACAGCCTCCTAGCGCGTTGGCGCGGGCAGGCCCGGGTAGAACTTCCAGCTTGATGAAAAGTCGCGTGCTATTGTCTGCTTCGTCAGGCTCGCGCGCACCATTTCGATCTGGATGCGATTCGATTTCAAGATCGCATCGTGGAACGCGCGGTTCGTCATCTTGCCCGTGTCCACCAGTTCGCGATGCAGCGCGCGAATCTGTAAACCGCCCAGCAGGTAGGCGCATTGATACAGCGGCCCGTAGTTGCCGGCGAAAGACCGGCGGACCTCGGCCGTCGCGTTGTCGACTTCGTGCCCTATGCGCTTCACCAGAAAGTCTACGCACTCCTGCGGCGACATCTGCTCGAGATGAAACCCGAGCGAGAAGATGATCCGTGCACAGCGGTGCATCCGCCAGAAGAGCATGCCGATGCGGTTCTCGGGCGTCTTCGCAAAGCCCATGTCCCATAGCAGCATCTCCCAGTAGAGCGACCAGCCTTCGGTCCAGAACGGCGTCGTGAACAAGCTGCGATGAGTCTGATAGCGCGCGGTCATGAAGCCCTGGAGATGATGGCCGGGGATCAATTCGTGAAACACCGTCGCCCGCGCGAAGTGAATGTTGTTGCCGCGCATGCTCATGAGCTTCTGCTCGTGACCCATCGTGTTGGTCGGATAGGAGACCTGAATGACTTCACCGCCGAGGAAGAACGGGTTTACTAACTGGCGTTCGGGCGACATCATCTCCATCCGCCACGTATCGCGCGCGAGTTGCGGAACGGTAACGAGGTCATGCTCGTCGACGAAGGTGATCGCTTCGAGTGCGAGATCGCGGATCAGATCGGGTTGCTTTCCCGGCTCGACGTAAAGCGTCTTGACGTATTCGAGTGCCTTCAGCCAGTCATCACCGTAGCCAAGCTCGCGCGACGCCCGCTTCATCTCCGTTTCACACCACGCGAGTTCCTGATTGGCGAGGGCGATCAACTCTTCGGGCGTGTACGGGATCATCTCGAAGGCCAGCTCGCTCAGGAGAGCTTCGCGCCCGATCGGGTCGCCGATGATCGCGTTCTCCTCGCCCGGCTTTATGCCCACGACTTTTTCGCGCAGGAACGCCGCGTACTTCTCGAGCGACTGATCGAAGCTCTTGTAAGGCTCGCCGGCCCACCATGTGAAGACCGGATCGTAGCCGTTGTAAAAACCGAACCAGTTCTTCAGCGTCGCCCTCAGGCCGTCGATCGTCGTTGCCGCGCGATTGGCGACATGTTTTTTGGCTTTGATCGCCTCGGTTTTTCCGTCGCCCTTTGCTTCGCCTCCGCCGTCGGTTTTGCCTTCGGGCTTGAGCCCCGCCTCAACTGCTTTGCGAGTCTCCTCGACTTTCTTGGCGAGGCTCGTGAGCAACGCTGCCGTCTTTTGTGGATCGACTCGCTCCATTCGCCGCCGAGCGTCTTCGAGGCTCGTGATGGTTTCGGCGAATGGGATGAGCGGCGCCGTCTCGGCGAGAGCCTTGCGTCTTATCTCCAATTGACGAAGCTCGTGGTCGAGGTGGTTCTTGAAGAGGACGTAATCGATGCGCCCTTCCTGGCTCATCTTGTCAAAACCAAGGCGTGCAAGAGCAGCGAGCCATTCCGGATAGAACTGCCTGAGGCGCGCCTGACGCGCCGGTGACGATTCGACCGGGTAGAATCGGTTCAGGCTCGCGCGATCGGCGGCGTAGCGTTCGATCATCGCGCGCAGCTCGCTAGGCGGAGAGTTGATATCACTCAGGTCCGAGGCGTCGGCGGTTCCGGGAGCGCGGGTCTTCTCATCGCCAGAACGGACCGCCTTCGAATCAGCCCGTTGACCCGCGCGTGCAGATCGGAGGAATGCAGGGCTGAAACCGGTGCCGAGCGCCGCGACTGACAGAGCGAGGCCCAGGGTGATGAGAGTTCTCATATCATGCCCCTTCGTTGAATAGACTGAGGCGGCTCTTTGCGGAGACGCAGTCGTAGCCTACAGATGGCTGGCGAAAAACCCCGTGACCCGCTGCCACACATCGGCCGCTGCCTCTTTGTTGTAAACATCGGGCCGGGTGTTGTTGAAGAACGCGTGACTCGCTCCGCTGTAGACCTTCACTTCGCCAGGCTTGTTGAACTTCTGCATTGCGTCCCGAAGCCGGTCGATCTTGTCCTTCGTGATCCAGAAGTCGTTTTCCGCGCCAATGAACAACACCGGCGCCGAGAGGTTCTTCAGCACGTCTTCGGTGGGCACGTCACCGTAGAATGGGACCGACGCCTTGATGTCCGAGCTGTGACACGCAAGCAACAAAGCATATGTCCCACCCATGCAGAAACCGGTTACGCCGATCCTTCCGGCGGCGACGTTGGACAGCGACTTGATGTGGTTGATCGCGCCGTCTAGCGTCGCAAGCGCCTGTTTTTGATCGAGGCCTTGCATGTACTTTCCCGCAGTGTCTGGGTCGGTGGCGAGCTTGCCTTCGTAGAGATCCGGGGCCAACGCAACATAGCCCTGATCCGCGAAGCGGCCGGCAATGTCTTTGATGTGATCGTTCAAGCCCCACCATTCGTGGACGACTATCAAGGCCGGATGCGGGCCGGGGCCGTCGAGCTCGATCAAGTAGCCTCGCGCGGTGCGGCCGTCTGTGCTGAAATCAACCATTCTCCCCTGATTTGCCATACTCATTTCCTCCGTTTGCTATTCCGGGCGGCGGCTGAGTCTCAACGCAAAGGCGCAGAGACGCGAAAGCGCAAAGATACGATCGCAATCTGGAGATCTGAGATCTGAGATCCGAGTCATTTCAAATCGCAGATTTCACACTCAAGTCTCAATTCGAGTCTCCGTTGGCCGGCTCAGGTTTCTCCTTCGAGCTTGCCTCGTCGTCCTTGAGCGTGTCGAGCACGGTCTTCCAATCCAGCCAGCCCGGCTTGCCCTTGATCCACTTCTCGAACCACGCGAACTCCGAGGCCATCTTGACGAACTGATAGCGCGGGTTGGATATCCCGTGCGGCATTCCGGGATAGGTTATCAATTCAGTCGGGACGCCGAGTTTCTTCAGCGCCATGTGCAGCTCGAGGCTCTGAGGCATCGGCACTCGCTGATCGGCCTCGCCCACGTGAATCAGCGTCGGAGTCTTCGCGTTCTTGATGTACTTGAGCGGCGAGACGGCGAGATAGTGGTCCCAGTTGTCGTAGGGCTTGCCCTTGAAATAAAACTCGCGCGGCACTTGAACGTCGGTCTCCGCGTACATCGAAATCCAGTTGACCGCGCCCGCGCCCGACGAGATGGCTTTGAAGCGGTCCGTGTGCGTCAGCGTCCAGTTGGACCAGTGGCCGCCCGCACTCCAACCCATCATCCCCAGCTTGTCCGGATCGGCGATTCCGCGCCCGATCAAGTAGTCGACGCCGGTGATGATGTCGTCATATCCTTGGCGGAAATAATCGCCCGCAATTTGCATCTTGAACTTCTCGCCGTAGTTCGTCGAGCCGCGATAGTTCGGCTGAAACACCGCGTAGCCGTTTCCCGCGAACACGTGAATGTAAGTGCCGTAATTCCCCGAGAACGAGTTGACGTACGCTCCGGCCGGTCCGCCGTGAAGCTGGACGATCAGGGGATACCGCTGACCTTCGCGATAACCGATCGGCTTCACCAGTATTCCTTCGACCGTAACCCCGTCGCTTGATTTCCAGCGCACAGTCTCGTATTGCCCCAGGTTTAGATTGCCGACTTGAGGATTGGCGTCGGTGATCTTCTTCCATGCCGCCGGATTAGACAGACCATCGTAGGTCGAGGCGTACAAGTCGGCGGGTTTCGCTGGATCGCTGAACGAGAGCAACACCGTGTCCGCCGGCTGATCGTCGTCGACTAAAACACCGACGACGCCCTCGATCCTGGTCACCTGTAGCGGTTTGCCGCCTTCGGCCGAAACCACGAACAACTGGTTGTTGACGCCGACGCCCGCGCCGAAGTAGATCGACTTGCTGTCGCGCGACCAGAAGAACCCACTCGGATCAATGTCAGTGTCTTGGATCAGCGGGATCGCGGCTCCGCCGCCCGATGAAACGACGTACAACTGTGTGTTGCGCATGAGGGTGAATTGTTCCGGCGCGCCGAACGCAAGCCACTCGCTATCGGGCGAGAATGACATCTGCTCCTCGCCCACTGTGTTGTCCGTGACTCGAACAACTTCCCTCAAGCCGACGTCGAACAAGTAGACTTCGGACTCCTGGCCGGTCGCGTACCGGTTGGGAGACGCGCCCCTGAAGGCGATCTTCAACCCGTCCCTGCTGACTGTGAAAGACGAGATCGAGTAGTCGGTATTGGCAGCGAGCTGCGTTTCCTTCTTCGTGGCCACATCGACGGCCCATAGCTGCCTGGGCGGTTGCTGCTGATTGTGTATGCGCACGTCGAACTTCTTTTCGACCCGCTGCTTATCGAGCTTGTCGACGGCGCTCGGGGCGGTGAAGTAGATCGTCTTGCTGTTGGGCGCCCAGTGCCACTCGACCACCCCGGTCTCGTGCTTGGTCAGCGGCGAGGGAGTTCCACCTTCCGGCCCAATCACGTAGAGTTGCCGCTCGCCTTGCTTGCCCGCCGTGAAGGCGATCCACTTGCCGTCTCGCGAAAAGTCGAATCGCTCGACGCCTTCCTTATCGTCGGTGAGCCGCAGGGCCTCGCCGCCATCGGCCCGCATGATGTAGAGCTGATTCCTGCCCCCTTGCCCCGTCGAACCAGCAGGCGCGGCGTCGCGGTCGGAGAGAAACGCAAACGACTTGCCGTCCGGCGACCACTTCGGAGACGTTTCGTTCTTGTCGCGCGTGTAGGTCATCTGCCGCATGCCGGCGCCGGAGGTCGGCGCGATGTAAATGTCCGAATAAGCGCGGCCTGATTTCCACTCCACCGCGCTGAGGGCGAAGACGGTCATTCGCCCGTCAGATGAGAGGTCCCTGGAAGCGATCTGCCTCATCTGCATGACGTCCATCATGTTCATTTCGCGCTTCTGGCCGAGTGAGACCGCCGCGCAGGCCGTCACCAGGAGAGCCGCAGCTAACAATCTGTTTCTCATGCTGTCCTCCAATGGCTACGCCGGCTAACGCGCCATGCTAGCCGGACTGTCCAATCATACTTTGAGGATTCGAGTTTGCGTCGGGCGGACCTGCCGCCCGACCGCCTGTGAGAAGCCGCAGTATAGCACCGTTAGGTTCAGCCTTCACCCGTGATCATTCGATCGTGACGCTGGCCATTCTGTCGCCGGCGCGAAGCTGCGTCACTACGTCCATCCCTTCGACGACTCTTCCGAAGACCGCATAGTTCATGTCGAGGAAGGACGCCTGCCCGAGCGTGATGTAGAACTGGCACGACGCGCTGTTGGGATTCTGCGACCTCGCCATCGCGACCGCACCTGCATCGCCGTGCTTCATCGCAGGGCTTACTTCGAGCTTGATTGTCCGCTCGCGTCCGGTTGACGGATCAATGAAGCCGCCAGTCCCGTTCCCCTTCGGATCGCCGCCCTGAATGACGAAGCCCGGCTCGAAGCGATGAAATGTCAGTCCGTCGTAGAACCCTCGGCCTACCAGATCGACGAAGTTGCCCGTCGTAATCGGCGCCTTGTCTTCGTACATCTCGATCCTGACCCGTCCCTTGTTCGTATCTATCACCGCGTGTCGATTACCCATCCGAGTTCCTTTCTCTGTCAGCGTCCCAGCCCAAACGAGTTCCACACTCTAGCATCGCCAAAAAGTCGGGCACAAGTTGGTTGCCGGGCTCCGCGAGCGCCTCTATACTCCTCGTCGCTCTGCTCCATCGAAGCGAGAACCGAATGTACGTCACTCATCTCTATTGCTCATCATGCGGGACGCCGCACGAACCGCGACGCCTTCAGAATCTCTGCGGGTGCGGAAAACCCTTGATGGCCGCGTATGACCTCGATCGCGCGCGAACGACGCTGACGAAGCGGTCGCTCACGGGACGCGAGCCGAACTTATGGCGTTATCGCGAAGTGCTGCCCGTTCGCGACGACGAGAATCGGCTCACGCTTGGCGAAGGCTTTACGCCGTTGCTCAAGGCCGAACGCCTGGGAGAACGGCTCGGAATGCGCGAGTTGTATGTGAAAGACGAATCGGCGAATCCCACGGCGTCATTCAAGGCGCGCGGGATGGCCGTGGCGGTTTCAATGGCGAAGGAACTCGGCGCGCGCAAGCTTGCGGTGCCTTCGGCGGGGAACGCCGCGGGTGCGCTTGCGGCTTATGCGGCGAAGGCGGGACTCGAAGCCTTCATCTTCATGCCGAGCGACACGCCGGCGGCGAACATCGTCGAGTGCCGTTTGATGGGGGCGCACGTAACTCTGATCGACGGGCTCATCACCGATTGCGGCCGCATCGTCGCCGGGCGCAAAGAGGCTGAGGGCTGGTTCGATGTCTCGACGCTGAAGGAGCCGTACCGCGTCGAAGGAAAGAAGACGATGGGCTACGAGCTGGCTGAGCAGCTCAACTGGGAACTGCCCGACGTGATTCTCTACCCGACCGGCGGCGGCACGGGGCTGATCGGAATGTGGAAGGCATTCGATGAGATGGAGCGGATGGGGTGGATTGGTTCGCGCCGCCCACGAATGGTCACGGTGCAAGCCGAGGGCTGTGCGCCGATAGTCAAAGCGTTCGCGGCCGGGGCCAACGCCGGCGTCGAGATTCCCGACGCGCACACAGTCGCGGCAGGGTTGCGAGTGCCGCGCGCGATCGGCGACTTCATCATGCTCGACATCCTGAGAACGAGCGGGGGCGCAGCGGTGTCGGTCACTGATGAAGAACTCCTCGCGGCAGTCGGCGAGATCGGCGCGATGGAAGGAATGTTGATGGCTCCGGAAGGCGCGGCGTGTCTGCCGGCGCTTCGTCAGTTGCTCGATCGCGGCGCAATTAGACCGGAGGACCGCGTCGTGCTGTTCAACACTGGATCGGGATTGAAGTACATCGACGCACTCTCACAGGGACATGAGCTTCGATGACGACTACTCTCGGAGTTCTCACTCCGCTTCACAAGTCCGTCATTCGTGCCCCGCAACTCCCGCTTAGTCAGAGTAAATCGAGACTTGCTTCGGGGGTGAAAGGGCGGCGAGACGCGCACTCTACGTCCCTCGCGGGAACAGACTATCCACGGGAATTGACCATCCAGTGACCGCGTCGCCAGCGTTCGCCGTATCGCCACGCCGGAAGATGAGAGGGTTCTCCGGATCGTGGGCGAAGTAGGATTTGATCACGTCAGGGCTCTGCATATCGACATCCCAGACACAGAGCGTACCGGCCGCGAAGTAATCCCTGCGCTTCTCGGCCATCTCGCGCTCCGCCTTTGAGCCATAGTCGCCCTCACTTCTCACCTCGACAGCGAAGGCGGGCGCGCCTTCCAGGAACTTCATGCCAGTGGGCTGTCCTGTATACCATGCCGCGTCGGGACTGAACGATTCGCGGTTGGCTAAGGTAACTTTGAAGCCGACGTTGTCTCCTATCGCGTGACCATTGCGAGTCGCGCGCTCAAGTATACGCAAGCTGATGAGTATTTCGGACGCAGCGTAACCGGGTAAGTATCCAGTCGGCGGCATCAGCACAATCTCCCCATTGACAAGTTCAGCCTTCGCGTTGCCAGGAGTACGGTACAAATCTTCGATCGTTGCTCTAACTGTCGACGTCATACCGAACCTCCCGGCCGAATGTTAGCACATCCCCAACGTTGTCGTAGTCGGGCCAGTCCGATAATTCAAACCGGGCTGCGCCTGCGACACCTCGATTTAAGCCACGACCGAAGCTGCTAGCGGTTGATCAGCCTGCCGCGATGGCGTGCTTCAGGCGATTTTCAACTTCGGCGCGAATCTCGGCGAGGCGATCTTCACTATGAGCTTCGAATCGCATCACCAGCACGGGCTGAGTATTCGACGCCCGCACCAACCCCCATCCGCCATCAAATATGATTCGCGCGCCATCTATGTCGATCACCTCGTTAGTCGTCTTGAAGTCATCCGTCAGGACGCGAACAAGTTCAAACTTGTTTTCGTCCGCGCACGGGAATCTGATTTCCGGTGTTGACACGGTCTGAGGTACTCCAGCAAGCAGGTTCGACAGAGGCTTATCCGTGTTCGACAGTATCTCGAGCAATCGCGCGCCGGCGTAAAGGGCGTCGTCGTATCCGAAGTAGCGATCCGCGAAGAATATGTGCCCGCTCATCTCGCCGGCGAGCGCCGCGCCCGTCTCCTTCATCTTCGCCTTGATCAGCGAGTGCCCGACCTTCCACATGATCGCGTTGCCGCCGTGACGCCGTATGTCGTCGAACAGAGTCTGAGAGCACTTCACCTCCGCGATGAAGGTCGAGCCCGGCCGCTCCTTCAAGATCGCGCGCGCAAAGATCACCATCAACTGGTCTCCCCAGATAATCCGGCCCGTCTCGTCAACGACTCCGATGCGATCGGCGTCACCGTCAAACGCAATAGCCAGGTCGGCCCGGTGCTCCTTCACCGCATCGACCGCGAAGCGCATGTTCTCAGCGATGGTCGGGTCAGGATGGTGATTGGGGAAGCGGCTGTCGGGCTCACAGAATAGTTCAACGACCTCGCAGCCCAAGCTTCGGTAAAGCGGCGCGGCGATGAAGCCCCCCATCCCATTTCCCGCGTCAACGACGACTTTCAGCTTGCGCGTGCCGAGCTTTACTCCAGACGCGATGTGAGCGCTGTACTCCGGCACGATGTCTTGCGCGCGTTTGCTGCCGCTGCCGGTCGAGAACTGACGTGACTTCGCAATGTTCTTTATCTCGCCTATCTGTTCGCCGAATATCGTGCTCTTGCCCAGACAAACTTTGAAGCCGTTGTAGTCCGCTGGGTTGTGACTGCCGGTGATCATCACGCCGCCTTCGACTCCGGTGTTGAACAACGAATAGTAGAGAACAGGCGTCGGCACCATTCCGACATCCACGACATCGCACCCTGTCTCATTAAGGCCCCGAATCATGATGTCGCGAAACACCGGCGAGCTCTCGCGGGCGTCGCGGCCGATGCTGACGATCCTCGCGCCATTGCATTTCAAGAATGTGCCAGTAGCGCGGGCGACGTCGTACACTGTCTCGTCGGTTAGGTCTTGCCCCACGACGCCACGTATGTCGTACTCACGGAAGATATGTTCGTTCATGCGAGCCGGTCCCCCCTTGCACGCCGGCGGTTCCCGATTGCCAAGTATACAGCAGACGTTAGGGGACCGGGCTAGGCCGCTTTACGAGATGCGCCTAAGTGAGAATGCCGCGAGCCGGTCACGCTGCGTGGTTGGGTTGGTAACATCTCTTAGGTTGGCAGCAAGCTGCTACGGGCTGACGCCCGCAGCATTGAGACGTGCCGCGCCGAGTCGTCTTAGGTTGGCAGCAAGCTGCTACGGGCTGACGCCCGCAGCATTGAGAGACTCGTGGCGGGGCTTCGATCCAGCCACAAACGCAGGCGGACAAAACCCGAGCGCAAACCCGGGCCGGGCGCAGTTTATTGACACTCGGAGACGAAACGCATACCATAGGCCGGGAATTGGGCAGGGAATGCCACAGCGCAGATGGCAGCGTATGACGGCGCCAGCAACGCTTGACCCGCCGTCCTGCCTCCTCGGGATGTTATGGAAGCCGCAACGAGAATCCCAGAAAAGCTCTTCTTCCGCATCGGCGAGGTCTGCGAGCTGATAAAAGTCCAGCCGCATGTCCTTCGCTACTGGGAGACGGAATTCCCGATGCTGACGCCCCATAAGAACCGAGCCGGCCAGCGCGTTTATCGCCGTAAAGACGTCGAGATGGTCATGCGAATCCGCGATCTCCTCTACGAAGAGAAATTCACCATCGCCGGCGCAAAGCGAAAGCTCATGTCCGAGACTCGAAGCCCGGCCGCGCGCGACAAGGCCCTGGCCAACGAACTGCAATTCGACGAAGAACCCGAATCTCCCCTCACGCCTGCTCAGTCTTCCGTTTCCGCAACCCCGACCGGCCCGTCCCCTGCTTCGCCTCCCACGTCCGCCGACCAATCGGCGTCACTGCAAGCGCGAATCGCCATTCGTGTCATCAAACGCGAACTGGAGGATTTGTTGACATTGCTCAACTCGGATGCTAGCATCCGGGCTTGAATACTACAGAGATTCTTGAGTGCTGGAACGGGACGTGGCGCAGCCTGGTAGCGCGCTTCCTTGGGGTGGAAGAGGTCGCTGGTTCAAATCCAGTCGTCCCGACCAATGTCTGATGCCCGTTTTGCGCCGCCACTGACTTTGGGCCCTCCAACCGCGATGCCACTCTATGAGGAATACAAATGGCAAGGGGCAGTCTCCTTTTGCGGCCCGCCCCTGACGTTCATTGTACTTCTTAACGATCATTCAGTATGACGAAGATCCTGATAACAAACGACGATGGGATTCATTCGGCGGGGATCGTAGCGCTCGCCCGTTCGCTCGAAAGGATCGGCGAGGTCGTCGTTGTCGCGCCGGCGCACGAGATGAGCGCCGCCTCGCACTCGCTGACGCTCATGCGGCCGCTTCGAATAGACAAGATCGACGACCGTCATTACTCAGTCGATGGAACACCTACCGATTGCGTGACGCTTGCGATGAACAAGATTCTCAAGGGCGACCCGCCCGACATCGTTGTCTCGGGAATCAACAAGGGCGGAAATCTGGGCGACGACGTGACCTACTCGGGCACGGTAGCCGGCGCGCTCGAAGCATCGATATACGGATTGCCCGGACTCTCCATCAGCCTGGTTCAACGAGTCGGCTTTGACTTTGGCCCGGCAGCCGAGCTGGCCGCCGAGTTGGCACAGCGCGTGCTCACCGACGGACTGCCGCCCGGCACGCTGCTCAACGTCAACGTTCCGCCCGGTCCCATCCGCGGTATTCGTGTCACTCGCCAGGGATCGAAGATCGTCAAGCCTACAATCATCGAAGGTACGGACCCTCGCCAACGCAAGTATTACTGGATCGGCGAGGAGGCGCTCACCTGGAATGACGAGGAGGGCACCGATTACGACGCGCTGCGGCACGGGCTGGTCTCGATCACCCCGCTTCGGAACGACCTGACCGACTATCGGGTCTTCGATGAGATCAAATCAAGAGATTGGGAGACAGTTTTGGAAGCCCAGGCGAAATGACTTCGAATCGCTCCTTAACCCATCTTCGATCCGGCCAACTCTACCAGTCACAGCGCTCTCGCATGGTCGAACAACTACGGTCTCGTGGCATCAAGGACGAGCGCGTGTTGAAAGCGATGTCCGAGACTCCGCGCCATCTGTTCGTGCCCGAGGCGCTGGTCGCAAAGGCGTATGGCGATCACGCGCTGCCGATAGGCGATATGCAGACCATATCGCAGCCCTACATGGTCGCGCGGATGACCGAGCTGCTGGAAGTCGACAAGGAGTCGAAGGTATTGGAGATCGGCGCGGGCTCGGGATATCAGACCGCAGTGTTGTCGGCGGTCGCCGGAAGAGTCTACGCCATCGAGCGAATCAGCGCGCTGGCGCGCGCGGCCCAGGCGAACATCCGGCAGCTCGGCTGCTACAACGCGACCGTCAAGTGGTTCGACGGGACCATCGGCTGGAGCGACCACGCGCCCTACGATGCAGTGCTGGTCGCGGCCGGCAGCCCCGACGTTCCCGAACCGCTTGTCGCTCAGCTTGCCGTCGGAGGGAGGTTGGTTATCCCCATCGGCCGCGAGAACGAACAGACGCTCGTGAGGGTGATCAAGGCTCAACACGGATTCGTGCGCGAGGACCACGACCGCTGCTCGTTCGTTAAACTCGTCGGCAGGCACGGCTGGCCGATAGCCTAGGGAGGAACTTTTGATCGCGAGGATAATCGAGATATTGTCGAGCTTCATCGTCGCGACGATCTCAGCGATGGGCTACGCCGGCATCGTGCTGTTGATGGCAATCGAGTCGGCATGCATTCCGCTACCGTCCGAGGTGATTATGCCGTTCTCGGGCTATCTGGTCTACACCGGCAGATTCAACCTGTGGGCGGTGGGAGTGGCCGGCGCCGTCGGTTGTGTGCTGGGGTCGCTCGTCGCTTACTGGGTTGGTATGTACGGCGGTAGGCCGCTGATCGAGAGGTATGGCAAGTACGTCCTGATTTCGCACCGGGACATTGATATGGCGGACCGGTGGTTTGCCAGGTACGGCGAGATCATCGTCTTCACCAGCCGATTGCTTCCGGTCATTCGCACCTTCATCGCCTTCCCGGCCGGCGTCGCCCGCATGAACCTCACGCGGTTCGTCGTCTACACATTTCTGGGCTCGCTGCCGTGGTGTCTCGGTTTGGCTTACATAGGCCAGTTGCTGGGCGAGCAGTGGAACAAGAACGAGACTTTGCGGACATGGTTTCACCGCCTGGACTTTGTCATCGTTATCATCGGCGTGCTTGGCGCCGTATGGTGGATTCGGCGTCACATACACGGTAGAAGGGCTGACAAGGCCGAACTCCTGACGAAGAACGCCGACAACAGGGCGGAGTCAAGCGCGCAAGCTGATTAGCCGTTCCGCCTGACTCCAAACGCAGCCGAGAGCGGACCCGGTCTGTCGTTCACCCCATAAGAAACGTGTTCGAGGAATAACCCGGAGGGCGGCGCGGTGTGTTCCGCAATCTCGAACTTGACTGGTTGAGCCGGTCCCTTTCCGGCGCTCAGAAGCCGGGCGACGTTTTCGATGTCCAGATGGCCGCGGCCGACCTCGACCAACGTACCGACCAGCCGCCGCACCATCTTCCACAAAAAGTGCGATGCACCAATCCTGAACAACACCAAGTCGCCTTCCGCAGTGATCTCGACATTCTGCACATTGACGGTCGTCGAGGCGTCTTCAACTCGCTTGTCGCAAAACGCCGCGAAGTCGTGACGTCCCAAAAGCGACTGGGATGCCGTCCGCATACGCTCAACGTCGAGCGGGTCCTTAACCCACCACACGAGCTTCTTTGCGAACGCCGTCCGCCGGGTTGAAATCTGATAGAGATAATATCGGGCGGTGGGGCTGCGCCGGGGATCAAACTCGCGGGGCGCGGCATCGACCTTGAGAACGTTGATATCTGCCGGCAACCGATCGTTGAGAGCATGGAGCAGCGCGCGAGGTTGAATTCGTTTGGCAGCGCCCAGTCTCGCTACCTGAGCGAGCGCGTGAACTCCGGCATCGGTTCTCCCGGCGCCGCCGAGATCGACGCGACCCTCGAGCGCATCCTCCGCCGCTTTCCGCAACTCACCGCCTACTGTTCGCGCGGTTCGTTGCTCCTGCCATCCGTAGTAGCGCGTCCCTTCATACTCGATCGTCAGCTTCCAAGTGGGCAATGGAGACTCCCCTCCTCCCGGTTTTTGGTCCCAACGAGCTTGATTCAGAACCGGAGGGGTGTCAAATGGCTTGGGTTCCGGCTCGGTTTTTCCACTAGGTTTTTCCACTGTAGACCGTCGCCGCAAGCTGTGGTATCGTCTAGCCGACAATGAGTTAGGCTCCCGTAAGAACAACCCGAGGCGGCGTCAGTCTTGCCCCAGTCGTCCTTCGATGAGATTCGTTTGGATGGCCCGGACGGCGGCTCGGTGAACGCGGAGAAACTCCGACGGCAGGGGAAACATCCTACGAGCGCACAGGACCGCAGGTGATCATGACGCTGGGAAGATTTCGTCGTTCAAAACCAATAGCTCTCCTGATCATTCTCACTCTAGCTTGTTCGTTGACGATCGCTTCTCCCTCACGCGCCAGCTCGAAGCGCCGCTCAACCGGCAAGGTCGTAAAGAAGAAGTCTCAGAAGCGCGTCGCCGGCCGCGGCAAAGTTCGCGCGCGAAAGCGCAGCAAGCGGCCACGCCGCCGGGTCATCTACGTTCGCGTGCGCGGACGCAACGGCCGCTATCGTTGGGTCAAGCGCTATGTGCGCGGCACGCCGCAATACACGCGCACCGCTATCCAGAGCTTCCTGACCGAGTCATGGACTAACGCACAGGCTGAGGCTGCCAGAACCGAGCCCCCCGGACCATCAAGCGAGGCCGGGGCCGGCCAGCCCACCAGCGTAGCGTCCACGGCTGCCTCGGAGAACGCGAGCGCCGCTCCGCCGCCGGGCGCCGAAATCAGTGTGCCGGCGGATGGTACGGCGGCGATGAACCCACTCGTGTATGCCTACACAGAGAGCCTGAGCTTGCGAGGGTTCGATCCGGACGCTCAGGGTTTCATCGTTCAAACTTTGAACGGTGAAGTCCTCGCCGAACACAATGCCGACGAGTCATTTAATCCGGCGTCGGTCGTCAAGGTCGCCACGTCGCTGGTTGCCGTCTCGAAGCTCGGACCGAATTTCCGGTTTCGCACTTCGCTGTACACTGACGGGACGCTCGACCCTTCGACTGGAACATTGAACGGCTCGCTGTACGTGATCGGCAGCGGCGACCCGGCCTTCTTTTTCGAGAACGCGCTGCTGATCGCCGACAAACTCAATCGCAGCGGCATCCGTGTGGTCAACGGCAACCTGGTAGTGCTCGGCCAGTTCTATTTCAACCTCTCCGCCTCTCGCGAGGCAGCCGCAGCTTCATTCCGAAAAACGCTGACTCCGGAGACCTGGACGCCAGGCGTGAAGAGCGCGTACACCCAGTTCCTGGCGATGCGCGAGGCCGAGGAAAGAAACAACGGTGTTGCAGGCGAGCCCCAAACCGTGAACCTGCCGTCGTCGCC
Organism: Blastocatellia bacterium; assembly: GCA_035293105.1. Classification (GTDB taxonomy): domain Bacteria; phylum Acidobacteriota; class Blastocatellia; order UBA7656; family UBA7656; genus DATDOV01. Next base: position 112,780 of record DATDOV010000020.1, read on the forward strand.
GCCGTCGCTCAAGATCACGGGCAAGACGATAACCAACGCGTCAGCCAACACCGGACGACTTCATCTTCTTGCCGTTCACACTTCGCTCCCGCTGCTCAGGGTGCTCAAAGGGCTGAACGATTTTTCAAACAACTGGATGGCGACGGTGATTGGGAACATGGTCGGCGGGCCGTACGCGGTCCAGGCGTTTCTCAGAACCGAGGTCGGGTTGAAAGACGACGAGCTGAGCATCATCACGCCTTCGGGTCTCGGGTCGAATCTGATCTCACCGCGCGCGACGATTCACATATTGCAAAAGCTGGTAACCTACCTCCAAAAGAGCGGGCTTGGAATCGAAGACATACTGCCCGTGGCCGGCGTTGACGCGGGCACGCTATACAAGCGGTTCAACGATTCGTTTCGGGGATCGGTGGTCGCGAAGACGGGAACGTTGAAGCGGGTGAGCGCGCTGGCGGGCGTCGCATACACACGCGGGCGAGGGCCGTTGCTGTTCGTGATCTACAATCGGGACGGCTCGGTCTATTCATTCCGCGCCGCTCAAGACGAGACAATCAAGTCGGTGATCAGCTTCTATGGCGGACCGGCGCCGGTTCGCTACTCGACAAATGGAGGCCCGCGAGTTTCCGAACGAATGCCCGATGGGCAATCACCGCTGCTATCATCTCCAAAGTGAACTCGCCGCGCGTGGCCACGGCTCAAAACTTGATCAAGATCGGATTGACGAAAACCCAGAAGTGGCTGCTCGCAGTGAGCGCCTGCCTGCTCGCCGTCGCGGAGGTGATTCGCCGGATTCCGATGGATAGGCGAACCGTCGTGTTCGTCGGCGTCGGCGAGATGCTGATGGCGCTCTCGTTGGGAATCGCCTTCGGGGTGGACGCCGCAAGGCGGAATGAGTAAGCGAAGCTGCCGGCCACTCACTCCTCTTCAATGTAGTCGGTCCCGTCTTCATTCTCGAAGTACGCGCGGTACAGTGCTCGCGCGTATTCGAGCTGCCCGCTGTCCACGAGAATTCGGAGCTCGCCGCCGAACGCGAGATGCGGCTGCAATGACAGCGAATGCGCGCCCTGTACCATCACTCTCACTCCGTTCTGTTCGAGCGTTTGCTTCACGAGCATCGCCACCGGGAACAAACGGGGCCTGCAAAGCTCGACGAACTCCGCCGGCCGCGCAGCCGTGGCCACGACGCCGCACTGCGCTTCGTCGAGCGTGCTCGACACCATGGCACACCCGCACTTCGGACAAAGGCCGTGGTCAGAGTCAAACTCCCCGCCGCAGATTGGGCATAGCATCCGTTTCATCGGCACTCCTCGGCGGCCACAAAGGCAGCGCCTGGATTATACGGCAAGGGACTTCAAGAACGCTCGCACACTACATTGCCCGGCGCGCGTACAGGGTGAAGCCAGGAGCTTGTTCCTCAGCCGCCGAGCCTGTTAAATTCCGCGCCGATGAAGGATCGCGATTGGCAGATCGCTCTATTTGGCACCTTCGACGTAGAGAACTACGGCGATCTGCTCTTCCCGCTGATCGCCGAAGCCGAACTGACTGAGCGCCTGGGTTCGATCACGCTTCACCGATTCTCCTACCATGCCAAAACGCCGCCCGACTGGCCCTACACAGTCACGTCGATGTCCGAACTGCCGCGGATAGCCTCCAGCCTCGACGGCGCCCTAATCGGCGGTGGGTTCATCATCCGCTTTGACAAAGAAGTCGCGCCCGGTTACGGTCCGCCAACGCCCACGATTCATCACCCTACAGGCTACTGGCTCACCCCGGCGCTGATCGCATTGCAGCACGGGATCCCAGTGATGTGGAACGCACCCGGCATGCACTGCAACGACATCCCGGCCTGGGCGGATCCGCTTATGGAACTGGTCCTTGAGAACAGCCGCTACATCTCGGTGCGCGACAAACTGTCGCAAGCGGCTCTCGCCCGTTTCATCGACAAGTCTCGCTTGATCGTCATGCCTGACACGGGCTTCGGGGTTTCCCGTTTGGTTGATGAGCGGCGGCCCTCGCTCGAATTCAGTCGCCTGCGGGAGGCTTCAGGTCTGACCGAGCCCTACATCCTTGTTCAGGCCGTCCGCGGCCTGGAACCCTTTCTGTCTTTCGTAAGGAACCATTCTCGTCGGCTGCGAGACTTTCGTTTCCTGGTGTTACCCATGGGGCCGGTCCTTGGCGATCACGAATCGATTGTGGGCGATGATCTGCCCGGACTGGTCCGCCTGCCGACCTGGCCGCACCCACTGGTCCTCGCGGAGTTGATCAGTCAGGCGGCTGCGGTCGTTGGCTTGAGCTACCACATGTCGATTACTGCGCTCGCCTGTGGTGTGCCGGTCTTCACTTCGGCAGACCTCGCTGTCGGCAAGTACACAGCCTTGTCGGACTTCGAGACCGTCTATGCGTTGCCGGCGGAAACCACGACTGATGCTCAGCAGTTCACCGCACGGCTAGGGAAGACCGCGCCCTCCGCGAAGGCGCGCGCTGCGCTTGATCAACTCAGCTACCACTGGGATCGCATTGCGACAATCATCCGCGAGGGCGAGACGCCGACGGACGGGGCCCTCAACCGATTCTGGCAAACGCTGCCGGGCTTGCTCGAGACGGCCGCGACTCGCTACGACGATGTCGTGAGAGCTTCAGAATCGCGAAGCGCAGAGCTTCAGCGACGAATTGACGCGCAGCAAGCCGAGGCGAGTAGTGCCTTGGAGATGCTGAATGCCGAGCGGCAGGGCCGCATCGACGAGTTGCACAGACTGTTGGCGCTGGCCCGCGCCGAGATCGTTGCTCGTGACGACCGTATCGCGGGGCTTTATGAGTCGCCTTCGTGGAAAGTCACGGCCCCGGCAAGGTTTCTCATGCGAAATCTGAAACGGTTAGTCGGGAAATAGGGGCGAAAGATGATGGATCTGACGCAGATCGCCCGGCACACGCTGCAAACCCACCCCTACGGCTGGGCCTCCATTGGCGACCTGTTTTCACCGGCCGACGCCCAAGCCTTAGCGGCGGAGTTCCCTCGCGATCATTTCAAATCGGTTGCGGGCTACGGCGGCGAAAAGGACTATGAATACGAGGCGCGCGCGCTGATCGCGATGGGAGCGGGCACCGTCTCACATCCTGCCGAGTTGAGCGAACCCTGGCTGGCGCTGGCGCATGACCTGCTCTCGCCGGCTTACCGTATTGCGCTGTCGTTGCTGACCGCTCGCGACGTGACAACGGCGCCGATGGAGGTGAATGTCTTCCACTACGGGCCGGGGGCACTGCTCGGGCCGCACCCTGACCTGCCGGACAAACTTGTAACGCACGTGCTCTATTTCAACCGCTCGTGGGATGTGAGAGACGGCGGGTGTTTGACGATCTTGCGTTCGGCTGACCCCAGTGACGTCGTCGCGGAGATTCCGCCCGTCGTAGGGAATTCCGCAGTTCTCGTGCGCTCGGAGAATTCCTGGCACGCAGTTCCGCGGGTGGTTAGCGGCTGCCGCGAGTCACGGCGGAGTCTCACCGCGACGTTCTATCGGCCCGGTTCCGTCAGCACGATGTGGCCGCCGGATGACGCGACACCGCTGCACCGCTACGATGATGAATCCAGGTTTTGATGAGAGGTGGGTTGGCGCGAACGTCCCCGACATCGGGGTCGAGGCGAAGAGAACGTGACTGATCCGGGAATTGGCACGCCATCTACGTTGGGTTGCGTCTTTCGCCACCAGGTGTTGAGCTCGCTTCTGATTTGATCGTCACATTGCGGGCGAGTCGAGAAGGGGCCCCCTGTGACGTACTAACTAAACTGCTGACCTGATGACCTGATTTCGTGTATTGACCAGTTCAGAATTCAGGTGCTAACGTCGAGCCATCAGGCCATCGGATTTGAAGCTGAAGAAAGGTCGATAATGGCTCAGCCAAACGAAGCCTTGAGGGCCGCCCTGGCCGCTGCCGAGCGTCTGCCGCCGACGTTGCAGCGACAGCTTGCAGAGCGACTCCTTGAGTCAACCGGTAGCAGACAGAACAGCGTAACCATACATCTGCGCAGACTCACCAAAACCAAGCAGTCGCGACTTGCGGAGTTGATGGACAAAAACAGCGAGGCTGAGCTCAGCGCAGCAGAACAGGCGGAGTTGAAGGTGCTCGGTTACGAAGTCGACGAGACAATGCTGTCGAATTCGATAGCATTAGCGCGTGCTGCGCGCCCGGAGCTTTTCGACAGCAGAGGCCGGCTCATCAAGAGGCGCTTTCGGCACGCCGTGGGGGTACGCTCAAGGCGGGAGAAAACCGACCGGTGACAACAAGAGTCAGTCCCGAACTGGCTGCACAAGTCAATAAGCGCGCCGCTGGCCGATGCGAGTATTGTCACTCAGTTTGCAATCGCGGCGCCCTGTACGTTGATCCGCGTAATCGCCTGATGGGAGGCAATCGCGATTGGATAGAAAACTGATGCGAAGTACGACCTCCATTGACACAAGGAATGCTGGCGAGCAAGCCGAATCGCAAGGTATTTCGGAGTCGATTGTTCAGCACGAATACGGGACGCGGTTTGAGTCTTACGTGCTCGATGGTCGCATTCAACCCCTTCTCATGCTCGGAGATGCTCGGGAAGTGCTTCGTGAGCTACCTAGCTCGAGCATCGATTTCGCGATGACGTCCCCGCCTTATTGGGGGAAGCGCGAGTACGAGAGTGGAGGCATCGGCCTTGAGCCGGACTATCTCGACTTCGTGCGCCACCTAGCGAGTGTCTTTCTTGATCTGAAGCGCGTTCTAAAGCCGGAGGGCTCGTTCTGGCTCAACATTGGTGACACCTACCAAGATAAAGGTCTCGTCGGTGTTCCTTGGCGCGTTGCGCTTGAGCTAACGGATCACCAAGGTTGGATACTGCGTAACAGTGTCATCTGGAATAAGGTCAAGAGCGGCATGGACAACACCAGCGACCGCCTTGGGAATGTTCACGAGCACGTCTTCCACTTCGTGAAACAGCCGAAGTATTACTACAACGCTGACGCCATTCGGTCAAAGCCGCGCGAGGCGAAGATCGTGAACGGCGCCGTTGTTTCGGCGACAGGTGTCTCGGGCGTCCGCTATAAGCGCCAAATCGAACTGTCGACCGCGCTAAGCGAAGACGAGAAGAAGGACGCCTTCAAAGCTCTCGAACGAATGCTCGCAGACGTTGCCGCTGGTCGCATCTCTGACTTCCGAATGATCATCCGTGGCCAGCAGCGGGCTACGCACTCGGATAGTGAAAAAGTCTCCGGCCGTGCGAAGGAGCTTCGCGACAAGGGCTTCTATTTCCTTCGCTACCATCCGAACGGTAGTAAGCCTAGCGATGTTTGGGACATCATTCCCGAGGACACACAGAACAGAGAAGCGCACTTCGCGCCCTACCCCGTTGATCTATGCCTGATTCCCATTCTCGCCACTTGTCCTGAGGCCGGCGTAGTCCTTGATCCCTTCTGCGGGACGGGGACCACACTCCTCGCCGCGCGCAACCTCGGTCGAAGGTCCGTGGGAATCGACATCTCCTGCCATTACTTGGAACTCACACGAGAAAGGTGCGCGACGCTCTTATGAGCACCGTTGTAGAGCTTTTCGGGCACTCGGCGGAGAAAAAGCGCAGAGGCTGGGCCCTGATCGTCCGGGAGCAGCAGTGCATCTTTCTCGGCAAGAAGTGCTACAAGGTTCGCAAGAGCGATCCCGACACCTCCATTGGCTCCTGCACAGTTCTCTACGGAAAGCAGCAAGAGCCTGTAATCATTTGCCCGACTCGCCTAATCGAGCGCCGCCAGATCTTCACAGATTGTTTCCACCTTCTGACCACTCACGAACCCGGGAACGAGCTTCACATCGTCCCGGAAGTGTCGATTCCCGGAGGCAGCGTCGACTACTTTCTTGTCTCAGCCAGGAAGGGGAAGGTGAAGGACTTCGTCGGAATCGAACTTCAGACTTTGGATACGACCGGCACCGTGTGGCCGGAACGCCAGCGGCTTCTGAAGAAGCTGAGCGTGCCGCGGAACGATAAAGGAGAAATCTCCAAGAAGTCTTACGGAATGAACTGGAAGATGACCACGAAGACCGTGCTGGTTCAAATGCACCACAAGATTCAGACCTTTGAGCACGTCAACAAGAAGCTCGTTCTTGTCGTTCAGGACAAGCTCCTCGCCTATATGAGTCGGGAGTTCAACTTCGCCCACCTGAGAAATCCCGCCGTGATTGGGGACTCGATGCACGTCCACGCGTACGGCATGGAGAAGCAGCCAGACAAGTCGTTCAAACTCGTGATGCGGTCAAGGCTGAGCACCGATGCCGAAGGAATCGCAATCTGCCTCGGCCTCCAGGCGGAAGCCCGTGTCGAGCTCGACCAGATCGTTGAGGCGCTTCAGGCGAAGCTTTCGCCGAGTACTCTCTTTGTTCCGGTATAGACCATGCTCTGCCATTCATCGGTTGGCCAGCGAGATGCCGCGAGCAAGACCCCGGAAGGGAGCATGAATCATGGCGTCGAAGCGCGGCTCGATGAGCTGGCCGAGAAGCGAAAGGCATTCGCCGGCCAAACTGCAAGATGAGAAGTGAGACGATTACTGCTTTGTCCATCGTCTAAGTTCTAATCGGTTTTCGAACTGCTGGCGAATGCGAGCCAGATTTGATGCGATGAACAACAAAACAGGATTTGGCATTGCCAAATCGAGCTTACGCAGTATAATGCGACGTGGGATCTGAGTGTTTCATTCATATTCTGTAGTTAGTTAGTGAGGCCGCCGACTTCAAAGTCTGTGGCAAAACTGCTGATTACACAAAGAAACGGTTATTCTATCATTCGCGTTTGCAGGTAGAACCGCGTTCTTAGTTGAGCTCTCAGCCGCGAGGTCGGCCATTAGACTCTGGCTTCGGAACGAAAAGAGGAGAAGTCTCTATGGAGAAGACGCCGAAATCTCAACCCACGATGCGGGAGAAGCCGGAATCACAATCTCCATACAAGTCTCTGGCAGACGCACCAGGTATGGCGGAGATTGAGAAGCAGCTTGAGTGGTATAGGCTGATCCATCTGGGCAGGCTCCTTGACAACAAGGCGCGCATTTACCTCAGACAAGCCAAGGGCTGGTCTTACCACGCGTCGCACGCAGGGCACGATGGGATTCAGGTTGCTCTCGGTCTTGCATTTAGGCCAAATAAAGACTTCTTGTTTCCATACTACCGCGACATGCTAACGTGCCTGGCAGCCGGTCTTACGCCGCATGAGATTATTCTCAACGGGCTCACCAAAGCTAATGATTTGGCGGGAGGTGGTCGCCACATGAGCAACCACTTTTCAAAGATTTCGGTTGGCATTTGGAATGTATCATCGGCCACGGGCAGCCAAGCCCAGCAGGCGGCAGGCTTAGCCCGCGCGATCAAATATTACGACGCTGATTCCATCGTGTTTTGTAGCCAGGGTGAATCCTCCTGCTCCGAAGGCTTCGTATTCGAGGCGCTGAATGGCGCGAGCCGGGAGCAACTGCCGGTGATCTTCGTCATTCAGAACAACGGCTACGGCATATCCGTTCCCGTCCGTGAGCAGACAGCCAATCCCATAGTCTCCGAGAACTTCCGTGGCCTGCGCGGGCTGACAATCATCAACTGTGATGGCACAAACCCATTTGATGCGGCGTCGGCGATGCGGCGCGCCGTCGAGCATGTTCACGCGTACGGAGGGCCTCTGCTCGTGCATGCCTTTTGCGAAAGGTTGCAGGGGCATTCTAACTCCGATCGCCACGAGTTGTATCGAAGCGAAGAAGATCTGATGGAAATGCGCCTATACGATCCTTATGAGCGGCTCCGATTGCACTTGCTCAATGTCGAGAATGTCGAAGAAGTAATGCTGCTGGCGATAGAGGAAGAGAATGAGGCGACAGTTGAAGATGCCGCGGAGAGAGCCGAAGCCGCTCCAGATCCCGATCCCAAAACAGCGATGTTGTACGTAATTCCTTGCGAATCAGAAGTCTCTCCTGAAGCGACGATTCCGCAGGGCGGGTCACCTATTACACTGCGCGAGGCTATCAACGAAACACTAAAGTACGAGTTCCAACGCAACCCGAACACCTTTCTCTGGGGCCAAGACGTTGCATCAAGAGACAAGGGGGGCGTCTTTAATGTAACCAAGGGTATGCAGCAGGCGTTCGGGCCGAGCCGAGTCTTCAATGCTCCCGTAGCCGAAGATTATATCGTTGGCACTGCAAATGGATTCTCGCGCTTCCGGGAAGACATTTGGGTTGTGATTGAGGCCGCACAATTCGCAGATTACCTATGGCCAGCGATGGAGCAGGTTGTCGAAGCGTCGCATGAGTACTATCGCTCGAACGGCCAGTTCGTGCCTAACATCGTGGCGCGGCTTGCTTCGGGCGGCTACATCGGCGGTGGGCTCTATCACTCCCAAAACCTCGAAGCAGTCCTCAGTACGCTTCCAGGACTTCGTATTGTCATTCCCGCGTACGCAGACGATGCGGTAGGTCTGCTGCGCCACGCAATGCGCAGCCGGGGCATAACATTCGTTCTGGAACCAAAGTATCTTTATAACCAAGTGTTCGCCAAAGCCCCTAATCCCGGCGATCACTACGAGATTCCCTTTGGAAGGGCACGAGTGCGTCGCAAAGGCAACGATTTAACAATGGTCTCGTACGGCACGACTGTGCATTGGTGCGTGCGCGCAGCGTATCAGTTGAAGGAACGGCATGGCATCGAAGCTGAAGTGATCGATCTGCGATCATTGGTGCCACTGGATGTTGAAACGGTGTTAGCGTCTGTCCGCAAGACCTCCAAAGCGCTAGTGGTACATGAGGACAAGATGTTCAGCGGCTTCGGCGGTGAGATCGTTGCTCAGATAATAGAGCGGTGTTTCTGGTCCCTGGATGCCCCGATTTTGCGAATCGGGTCTGAGTACTGCCCTGTTCCTTTTTCGAGGCTTCTCGAGCGCGAGGTGCTGCCGCACGTGGAAGATGTATACGAAAAAGCGCTGATGCTCATGGAGCGCCGGCCAGAAAGCGTCCAGGTACCTTCTGCAAAGAGGTCCGTGGAGAAGGCATCACCTCCGGTGGGAGACAAAGATCTTACCGAGATTATTGCCCTCTACGAGGCTAGGCGGAGAGAGGCACAAAGCAAGGTTGGGGTAGGGGAATCAGAGAAGTTCCTCGCGGAGGCTTGGGTGAACCGCCAACTGATGTCGGTATTGATGGATGAGAATTGGTTTGGCTTGGGATTGCTTGCGCAACTAAAGTCGTCTACGTCCTTAGGCGCGAGAAGTTTGGCTTCAGCCGTAGGATCGAGCGTTGACGAGGTTGCAGCCACCTTGGCCCGCTTAGTGGGATTAGGTGCACTGGAGGTACACTCCGGGTTGTTTACTTGTGCAGATCGTGGGATCGAAGTTCTTCATAATTTAGAGAAGTCTGTCGGCTTGAGCCTTGATTCACAGTAGAGAATTTGATTACGAGTGCTCCCCGATTAACATGTCCTTCGAAGATAAGATCAAGCAGTTGATCGAACATCAAGTGCACTCGCAACCGGTTAACGTGCTTGTTTGGGGGCCGGGAGAAGGTGCACGCAGAGATTATGAGAAGCGAAGGAAGATACAGTACACAATAAAAAGCACCTTCCCAAACGCCGAGGTTCGCTTTAGCGAAGAACTCACGGACGCTGTACCTGGGGCGGCGGACCTTACTGCGCCCGAACTAGAACTTTATCATCTGGCCGCGTGTGATTTGTGCGTTGTGCTCGATTCTTCGCAAGGTCCGGGAGAAGAGATTGCCCACTTTGGGCGCACCAATTTCGCGTACAAGCTTCTTGTCTTGACTCATGAACGACACAAGGACAGCTCTAGCTTCCCTCGATCATTGCGCAAACATCTGAATCAAGTCTTCTACAACGATGATGAATACGATTCATGCGTACTCGTGGAGCGGGTGTTGAATCGCGTTAGATACGTTGCGCTTGGCAGGATGGCAGGATTATCTGCTTGACCACATACTCTCTAGAGTAGGTGGCAGCCCTCTACGGGATATCGGATTCGAATCACCCTAATAAGGGTCCTTGGGGGGGAAGGATCAGGCCTGGGTTGTTGCCAGAAATTGTCGTGAAGACGGTGGCCTGATATGCTGCGACGCGCGATGGCCCGAAGATGCAGAATCGAGATTGAAGGCGGCCTCTACCACCTAACCACGCGGGGCAATAATCGCGGGAAGATATTCCCCTCAGAAGATGATTACCTCAAGATGCTCGCCCTGCTGGCCCAGAAGGCGAAGCTGCCGCTTTACCTTTGAGGTCTTCAGGGACGCAATGCTAGACTTCCGGCGATGAGCACGATTGGTGAAATTGAAACCGCGATTGAGAATCTGCCGTCGCCGCAAGTCGAGGAGCTAGCCATCTGGCTGGAAGCGTTTCGCGCGCGGCGAGCGGCCCGGCTGCCTGCCGAGACCTGGCTGAAGCAAGCGCGGGGAGCCGCGCGTCCTGGTGTGACGACGGCGGAAGTGATGGCCCTCACGCGTGGTGATGAATGAGCGGCATCCTTTTCGACACGAACGTGCTGCTCGACATCGCCACTGCGGATGCGACGTGGCTCGGATGGTCGGAAGGACAGTTTCGCGCCGCCTTGGCGCAGGGACCGATTCTCATCAATCCGATCATCTATGCCGAACTCGCACCGGCATTCGCCACGCAATCTGACCTCGACCGATGGCTCGACCCAGCCGTCTTTCAGCGCCTCCCACTGCCTTACGCCGCCGGTTGGATAGCGGCACAAGCGTTCGTGAAGTATCAGCGAGCGGGAGGCGCCAAGAACTCACCGCTGCCGGACTTCTACATCGGTGCTCACGCCGAGGCGGACGGACTGACTCTCGCGACCCGCGACGCCACGCGCTATCGCACCTACTTCCCGAGCGTTGCGCTCATCACGCCGTAAGCGGATAACACCCTCGAATCATAGACCGCAGCGAAGGCTGCATAGATTCTCACTACACGGCCAGATCCGATCAATGCCGGTGTGAGTCCGGACGAACTGATGCCAGGCGTGGCAGGGCGGCTATTTCAGAGGGATGGCCGGCATCCGTTCCAAGGTTCGCGTGGTCGGGTCCACCAAAATGCCGACCGATTCCAAGGCAGTCACGCCCAAGAGGGGTTCGGCATCATCGGGGCCGAAGATCACCCGGCCCGACGTCATCTCGCCCATGAACTCGATCTCCACCAAACCGAAATCGTATTCTACCGTCCGGCCGTCCGCCAATTCGTAAGCCATTCGTCCGCGAGGTTTGATGCCAGCCTTTTTCAGCTCCTTCGCAGGCTCGAGACCATCGGTCGCTCCCGTATCCACCAAGAACTCGGCAGCGTATTTACGCCGCGCCTTTTCGCGCGCTCGCAAAGTCGTTGTCAGGTGAATCAGGCCCCTGGCTTTCTCTCTTCGCGGGCAAACATGCAAGCACCATATTCCCGTGCGCAAGAGAGTCGCCTTGATGAGGGTGGGCGTCAGGTTTTCGCGCATACCCACCTCGTCACGAGGTGGGTATGCGCGAAAACCTGTAGGCCACCGCCCTGATGACCGAATGAACCTCCGCTGCTGTTCTTCCTCAGTGCCTTGAGGACGCTGCCGTGCGCTGTCCCGAACTCATCCGCGCGGAAAGCCGCGGCTCGGCGTCCGTCGGTTGAAGATGTAAGATGCAGTCATGTCGAACGAGAATCTGCTTTCACGCATCACGGTTGACTCGGACATTTGCCACGGGAAGCCCTGCGTGCGGGGCCTGCGTTACCCGGTGGAGACTATTCTGGAATACCTGGCCGGCGGCGATTCGGTTGAGGACTTGTTGAGGGAGTTTCCTGACCTGGAGCGGGAGGACATTCTCGCCTGCCATGAGTTTCGCGACGGATGTGGCCGCCACGAGCGTGCATCTGGCCCTCACATGAGATTCCTCGTGGATGCTCACCTGCCGCGTCGGCTGTGCGCGATGCTGGCGCAACATGGACACGACGCGGTACATACGCTGGATCTACCGGCAAAGAACGAGACCAAGAACCGCGTTATCAACCAGATTTCTCGCTGACCAACGGGTGGTCATCTCGAAGGACACCAACTTACGTTGCCCAACCGCTTATCCGGCGAGACCGATTTGAGCGTTGATTCGAATTCGAGCGATTACTGTACTAGCAAATTCCCGACATGCTATTCTTCGCTCTCGTTCTAAAACACGAGACATGGAAACTCTCGCACCAACCACCAACCGCGAGCACTTTGAGCGGCTCGTCTCCGACCTGACCGCTCTCCAAGCTCGCCTTCGCGAGGGCGGCGGGCCTGAACGCATCGCGAGGGAAGAGAGCAAAGGAAAGCTCACGGCTCGCACACGCGTCAATCGACTCTTCGACGCAGACTCTTACTTCCAGGAGGTCGGGCTGCTAGTCGCGCATGACCTCTACGACGGTAAAGCTCCGGGTGCGGGTGTTGTCACCGGATTTGGCTGCATCAACGGACGTGAAGCCGTCGTCGTCGCCAACGACGCTACCGTCAAAGCCGGGTCCTGGTGGCCCGAAACCGTCAAGAAGATCCTCCGCGCGCAAGAGGTCGCGATGCGCTGCCGCGTGCCGATCATCTATTTGGTCGATTCAGCCGGCGTGAACCTCCCCTACCAGAGCAACGTGTTTCCAGGCCAGTACGGCGGCGGCAGAATATTCTTCTACAACTCGGTGATGCGCCGCTACCTGAAGGTTCCGCAACTCGCGGCGGTGATGGGACCATGCGTAGCGGGGGGCGCTTATCTGCCGGCGCTGTCGGACTTCATCATCATGGTCGAGGGGACGTCGTTCATGGGATTGGGAGGGCCTAATCTCGTGAAGGGCGCGGTGGGTCAGACCGTCGATAGTGAAACGCTCGGCGGCGCTCTGACTCATAACGAGATATCAGGTGTTGCGCATTATCGCGCGGCGGATGATGAAGAATGCCTCGACAAACTCCGGCAGCTTGTGAGCGAGCTGCCTGCCCGGCAGCAACCGCACGTTCAGATCAGAGAAGCGCGGCCGCCGGCTCGTTCGGTGGATGACATCTACGACATCATTCCCGCAGACCATCGCGGGCCTTATGATATGCGCGACGTGCTGGCCTGTTTGCTTGACGAAGGCGCGCTCGACGAGTTTCAAGCCGACTACGCGAAGGAGATGATCACCGGTTACGCACGCATCGAGGGCGTACCGGTTGGAATAATCGCGAACCAGCGCGGCTTGATTCGCAGTCCGGCAGGCCGGCCGCCCAAGTTCGGAGGTATCATCTACACCGACTCGGCAGAGAAAGTCGCCTACTTCATCGAGACCTGTAATCGGCACGAAACGCCGCTGCTGTTTCTTCAGGACGTGTCCGGCTTCATGGTGGGGACTGAGGCGGAGCACTCGGGCATCATTCGCGCGGGCGCGCGATTCGTCGAAGCGATGGCGACGGCGACCGTGCCGAAACTTGTGCTGACGATCAACCACGCGTCGGGCGCGGGCTATTACGCGATGGCGGGTCAGGGCTTCGACCCGGACTTCATATTCACGTGGCCGACAGGAAGGATGGGAGTGATGGAAGGCGAGTCGGCGGTGATGGCGCTGTTCAGTGCGGACCTCGAAAAGCTCGAACGTGAGGGCCGCCTGCCGAGCGCCGAGATGCAGCAGCGGATGGACCGCGTGCGCGACGACTACGAGCGTCAGTTGGCGGCGACGTTCGCGGGGGCGCGCGGCTTCGTCGATGCGATCATCACTCCGGAGGAGACGCGGCCCGCGCTCGAGCTTGCGTTGCGGACGGCGCTCAACAACCCGGGACCACACCTGGGAATCCCGATGTTGCCGTAATGACGGATAGGAGAAGACGACGATGAGGCAAGTCAAGACGACGAAGTTTATCGCGATGTTCTGCACGTTGGCGGTCGCATTGGGCGCGTTGATGTTGGCGGCTTGCAGTACGGACAACATGGGCGGCTACAAGCCGGAGATTCAGCCGCTGCCTGCACAACTCAGCACGTACGAAGCGATGGCGATTCCCGCTGACAATCCGCTGACGCCAGAAAAGGTCGCGCTCGGCCGCCAACTGTTCTTCGACGAGAGACTGAGCGGCGACGCTTCTCGCTCGTGCTATTCGTGCCACGTGTGCGAGAAGGGCCTGACCGACGGCTTGCCCAAAGCGATCGGCGCGTTCGACAAGAAGCTCCCGCGCAGCAGTCCGACGCTGTGGAACATCGGTTATCACAAAGAGTTCTACTGGGACGGCCGTAGCGGGTCACTCGAGAAACAAGCGTTGGCCGCGTGGACCGGAGGCAACATGGGCGCCAAAGACAAGGAGAGCGAAATCGTCGCGAAGATCAACGCGCTTCAAGGCTATCGCGGCCAGTTCCAGAAGGTGTTTGGCAGTGACGCTACGCAGGAGAACATTATGATGGCGCTCGCGGCATTCGAGCGCACGATCATCAGCGGCAACACGGCGTGGGACCGCTGGCGCGCGGGAGATGAATCTGCGGTGGGCGAGGACGTGAAGCGCGGCTTCAAGGTTTTCCAGGACGCAAAGTGCGACAACTGCCACGACGGCGTGCTGTTCACCGATCAGCAGTATCACAACGTCGGGATCGGCATGGACGCCGCCGAACCCGATGGAGGCCGAAAGAACCACACCAAGAAGGACGAAGACACCGGGGCCTTCAAGACTCCGACCTTGCGTGACGTCGCGAAGTCCGCGCCGTACTTTCACGATGGAGGTGCCGCGACGTTGGAGGAAGCAGTCGACATCATGCTAGGCGGCGGCAAGGAGAACAAGTTTCTCGACAGAAAGAACATCGAGAAGCGGACCATCACCTCCGAGCAGCGCCGCGATCTTCTGGCGTTCCTAAAGTCGTTGACGGTTGACTGCACGCTGTCGAAGCCGGCGCTTCCGCAGCAGTGATTTGGAGTGCGGCGACCTGTCGCCGCTTTGGTAGTCCTTTTCGGCTGCGGCGCCTAGCTGGGGGGAAGGGAACTACGAAAGCGCCGACGGGTCAGCGCACTCCACGGGCCAGCGAGTGGCGCCGCTTTGGGAATCCTTCTTAACTTCGCGTGTTCGGGCGAAGGGAGGACTACCAAAGCGCCGACGGGTCGGCGCACTCCAAAGGCGTGACAGGAGCAGAGTATGAATAGCAAGCCGGCGACTGGTTACGTTGCCATCGCGTTCTTGTTTTTGTCGGTGATCGCAGTAGTAGGCTGTTCAACCCCGCAGCCGACGGCGAACAGCGGCGCGGGAGATTCGAACGTCGCCGCACCGGCTGCTAAGAAGAGCAGTACTCCGCCCGAAGCAAAACCCATGGGGGCGGTGGCGCCGGGCTACTTCAGCACGGGCTATCCGAGCAGCGTTGCGTTGAGGTTCACTTCGCCGAGGGACGGCGAGACGATCGAAGGCAATTCTGTTGCGCCGACATTCGACATCGGCGGGTTCCCGATCTACTACGATCCGGAACGAAAGAAGGGCCAGCACATCGCGGTCATCCTCGACAACGGGCCCGCCGAAGCCGACTACGATCCGGCGAAGCCCTTCAGCCCCGAGAGCGGCGCGTTCAACAATCTGAAGCCGGGCATTCACACGCTACGGGCCTTTCCTGTTCGCGAATGGCACGAATCGATCAAGCAGCCGGACGGATTTGCATTCGCATTCGTTGTGTTCAAAGTCGGCGCAAAAGGCGACCCGGCATCGGTGAACAAGCAGGCGCCGTTGTTGACCTGCGCGCGGCCGGCGGGGAACTACCACTGGAAAGAGGACCCACGCGGGCTGATGCTGGACTTCTACGTGTCGAATGCGAAAGTCAGCGGGAACGACTACAAGGTCAAGTACACGCTCAACGACAAGCCGTCGCTGGTAACGCGATGGGATCCGGTGTGGTGGCCGTGGGACAACCTGGGCCTCGGTTTGAACAAGATAGTGGTCGAGCTGTTGGACAAGAACAACAAACCCGTTCCGTTTATGGCAGGCGGGGTGAACTACAACCGCGTCGAGCGGACGTTCTTAATCCTTGCCATGGGAGAGCAGGCGCCGGCGACAACTCCACGCTGACCGCGACGGCAGAAATCGGAACCTCGGGCAGGGAATCCTTCGGATATGGTCGCCGGCGCCACTCGTGTTGGTGACCGAAGAAAACTAGGAGATATTCGATTCGATGTCGTCGAGGCGGCGCTCGATGAGCCTTTCGTCAGTGCGAACATCGAGAACGTCTTTTCCG
Source organism: Blastocatellia bacterium (assembly GCA_035293105.1). Taxonomy (GTDB): domain Bacteria; phylum Acidobacteriota; class Blastocatellia; order UBA7656; family UBA7656; genus DATDOV01. The sequence continues at coordinate 128,973 of DATDOV010000020.1, forward strand.
AGTAGTTCGACTTGCTTGTTGAACTTGCGAAAGCCGTCCCGCATCTCTGTGCGCATCTCCGACATTTCAGCGCGCACTGCCGCCAGTTCAGAGCCGATCTCTGCCCTGAGTTCTGCCAGTTCAGAGCGGGTTTCAGCAATCTCCACGAGGGCGCGTTCCCATATCGGTTTGGTATCGTAGGAGCGCTCAGTGACCGTTTTTTCCAGGTCTTCAAGCCGAGTCTTGACTCCGCGCAATTCCGCGCGAAACTCAGTATTCATGCCTTGAACGACCTCGATCAGCTTATCCATCCGCTGCTCGAGGCGGGCGAGCCGGTCTTCGTCATCATCACCGGAGGGAGATCGCTTCGTCGGCCTGTCGCTCATAATCTATCAGCTTCTCCTTATTGCGAAGCGCCATCGTTAAAGTGAGTCAATCATACATTCTCAGTCGAGGCATCTCAATCTGTTTTCAGAACGAATACGACAAACCGCAGGCACGCTGTTTCGAACGCGGGGATCAGCAGAAAGGACTTTCATCAGACAATCGGCCAATCAAGGGTCGCGTCGCTGGACCAAGGTCGGTAGAAGTTCAGGAATCCGGCGACTCAGACTCGTGTCGGTCAGCGCCGCCGCCGTTCAGACCGATCATCAAACCGGAAGCTCCGCACCATCGATTGAAACGTCGGCTCGTAGCGATCAAAGTCGCGCTCAGGCGAGACAAATAGAATGTAGACGACCCCGCTTCCGCTCGGGCGCGCGATCAGCCACACCTTCTCCGTGTACCCGAGATTGCCCTTGCCCGAAAGGTACGTGGCCATTGCAGGCTGGCCGTCGAGGTTTCCGTCATAACGCGACGAACGGTCTTCGCGAAGGTACGGGTTCGACTCCTCAAGCTGGCCGACGATCGCGTTGAGGGCCTGGTTCAGATTCAAGCTTCCGCCAGACTGCGTTCCGACATCGAGAATGCTGACGATCGCGCCATGGGTTATTTCGTTTCCCTCCGTCGCCCACTCAGGTGCGAAGGTAACGTTGGAGTCCGTCTGAGAGTATGCTTGCCAGTTCGACGGGTAGCCCACTTGAAACGAGCCGTCGGTGGCTCTGTAGGCCTCCAGCGTGCGGGAGGGCAGCTCGCCCGTGCGGGATCGCGTCCGCGAAGGCTGCCTCTGTTCGTCGCGCGATCCCGGCCTCACACGCGGCGCGGGACCCATTCCTCGAAGCCGGCTTCTCGCTTGAAGGTACATCGGCGAGCTGCGAACCGGGTTGCGCGGCGCGGACACCAGCGCAATCTCTTTCTGAATACGCTCGATTCGTTTGTCGGGGCTCGGGTGACTGGACAGAAAGCTCGGCCCGCCTTTGCCGGCGCCATGCTGCTCGAGCTTTTGGAACATCGTCACCATGCCGCGAGGGTCGTAGCCCGCCTTCACCATCGTCTGCACACCGACGATGTCCGCCTGCTTCTCGGCCGTGCGGCTGAACTTCAAGAATGCGACCGACAGACCTATCCCGCCGAGTTGGCCGATGGCTCCCGCCGCGCCCCCCATGCTACCGAGCACCGCGAGCGGCGTCTGGTACAGCAGCGCCTTCGACAGTTGGTTTGTCCCGTGCCGCAGCGTGACGTGAGCCATCTCGTGGCCCATCACGCCCGCCAGCTCGCTCTCGTCCTGAGTGACGTCGATCAAGCCGCGATTGATGTAAACGAAGCCCCCGGGCAAAGCGAATGCGTTGATGTCAGCCGAGTTCGTCACTCGGAATCGCCACGGCAAGTCGGGCATCGTTGTATTAGATGCTATGCGGTGACCGAGACCATCGATCCACTCCTGAACGAGTGGGTCGTTCACCAGCGGCATCTGCCGCTCGACTTCGGCGGCGGCCTCGCGGCCGAATTCAATATCTTGTTTGATGGAGAAGAAGTTCGTCCCAGGTTTGACCTTGGTTTGAGCGCCATTGACAGCCGGCAGCGTGCTCACCGGCAGCGTGCACATAATCGCCAGCGCCGTTAAGACTGATCTCCGTTTCATCTCGCCCCTCCGCTCTCCCACTCGAACGATCTTTACGATCTTTGATTGCTTAGATTCCAGAACCGGAACCGCCTTGTTGTGATTCCCGGCCGGCATGAAAAGTTGCTGATTCTCAGGTCGCCTGATCGCCGATGCCCTCGACTGTTTCGGCCATCAGCCGGTCGACGACCGCGTTCAAGTCCCCGGTTTCCTCAAACTCTCTTAGCTGCCGGTCCGCGCTCGTGCCGTTCTCCATTATCTTGTAGATGTAGCCGATCTCTTTTCGGCTTCCGAGCTCATCGACAACGTCGTCAACGAAGTCCATAAGCTCGCATATCAAGTCGCGGACCGGCACTTCCTTCTGCTTTCCGAAGTCTATCAGCTTTCCGTCGAGCCCCCAACGCACGGCTCGCCATTTGTTCTCTTGAATCAGCGCCCGCCGATAGAGCCGGAATCCCATGTTCATTCGATATAGTTTGTAGAGCTTCGCGATAACGGCTTGAATCAACGCGGCGAGGGCGATGACTTCATCGACGCGCGATGGAAGGTCGCAAATACGGACCTCGAGAGTCGGGAAGAAGGGATGCGGCCGGATGTCCCACCAGATCTTTTTCGGATTGTCGATGCAACCGGTCTTCACCAGCAGCCCGACGTAGTTCTCGTACTCGGACCAGGAGCTGAAGTAGTCGGGAATGTCCGTGCGCGGGAACTTCTTGAAGATCTCGCTCCGATAGCTCTTCAGTCCTGATTTGGTCCCCATCCAGAACGGCGAGCTGGTCGACAGCGCCAGGATGTGGGGCAGGAAGTAGCGAGCCGCGTTCATCAGGTGGATCTGGGCTTCACGGTCTTCGATGCCGACGTGGACGTGCATGCCAAAGATGAGCAGCGACTGGGCCAGCAACTGCATCTCCTCGACGAGGTGACGGTAGCGGTCGTCGGGGGTGATCTTCTGATCCTTCCAACTCGAGAAGGGATGGGTCGAAGCGGCGGCAATGCGCAATCCCTTGCTCGCGGCAAGGGTCGAAATCGTGCGACGGAGCCTGACGACATCGGCACGGGCTTCCTGAATGTTGTTGCAGATGCCGGTGCCGACCTCGATCATCGACTGATGCATCTCGGGCTTCACCTGTTCGCCGAGGATCATCCGTCCTTCGTCGATCATCTCGGTGATGTGTGAACGCAACTCGCGGCTCACCGGGTCGACGATCTGAAACTCCTCTTCGATTCCGAGCGTGAAATCAGGCATTATGGGCCTCCATGTCGCAAACCACGGGGAATTTGAGAACCACGGGGAAGACGGGGATCGCTGGGAAAGAGAGGGAAAGGATGCCAAACCCGGTCGTTCTCTTCCCCTCCTTACTCATCCCGTTTCTCAACCCCGAGTTCGCTGAGCTCCGGCGGTTCCATTCGGTCCTTCTCATTCTGCCGCGTCTCATTTCCCGTAGTTCCCTGTGTTCCCCGCGCTCCCTGTGGTTCTATTCTACAACCATCGTCGGGATCATCCCCGCGCCCGAAGTGACGTTGGCCAGAGATGACGACGAGAGACGCGTGAAAGCTCCCCCAACTCGGCCGAAGAACAACAGCGGGTCGAGATCGAGGAGCTGCTCTATCATCTGTACGCCGCCCTCGGTTTCGTCGACGAAGGGAAAGATCTCGCGCGCGGTCGCAACTCGCTCTTGAACGAGATAGTCGCCGGCCAGCGCCTGTTGAATCGCCGCGTCCCACGCTTGTTCGTCCGTCTCCCACCCGATGAATATCCCGTGCCCTCCGTACTCGTCGTTGGGCTTAAGCACGAGCCGGTCGCGATTCGCCCTGACGAATTCGCAAAGATCGATTTCGCGATCCTGATGAGTCGTTCTCGCGTCGCACATCTTGCGAGTCCATGGAATCGACCGGCGTATTACGTCTCGCTCGGCGTCGGTGAAGAGCCGCTGATGCCGCTCGTCGGTGAGCAAGCCGAACAGCATCTTCTTATGCACCCACTTCGTTCGGAACGAGTTCACCACCACCGCGGCGCCCGTCCGGTACGCCTCGACAAAAGCCCCGCACTCGTCGATCTTCTCGAGCAATTCCGTGGTGAGCACCCGCCTGTATACGAGGTCAATTCGAAACTCGCCGTGGTGGAGCCTGCCATTCGTCAGTTCCAGATCGCGCGGGTCGGCGATCGTCGTCGCGTATCCCCGGCCCTCGAAGTAATCTCTGAACAGCTCGAACTCGCGCTGTGTCGGCAAACCCCGGTAGTCGATGATCCCGATGTTAGGCCGTTCGCCCTCGCCGCGCACTCGTGAATAGACGCTGAGCAGCGATTCGAGCATCCGGTCGCGGCAATACATCGGCGTCACTGTATGGCTGCGCTTGAACGCGCGCATCACCGGCAGCTCGGAGAAGATCTCCGCCGCAACGTCGCAATAGGCGATCCCGGCCGGACATTCGGCGTTCAACTCGACGAAGCTGTAATCCGGCGCGGCAAGAAACGAGTCGAGCCGCGAGGTGACTGACACGTCCGAGTAACCCGGATCAATCGCGGCAAGCTCGCGCTCACCCGGTGTGAGTCCAAGTTGCTCGATCATCAGCGCGTCGGTTGGCGCGATGCGGCCGATCTTTTCGATGGCTCCCCAGATGGTCTCGCAAGTCCGAGTTATGCGCCGCCACTGGCTGCGAGTGACGAAGTGAGGCCGCAAGTAAGGGGAAAGCGTCCGGCCCCCAAACACGAGTTGCACTTGCTTGAATCGTTCGATCAGGAACGCGCGGGATTCATCGAGCAGGCCGGGCTCGCGTTCGAGGAGCGCGTGGTAATCGCTGACCGCCTGTTCGATCACGGGCCCTCACTTTGCCCCGGTCGCTCCGGTGCTCGTTGGCCGTTCGACCTGGGCGTTCAGCAATTGGTCCCACCTGTGACTCTTCACCGTAGACTGACCGTGCAATGCGGTGTCGATCGCGAGATCGGCGACTTTTTGGACGAGCCATTTGTAGTAGACCGAGCCAACCGACCACCAATCAGCATCGGGCGCCGGATTCATATAGTCGATCGCGTAGGGAATCCCCTCCGCGATTGCGAACTCGACAGTGTTGATGTCGTACCCGAGCGCTTCGTTGATCAGGACGGCGTCGCGCCGGACGCGCTCATCGACGTCGTGTGGGAGATAATCGTCGACGACCAGGTATCGCTGAAAGATCGGATCGTAGGGCATCGGCCACAGGTCTTTCTTGCCGATGCAATAACACCTGACGTAGCGATCGAACGGAATGTACTCCTGCAGCACCATGCAATCGGTGCCGCTCGCGTCGTACTTTTCCATCAACTCGTCAAAGGTGTTGACTCGCGATACGCCGCGCCAGCCGCCGCCATCGTAAGGCTTGATGAACGCGGGCAATCCGACGTGAGCGACGATCTCATCCCAGTCGAGCGGGTATTTCAAGTTCCTGAGCGATTCAGCGACGACGCCTTCTTTGTAGGCCTTCTGTGGAAGAAGGACCGTTTTTGGCACGGCGATGCCGAGGTACGTCGCGAGCGAGTAGTTGAAGAACTTATCGTCGGCGGCCCACCAGAACGGATTGTTGATGATCTTAACGCCCGAGAGCGCGGCGGTTTTCAGGTAAGAGCGGTAGAAGGGAATCTCGTGCGAGATGCGATCTATGATCACATCGTAGGGGCACCGCTCGGCCATGCGCACGCCCCCGAGTTTGACGAATTCGGCGGTCACTCCGGCGTTGCGGCTGTTTATTTCATTGATCAGACCTTGCGGGAAAGTGGCCTCACGCCCCACGAGCAACCCGATCTTCATCGATTCCTCCGATGCATTCCAACGTCGCGAATTCTATAGTAGGGCTTCGAGCGCTTGCAACCAACCGTCCAACACGGGTGACGTCCGAGATGCGAGTCATGCCGCTGAATTCTCTACGCGGCCTAAACGACGAATGATGTAAGATGGGGGTGCTCTTTTTCCGGACGGGCGAGGAGCTCGGCAGGCGCGTACGAAACGCTGAGTTACACTCGGGCTCTCCATTTCCTGGGCGTGCCAACTTTCAAGCGGGCTGCTCCGCCGAGAGGTCGTTTCTTATCACGGAGGTTGGGTGAATATGCGACTGACTGATAGTCCCCTCTGCGCTTCTCTATGCGCGCTAGTCCTGGTCCTCCTCGTCTTCCACGCTGGAAGCCATCTCGGAACGGTCGGCAGCCGCGCAAGGAGCATCAAGCAAAGTAACCCTCCGTCAAACACAACTCCAACCAGTCAAGGCGTTGCGAGGCGGCCGGGAGAGTCAACCACCGCCAATACCCAACGAGCACCCCAGTCCAAGAAGGCCGAAAAGACATCGAAGCCGCCCAAAGACGTAAGCATCGACAAACCCAACTCACAGAGTGAGGCCAGGAAAAAAGAGGCGCTCGCGCTGCTGGAGGCGGTGTTGTCGAGTGCCCAGAAGATCCGAACGGACGAGTACAGGATTCTGACGGAGGTCGAGGCTGCCACGCTACTCTGGCAGCTCGATAAAGAGCGCTCCATCGCGATATTGAAGCGTGTGGTACATACGATCCGCGCCCTCCTGCAAGATAAGAACGAATCGACCGAAGTTAATCCGCAGCGCAAGAGCAAAGAACGAATGCTGTGGTTTTTGGTAATGCGCAGGATTGCCGCCTTGAAGCCTGAGTTGGTCCAGCAACTGGTGCGGGAGGGTGAACCTGACCCTAAGCCGCGAGAGGCTATTAGCGGCATCTGGACAGAAGAAGCGCGAGCGATGCTCATTGCCGCTTCCGAGCTCATCGAAAAGGACCCCGTGCTTGCGGCGCGTGTGGCTGAACAGGCGCTGCCTTTAGGATTCGCAAGTTATTCGTCCTTTCTTAGGGAGTTGGCCAGGCGAGACAGTGTCACAGCAGAACGATTCGCGACGGTCATCATAGATCGGCTGAGGGATAGTCCGATCAACCCCATAGCCCTGAGGAACTTCGCGTCGTTCGTCTCCGCGCGCGAGCGGTCGGCAACACTGAGAGACCACTTCTTCGAGGCCCTCGCGACACGGCTTCGCCGCGAGATTCTACCGGACAAAACTCTGGAGGACCTAGCCGATGCCCTGAGCGTTGCTCGCGGCATGGCCGAGGAAGCCGGCCGTTATTCCGCGTACTGGCAGCAGGAGCTCGAAGCTATCAGCCTGTCGCTTGAAGGCCTCTTCAACCAGCGGTCCCTGGCTCTTCCGGCTCCTCCTACCAGGAGGATGATAGATATGTCGGCATTCAGCCCGGCCCAACCTGGCGACACTCGAGGAATTCGCGACTCGCTGCCGCAGGTTGGGGCGATACGGGATACCAAGGCAAGGGACATCGAGTATCAGAAACTGGCGAGTAAAGCAGCGACTAACGATGACCTCGCTCTGGCCGAAGAGATCATGTCGAAGATCAGTGACGATGGCGTCCGTCGAGAAACCTCCATCCAGGTCTACAGCCCTCTCGTAAGAAAGTCCCTCGGCGGCTCGCAATGGCGACAAGCTCAGAATTTGGCGTCGCAGATACTCGACCCTCTGGCGCGCGCGTTGGTCTTTGACCGGATGGCTCAGGAAATGGCTAAGGCGGGTGAAGACACATTCTCGATCGTAGGCGCGTATGACACAGCTCTAGCGCGCCTCTATCGGGACGACGCGACCGACCGAAAAGCTAAGGCGTTCTTGATAATTGCAAGACCTCTCTTGAAGCTCGACCGCGAACGTGGAATCGACGCGATCAAATCATGCGCTAAGGTGATGGGCCAACTTTCGGATAGTGAAACACCGCCTCAGGAATCGGCAATAGGGTCGGCGGCCTCCACGTGGATACTCTATCCCAACCCTACATTGAGCGCGGATGAAGTACTGAACCTGCCTGATCTCGTGACCACGACCTTCGTCGAAGCCGCCGAGCGCAATGTCGAGGACGCTCTGACCATTGCTTCGTCGATCAACGACCGCGGCATGCAGTCGCTCGCCCAACTGGCGATATGCAAGGTACTGCTTAAGGAAGCGAATAGACAGACCGTCGGGACAAAGAGCACGAAATGAGGGTCACAGAGAAGAGGATATCGGTTCTTGTTTCTCCTTCGGCTGAGTCGAGGGAGGTGTTCGCGCGTCCTGTAGACATTTTATGATCTCGTCCACCACCTTCACGGCTGCGTTACTCCCTTGCAAGGATTTTCCTTTCTCCGACACGCCACCGCTCGCCAAAACAAGACTGCTTCCCGGATGAATCAACTTGAAAGTGTACGTGTAAGTGAACAGCGGCCGGTCGATCTCCACGTGGATGTCCGCATTCTTTCGGTCATTGACGAGCTTCAATCCCAGGGTCTTGAACTCCGGCCGCTTTCGGAGATCGTTTTCAACAAAGGCAGCCTTGAACCACTTTGATTTTGAGTTGATGAAGATTGTCTGGGCTGCGCGCAGCATATCGGCTGGCTCAGGAAGGCCCGGTCTCGTTTCTTTCGAGGCGGCCCCGGCTGCCGCGACAGTCCGCGCCGACACTACAGAAATAATCAACTCATCGGCTCTATAACCTTCGATCAACGCGTACGGTTGCTGTTGCTTGCTGTCGCCCAGCTCAAGGCGCGTGCGCCTCGGCACTACCTCTTGCAAGTAGCTTACGAGCCCGCCGAGCGTCACCTCGCCTTTGTCGTTGGCCGCGGCGCCCGCCAACGCTTCCACGAGCGCCCAGGTGAAATACCCTTGCTTCTTCTCCTTGTACTCATAAGCCCGGTAGCCTATCTTCGTCGCGTACAACGTGACGAACGACGATATTCCCTTGTTGTGCTCTTTGAAGTTGAATCCTCGAACATAGGTTTCCGTCAGCTTGTTATCCGAGTCGCCCCGGCCGGCAGCGGGGTCGTTCCTGCAAGCATCAACGATGAGCACTACCTGCTGCACTCCTGTTTCAGCGATGAGATTGCGCATCCTGTCCACATTGATGGCCGTGTCTTCCAGCAGAGCCATGTCCGCGTTTATCTGTGCATCCATCGGCAGCAGGTACGCTTGTTTGCCGCGCTCGATCCCGTGTCCGGCGAACGCGACCAGGAGCAGCCCGTCAGGAGGCACGGACGACCGCAGGATCGAGAGACGCGAGAGTATCTTCGCCCGTGTCGGCCATTTGTCCAGAGGCTGCTCGGACGTCAACAGAGTAACCTGATCGGCCGGGAATCCTGCGAACTGGACCAGGGCGTCGGCAAGCTTCCTCGCGTCGTTTGACGCGCCTTCGAGTTTACTGATCTGACTGTCCTGATATTGATCTATCCCGATGATCAGACCGAATCGCTTCTCCCGGCTCGGCCATTTTGCCAGGGTCTGGGAGGGCTTGACCTGCAGCCCTCGCTGATCGGTCTGTCCCCGGGCGGCAGGCAGCGTTCGCCTGGCGACCGGTCCGAGCAGAAGACCAGCGAACAGCACGGTCGCTAGACAAGACGCTGGAAACTTCTTCTGCATTATCTGCCTTCCCCCGGTCTTTGTCGGCGGCCACTCAATCGTGCATCAGGCGGGTGACCGAACTCTCTCGGTACATCTTCGGCCATGTCGGCAAAGAATGGAAGGCCATGCCGGGTGGTTTATCTACAGTGAGAAACAACGGCTGCTTGATATGCGATCTCTGCTCGATTAGATTCGGGGTCGCGGGAAGAGCGAATTCAGATTGGAGGCCACACTGTGAAACGAACCGCCGACGTGGTCATCATAGGCGGCGGATGTATGGGCGCGAGCGTCGCCTATCACCTCGCGCGCCGTGGAGTGACCGACGTCGTTCTCGTCGAGCGCGAGCCTATGCTTGGGATGGGATCGACCGGCCGCAACGCGGGCGGCGTCAGGCATCAGTTCTCAAGCGAAGCCAACGTGAAGCTGTCCATCGAATCGATCGCGCTGTTTGAGCGGTTTGCAGACGAAGTGGGCTCGGAGATCGATTTTCATCAGGACGGGTATCTGTTCCTGCTGTCGACCGACGAGTCGTTCGAGGCATTCAGTCGCAGCGCCGAGATGCAGCGGCGGCTCGGCATCGAGGTTGACGTGCTTACCCCGCAAGACGCCCGATCGCTCGCTCCCGGTTTGATCGTCGAGGGCGTTCGCGGCGCAACGTTTTGCCGCCGTGACGGAATAGCCGATCCGAACGGCGTGACGATGGGATTCGCAAAAGCGGCTCTGGCAGCCGGCGTCGAGGTAGTGCGTGAAACCGAGGTGACCGGCATCGCTCTCGCCGGGTGCGCGGTCAGCGCCGTGGAAACCAACCGCGGAAGGGTTTCAACGCCTGCCGTCGTCAACACTGCCGGGCCTCACGCGCGGCGGATCGGCGCGATGGTTGGACTCAATATCCCGGTGATCCCCTATCGCCGCCACATCTTCATCACTGATCCGTTGGCAAAAGCTCAACTCGTTCCCCGCACTCATATTATGGTCATCGACTTTGAGACGACGTTCTATTTCCATCGCGAAGGGGCGGGCGTTCTCTTCGGCATGGCTGATCGGCACGAGCCTTCGAGCTTTGACACGAGCGTCAGATGGGAGTTCCTCGAACAGGTGACGCCCGTTGCGGTTCGGCGATTACCTGCGTTGGCGGACGCCGGAATCGCGCACGCGTGGGCGGGCCTCTACGAGATGACGCCCGACGCGATGCCGATCATCGGACGGGCTCCCGAAGTCGAGGGGTTTTTCATGATCAACGGCTTCAGCGGTCACGGGTTTCAGCACTCGCCGGCAGCCGGTCGCATACTCGCCGACCTGATCGCCGACGGACGGGCGCCGAGGGACGACATCTCTGCTTTCTCGTTCGACCGCTTCTCCGCCGGCGCCGCGCCGAGGGAGGTCAATGTCGTATGAGCGCGATCAGTTAGTCGTTCGCGCCAGGAGCGTTTCTCGATCAGCCGCAGCCCCATTGCGCCGAGTCGTTCGAATCGCGTTGAGTTTGCGAGCGTGGTCCGTTAGAAAGAGCCTATGCCGCACATCTACGGGGTCAATCCGGTGCTCGAGGCCCTGCGATCCAGCAGCCATCGCATTGAGAAGCTGTTAATCGCGGATGGGATTCGCGGGGATCGCCTTCGCGCGGTCATCGCCGAAGCGAAGCGCGCCGGCATTCCCGTGCGCCGGGAACCCCGGGCGGCCCTCGATCGGATCAGCGGCCAGGCCAACCATCAGGGCGTCGTCGCGGTTGCTGCTGCCAGGCGCTACCGAGATTCGTACGACTTGCTCGCGAAGCTTACCTCGGACACGATACTCGTGCTCGTGGACGGCGTAGAAGACCCGCAGAATCTCGGCGCTATCATTCGCACTGCGGAATGCGCCGGAGCGAGCGCCGTTATCTTACCGCAACGGCGTTCGGCTCACGTCACGGAGGTCGTGGCGAAGACATCAGCGGGCGCGGTTGAACACTTGCCCGTCGCGATCGTTACTAATCTGGCGTCATTCATCGACGAGTTGAAGTCGAACAACGTATGGGTCATCGGGGTCGAGGCATCGGGCGAGATGAACTACACCGAGTACGAATATACGGGAGCACTCGCTTTGGTGTTTGGAGGCGAAGGACACGGCCTTCATCGCCTAGTGCGCGAGCGATGTGACGTCGTCGTGCGAATACCGATGGCCGGGCGCGTGACGTCCCTAAACGTCTCGGTGTCCGTGGGTGTCGTTCTGTTCGAAGCGGTGAGGCAAAGAGCGAAGAAGCAATGAGCACAGCTCGACGATTCGTAATTCATTCATTCACGAACCATCGTTCAACCTCGCACGAGACGCACCGAGACATAAAGCACCGCGATCGCTATGAGCGTAGCCAGGGCTGCGGCCATCGAGCCTGCGCGGCTACCCGGCGCGGTGTCAGGTGAATCATGCGCGCGCGCTGCTCGAAGGCTTGTGACGTCGTGAAAGATCATCAAGCCGACCATCGCGCCGATGAGCAACAGCTTCCAAGGCAGCCACACTGCGACGAAGCCATCGACCATTCTTGGGTCGAAGGCTTCGCCGTTGAAGAGCTGAGCCAGTCTGATCGGTGAATACCGCAACGTGAGGTTGCCGAGGCCGGTCAGGATCAGCACGACGATCGAACCCCACCCAATCCACCGAAAGCGCCGGGCCAGTCCGCGAAGTATGCGCTGCCGCTCCTCGTCGCCGCGACTTATGGCGTAGGGCACGGCTACCGCGGCGGTATAGATCAATCCGCCGGTCCAGACTGCGGCCGCCAAGACGTGAAGCCATACATTGAGTTGGTACACACCTTACTCTCTTCCCGCCGGTTCTCGCGACCAATGCGCCGACGACTGCGCCTGATGCAAGGCCGATGACGGCCCACGTTCGCGCAACCCGCCGCGCCGGCTCACGCTCGAAAGATTGGCTCCCGATGCGCGGCAATTCAACGCATGATCGAGTTTGACCCTGCCTACCGTAATACGCGTCGGAAAACACCCGCCGACCAATCGCCGATCAATCAGAGAATTCTCGTTGCCGACTCGCCTGAAGCACCAAGTGCGGGGTGAGATTAGTTCCAATCGTGGCGGATAGTCAACGCATCGCGGCTCTGACGACCATCGCGAGGGTTCAGCCCTCTACCTTCTCCCGATTGGGAGCGTTGACACCAGTAGCTTCTCGCGCCGATGAATCGCGCGAGGAATGGACCGTCAAAGCGAGGCCGAATGCGACGAGCATGATAATGGCGCCGGCCCATAGTGGCGTCCTGGCATAATGCGCAGTCTGGCTCTTTACGTCGTGCTGAAGCAGCCAGCCTCCCAGGACCGGGCCGATGATGCGGGCGAGGCTCGCGGACGATTGAAGCACGCCGAGCACCCGTCCCTGCCACGCGGCATTCACGCTCTTGGACGCCAGACCATTGAGCGTCGGGGTCGCCAGGCTGTTACCGATGGCAATGCCCGTGCTGACAAGCAGGAGCATCGCGACGGTCGCAGTAGCCGGAAGGAAGAACATGCTGATTGCCAACGCCGCCGTGCCGACTACTGCCAGCAGCTTATCTCCAAATGCCCTCAGGAGCCGTCCGAGCAATCCTCCTTGGATGACTGCTCCGATAAGGCCCACGAAGGCGAAAACGTAGCCGTTGTGCGTAGCGTCGAACTCAAACCGCTTCGCTGTGAACAGCGGATAGATCGTCGTCATCAACCCGAAGGACAACGTCGCGAAGAAGTACGTCGCCATTACCGCGCCTAACTGCCAGCTCCCCGCTTCGCTGAACACGTCGAGTATCGAGCCGCGGCGTCGCGCCTCACGCCGATGCTCGGGCGCAAGGCTTTCAGGCAACAGGAAGTACAGCGCGACGGCGTTTGCAGCGGCGAGTGTGCCGGCGAACAAGAACGGCGCTCCGGGTGAGATGTGGCTCAGCAGCCCGCCCATCGCGGGGCCGACAACGAAGCCGAGTCCGAAAGCCGCACCGATCAAGCCCATCCCGCGTGAGCGTTCCTCGGGCGATGTGACGTCCGCGATGTAGGCTTGAGCCGTCGAGATATTCCCACCGCTCACGCCGTCGATTATTCGACCGGCGAAGAGCCATGCCAGCGAGCCCGCAACGCCCATCGTCAGGAATCCGGCGGAGGTCCCGAGGAGGCTCAGCAGCAGCACAGGCCGTCTGCCCACCCGGTCTGACAATCTGCCAAGCAGCGGCGAGAAGATGAATTGCATCGCGGAGAAGACGCTCACCAGCAACCCGATTTCAGTCGGTGAGGCGTTCATCGTCTGCGCGTAAAGCGGCAGCACCGGAATCACAATTCCGAAACCCACGAGATCGATGAAGATGGTGATGAAGATGATGACCAGCGGAGATCGGCGTTTCGTCATCTGCCGTGCGTGAGTCCTTTCGCGTGGTTCCGGTTGTTACGCTGATGGCCTGTGACCAGGTACACGCAGTTTACCAGTTTGAATCCGACTGGCAAACGGAACCGAGTGCGAATGAAAGAGGTCTGGAGAGGTCTGGAGATGGCGCTCAGATTTGGTCAAAAGAACTGGAATGCGCGGCGGATCAAGTCGCGCTTCAACGTCAGGTAGCTTTGTTCGCCCATCAACGCGCGTTCAAGGATCGTCCGCACGCCCCGGTGATGACGCGCGAGCGCCACCATCGCATCGGTGAAAATGTGCCCGAAAAAGGTCCCGCGATAAAAACGCGGCAGCCTGTATGACGCGTGCTCGAGATCGCGGCCGAATGAGTCGCGCCAAAGATGCTCATATCGAGCGGTGGCTTCGCTGTATTGCGGTGAGTCAGAGGGCGGCTCGTCGAGATGTGACATTCCGGCCGTCTCGTGACCGCGCCCGCACCCCAGGTGGCCGTTCCCAAGCAGGGCGTCAGCGCAGAGGTCGGCGGATTTCAGCGCGTAGTAGATACCTTCGCCTGTGATCGGATCGGCGAACCCGGCCGCATCACCAACGAGCGCCCAGCCCTCGCCACTCGCTTTCAGGCCCGGCCAGCTTCTGACGTCGAGCGTTGGAATCTTGGCGCCAAAGAAACTCATGCGAGCCGCGTCCGGCGGGCGGCCACCGTAATAGTCCTGCACGAAACCGCCAAGCAACCGCCTAAGCTCATCTGATGTTCGCTCGCCGAGCTTTGAAGCAACCCCGAAGTTCATCACACCCACTCGCGGAAACGCCCACAGGTAGCCGGTGAAGTCTCTCGGAAATCGCACGATCACTTCCTCGGCGTGACCGTTCGAGCCAATCGGCTCGTTTACGTTGTAGCCAAACGCGAGCGCGAGGTCCTGCTTCGGGAATATGCCGATCAGCCGCCGCCGCGTGAAGCTCGCCGCGCCATCGGCTCCGACCAGAAACCGGATGCGAAACGGCCGGCCGTCATCCGCGGTGAGTTTCCATCCGCTGCCCTCACGCGCGAAATCGACTACCGCGTTGCGCACGAACTCCGCGCCGGCTTCCACGGCTCGATCCAGAATCAAGCTGTTCAACACCTCACGCGAGTAGATTGCAAACGGCCGCTCGAGTTGGATCGTAACACGACGTTCGAGTGGAGAGATGATCGTGACGCGGCGGACGAGTTTGTTTGGGTAAGAGGACGCCTCCAGCAGAAAACCAAACTCCCGAATCGCTCGCGTCGGCACTCCGCCGCCGCAGGGCTTCTCCCACGCGCCCTTCGGGTCAAAGATGATCACCTCCCGGCCGCTGGCAGCCAGCCGCGACGCAAGGTGTGCCCCCGCAGGCCCGCCGCCGATGATCCCTATCTCCGCTGAAAGGTCTGACAAAGCGTCGAAAGTGTAAAAGGTCGCGTTGCGACTAATCAAGTTGGCCCGAGTCGATGCGAGCCTGGCGCGCCTTCGCGTCCTCGTGGCTTTGCGCTAAAACGGTCGCGAACGATCCACCCCTTGACCTCGACCACACGGCGTAATATAAGCAGCGAGGATCGAGACCTCTTGTTACCCGGTGGAGCCATGAGAATCCTGTTCACTTGGTTGATTCTTCTGCTATGCGTGCCCGTGCTGTCGTCGCCGGTGATCCCGCCGCCGCCTGCACCCCTCGCGCACTTCCATCATCTGCACCTCAACGCGACCGATCCCGCCGCCGCCGTCGACTTCTACACCAGTAAGTTCGATTGCGAGAAGGCGAAGATCGGCGGAACGACCGACGCGGTGTGGGCGCAGAAATCCTGGCTCCTTTTCAACAAGGTCCGGAAGTCTCCACCGTGGGAACTGACGTCGGCGGTATGGCACTTCGGCTGGGGCGCGGAGGACATGAAGGCGACCTATCAGAAGCAGCTCGACTCGGGCACGAAGTTCTTTACGCCGATCACGCAGCTTGCGCCGAACTTCTACTACTCGTACGTCGAAGGCCCCGATCGCGCGCTGATCGAGCTGAACACCGCCGACCATCATCACTTCGGGCATCTCCACCTGTTCAGCGATGACCCGGTCTCGGCCGGCGAGTGGTACATGAAGCACTTCGGCGCGACGCGAAGAGGGAACCCAACGACGCCTTCGTCACGCGATCTCCGATTCAGGAGCGGCTTCCAGATCGGGCCGAGCATGTCGCTGACGATGGACAACGTCAACATCATCATCTACCCCATCCAGTACTCGCGGCAGGCGTACCCGGACCACTGGAAACCCGGAGACCGGACGATCTCCCCAACGAAGGGCCGCGTCGTCGACCACGTCGCTTTCAGCGTCGATAATCTTTCTGAAGCCCTGGAACGCCTGCGCAAGGACGGCGTGAAAGTAACCGATGAAGTTCGCACTATCGCGAGCATCAAAACGAAGTCGGCGTTCATCGAAGGACCGGACCGAATCCGAATAGAGATGGTTGAAGGCCACGCCGGCAAACAATAACCTGGATTCACACGAAGGAGACAACATGACCGCACGGGTAGCGAGGCCGAGCTTGAATCGGCGTGTCGCCATCGCCGCGGCAGTCGGTTTGACAATCATTGCGGGCACACTGTTTGCAGCTTCGCCCGCCGATGACAAAAAGCTGTCCGCCGACGAGTTGGTCACCCGTCATCTGGCCGAGATCGGAAGCCCGGAAGCGCGAGCGGCAATCAAGACGCGCACGATAAACGGCGCCGTGAGGGTTATCAACCGCATCGGCCGCGCGTCGAACATCGTCGGCAACGCGACGATCGTCTCGATGGCCTCGCGGTTCCGCTACACGATGCTCTTTCCCGTCGTCGAGTACCCCAGCGAGCAGATGGCGTTCGACGGCGAGCGCCCGGCCATTTCGTACCTGCCAAACGGCAACCCGACGAATCTTGGCCAATTCCTGAAACAGCAGAATCTCCCATTGAAGGAGGGGCTGCTGTGCGGCGTGCTGTCAACCGCGTGGCCGTTGATGCGCGTCGCCGAAGAACAACCCAAGTTGGAGTACAAGGGACTGAAGAAGGTGGACGCTCGTGAGCTTCACGAGTTGAGCTACCGGCCACGCAAGGGCTACACCGATCTCAAGGTGATGCTCTACTTCGACCCGGCGACGTTTCGTCACGTGCGAAGCACGTATCGGTTTGAGATTCCGGCCCGGCTCGGAGTTGGGCCCAACGACTCGAACCGCCTCACGGAGAGCTACTATCTTCTCTCTGAAGACTTCGACGACTTCCGTCAGATCGATGGCGTGACGCTGCCAACCACCTACAAGCTGCAGTTGAATTTGTCCACGCCTTCTGGCTCCCAGCTCACGGACTGGACGCTTCAGGTGACCAGCGTGTCTCACAACCAGGCGATGGACGAGCGGGTCTTCAAACTGGTTAGCGCGATTGGCCGCGGCGTGGGTGTTGCCCGCCGCGCTTCGTCCGGCTTCGGCGGGTCTTGATCGGAAACGGCTTCGGTAGTATCAGGTTTCAATGGGGCGAATCTGCTATGGAGGAGAGTGAAATGCTTATACGAAGAAGTGGGACTACCAGGAGAGCGATCGTGGCGACGATGCTGCTCGCGATCGTGGTGTCGTCGGTGTTCGGCGCCAATTCATCCCCGTCACGGGGCGCGGATACGAAGATGACCGTCGACGAGGTGATCGCCAAGCACCTCGATGCCATCGGCAGTGCCGAAGCGCGCGCCGCTGTCCGCACTCGCGCGGTGAGCGGAGAAGTGCGTTACGTGAGCCGGATTCAGGCGGGCGGCTATGACGGCAAGGGCATCATTATCTCCGCCGCGCCAAAATTCCGCGTGAGCCTTCAGTTCCCCGAATCCGTCTACCTGGCGGAGCAGTTGGCATATGACGGCGAGCACGCAGGAACGGGCAAGCTGCCAAACGGCAATCGCTCGACGCTGGGCCACCTGCTCATTGAGGAAGACGTGCCCCTGAGAGAGAGCCTGCTCGGCGGTGTGTTGTCGGCCGCGTGGCCGTTGCTGCGTGTGGCTCAACAGAACCCAAAGCTCGAATACCGGGGCTTGAAGAAAGTCGAGGGGCAGCAGTTGCACGAGGTCGGATACCGCGCGCGAAAGGGATCGTCGAACATGACCGTCCTGCTCTACTTCGAGCCGGACACCTTCCGCCACGTTCGGTCGGTCTACAAAGTCGACTTGCCGGAGCGGTTTGCCTCCGCGGCAAGGACGGCGACTCCGGCGACTTCCGTGGGCCAGAGCGAGGTCGGCGACGCCCACTTCACGTTGAGCGAAGAGTTCGCGGACTTCCGCCAAGTCGACGGGCTCACGCTGCCGCATTCATACAAGCTCCGGCTCAACATCTCGGGCACCTCGCGCTCGGTTGCCGTCGACTGGTCGCTCACGGTTGACACGATCTCTCATAAGGAGACCTTCGACGAGGGCCTGTTCAAGCTGCCTCGCTGACAACGTTATGGAACAACCAATCTGGAATTTCGAGCAGGAGCCGACCGGCGAACGGCTTGATGAAACCAGCGTCAACCTGCGGGCCTACTTCGACCGGATGCCCGACGAGAAGATGCGCCAGTATTCGCCAAGTTGGACCGACGAGCAAGTCATCGAGTGGGACGGCAACTTTCGGGATGACGGCTGTCTCATGATCCTCTGCTGTGAACGGGACGTGGACGTCGACGAATACCGCAGCGTTCTCGAACAAGCCATCCAGTACCGCGATCGAGTGCGGGCGACCGTGACGGGCTGACGGCCGCCCGTTAGTACTCGCAGAGACTGCTGTGTACGGTGTAGGGCTTGACGGCTTTCACCGGTCCGTCAGTGTTGACGTGACAATCGAAGCATACAGGCGATCTGGGGGGCATGCGGTGCCTTGCGGTTGAACCGGCGTGCACTTGGTGACAGGTGATGCAGGTCGGACTACCCTCACCGTAGAGAACGACGTCCCTGACGTTGCGCAGCACGTGCCGGTCGCCTGGGTTGAGACTCTCATCGTCAGCCTTCGAGAAATCCACCTCATAATCCTGAAAGAGGTTGTCTCCGGCAACGAAGTTGTTCGCGTAGGGCAATCCGGACGAGCGCGATGCTGCGTTTCTCAGATGACACTGAGCGCAGATCGAAGTGATGACGCGGCTTTCTCTCCGGCGTTTCTTCGACAGCAGCACGAGCGACGTGTCTCCGGTGTGATTCAGATTGACGTCGCCGTGACACGTGAAGCAGTCGAGTCCAAACGCCGAAAATGTTTTGGTTGCCGAGTCGACCGCGGTCGCGTGACATCCTGCGCACCGGTTCCCGAATCGGTCTTTGTCCCATGCGGGCTTTTCAGCGTCGACCAGCGTCGCAGACTTGCCGGTCGCGCCGAGTACGAGCTGTGTGTTGAGCAGATCAAACCTTCCGTAACCTGCTTTCTTCATGAACCGGACTCGATGCCGGCTGCCGAGAAAGTACTCGACCTGCGGCGCGATAGGCGCGAGGCTCGCCTGTGATTTCAACAGGGCGGAGAGCTCGGTCGCGTCTTCGCGCTGGCGGACGGTGAGGCCGTGAGAGTTGCGCTGCCAGGTGGGACCGATGTCGTTGCGGTGGCAGAAGAGGCATTCGTCGCCGTGGACGTATTCAGGGATCGGCTTGCCGACGTGGTTGGCGCCCCACGCAGCGGGATCCAACTTCTTGCGGGGATCCTCGCGCTGAGCCTGCACAACGGTTGGCCTGGATGTCATCAGTCCCACGCCGCCTAACGTAGCGGTCATACTCCTCCCGACTACGCACGCAAACGCCGCCACGGCAACGAACGCCACCGCGATCCCTTTGGTTCCTCGCGCCCTCATCTTGTTGTTCCCCGGCGCCTATCCTCGCGGCTAGGATTCTTCGCGAAGTCGCGCCGAGGGTCAAGCTGAAGCGCACCGGTAGAATTGCGACTCTCAGCGATTACGCCGGAAGACCGTCGCGTCCGTGAATGCTCCCGGTGTGTCGCAGTTCTTCACGACAAGCTCCTGAAGGTCTTCGGTCGCCGCCGTCAGTAGAACGCTTCCTTTGCCGAGCCGCTGATGTGCGATTGTTAGCTCGCCGCTGTCCAGCGCCTGCCTGAGCCAGCCGTCGTCCATCATGGCCGCCGTCATGAGGTCGCCATCCAGCGTTATCCTCACAAAGGTGTGCGCCGGAATCAGATGGAGTTTGTAGAAGTCGTTGTCGATCGGGGGTTCCTCCGGATAGACGTCGAGGAACGCCCGCTCGCCCAACCTCACAAGCCGGGCCTCGAATTTCGCCGGCTCTCCGTCTTCGACAACGTCGACAAGTTCGTACGCTTTCGTTCCTGACTTCTTAAGAGTCCATATTCGCGTGTTCCCCTCTTCGTCTTCGGACACCCAGGCTCCGACGAGGCCGGGCTCGAACACGGCGTCCTTTTCCGTAAAAAGCGGCTGCAACGACGGCACACACGCCGGCATCAACAGCAGGATTGCAAGAATCACCGATGCTTTAACCTTTCGCATACTTCAACCCGCCTTTCCTTTTGGTGTGTGACCACCGAATGCTCGCCTTGATGGCGACACCCGGCTACTCATGAATAGCGATGCTTATGCGCCGGAATTGCACGCCGGCGGAAGAATTCATTGGCACGCGAGAACCGGCCTCACCCTGGGCGGTTATCGGTGCATTCTGGAGGGGGTCTTGACCTCTATCAGCGCGGGGGCCTTCGGCGGAATGGCGCGACGAGAGACCTCGTTAGGGTCGAGTAGTTTGCCGCGGCCAGCATCAACAGGAGACCAACAAGCAGCAGACCGATGGGCCACGCGGCACGGTCCTTGAAGAGGTCTTGTTGAAGCCTCACAATCCCGATCGCCAGGAACAGCAACCCTGTCGCGAAGAAGTTCTTCATCTGCTTCGGAATGCTCGCGAAGACGAACGCGCAAGCAACAAGCGGGAGGATTACTTCGAAGGTCCTCGCCTCGACTCGCAACGCGTCAATCTCGAGTGATTCTTCCCAGCGGTTGGACGCCGCGATTCCCAGCAGCAACAACGATGTCATCACGTGTCCGGGAATCACAAACCTGAACGACTTGGCGACAGTGCGCATTTGGGCCGTCGAAACCCGCTCGCACGCGTACTGCATCGCCAGGTAGATCCCCGCGTTGGCTATGAACAGGTACTCGACCTGGCCGCGGGTCACCGGCGCGACCGTCTTCAACCATTCGGCATAGGGCTCGTGAAAGGCTGCGACCCCGCTCAATCCGACCAGGGTGAATCCGACTGCAAACGGGTAGAAGTAACGCGAGTCGCCCGAGTATCCCTGCCGCTCGATGACCAGACTGGCGGCGAAGAAGAGCGCGGCGATCGGAATCAAATGAAAATAGACGTTGCCCGGATCCTTCTCGAACCACTCGATCAATCCCATTCGCAACAACGTCACGAGACTCAACAGCGCCGACATAACCGCAAATACGAGTGAAAAGACCGCAGCCTTCGTGAAGCGACGCAACAACGAGTAAGCGGGAAGCGGTAACACGAGCGCCCACCAGAGCTGCGCGTTCGTAGTCTTCTTGAATGACTCGAACTTTGAAAACAACTCGAGGTCTTCTCTGCCGCGCGTGAACTCCGCAAAAATCCCCCACGTGTTCATTGCAACCACGAGGGTGATGGGCAGCAGTAGACAAAACGCGAGCAGATATGCGATGGCTATGCGGTGTCTGCCCCGCTTCCACGAATGGACGCCGAGGTAGCCCGTCGGAACTGCGGCGCCGGTCACCACCGCGACTGACGGCAAGCCCGACAAGCCCAGATAATGAAACAGCACAATCAACGCCCCGCCGGTCACCAACAACCAGCCGCCCAGGTATAGGCTCACCTGCGGAAGTGACAGTCGCCGCATCTCCATGATCCACGCGTCTTCGCGCTCGACGAGCCGGTCGTAGAGCTTTCGAAACGAATCAAACTCGTAATCCGACAGAATCTGGTCCTGCTTCCAGCCGGTGAGATCGCGAATGTGCTGCTCAATCCTGCCCGACATTATCCGCGAGTACGACGATGGCAGCGCCAGTACCGGCTCGCCCGACAGGAACCGTGCCATGTCATCGGCCATCTCTCTCGCCGAGCCGTAACGCTCCTCGGGGTTCTTCTCCAGCGCCTTCATGGCGATGTTCTGCAGGTCTCCCGGTATCGAAGCGTTGATTCGCCGCGGCAGCACGGGATCCTGTTCGCAGATGTGCTCGATTTGCTCGCGTGTCGTTTCTCCGCGAAATGGCACGACGCCCGTTAACAACTCGTAGAGAACGGCGCCCAAGGAAAAAATATCGCTGCGGGCGTCGAGCGGGCCGTCCGCGCGAGCTTGCTCGGGCGAGAAGTAGTCGGGCGTTCCCATGACCTCGCCCGGCAACGTGAGCCGGCTCCGATCGTCTGCCTGAAGCGCGAGACCAAAGTCGAGCACCTTTGGCTCCAGGTCTGGTCCCACGAGAATGTTTCCGGGCTTCAAGTCGCGATGGATGACCTGGTGCTGATGCAGGAAGTCTACGGCCATTACGACCGTGTGCATCAACTCGACCTTCTGACTGAGCGTCAGTCGCGCTGCCGCGGAGGTCAGGGCCGCCCCTTCCAGATACTCCATCACGAAGTGCGGTGTCTCGTCGGCCTGGCCCAGGTTGTAGATGCGCGCGATGTTCGGATGGCTCAACCTGGCCATCGCTCGCGCCTCGTGCATGAATCGCTCGCGAAGTGCCGGATTGTTGGCGTAGCGAGGGCTCAACGTTTTGATCGCGACTTTTCGGCCAAGCCTTTCGTCGAACCCGAGCAGCACACGTCCCATGCCTCCCGCCCCTATGTCGCCTACGATCTTGTGACCCGACAGCCGTTCCGGGAAGGCTTGATCGTCTCCCTCGCGCGTCTGAACTTGTTGCTCGTCCGGTTGCAGAATCGTTCCGATCTCGTCCAGAGCCATGATCTGCGCTCTCAGGTCGGGCTCCAGATTCGGATGCGCCGCGCAGAAGTCGTCGATGTCGACGGCCTCGTCGCGCGATTGCAAGTCAAAGTACTCCGCTACGGCGTTGGCGACCCCGCGTTCATGATCGCTTGGGCCGGCGACTTCATCGTCAGGCTGTTTAGGGTCGTCTGCGTGTGGGCCGCTCATTGCCCTTGGGCCTCCTGAATTCTCCTGGCGGGCGCCCTCGAAGAAACGGCGCCGTTGCCAATCTGATTGCGATCATCCCGATTCAGAATCCCGCAGCGAGCGGAATCGCTTGATGGCCCGGTGCAGGAGTAAAGCAGTCGCCTCCCTTGTCTTTCCGAGTCTCTCGGCGGTCTCCTGCGTGGAGAGCCCCTCTACTTTTGCGAGTAGAATCGCCTGGCGGTAATCCTCGGGCAGTTGATTCAGTTGTTCGATCAGCGTGAAGACGCCCTCCTTCTCGGCAAGTATACGACTCGGCGTCTTGGTATCAACCGGCTCGGGTCCTGCCGGATTGCTTTCGGACCGGAACCGAACGACATCGGCGGCGTGACGCTTCTGTCTGCGCTGGGACCGCGCGAGATCGGCGATGACGTGATCGGCGATTCGAGATAACCAGTTGAAGAAGCTTCCAGGCTTTTGATACTTGAACTGATCGATGTCGCGGTAGGCTTCGAGCAGAGTTTCCTGGAGTATGTCCTCAACCTCGGCGAAGCGTCTTAGATCAGGGCCAAGCTTGTAATGGATGAGGACGGCCAGCCGGCGATGGTACTTGTCGAACAGGGTGGAAAAAGCGTGGTAGTCGCCGTTCTTGACTCGTTCCACGAGGCTGAGGCTTGAAGTCGGCTGTTCCATATCAATCGGCCGCAGGCAGCGAGGCCACTACGCTATCGTGACCTATTGGCGGTCTTCCTGTTGGAACCGCGTACCAAGTCATTTCCCCTTACGCCTCCCTCCTACTGTAAGCCGCGCCGCGATTCGCGTTGGATGTCGGGCCGGCCGCATCACGGTCGTCACGTCTCTGCGTCGACTCGGTCCAGGTAGAGCTCCCCCTCATAGTCAAGGATGCCGAGCGTCATTCGGTTCATCCATCCGTGCCGCCCGAGAACATCCCGCTTGAACGAGTCCTCGGCCGCAAAGTAGACCATCGCGTCGAACTCGAAGCTCAGAACCGAGAGGCTCACGGAATGCCCGTAGGCCGTGAACACACCTGTCGCCGTGCCGATCTGCTGACGGTGACCGCTTTCGATGTCCAGTCCAAGGCCCTCACCATACAGTCTCTGGAAATGCAAAGAGCCGCACCGGTCTCTATCTTCCCGTTGAAGGCAACAGAGGCGTCGCCAACCCGGAGTGCAACAGGTACGGTTATTCCGTCTTTCCCAGGATCATAGTGGTGGAGGAAATGAAAGCTAAGATGATGGGACATTCTACCAACCCCCAAGAGGTAACTCATCTCCGCTCTCGACGCGTACTACAAACGGTATCGCAACGCCCGCGCCGCGAGCCTCAGCCATCACTTCACGTCCGTCTGGGCCGTGAGCGATTAGGAGATCACCGTCCAGGGCTACCCATTCTCCCTCGTACTGCGCACGATGATCGATCAGCCATTGCTGTTCAAGCTGACGCCCCGGGTCCGCCTGCGCGCTTCGGCTCCGGGATAGGCGCACGCGGGACGTCCTCGTAGCCTCATCGGTCAGATGAGCTGCCAATCGCAATTTCTCTTCATCAGTGAGCGCCTCCGCCCGCCGAATCAACTCGCTCAAGATTTCAGCAGACATGTCTATCCTCCAATACCGCACGACCTGAGTTTCTCTGTGATTATACTCAAGCTTGGTCGCCGTCCAAATCCGAGATCAAACAGTTACAGCCACCGATGCGGTGGCTGTTGTGCTTGCTTGGTGGCCAGGGACGGAATCGAACCGCCGACACGCGGATTTTCAGTCCGCTGCTCTACCATCTGAGCTACCTGGCCACTACGGTTGGCTGTGCGACGCTGAAGTCAAAGGCTCATCTTAATCAACAGGATCGAACACTGTCAACTTACGCGTCCGCATCGTCCGCATCGGGAACCCATCTCGGACGCGAGGCGTGGGCGAACGTGCACGCAGCCTTTCGACGCCGCAGACTACGGCTAAGGAACGTGGTATATTCCGTGTGGCATCGTCCACAGAACTTGGGCGGTTTCACAATCAGCAACCACGCCCAGGCCGTCTCAGGCTCAGCGACGTTTTCGAGGCACGGGAAGTGAAGGACTTCTTCATCAGCTACAACGAAGAGGATCGCGACTGGGCTGAATGGATCGCCTGGCAGTTGGAAGAGGCCGGCTCCACAGCGGTGATTCAGGCGTGGGATTTCCGGCCCGGCAGTAACTTCATAGCCGAGATGCAGCGGGCCGCCTCCGAAGCCCAGCGCACGATCGCTGTGTTGTCACCGGATTATCTGGCTTCACTCTTCACTCAGCCGGAATGGCAGGCGGCCTTCGCTCAGGACCCGACGGGCGAGAAGCGATTGCTCGTGCCGGTGCGCGTCCGTGAATGCGAGTTGAAGGGCTTGCTGCCACAGATCGTCTATATCGACCTCGTCGGAGTGAATGACGAAGCTGCGGCTAGAGAGAAACTCCTCGACGGGCTGAAGCCGCGCGGCAAGCCGGATGTCGCGCCCTCGTTTCCGCGCTCGGCGACTACGCAGCGTCCCAAGGCAGAGCAGCCGCGATTCCCCGGAGCCCTACCGCCTATCTGGAACGTCCCCCATCGGCGCAATCCCAACTTCGTCGGCCGCGACGATCTCCTCGATCAAATCCAGCGTACTCTTGGGTCTGACGGCACAGCGGCGCTGACGGCGATTCACGGACTGGGCGGCGTGGGCAAGACCCAGCTTGCCGCCGAGTACGCCTACCGCCACGCCGCCGACTACCGGATCGTCTGGTGGTTCAGGTCGGAGACCCCGGCCTCGCTCGACGCCGACTACTCCGCGCTCGCCGTGGCGCTCGATCTCGAGGAGAAGCACGAGCGAGAGCAGGCGATGGTCAATCGCGCCGTGCGCCGCTGGCTGGATGGCAACGGCGGATGGCTGATCGTCTTCGACAATGCGCAGCAGGCCGAAGACTTGGGCGATTACCTGCCGCAAGGCCGAGGGGGACACGCGTTGATCACTTCGCGCGACCCGAATTGGACGCGAGCGGCTCGGCCGCTGAAAGTCGAGCAGTTGGCCCGCGTGGAGTCGGTGAAGTTCCTAATGCAGCGCACGGGACAGGAAGATGAGGCGGCGGCGGATAAGCTGGCCGATGCGCTCGGGGATCTGCCGCTCGCGCTCGAGCAGGCCGGGGCTTACATCGAGACAACCGGCAAACCGCTGGCTGAATACCTCGCGCTGTTTCAGAAGCGGAGGAAAGAATTGCTGGGACGAGGCCGGCCCGCCGGCTACCCCGATAC
Organism: Blastocatellia bacterium; assembly: GCA_035293105.1. Lineage (GTDB taxonomy): Bacteria > Acidobacteriota > Blastocatellia > UBA7656 > UBA7656 > DATDOV01. The sequence continues at coordinate 155,052 of DATDOV010000020.1, forward strand.
GGTCGCGACGACCTGGGAGATATCATTTCAAGAAGTCGAGCGGCAATATCCTGCTGCGGCGGGATTGATGAGCCTGTGCGCGTTCCTGGCGCCTGATGACTTTCCGCTTGGTGTTCTGCGCGACGGGGCGAAACATCTGCCCGACGTATTGGCCGAGGCCGTCGCGGATGAAATGGCCCTTGAAGACGCGATAGCCGGGTTGCGGCGTTACTCGCTGATCGAGCGGAACGAGGACAGCCTGTCAGCTCACCGGCTTGTGCAGATGGTAGCGCGCGATCGGCTGGTGCAGGCGGAGGAGGGCAAGTGGGCCGAGAGCGCAGTGCGAGTGGTGAATAAAGCCTTCCCGCTAGACAGCGATGACGTGCGAACCTGGACGGAGTGCGCGCGACTGCTGCCGCACGCAATGGCAGCCGCAGAGTATGGTGAGACCTTGCAGCTTGTCCCTCGTACTACGTCGCGATTGCTGAATCAGGCCGGGGGATACTTTCGTGGCCGTGCTCAGTATGCCGACGCGAAGCGGTCACACGAGCGCTCGCTCAAGATTCTGGAGGCAGCCTTCGGGAGTGACGATGCCGACGTCGCGATATACGTCAACAATCTGGGCCTTGTGCTGAAAGACCTCGGCGACCTGGCCGGCGCCCGGGAGTGCTACGAGCGCGCGCTGCGGATTCAGGAAACCGCCTTCGGCCCGGACCATCCCACTGTCGCGATAGACGTCAACAATCTGGGCAGTGTGCTGCATGACCTAGGCGACCTAGCCGGCGCCCGGCTGTGCTACGAGCGCGCGCTGCGGATTGATGAAGCCGCCTTCGGGCCGGACCATCCCACTGTCGCGATATACGTCAACAATCTGGGCAGTGTGCAGCAAGACCTCGGCGACTTGGCCAGCGCCCGGGAGTGCTTCGAGCGCGCGCTGCGGATTGATGAAGCCGCCTTCGGGCCGGACCATCCCACTGTCGCGATAGACGTCAACAATCTGGGCAGTGTGCTGAAAGCCATAGGCGACCTGGCCGGCGCCCGGGAGTGCTTCGAGCGCGCGCTGCGGATTGATGAAGCCGCCTTCGGCCCGAACCATCCCGACGTCGCGATAGACCTCAACAATCTGGGCCTTGTGCTGCAAGCCCTCGGCGACCTGGCTGGCGCCCGGGAATGCTTCGAGCGTGCGCTGCGGATTGATGAAGCCGCCTTCGGCCCGAACCATCCCACTGTCGCGATTCGCGTCAACAATCTGGGCAGTGTGCTGCGAGACCTCGGCGACCTGTCCGGCGCCCGGCAGTGCTACGAGCGCGCGCTCGGCATCTTCCGAAAGTTTCTCGGAGACGATCACCCGAGCACTGTCACGGTCCGGAACAACCTGGAATCGCTGAAGCAAGAGATGGGCGAAGGCGAACCCTGATCCCGCCTGATCAGATTCAATCGCTACGCGCGTGCGCTACCGGTTGACTCCCGTAGCCTCTGGAAACGCACGAACCCCGGCTACTCCGCCGTGGTGCTACCGGCCGCGACTTCCTGGACAACCGCCGGAGTGACCTCTCGCCCACGCGCAGAAAGCTGCTCCTTCACCAGGCGAGTTATGAGCGGTTTGAGCCAGAAGACTGCGAGCGCCGCCGCAGTCAGGTTGCAACCCACTGCCAGCCACAGTACCGGCGCCCAGGACTCGCTCCGTCCCGACAGCCATGCGGCGCCCGGACCCGCCAGGATTGAGCCCAGCCCTTTTGCGGTGTACTGAATACCGTAGTTCCTTGTCGAATGTTTGCTGCCGAAGATGTCTGCTATCGCCGACGGAAACAACGAGTAGATGTCGCCCCACGCGAAAAACGTCACTCCACACATGACGACAAACCAAATCGGATACCGAACCAGCAGAGTGAGCGCGGTGATCGACAGGGCGCCCAACATGAACGTCAGACCCATCGTGTCGTACCGGCCCATGTGATCGGAAAGCCATCCGAAGAACGGTCGCGCCGAGCCGTTCAGCACCTGGTTCACCACAAGGCTCAGAACCGTGCCGCCTCCCACCAGAACATACGTGTTGAGGCCATACTGTTGACCAATCGGTTTTAGCTGCGCGGTCAGCATCAGCCCGCTAAACGTCACCAGAGTCATCATCACGTAGAGTAGATAGAATGCCTTGCTCACCACCATTTCTCGCGGCGTGTAGTTGCGCGTCGATTGGTGGACCTTCTTTTGCAGCTTGAGCTTGATCTGATCCCATCGCGGCGGCGTCCATCCATCAGGCGGCATCGCCAGAAACTGACCTGCGATCAGCACGATCACGCCTTGAATTGCTCCCCACGCGATGAAAGCCGAGATGTAACCGCCCGAATTGATCATGTGGTCGATTGGAAACGCGGAGATAGCCGTGCCGAATCCGTAGGACCCCGCAACGAAGCCAACACACAGGCCGCGTCGATCCGGGAACCACCTCATCGCCGCGCCGACGCACGCGCCGTAAACCGCGCCCGCTCCGACGCCTCCTAACGCGCACGCGCAGTAGAGCGCCGGCAGCGATTTCGCGGAAGCGGCCATCCCAGCTCCTATCCAGCCCGTTGCTACCAGCGCACTGGCAATTGTCACGACCGTTTTTGGACCAAACCGCTCCACCAAATAAGAGGTGAATGGAAATAGCCCCGTCTGGGTGATCACGAAAAGCGTGAACGCCCATTGGACTGTCGCGAGGCTCACTCCAAAGTCGTCCATTAAGGGCGTCGTGAACAGAGTCCATGCGTATTGCAGGTTTGCTATGGCCATCATCGCCGCGATGCAAGCCACAAGAATGAGCCATCTCGAGGCCACTCGCGTGGTCCCCCGCTCTTCGGTCATGCCGCATTTCTCCTTTTCCCTCGTAATGAACCCGTTCGCTCTGCTCCCCAACCAATGAAGCCGCGTGCGTCTCGTTATGCGCCCGGTGTCCGCCCGCTTGCGCGAATGCCCTGATCAAGCAGCTTAGCGCACGCATAAACCGCCCGAGTGTAAGCCATCGGGAACCCCATCTTTTCGCCGAGCTCGACGACCGCGCCTACAATCGCCTCGATCTCCAAAGGCCGCCTTGCCTCCACGTCCTGAAGCATCGACGTCTTGTGATGTCCGACTTTTTCCGCCCCGGCGAGTCGTTGCTCGATCGTCACCCCCAAATCGATACCCAATCGCGCGGCCACGGCTTCGGCCTCGCTCATGATTCCTTCCGCAAGCGCGCGCGTCTGCGGACATTGAACTACTTCAGCGAGCGTCGCGCGAGTCAGCGCGCTGATGGGATTGAACGCGACGCTGCCCATGAGCTTCACCCATATCTCGCGGCGGATATCGCTGCGCATGGGACATCGAAGCCCGGCCTTGATGAGAGCGTCGGCGATGCGGCGGCACCGCTCGCTCTTCGACCCGTCAGGTTCCCCAAGCGTGAACCGCGTGCCCTCGACGTGCTCGATGACTCCCGGTTCCACGACGATCGTCGAGGGGTAGACGATGCACCCGATCACGCGAGCCGGGTCGATGCTTTTGGCAACCACGCCTCCGGGATCGACTGACTCGAGTTGCGTGCCTTCCCACTCGCCGCCGTGCCGGTAGAAGTACCACCACGGAATCCCATTCTGCGTGCTTACGATGCAAGTCTCCGGGCCGACCAGCGGAGCAAGTCGCGGGGCCATCTCGGTGAGGCTGTGGGCCTTCAAGGTCAGCAAGACGACGTCAACCTCGCCGACCGATTGCGGATCGGCGGCGACCGGGAGCCGGACCTCGAATTCGCCTATCGCGCCTCGAACGCGAACTCCGCGCTCCCGCATCGCGCGGAGGTGTTCGCCTCGCGCGATCAGGGTCACTTCTTCACCCGATCTGCCGAGCAGGGCTCCGAGGAAAGCGCCTATCGCGCCCGCGCCTACGACTGCGAATTTCATCTCGCGTTACTGAGTAGTTACTGGGGCTCGGCTATCTGCGCAGCGACGTTGCGGCGTTGAATCTTGCCGGTCGCCGTGCGCGGGATAGCGTCAACGATGTAGATAACCTTAGGGCATTTGAAATCAGCGAGCGACGACCGGCAGTGGGCGATCAGCTCGGCCTGGGTCGCTTCTGCCGTGAGCACGACGGCGGCGGCGACGCCTTCCCCATAGACTCGATCGGGTATACCGAAGCAGACGGCTTCGGCGACCGCCGGATGGGTGAGCAGCGCTTCGTCGACTTCTCGCGGCGATATCTTCTCGCCGCCTCGGTTAATCAACTCCTTTATGCGGCCCACCAACGTCAAGTATCCCTCACCATCCAGATACCCCTGATCGCCCGTGCGGAACCAGCCATTAGTGAACGACTCGGCGTTCGCTTTGGCGTTTCCTTCGTAGCCGCTGAAGACATTCGGGCCTCGGATTGAGACCTCGCCGGTCGTCCCCGCGGGCAGCAATTCACCCTGATCATTCAGTATCGCGACGCCGACGCCGGTCCCGCATCCAACCGAGCCCGGCTTGCGAGACTCGGGCGGCAACGGGTTCGACGCCATCTGATGTGCGGCTTCGGTCATCCCGTACGCCTCCAACACCGGCGCGCCGAAGCGCTCTTCAAGGTCGGCCATCAACTGTGGCGCAAGAGCCGCGCTGCACGAGCGGATGAAGCGCAAGTGTTCGGCTCCGGCGGGTCTGCCGCCGGTCTTGGCCCTGGCGGCCAGCACTTGATGTATCGTCGGCACTGCTGAGTACCAACTCGCGCGATGGTCTCTTACTGCCGGCCAGAACGACAGCGGGTTAAACCGCGAAGGCACGACAACGGTTCCGCCGGTCAGCAGCGTCGCGAAGGTCGAAGCCACAAGCCCGTGCACGTGAAACAGCGGCATCACGCACATCGAGACGTCTTCGGCGGTGAGCCGGTAAGTGTCCGCGACATTGCGGGAAGAGACCATGAGGTTGTGATGAGTCAGCGGCACCCGCTTCGGACGGCTGGTAGTCCCGCTCGTGTGCAATATCAAAGCGATGTCGTTGGAATCTGCGTACTCGCGAGGGCGGCGGGGGCCGCACGAGCCGGCCGACGAAAATGAAACTTTGCCGGCGTTGTCGGATGCGACTTCGACGATCAGGACCTTATCGCCGGCTGCGTTTCGAGCTTCTTCGCCGCCGCCGGGAGGCACTATCAGCGCCCGAGCGTTCGTGTCTTCGAGATAGAACTTGAACTCATCGAGGGTATAAGCCGGGTTAAGCGGCGCGGCCGTCCCCGCGAGAGACGCCGCGAGAAATGCGGCGATCATCTCGATCCCGTTCGGCAAGGCGATTGCAATGCGGTCCCCGCGCCCCAGGCCTAAGCCGTTGAGCGTGGCGGCGAGCGAGTCGACTTGCGCGCGAAGCTGGTTGTAGGTGACGGCGGCTCCGTCGGGGCTTGCGATAGCGGTATGCGAGGGATTCCCGCATTCTAAAAGCTCGAATAGCATGTCCCTCTCTCTCCGAAAGGCATTCGTGGGGGACGCCGGAGCTTATCACGGCCATGCGGACCTAGTCTAGGATGGTGTGCCGTTCGCTCTATCGCGTTCGTGGCTTCTTGGCGGTTTGTGCGGCGGTTGTTATCATCTCTCGCGATGTCAAAGGATAACGCTTCCACGGTCGCGGAAAAGTCCAGGCGTCGAGGGCGGGCCGCGATGATCGCCGCGTCATTCGCACTCCTGGGCTTCAGCTTCGCCATGGCGTGCCGGACGAGCGACCCTCCGGATCAATCTGCGCCGGGCGGGACGGCTTCCACTTCGTCGGCGGGCGTCGGTCAGCCCGCTTCCCCATCGCCAAGCGCTGTGGCTGAACTGCAAACCATGGAAGTCGCCAAGGCCGTAATGGTAACGGTCGAGCTCGACTTCGGACGCAAGCCGCCGACCATCGCTGAAGCCCTGCGCGAGGTCGAGCGCCGCTATCAGCCCGACGACGGCCAGGGACGAACGTTTGCGATTCTTGATGCTTATGGCGAACCGACGCCGGACGGCAAACTCCATCTCTCAGTGCACGTCAGCAGCGAAAAGCCCGGGCTCGCGTCGCTCGTGTTCAAGCGCACCGGGGAGGTTTTGTGGCAGAGCAGGATATTGCCGACGAGCGGACCGCCTAAACAGAAAAACTTGCTGATCCTGATCGACAACGGCCGCGGGACCGCCTTCACGGTCGATGGGTCCAACAACCCATCTTCCGTGCTCGAAGCGAAGGCGAAGGAGCCGGGTGTCCCGGTGCGCGACGTCTGGCCCGACGGCGCCGAACGCGAAGTGACGTTCATCTACAGTGCGTGCGGCTGCCCGGTGAAAGTGATGGTGAAGCGAATTGGGGACCGGACGGTTCGGACGAAGGAACTGCCGGTGATGTTCCCCGACGATCCGGCAGCGGTCCAGATGATCTCGCGGTTGATGAAGTGGTGAGGGGACGCAGCCGCAAAAACCAAGAACGGCGTTCGCGGTCATGATCAAAACCGCTCTTGTCGCGCTCTCACTTCTTCTTGCAGTCTTGCCGAAGGCAATGCCGTAGGCTCAAGGCGTCGCGACGCCCGAGTATGAGGTCTACGCCGTCAGCTACGGCGTGATTCCCGGATTCCCTGTTGCATCGCTCGTCGCCGGCGCCGACCGCTCACGCAAGCTCGACATCCAGATGATGGTGTGGCTGCTGAAAGGACCCTGAGGGAGAATGCTGCGGGCGTCAGCCCGTAGTAGATTGCCATCGACCTAACGGCCGCGATCCTCTCTCTCGGGCTCAGGGATTCGCGCGATAAAGGATGCTTCAACCGTGCTATCATAAGACCCTGAGGTTGGACTATGACTACCAAGGTTCGAGTAATGATCGAGGACCTCTACTACGTCCCTGAAGACGGCAAGGCTGAGATAGTCAATGGAGAACTTGTACAGATGGCCCCTACTGGATTCCTGCCAAATCGAGCTTCCAGCATGATCCACATGAGTCTTTATCAGCACGAGCGTAAAACGAACGCAGGTTATGCCATTGCCGACAATGCTGGCTTCAGAGTTAGTCTTCCGAACCGCGACTCCTTCAGCCCGGACGCAGCCTGGTATACCGGACGGCCTACGGGCATGAAGTTCCTTGAAGGGGCGCCGATCTTCGCTCTCGAAGTCAGGAGTGATGCGGATTATGGTCCACAGCGGATTGCGGAAAAACGCAGAGACTATTTCGCGGCCGGAACGATCTGTGTCTGGGATGTGGATTTGCTCAGCCCGGATGTGATCAAGTCCTACGATGCCGGCGACCCAGAGAATCCGATCGTGTTTCGGCGGGGCGATATCGCGCACGCCGAGACGGCCGTACCGGGGTGGACGCTCGCCGTCGATGATCTGTTTCGAGATGAGGAGTAGAGAGGAGCGGAGCGCTTCCTTTGAGCCCGCGTCCTTTGATCTCTCCAATTTGCGCTGCGAACAGGAGGGCGCGTTCAGTCGCGTTCCCTGACCTCAGTCAGTCCACGAAGGAAACCCTCCGCGATTCCCGTGCAATCTTCCGCTGCTGACCGCTCGCTGTGCGGGGAGTGAGCCCCTTCTTCAAGCAAGTGTATCGGCGCGTGCGGTAATTGCCGGCGTATCGCATCCAGTTCGCCAAGCTCGGTTCGCGGGTCGCGCGCGCCATGAATGAAGATCGCCGGGACCGCCAGTTCACCCAGGCTGCCTCCGTACAGGTCTTCCTCGTGATGCCGGCTTTGATCGGCGATCTCGAGCCACGCCCGGCCGTTCATCACGATCAGCTTCCTCCAATAGTCCTCACCGTGCTCCCGTGAAAGAACCGTCGTCACCCGTTCGCCCAGCCGATCAGGGTCTCGCTCCATCGCCTCGAAGAACTCGCGAGAGCCGGGCTTGTTTCGGTAGAAGTGAAACGCTTCGAGGATCAGCCCCACGCACCGCGAAGGCTCGGCCAGCCCAATCATCGCCGCGATCACGGCTCCGTCGCTGTGGCCCCACAACACCGCGCGGTCAATCCGGAGCGCATCCATCAGGCTCACGGTTTCTACAGCCGCGCGGCGGTGAAAGTCGGACGGGACGCCGCGGATCTTCATCGAGCGACCATAGCCCGACCGGTCCGGTATAACGATGCGGGAGCAACTCTGCAGCGCGGCAATCTGAGCGTCAAACGGGTAGACCTCGTACCCCCATCCCCCGTGCAAGAATAGGAGCGGAGCGCCGGCGCCGCTTTCGCGATAGTGAATCTCAACGGGACTCACGCCGGGGATCAGAAGTGATTCGTTGATCGAGACGATCGGCACTCAGGCTCCTCGGCTGGTTTGCTCGGCAAGGCGGCTATGGTATTCTCTTGCGCGCGAAGGGGTCAACCTGGCCTCAGAGTATTCCGCCGCCGCCGTACGGAGAATCAACGATGAAGATTGCCGCCGTCCTCATTGCTTTGGTCCCGGTAGTCAGCCCGGCGCTGCAATCACCGGTGCCGGTCGCGAGCGAGCCAAGACATCACCTCAAGTTCGAGAACGAATACGTGCGGGTCTTCGACGTCAACGTGCCGGCCGGCGATGCGACGCTGTTTCACGTACACTCGAACGACTACTTGTTCGTTTCGATCGGCGACGCCAAGCTCAAGGCCGAAGTGCTCGGCAGCCCGCCGGCCGACCTCGTAGTCAAAGACGGCGAGGTCCGCTTCACGAAAGCGACGATCACTCATCGCGTGACGAATCCCGGCCCCGCCCTGTTTCGCAACATCACCATTGAAGTCCTCAAGTCACCGCCCGCTCCTCAGAACTCGCTGACGGCCGAAGCGATCCCTGGTCATACAACCGTGCTCGAGAACGATCGCGTGCGCGTCGAACGCCTCATACTGGAGCCCGGCCAATCCGTCGCCTCGCACACTCACTCGCTCTCGGGGCTCGGCGTCACGGTGGCGGGCGGCAAGATCCTGCTGGAGTCACCCGGGATGAAGCCGCAGCTCGCTGAGTTCAAGCCGGGCGATTTCCGATGGCACACCGGGCCGATAACCCACTCGCTGAAGAACATCGGCGAAACGCGGTTCGAAGCCGTCGATATCGAGTGGAAGTTCCAGCATTGAAGACCAGCACCACCACGCGTCTGAAATCCATCGACGAGCTACAGAAGCGAATCATCCGATGCGACCTGTGCCCGCGTCTGGTTGAGTGGCGAACGCGGGTCGCGCGTGAAAAGGTCCGGCGCTTTGATGACGACGACTACTGGGGCCGTCCGGTGCCGAGCTTCGGTGATCCGCGAGCGCGTCTGTTGATCGTCGGACTCGCACCCGCAGCCCACGGCGGCAATCGCACGGGCCGCATATTCACCGGTGACCGCAGCGGCGACTGGCTCTTCGCGGCGTTGCACAGGGCCGGCTTCGCTAACAAACCAACATCGGTGAGCCGTAACGACGGCTTGAGGTTGCGCGACTGCTACATCACGGCGACGATTCACTGCGCGCCGCCTGCGAACAAACCGCTGCCTGAAGAAGTCAGAAACTGCCGGCCCTACTTGCTTCGGGAGCTGGAATTGCTGAAGCGAGTGCGGGTCATTGTCGCCCTCGGACGCGTGGCGTTCGACGCGGCAATCACATCGGTTGAGGCCGTTGCAGAAAGGGACCGCGCAAACTTCGCGCGGCGCTCGCGAACCGCACCACCCCGACCGAAGTTCGCGCATGGCGCTGAATCCAAACTCGCCGACGGAATGACGCTGCTGGGGTCGTTCCATCCGAGCCAACAGAATACTTTCACCGGGCGATTGACCGAGAAGATGTTTGACAGCGTGTTTCGACGCGCTCGCGAGGTCCTCGAAGAATCATGAGGTGGGTAGTGACATCGCGGGAGACACGTCGCGGGCCGCTCAGGTCACGTCTGTGGCTCTTCACGGCTGCGGGGTGCGGACTATCGGCGTTGGTTGGACGGACGCCGATATCGCGTCTAGCCGCTTTAGTGCTCATGCTGCCCTTCGCCGTCTCACAGGCCGGCTGCGGCCGGGTTCTGCTTGACGAGCGATTTCATGACAAGCGGCAGTCGGCCTGGCTTGCCGTCGATGACCCTGATGTTTTGGAGGGGCCTTCGCGGTGGGAGGTTGAGGCAGACGGCCGGCTTCATCAGCACAGCAACGTTTGGGGCAGGCGAGGCGACTTCCTCGGCCGCTGGTACGGGACCTATCTGGTCGCAGGAGACCCGACATGGGACGACTACGATTTGTGGGTTAAGGCGACGCCGGGAGACGATGATGGTTTCGGAGTCGTGTTTCGTTTCACGGATGCTGGCCACTTTTACAGGCTGATCTTGCTCGAAGACGGCTTCAGCGGGGGTCCAATCACGCGGTTGGACAAGCGAGATGGCGCCGACTACACTGAGCTTTGGTCGGCGCCGCGCGGCTACAAAAAGGGAGTCGAGACGGTCATCCACGTGAGAGTCACCGAGGACCGTATCAGCGGAGACGTAGATGGCCGGCCGCTGTTTGAAGTGCGAGACCGGTCGTATCGCCGCGGTAAGGTCGGGTTGTTTTGCTACGCCCAACGGGACCAGGCGTTCGACGACGTGAAGGTCAGGGGGAATTGAGTCATTGGGTGATTGGGCTATGTCGGGAGCAGTTATCGTTAGTGGAATCAGGACGGCCATCGGGACGTTCGGCGGCGCGCTCAAAGACACTCCGGCAACGGAGCTTGGACGGATCGCGATCGCCGGGGCGTTAGAGCGCGCGGGGCTGGACGGCGGCGCCGTCGAAGAAGTCATCATGGGAAACGTGCTTCAAGCCGGGCTCGGCATGAATCCGGCGAGGCAATCCGCCATCGCGGCAGGAATACCGGAGAGCGTTCCGTCGTTCACCGTGAATAAAGTGTGTGGTTCAGGCTTGAAGGCCGTCGCGCTGGCCGCTCAGGCGATTTCGGCTGGGGACGCCGAGTTGATTGTCGCCGGCGGAATGGAATCGATGAGCCGCGCGCCCTACCTCCTGAGGGACGCGCGATGGGGTTACCGGCTCGGCGGCGGCGAAATGTCCGATTCGATGCTGAGCGAGGGACTCACGTGCGCGATGGAGAGCTGTCATATGGGTGTGACGGCGGAAAACGTCGCGACGATGTGCGGGGTCACGCGCGAATCCCAGGACGAGTTCGCGGCCGAAAGTCAGCGGCGCGCAGAAGTCGCAATCTCGGGCGGGCGCTTCCGCGACGAGATCGTCAGCGTCTCGTTGAAACAAAAGAAGGGCGAGCAGCTCCTATTCAACGTCGACGAGCATCCGCGCCCGGGTACAACCGCGGCCAAGCTCGGCGCATTGAAGCCGGCGTTCAAGAAGGAAGGCGGCACAGTCACCGCCGGCAACGCATCGGGGATCAACGATGGAGCGGCCGCGCTTGTGATCGCGAGCGAAGAACGGGCGCGGCTGATGGAAATGGCTCCGATGGCCAGAATCGTGGCTTACGCGTCGGCCGGCGTGGAGCCGCGCGTTATGGGATTAGGTCCGGTGACGGCAATCGAGCGAGTGTTGGAGAAAGCGGGGCTTGCGATCCGCGATATCGACTTGTTCGAGTTGAACGAAGCCTTCGCCGCGCAAAGCCTTGCGGTGATTGGAAAGCTTGATCTCGACGCGGCGAGGGTGAACGTGAATGGCGGAGCGATTGCGCTTGGTCATCCCATTGGCGCAAGCGGCGCCCGAATTCTGGTGACATTGCTCCACGAAATGCGGCGGCGCGATGTGCGGCGCGGGCTCGCCGCGTTGTGCATCGGCGGGGGACAGGGGATCGCGATGGTTGTTGAGCGATAGACGTCGCAGGAAAAGCCCGCAGCAGGGGCAGAGAAGGGAAGTGTGAGCATGGATGAGCACTCGGCGGGGATTGAGGGGATTGGCGCCGGTTCGCCTGTTGTCGTTTACCTTCACAGCCCACGGGAGAAACTCTGGGGATTGTTGCAGAGCCTCACACCGGCCGGAGTCTTTCTACACGGTATCGACTTGACCACCTTTGACGATTGGACTCGGATGATCGTGAGGGGTGAGCGCAACATCGGGCTGACTCACGTGTTCGTTCCGATGTGGCGCGTCGAGCGTGTTGCCCGGGACGAACCGGTCGATGATATCCCGTCGATGGCCGAGAGGTTTCGCGAGCAAGTGGGTTTGACGATTGAAGAGCACCTCTCAGGGCTGCGGTCTTGAGCGGTCCTGGCCGCCGGCTACTGGTTGAACGCGACTATGTCCTTCACCGGAATCGTAACCGTTCCCTCGCTGGTTTTCACTCGTACCGCCTGGATTAACTGTCCATCCTTGAGTTCACCAATCAGACTGTCTGGCCAACTTGCTATGCTCGGTTGCTTGTCGGAAGGCGCTCCCTGGAATCTGCCGGACATTAGCCCTTGTATTTCGACGGCCTTTTTGGCTACAAGCGATCCGCGAGTGCCGGCGGCCACGCCCCCGATGATTGGGGCAACCACCAGTTTAGACTGGTCCATCTTGTGAGCGGGATAAGCGAGGACCGCGAAGATCAATCCGCTCGCGAGCTTCCGGACGCTGAACGCTTCGGGGTCGAGGCCTGCGCGTTCCAATTCGGACTTGAACGACCGGAAGACGGCGGCATCTGAGAGCATTCGCGACCGTGAGCCAACGACTAGGAGGAGATACCAACCGTTGTAAGAGGTGCTAACCCCGCTCTCGTCGATCGAATCGATTTCGTAGTCCTTGCTTCCGACGAATAAATAGCTGTTCACGTGCTCAACAGTGGCGCCATCCTTGAGTTGCCACCCCCTGCCTTTCTGGACGAGAGTGCCCTCGATCTCCCCCTCGATCACCTGACCGTTCTTCTTCTTCACCTTCCCCGCAAGGGCGAGCCCGGGGACGAGCAATGCAAGAATCAGAAGTGAACCTGTAATTAGCGTGTGACGTTTCATCTGAGACGCTCCTCGGTTGGCGGCCATCGTAGATTTCGCGGTTGGTCGGCACGCCGAAAGCCGGCGGTCGCCGCAGTCGAGTCAATGCCTTAATGATTCACTGACTCAATGACTCAATGACTCAATGACTTCGATCCTCCTCACTGTTCCTGAAGATGTTGAAAGATCTCCGGATCGAGCTTAGCCGAATAGGTTATGTTCGTCAGCGATATCTCCTGCACGAGCTTCCCGTCCTGACTCATCACTCGCCGCGAGGGAACCAGCGTGTTTTGAATGACCTTGTATGGCGTGTAGTAGTAGTCGATTCGATACTTCGTCACGGGTTGCCCTTCGGCAAGCTTCAACTCGTATTCAACGTGGAGAATTCGATACGTCTTTGCGCTGATCCAGTAGCGGCTCTTCTCCCCGTTTGGCAGCGTCAGCTCCAGCACGTGGTTGTCGACGCCTACCACCGTCTCCGGGCCTATGTACTCTAGTTTCGAGTCGTCCTCCTTGTAGCGAAGCAGCGCCGTGAACTCGTGAGTCAGTTGAGCGCGGAAAGCCGTCTCCACCTCCGGCCGCGGACTGACGTACTGCCCGTTTTGAGCCGACCATACCGACGCCCCATTGAACCCCAGAATGTACTTGACGCTCGGGGGCAATCCCTGGCGGTCGGCAGTGGCAGGCGGGGTCAACTCGAGATCGACGCGCAGCAGGTCCTGCCAGGATTTCTCTTTCCTAATCGATCGAAGATTGTAGCTGCCGGTCATGTCGCCTTGATCGGTCGCCAGTTTGATCGTTCCCTCCTCCTGTATCGCTGTGCGAACGGTCTCGAGCTGCTTCCGGCCCCCGTAGGCGATGATCGTAAGTTCCGTAATGGCTTCTGCAGTCGAGAGCTTCGGCTGCGGCGCTTTCGACTTGTCGTCTTGTTTGGCCGGCTTCTCACGTTCTTTCGCTTTTTCCTGAGTCGTGTTCTTCGGCTCCTTGTCTTGCGAAACTGCTGTACCGGTAAGCGCCGCAGCCGCAATCGAGCAGAGCAGAGCTGCGGCGAACATCGTGCGAGCGAAAAACGAAGTTGATGAGTTTCTAAGAGGCGTGATCAAGCTGAGATCCTCCAATGATTGAGCGGCGGTTGGGCATCACCCTTCGCGCGAGGCTGTCGCATTGACGAGCAATCATAGCACAGGCCATCTTAACGCCGCACCCGCATCTCCAATCGAGCATCGCCGCCGCCGTTCAGGGCCGCAGCCCGCGCCGCTTGGGGCCCAAATCAGTCGGCAATAACTCATAAGCCGTTTCGACCCACTCACACAACAGCCGCCGAGTGTCGCGAGGGTCGATGATCTCCTCGATGCCGAACATCTCTGCCGTCCGAAACGGGGAGCGCAGCTCATTGAGCATCTCTTCGATCTCGCGCCGCCGCGTATCCGGATCGGGTGACGCTTCGATCTCGCGGCGATACGCAGCTTGAACTCCTCCCTCGATCGGCAGCGAGCCCCAATCTCCCGAAGGCCACGCGTATCGCAGATTCAGTCCTTGCGCGTTCCCGTGAGCCGCGCCTGCAACGCCGAACACGCGCCGCAAGATGATTGACACCCACGGCACGGTCGCTTGATAGACCGCCGCCATCGCCCGCGCGCCATACCGAGCCGTGCCCGCGCGCTCGGCCGCCGTGCCGATCAGGAACCCCGGCTGGTCGACGAAGTTCACAACCGGCAGATGAAACGTGTCGCAGAGATCGATGAAGCGAGTCATCTTCTCGCTGCCCGGCGCGTCAAGCCCTCCGCCGCCTTGCTGTGGATCGCTCGCCATCACACCGACTGCGTACCCGTTCAATCGCGCCAGGCAAGTCACCAGCGGCCTGCCGTAGTAACGCGCGATCTCGAAGATCGAGTCGCGGTCGAATACCAGCTCGAGCAACCGACGGACGTTGAACCCATGCCGCCGATTTCGCGGGATGATCGAGATCAGTTCCTCTTCGCGCCGGGCGGGATCGTCCTGGGAGACAGCGCGAGGCGGGACCTGCCAGACGTTCGACGGCAGATAGGACAGAAAGCGCCGGATCACGGCGAACGCTTCGTCTTCACTTTCAACCTCGTTATCGACCGCGCCGCTCCCGCGCGCGTGAATGTGCGAGCCGCCGAGTTGTTCCTTCGTAACCTTTTCGCTTACGCCTCGTTCGACGACGGGCGGACCGGCGACGAAGAGCTGGCTCGTGCCTTTGACCATCAGCGAAAAATGCGCGGTCACGACTCGAACCGCCCCAAGTCCGGCTACCGAGCCCATGCAGGCGCCGATGACCGGGACCTCCGACATTATCGCAACGACGATGTCCCACGCGGGGTTCGCCGGCACGTACGTCGCCTTCATCGTCTCGAGCGTCTTCACGCTGCCGCCGCCGCCGGTGCCGTCCACGAGCCGAATGATCGGCAGCCGCAGCTCGCGCGCAAGTCTCTCGGCATAGCCGGCCTTGTCGCCGATTCGCGCGTCAGCGGCGCCGCCGCGCACGGTGAAGTCGTCGCCCGCTACGACGACGCGCCGGCCCTCGATGCGCCCGGTTCCCATCACGAAGTTCGACGGCACGAATGAGACCATCTGGCCGTTTTCATAGGCGGCCTTGCCTGCAAGCGCGCCGATTTCGTGGAATGAGTCCGGATCGAGCAATCGGTCGATGCGTTCGCGCACGGTCAGCTTCCCGCCGGCGTGTTGCCGCTCGACGTTGGCTGCGCCGCCCATCTCTTTTGCCATCTCGACGCGGCGCTTGATCTCGTCGATTTCCGGTTCCCAGGTCAAGTTGTGCCTCCTGTGAGCGCGTGCTTCTGCAAGACTTGATCGATCAGGAACCCACGTCGCGCGCGCGAGGTCGGTATGATCGAGAGCAATCAATGGAATCTGGAGCGCATGCTGCGTAGTTCGAGCACTCGCTTCACGAGAGACTACGCAGGTTTGCCCACAGTTTTTCGCTCGCCTTCCGCGCCTGCTCATAGACGTTTGATTCGTCGAGTATCGGCCGGCGCTCCTTGATGACGAACTCACCATTGACCATCACGCTCTCGACCGAAGACGACGTGATGCCGAAGATGAAATGCCACGCTAGGTTCTCCGGCGTCACCGGCGTTGGCGACTGATAGTCCAGCACGATCAAGTCGGCGGCCGAGCCGGGCATCAGCGAACCCATTTCCTGACCGAATACCTGCGACGCCAAACGCTGATTCGCGGCAAGCACCCGCAGCCATTCCTGTGCGCCCAACGGCGAGCCGGCGTCACGCGCGCGAAAGAAAGCGAATCGCGCTTCCTCGAACATGTCGGCGCCGATTCCGTCGGTGCCGAGCACAAGCCGGTCTCCGAATTTCGCGACAGGCGCGCAGCCCACTTGATTGTTCATGTTGGACCGCGGATTGTGGGCGAACCACACGCCGGCATCGCGCGCGGCTTCGATCTCGTAGTCGTCCAGGTGCACGCCGTGCGCGAGAATCGTTCGGGGGTTCAGCAAGCCGTGCCGCGCGAGCCGG